>JBJXEM010000009.1:0-27170 GCA_046154225.1 Rickettsiales bacterium
CATCGATATGAATGTTCGACATTTCCGGGCGCTCAAATAGTTTAGTAATACCCGCGATTTTATGGCCGTCGAATGCAGTGAGATAACGCGTAAATTCCGCAGTATCCGGTAGCGCCGCTGTCATGACTAATTCGTTGAGCGCATCCGGCACCTCTTCAGGCTCAAGGTAGCGCAACACAAGCGTCATGCTACTTTCGCCTTGCGCTTCAACAAATGGTAGCTGATCGCATCGAATAGCGCGTTATACGAGGCGTCGATCACGTTGTGGCTGACGCCAATCGTCGTCCAGCTTTTGCCGGTATCGTCGCGGCTTTCGATCATGACGCGGGTGAGCGCGGCGGTGGCGTCGCTCGGCGTGAGAATGCGCACTTTATAGTCGGCCAGATGCATGGTTTTCAGCTGCGGGTATTTTAAAATCAGTGCCTTTCGCAGCGCAGCGTCGAGCGCGTTCACCGGCCCGTTCCCCTCAGCCACGGTCATTTTTAGCTTGCCCTGTACGGTCAACTTTACCGTCGCTTCACTCATCGTTACGCGCTTGCCTTTGGCGCCGATGCGCCGCTCATCCAGCACGCGAAAACTATGCAGCTCAAAATATTCCGGCACAGTGCCGAGCATGGCGCGCGCCATCAGCTCGAAGCTGGCTTCGGCATCCTCGTAGGCATAGCCCAGCGCTTCGCGCTCCTTCACGGCGCGCACCAGTTCGCCCACGCGCGCATCGTCGGCATCGACCGATAGGCCCATTTGCGCGAGGCGGTTCAGGATGTTCGATTTGCCCGCTTTGTCCGACACTAAAATCAGACGGCTGTTGCCCACGCACGCGGGGTCGATATGTTCGTAACTCGCCGTATCCTTGCTCATCGCGCTCACATGCAGCCCGCCTTTATGGGCAAAGGCACTCGCCCCAACATAGGCCGCGTGCTTATTGCCCGCGCGGTTCAGCCGCTCATCCACAAACCGCGAAAGATGCCCGATGCGCGTGAGCTGCTTTTCGCTGACACTCGTGGTAAACCCCATTTTCAGCATCAGAGTCGGGATGATGGCGATGAGATTCGCATTCCCACAACGCTCGCCAATGCCGTTAATGGTGCCCTGCACCTGCCGCACCCCGGCCTCGACCGCCGCGAGCGAATTCGCCACGGCCTGTTCGGTGTCGTTATGGCAATGAATGCCCAGTTTTGCGTTGGGAAGTTTGGCTTTCACCGCGCTCACGATGTTGTAAATTTCGGAAGGCAGCGAACCGCCATTCGTGTCGCACAGCACCAGCCACTGTGCCCCACCGTCGATTGCCGCACACAGCACTTGTACCGCGTATTCGGGGTTCGCTTTATAGCCGTCGAAAAAATGCTCGGCGTCGAACACGGCTTCACGCTTTTTACTCACCAGATGCGCGAAGGATTCTTCAATCATTCGCAGATTTTCTTTTTTGCTGATTTTCAGCGCATGCTCCACCTGCCAGCTCGATGCTTTGCCCACCACGCACACGCTGGGCGTTTTTGCATTAAGCAAATCCTGCAAGCCCGGGTCGTTGCTGGCGCTACGCCCGATGCGGCGCGTCATACCGAACGCGACGAGCTTGGCTTTCTTGGGCGGTGTCGCGCCCGCAAAAAACGCATCGTCCACCGGGTTCGCGCCTGGCCAACCGCCCTCGATATAGTCAATACCGAACGCATCAAGCTCGGCCGCGATCGCGAGTTTATCCGCCACCGAAAAGTCGATGCCCCGCGCCTGCGCCCCGTCGCGCAGGGTGGAATCATAAAGGTAAATGCGTTCAGCCATGGGAAGCGCTTATAACCGGCTCCGCATAGCCCGGCAAGGATTTGCGCTAAAACGCGTTATTAAATCGCGGGTAGCAGCTGAAGGTTTTGTTGATAAAATTATATTCGGCACTCGCATCGGCAGGCGCCGTCTGGCCCACCGCGGTGGTACAGGGGTAAGCAACTGTGCCTTTGAACGAAATGAGTTTGCCGTAGCCGGGCTTGCCGTCATCGATTTTTGTATCGATGTTCCATTGCTCTTCAGGGGTAAAAAACAGCGTCGTCGTGCCCACCACATACATCAGCTGCCCTGAAGGCTCATAAAAACTGGTGGTACTGGCTGCATTAGGGGTCGTGAGTGTTCCGACATACCAAAATGCTGCGGGGGCCACGTTCGAGCCCGGGAATGTTTTGCCCGGAACGGGTGGGTTCACAAATACACCGGAATACCTGCCCTCAATCAGGCCCGCGTTCGCTAAATGCTGCCAGAAACGTGTGGGTTCATCGTTCGAAAGCACATTGGTCGCGATGTTACCATCGCCGTTCCCATTGCAGGTAGGTGCACCCCCTGAATCGATTGCCTGACAAGTTGCATTGCTGCCATCGCCACCTGCACTCGTCCAGAAATTGGTTGCATTGGCCATATCGCCTGGCACAGCAAAATATTTGTCACGAAACGAGTAGGTGGCAGTGGTAAATTTCTGGTAATCGCGCACAAACGTCCGCAATTCCGCCGCCCTTATCAGTGATTGGCCCGACAGAATACCACCCGTCAGCAACCCGAGGATGACCAGAACGATCGACAGCTCTACAAGTGAAAATCCATGACGGTGCATGCAAGTATTGTATGTTTATTGCCCTGTACAAGCAATGCAAATTTAGTGCTTCGGATTGCGCCGATGGAACAGGTATTTCTCCGTCACCAGATAGGTGAAGGTCACGCTCCAGCCAATCAGAATCAACCCCAAAATCGCCTCGACACCCACCAGCAATTGCAACCCGCCGCTAGGGTACACGTCGCCCAACCCCAACGATGAGTAGCTGACGGCAGAAAAGTAGATATATTCTAAAAAATCATGCGTGATCTGGCCATTCAAAGTGCCGAAATTAAACTGCGTATCAAGTACATAATAGGCAAGCCCAAACATCCACACCGCCAATGTGTGTCCAACAAACACTGCTAAAATCGTCGCAACAATCTGGCTACGCGGGCGCCCCTCAAATCGCGGCAGATTCACCCATATGTGGGCCAGTACTTCGTAAAAAAGGCTCGCACAGGTCAGGATCAGAAAAATACTGATAAGGGATGCGATAAAAAACGTGGTCACGTCGCACGCCTCCAAGTAGTGCCCGTCGCGCTATCCTCGAGAATAATGCCTTTGGCTTTCAGCATGTCGCGGATGCGGTCGGATTCGCCATAATCCTTCGCTTTTTTAGCGGCGTTGCGGGCTTCGATTTGTACATCAATCCATAAATTGTCGCTGGTATCGCCCTGAAACCACTGCTCCGCCGGCATCTGTAACAGGCCCAAAAACTGTGCCGATGCGAGTAGCTCAGCGCCCTCCAGCGTCTGCAAAATGGCGAGGGCTTGCGGTGTATTCAGGTTATCGCGCAGCGCTTCCAGCATCGCCGGACTGACAGGCGACGGCTGACTGGAGGGCGGCAATTTCCGATACAGCCGATCCAGCACCTTGCGCGAATCGTCGAGGAGTTTTTCGCTCCAGTCGAGGGGCTCGTTATAGCGCGTGCTCATCAGCGCGAAGCGAATCGCCTCGCCCTTCACGCCCTTCGATAACAAATCATGCACGGTGATGAAATTGCCAACCGACTTGCTCATTTTCTCGCCGTTGACGGTCAGGAATCCATTATGGACCCATAGCTTTGCATAGTGGCTTCCATGGTCGGCACAGGTGGATTGTGCGATTTCGTTTTCGTGGTGCGGGAACATCAAATCCGCCCCGCCGCCATGGATGTCGAAGTCGGTGCCGAGATGTTCTTTGGCCATGGCCGAGCATTCAATATGCCAACCCGGGCGGCCCACGCCCCACGGCGATTCGAAAATAGAGGATGGGTCGTCAGCGGGCTTGTCGCGCTGTAGTTCCGAAGGAACGAAAGCGGGTTTCCACAGCACAAAATCGCCAGGGTATTTTTTATACGGCGCCACTTCCACGCGGCTACCCGCGATCATGTCCTTCACCGTGCGGCGGCTGAGGCTGCCGTAATTCGGGTCGGTCTCGACTGCGAACAGCACATGGCCTTGGGCCGCGTAGGCGTGCCCGCGCGCAATCAGCTGTTCTATCAGCGCAATCATCTGCGCGATATGTTCCGTCGCTTTCGGCTCGACCGTCGGGGGCAGACAGTTCAACGCGCCCATGTCGTCGTGGAATTGCTGCGTGGTGATGTGCGTGAGTTCCTGAATCGAAATCCCGCGTTCGACAGCAGCGGCGTTAATTTTATCATCCACGTCGGTAATGTTGCGCACGAACGTGACGCGCGGAAAATCATGCGCCAGCAAGCGGTACAGCACGTCATACACCACGACGGAACGCGCATTGCCAATATGCGGCCGCGCATACACCGTCGGCCCGCACACATACATTTTCACGTGGCCGGGGTCGAGCGGTGCGAGGGGTTCAACGCTGCGCGAAAGGGTGTTGGAGAGGTGAATGGTCATAAAAGCTTCATACAATTTTCAGATCGTCACTCTATAAGGACTAATAACATTGAATTACACTAAATTGTGAGGACGAAGTTTATGGTAGATACAGAAAATCTAAATCAGCGATATGGCGTACATACGGCTGAGTTTGTTAACCAAAATCCTGTTAAATATCTTTTACAGAAGCGCAACTGGGCAGTAAACTCTATGTTCATTACGATGCCGGCTGCCGAAACAAGCCTTCATATAGAAAGAATTGTGGTGGGTAAAATGGAGAACGGCGAGGATAAATATAAATTCCGCATTACGCCCGCGGAACCTGCCAGTGTCATTGGAAAAACTATACTAAACCAAGCAATGCATCGCTGTGGCGCGCATGAAACTTGCGATCTTGCTAAGGCTAAGGAAGTGATTACGTATGTATATAGTTCGTATTCTAACCAAGCCGCTCTTGAAAAAAGATCATCCGCTAGAGAACATTAAGCCACCAACCCCATCAGCCGCTTCTCCGCCCGCTCGCGCCCCAGCAGTGCGAATACCACTTTCATCTCCGGCCCATGCTCCATACCGGTCAGCGCCAGTCGCAGTGGCATGAACAGTTCTTTGCCCTTGCGGCCGGTCTTTTCCTTCACGGCGTTGACCAGCAATTCCCAGCTGCCTTCGTTCCAGTCGCCGGTGGGCAGGCAGGCGGCGGCGGCGTTTGCAAATTCGGCGTCGGCAATCACCGGGGTGATGGGCTGCATGACGAGGTTCCACCATTGTGCAACATCGTCGAACGTGGTCAGGTTTGCGCGAATCTGGTTCCAGAATTCGGGCGTAATGTGGCCGAGTTCCCGCGCTTCCAGCATCGGCTTCGCTCTAGCGTAGTCCAGCTGGTGCAGCAATTTCTGGTTCAGGCGGGTGAGTTCTTCGGGGTCGTAATTGGCCATCGCGCGGCCTAGTTTATTCACGCCAAATTGGCTAGCCAGTGCGTCCATGGAATCCGCGAGTTCAATCGCGTCGGACGTGCCGATTTTGGCGAGGTAACTGACAAGCGCCAAGGGCAGAATCCCTTCGTCGCGAAGACTGCGAACATCGCCGCCGCCCACGCGTTTGCTGATTTTGCCTTCTTTCATTTTCAACAGCGCCATGTGGCCGAACACGGGCAACGCGTGGCCCAGCGCTTCCATGATTTGCACCTGCATGGCGGTGTTGCTCACATGGTCTTCGCCGCGGATGATGTGGGTGATGCCGTGCTCGCCGTCATCGACCGAGGTGGACAGCGTGAACAGCGCCACGCCGTCCTCGCGGATGAGCACGGGGTCGGACAATTTAGCACCGTCAAACTCGACCCGGCCGCGGATCATGTCGTCCCAGATAATCGGCGCGTGGTTGAGTTTAAAGCGCCAGTGCGGGCGGCGACCCGCAGCTTCGTATTCGTTTCGTTTTTCATCGGTTTCGTTCAGCGCCGCGCGGTCGTAAATCGGCGGCAGGCCTCGGCTGGCCAGCATTTTGCGCTTCACGTCGATTTCTTCCGGCGTTTCGTAGCACGGGTAGAGCCGCCCTGCCGCCACCAGTTTTTCCTTGGCGATCGCATAGCGGTCGAAGCGGTTCGATTGTTTGTCGGTCACGTCCCACTTCAGGCCCAGCCATTGCAAATCGGCTTTCAGCCCCTCCTCGAATTCCGCTTTGCTGCGCGCCATGTCGGTGTCGTCGATGCGCAGCATAAACCGCCCGGCTAACGCTTTCGCGAACAGAAAATTGGCGAGCGCCGTGCGCGCATTACCCACATGCAGCCAGCCGGTAGGGCTGGGCGCGAAACGGACGAGGACAGGGTTCGTTGTTCGTTGTTCGTTGTTCGTCATGACTTCCTTCGCAGGGCGTAGAATAAGTCTGTCATCCCGGCCTTGCCTGCCTTGCCGAAGCTTTGGCGTAGGCAGGTGCCGGGATCCATCTTTCCTAAAACAGATGGACCCCGGGATAAACCCGGGGTGACAGGCTTATGACAATAAAAAATCCTATAGCGCGCGAGCGTTAGAGGATTTTTAGGGTCAGTTCAATGGGGGAGTGCTTACTCAGGCGAACTTCCAGCGGTTCGTCAGCGGCCAGCGGCGGTCGCGGCCAAACGCCATGGGGGTAATTTTCACGCCGGGAGCGCTTTGGCGGCGCTTGTATTCGGCGCCGGCGAGCAATCGTGCTACGCGCTCGACGGTTGCGGCATCCATCCCCTCGCCCACCAGTTCGGCGACGGATTTTTGGCGCTCCACCAGCCCGCGTAAAATCGTGTCGAGCAGTTCGTAGGGCGGCAGCGAATCGTCGTCGCGCTGATTGGGGCGCAGCTCGGCGGTGGGCGGTTTCACGATCATACGCTTAGGGATCACGGGCTGCGTGGGCGTCGAAGCCGCGCCGAAAAATCCCATCTCGCGCAGAACCTCGGCCGAAGCGGCAGCCCGCCAGTGTGCGAGGCGGAACACCGTGGTTTTATACACGTCCTTCAGCACCGAAAACCCGCCGCACATGTCGCCATACAGCGTGGCATAGCCTACCGACATTTCGGATTTGTTGCCGGTCGTCAGCACCATCGCGCCGAATTTGTTGCTCATGCCCATCAGCAACATACCGCGCAGGCGGGCCTGGATATTTTCCTCCGTCGTGTCGGCATGGCGGCCTGCGAATAGTGGCGCTAAGGTTTGCCGCGCCGCATCCATCAGCGGCGTAATCGGCATGGTGTCCATGCGCAGCATCAGCGCCGCCGCGAGCTGTTCAGCGTCCTCCAGCGAGTCGATGGAGGTATAGGGGCTTGGCAGGCGAATCGTGTGCACGCGCTCGGGCCCCAGCGCATCTGCCGCAATCGCCGCGCTGACACCCGAATCGATACCGCCGGATAAACCCAGCACCACCCCCGGGAAATTATTCTTCGCCACATAGTCGCGCAACCCCAGCACCAGTGCGTGGTAAATTGTCTCCTCGTCGCCCCGGGTTTGCTGCATGGGTGCGCTTTTACATACCCATCGATAAGGGTGCGTAGGCGAAGCCGAGCCGCTTGCGGCAGGGGAAAGCGTTGCGAAGGGGACAAGGTCCCCTTCTTTAATCCATTTCGTGATCGCCAGAGATTCGACAAATGCCGGCAGGCGTGCGACATCCGTGCCGCTGCCATCCACCACATACGAGCGCCCGTCGAACACCAGTTCGTCCTGCCCGCCAACGAGGTTGAGGTACACCAGTGGCAAGCCGGTCGCCTTTACCGCCGCGTCGACTACGGTTTTGCGCTGCCCGGCTTTGCCGATATGGTAGGGGCTCGCGTTTTGTACCAGCAATAGTTCAGCGCCCTGTGCGGCCAACGATTTGGCCGCCTCGACATCCCACACTTCCTCGCAAATCAGCAGCCCCAACTTGATGCCGCGCCACGGCACCACCTGTGCCGCCGCGCCCACTGCGAACACCCGTTTTTCATCGAACACGCCGTAATTGGGCAAATCGTGCTTTTCGCGGATGACGGTGATTTTACCCTCCGAAGCCAATAGGCTGGCATTGTAGGTATGAACGCCGTCGAACCACAAACTGCCGAATATCAGGTCGCATGGCAGCTCGGCGGTGGCCATGGCCAACGCCCGGGCGGCCTCCATCGCGGCAGCGCGGAAGGCGGGCACCAATACTAAATCCTCGGGCGGATAGCCTACCAGCGCCATTTCCGGAAACACCACCAGCTCGGCCCCGGCATCGGCCGCCTGACACGCCAATTGCAGCATACGCGCGCGGTTGGCGGGCAAATCACCGACGGTAGGATTCATTTGGGCGAGAGCAAGCGTCAGGGCAGTCTTCATCAAATCTTCATACTACGGCTGACGAGATTTGCTACAACTTCGGCAACGAAAAGGAGAATGCCATGTCGCGCGCGCCCCAACTAGGCACCCCCGAGGTGATGGGAGAACTGCAACTGATCAGCAACTATGGTTGGACGATGGAAACCGTCGATACCCCCGAAACGCGCAGCTTCTATCGCAGCGCGCCAATGAACGCCGCGGACGCGCGCCGCTTCAAACAAATGCTGATTCAACTTGACGTGCTGTTCTCGCACCAGCCGGTTCCTGCACAAGGCCAGTCGCGGAACGACCCCGAATGCGCCGTCGAATTTCAATTCAGCCCGGAGGAGGCTTTTAAAGCGCTCACCCGCTGGCCGGAGCACTCGCATGTGCCAACCGTCACCCCCGACAAGCTGCTGCAACGCCTGACGCGCGAATGGCCCGATTTGGTGTGGCTGCCGCACGAGGACGGCTATGTCGCAAAAGGTGGGCAGCTGCAGCGCAATGCCCTGCAGCAACAGTTGCAGGAGCAAGGCTTCGCTTTTAAGCACCGCGACATCCGATCCGTCAGCGAAGCACCCGCGGGCGCTATCTTTATTCTGCCCGAGGTCGCAGCAACGCTTATCCCTGCGCAAGCGATGCCGGCTGCCGCGAATCGCCCGGCGCAAAGCGCACGCACGGTGATTGCAAACCTCAACGCTGCCACCAGCCTGATGTGGAGCCGTGAGGGCGAAAGCTACGTAGCACGCGGCTTTTCTCGCGGTCGTGGCGAGGCATTCTTGAGCGAAATCGACGGCATCAACGCACGAGCAACAGAGCACGAACCGATTCGCGCCAGCCTCAGTGCACCGGCCGCCAAACCGGAGAACGACACGCCTCCCACCGTCACCCTCAGCGCCACCGACGCCGAGCGTTACCTAGCGGGCCGTAAGAACATGCTCGCGCATTAGAGCGCTTTTTCCAGCTCCGGCAAAATCGTGAACAGGTCTCCCACCAGCCCGTAATCAGCGATTTCAAAAATCGGGGCGGATTCATCTTTGTTGATGGCGACGATGATTTTGCTTTCCTTCATGCCCGCCAAATGCTGAATCGCGCCGGAAATGCCGACGGCAATATACAGCTCGGGCGCCACCACTTTGCCGGTTTGGCCCACCTGCCAGTCGCTCGGCACATAGCCCGCATCCACCGCCGCGCGGCTTGCACCCATGGCGGCGTTCAGCTTCACGGCAATGCGTTCGATGAGGGCAAAATTTTCTTTCGATCCAAGCCCACGCCCGCCGGAAATCACCACCCGCGCCGACGCTAAATCCGGCCGGTCGGAGGCCACTTCCGTGACGCTCACAAAGCGCGACGTCGCCGCCACCGGCACCATCGGCACGGCCACAATTGCGGCGGCCCCGCCCGTTTCCGCTACCTTATCAAACGCCGTCGGGCGGATGGTGATGATTTTGATTTTTTCGCTGCATTGCACGGTTTCCAGCGCATTGCCTGCATAAATGGGCCGTACGAACGTATCGGCACTCACCACGCTGGTGATTTCGGAAATTTGTTGCGTGTCGAGTAGTGCCGCCACACGCGGCATGATGTCCTTGCCCACACTGGTGGCGGCTGCCAGCACATGGCTGTAACTGCCCGCCTGCGCCACCAACAGCGGTACAAGGTTTTCGGCGAGCGGGTGCGCATACAGCGCATCGTCGGCCACGTTCACTTGTGTCACGCCTGCCAATGCGGCGGTTTGCTTCGCAACATCCGTAACGCCCGCACCTGCGACAAGCACATGAATCTCGCCGCCGATTTTTTGTGCCGCCCCCACCGCCGCCCGCGTCGCCGCGTTCAACGTTTTGCCGTCATGTTCGGCGAATACTAGAATGGTCATGCTTTTCTCCGTGTGTGGTGAGTAGTGGGTAGTGAGTCGTGTGGAGAACTTTTACTACCCACCACTCACTACCCACCACTCACTAAATAACTTTCGCTTCGTTCTTCAATTTATCCACCAGCTCCGCCACATCTTTCACCTTGCCGCCGCCTTTGCGTTTGGCGGGTTCGGCGACGTTCAGCACCTTTGTGCGCTCGCTCACATCCACGCCCAACTCGGCAATGGTGAGGGTGGTGAGCGGCTTGGCGCGGGCTTTCATGATGTCGGGTAGTTTGGCGTAACGCGGTTCGTTCAGCCGCAAATCGGTGGTAATCACGGCGGGCAGCTTTACCGCAATCGTCATCAACCCGCCATCCACTTCGCGCGTGACGGTCGCTTCGCCGCCCGCGATGTCTACTTTGCTAGCGAAGGTGGCTTGCGGCCAGCCCAAAAGGGCGGCGAGCATCTGGCCCGTTTGGTTCGCGTCATCGTCGATCGCCTGCTTGCCGCAAATCACTAAATCCGCCGCTTCTTTTTTGGCGACAGCGGCGAGTAATTTGGCCGCCGCAAGCGGCTCGATGCGGCTTTCCGCACTCACCACAATCGCCCGGTCGGCACCCACAGCCAGCGCCGTGCGCAAGGTTTCCTCGACCGCTTTGGTGCCGATGGACACGGCGATGACTTCCGTCGCGATTCCCTTCTCGCGCAGGCGAATCGCTTCCTCGACCGCGATTTCATCGAACGGGTTCATGCTCATTTTAATGTTGGCAAGCTCGACCCCCGAACCGTCGGCCTTGACGCGGATTTTGACGTTATAATCCACCACCCGTTTTACCGGCACCAGAATGCGCATGCGTGTCTCCTTTTCATCCATAGTGCGGGTTTTTTGATGGCGATGCAAGGGCATGGAATGCAGTGCACACTTCAGCTCGGATTTTGTCATTCTGAGCGCAGCGAAGAATCTCATGAGACCCTTCACTGGCGTTCAGGGTGAAAAAAATACCGGTTGAGATGAAATACCAATGAAACGTAATAAAGCGCGAAGCGCTAAACTACTTCTTCATCATCAACAGCAACGCCAGCATGCCAAGGGCTAAACCCTGAAACGCCACGCGCGCGACCATCATTTTATTGCCGTATTTGCGGTTGGCATCACCCCCGCGGGCCATAAGGCCGATGCCGACGACGAGTGCCACGACGGTGGCCAGCATCAGGCCGATCATCACCACTGCGCCGAGCTCGCCCACCTACGCGACGTAGCCGAGGCGGGGCGTTTTGAAGACAAAATGGCGGCTGCAATAGCCGCAGGTGACGCTGTCGCCTTTATCGTGGTCGATATGCAGATACACTTTGGGGTGGCCCAACGGCCCACCGCCACCATCGCAGGTGACTTCTTCGGTTGTGACTTCGATGGTTTCAAACATGATTCAAGCGTTAGCAAAGCCCCGCGCGTAAAGCAACTAAACGGTTTTTAATATTAGCAGATGCATCCAGCACCCCCGTCATCGCCCGAATCGTAAAACGATTCTAGGGCGATCCATCTTCCTTTGAAACGCACCATCTGGATTCCCCTAGAATGCTGCTGACGCATCATTCGGGGAATGACGGAGCATGATGATGAATCATTCATTAAACGTGACTGAGTTAATTCGCGAATACGAATTTTGGCCCCGTTTGTTTGGCCTCAGCCGGTGCGCCGAGGCTAACGCGGCGCACCGTATCGCCCGCTGGCAATAGGGGCGCGGTAGCCGCTGGGGTGGCAGGTATATTGTTCACGGGGCGGGTGACTTCAATCAGCGGGCTGGCATCGGCCAGCTTCACCGAGGCGGGCGACGGCGCCGCCACAGCAATCGTCGGCGCCGTTGGCGCTTTCGGCACACTCGGAGCTTCGGCCACCGGGGCGCTTGGGCGAATCACCAGCACGTCGTTGCGCGGCGAATTAGCCGCCCGTTCCGCCACGCGAATCACTTTCACATTATGCGTGTCGCGAATGGGGCGGAAGGTTTTGGCAGGTGCCGCCGCCGGTGTGAATGTAGCGAGTTGCGCCGTACCCTCAGAAGCTGGGCCCGCCCCTTGCGACGCACGCGCGGTCGCTACTTTGCTCACAATCCGGTTCCAGCTTTTCTCGATTTCGCCAAGATACCGGTTACCATAAATAGGCGTGCGCGAGTGGTAGGCGGCAGTGGCCTTAATCCAGTCGCCCAAATCGGCATAATTATCGTGCAGGAATTTCGCGGCATAGGCCACATTGGTGGCGGGGTCGAACGCTTCGTCGAGGTTGGCGAAGGCTTTGGGGTGGTGTTTCAAATTCACCTGCATGCAGCCCACATCGATGCTGCGGCTGCCTTGCGCCATCAGGTTTTTCACCTGCGCAATCGCCTCGGCTTTGCTGCTGAAATAATAGCCTTTGCCCTCGACATTGATGGTCCACGGCCACGGCACAGCCATGCCAAGCCCTTTGTGCCAGCGGCCCGATTCGGTGGTGGCAATGGCCGCCAGCAAATGGGTGGGAATGGTGTTTTTGCGCTCCTCGACCGGGAAGTACTGGGTGCACATGCGTGCGCCCTCAACCAGCGTGTCCCGATCGGCCTGCGCGGCCATAGGCAGCAGCACGCATACCGCAGTCAACGCTGCAAAAAAACGGGATTGTCGATGCAACCGATGCCCCATATGTCTCAGTTTACCTTTATGCTGTTCGCATCAAGAACAAAATACGTCACGTTTGTCATCCCGGCCTCGTCCCGGGATCCAGCCCAGCCTTCTGGCTAGACCCCGGGATAAACCCGGGGTGACACCCGTTTTTAATTTCAACGCCCATGCAGTATAGCAAGCTGCGTGCCGAAGGCCAAAGAAATCCTCATGACAATTTCGTGATAATCGGCTAGCCTATTGAATAACATGGAGCGCTAAATGCAACGATCCACACGCCAAGCCGGTTTCACCCTGATCGAGATGACCCTCGTCATTGCCATTATCGGCTTGCTGGTGGGGGGACTGCTGGGCATTCAGGCCTACCTTAAAAGCGCCGAACTGACGACGTTGATGAACCAGTCGAAATATTACATCAACGCTTACAATCAATTTAAAGACCGCTATCAATTCCCGCCAGGCGACCTCGCAACGGCAGGCAGTATCTGGAGCGGTGTCAACGGCGGCGACGGCAACGGGCTGATTCGGGCGGCAGGTTCCACCAACACGGTCGAGCTGTTTCTGGCTTTTCAGCATCTGGCGAAAGCAGGGCTCATTGACGGCAACTATACCGGCGCTACTACCGGCGGCGGCGGCACGTTTTATGCAACCGCCGGCACCAACGTGCCGCTAATGGCGGTGAGAAACGTCTCCGTTATCCTCGACCACCCGAACGCTTTGGATGGTAACGTTATTGGGGAATCGCCCTATTTTGATGGATTATATGGCCATGTGCTGCGCGTCGCGGGGCTATTGCCGAATGCCAACAGCATTCCGGCCACCGGCTTCATGTCGCCACAAACAGCATTAAAGCTCGACAGCAAATTCGACGACGGCGTACCGAACGCCGGCTGGGTGATGACCGGTAACGCCACAGTATTACCCAACTGCTCCATCAGCAGCGGCACCCTCTACAGCGTTGCCTACACCGCCGACGATGCCTGCTATTTCATTATGCGGATACAGTAGGCCTTCATTTTCCGCGAGCAATTCGCCGATTTTTGTGCTACGATAGCCCTGTCAGCCTGAGGAATCGGGCTTTGTTCGTCCATGTAGGATGGGGAGTGTATGGCACCGTTGAACCGTGATTTTGAATTGCAGCTGCGCGATTATCGCCTCACCACGGCGGAAATCCTGTACCGCTTCCCCGACCATCCGGTGCTGCTGCAAAGCTTTGTGTGGCAGGAGCTCGACCTCGCCCCAAAATTCCCCAGCCTGAAGAAATTCCTCGATTTCTGGAACCGCGAACTCGACGGCAAAATCCATTCGGTGAAAGTCATGCACGCCGAACTCATCACCCCGGCGGAATTCAACTTCACCGGCGCGTCGCTGCTGATTCATTAAGCAACTCGACTCCCTCCGCGTTTCTGCTACACAAGCCGCATGCGTATTGCGGTCGTCATGTTGGGAGCAAATCGCGGTGGCATCGAGCAAGCCGCCGTCGATTATTGCGAGGCATTGCGGTTGTCAGGCCACACGCCCGTCGCCTTCCTTCACCCGCGCAGCCCCATGCAGTCAGCCATCGCTGCCCTCGGCGTTGAAGTCGTTCCCGTGCGCTGGCCCGTCGTCATGAACCTGCGCGCCGGGCGAAAACTCAGCCACCAGCTTGCCGCCTTCGATACCATTTTCCTGCACGGCAACCGCGCCAGCCGCCTGACACGGCGGCTGCGGCCGGGCCCAGCTGTGTGGGCGGTGGCGCATAGCCGCTTCTTCCGCCTCGAGCCGCATTTCACCGGCATTATTGCCCTGTCGGAAACGGCGGCGAAGGCGCTGGCCCAACGCACCCCATTGCCAATTACCGTCATCCCAAATCTGGTGCGCCTACCCGAAGTTACCCCCCGCCCCTCTTGGCGACAACCCGTCGTCATCGGCGCGCTGGGCCGCTTCAGCCACGAAAAAGGGTTCGACCTTCTGCTCGATGCGTTCGCGCTGCTGCGTACGCGCGGGGTTGCGGCTCAACTCGTCATCGGCGGCGACGGCGCACTGGCCCCGGCCCTCAAAGCACAAGCCACGAAACTCGGCATCCACGATGCCGTTGAGTGGCTTGGCTGGGTGGAAGATAAAGCCGCGTTTTTTGCATCCATCGACCTGTTCTGCTTGCCTTCGCGCACCGAAAGTTTCCCCATCACCCTGATGGAAGCCATGGGCCACGGCCTGCCCGTCATCGCCACCGATTGCGGCGGGCCTGCTTCCATGCTGGGGGCGCACGCCGAAGGCATGCTGTGCGCCATTCACGCGCCCGCACTCGCCGAAGCGCTGGTGCGCGCGCTGGCCGACCCCGACGCCACCCGCACCCGCGCCGCGCAGCTACAACGCTATGTCGCCGACCATTTTGCGCTGCCAGTGGTAGCGGCAAAACTTCATGCATTGCTCACTGGAAATCGCTGAGCATCGCCCTATGTTATGCCCATGAACGACACACGCCACATGCTGGAAATCTCGGGCCCCGACCGCGTACATTTCCTTCAAGGCATCCTCACGCAGGATGTCGAAAAACTGGCTGCCGATAAAATCCAGTTCGCCGCATTACTCTCGCCGCAAGGCAAAATCCTGCACGACATGTTTCTCATCGACGCGGGTGAATCCATCCTGCTCGACAGCGCCGCCGAACTCGCACCCACGCTGCGCAAGCGCCTGATGATGTATAAGCTGCGCGCCAAAGTCGAAATAGGGGATAGGGTATGGGGTATAGGGTATAGCGAGACACTGTTTCCAGACCCGCGCCACCCTGATTTACCGTCACGCGACTACAGCACAACTATTGGCAAGCCTTCTATACCCCATACCCTAAACCCTATCCCCTCTTTAGGCCACGACTTCGCACCCGACACCCTCACTGCGCTCGATGCGGGCTACGATCTGCTCCATGCCGTCAGCTTCACCAAAGGCTGCTATGTGGGGCAGGAAATCACCGCGCGCATGCATTACAAATCCATCGCCCGCCGCGGCTGGTTCGTTCTTGAACGCGACGGCATGCCCCCCCGCCTCGCCAACCTCAAATTCGACGAGGTCTTTCCCGAAAATTCACCCGTCACTGGTCACGCGTCACCTGCCACCATCTCTGTGGATAACTTTAAGTGGCACGCGCACGTGCCCGAGTGGATGCAGCCGAAACTCCGGCAGTTCGAATCTTCGCGGCAGAATCAATCGTAAAATTTGCCCGCGCGGCGAGTATTGTATTTGGAGCCCCTGCGCCTAAATGGTACACTGCAATTAAATCAACAGCAGGACGACGACGCCATGAACTCACTCCTCAAAAAGGTAAAAACCATGCTGTCAGCCACTGCCGCCACCACACAACCCACCATCACGGTTGAACCCAGCCGCTTAAGCGGTCCCCACATCATCGACGCTAACGCCCAAAGCGGTTACCTCGCGGGGCAAATGCTGGTCGCCACCCCTGTGCTCGATTCGGGTTGTTTCCAAAAATCCGTCGTCTACGTGTTCGCCCACAATGCCGATGGCGCGATGGGCCTCATCCTCAACCAGCCGATGGAAATGCTCAGCTACGCCAGCCTCATGGAGGGCATGGACTTACCCAAAATCGCCGCCGACCGCGACATCCCCGTGTTTTTCGGCGGCCCGGTCGAGCGTAGCCGCGGCTTCGTCATCCACTCCGCCGATTATTATCGCGAATTTTCGCTGGCGCGCGGGGCCGAGCTTTCGGTCACCGCCTCCAGCGCCATCCTGAACGACATCCTCGAAGGAAACGGCCCCAAACATTCGGCATTGGTCGTGGGTTACGCAGGCTGGAGCGCCGGGCAACTGGAAGCCGAAATCGACGCCAACAGCTGGATCACCGTGCCCGCCACCGCCGAACTGATGTTCAACACCGACAACGAACTGAAATGGGCCACCGCCGGTAAGTCCCTCGGCATCGATATCGCCCTGATGAGCACCGCCGTGGGGCATGCCTAACTTCGCCTAAAATTATTAGCCTTGGCAGTTGCTAAACGCGCCCTCGCCCGCTAAAACGCGGGCGCAATGAGCAAAAGCTTTCAGGATATCATTCTCACGCTGCAGAATTTCTGGGCGCGGCAGGGCTGTGTGATTTTGCAGCCCTACGACATGGAAGTGGGCGCTGGGACTTTCCATCCGGCTACCACCTTGCGGGCGCTCGGGCCCAAGCCGTGGAACTGCGCCTATGTGCAACCCTCGCGCCGCCCGAAGGACGGCCGCTACGGCGAAAACCCCAACCGCCTGCAGCATTACTATCAGTTTCAGGTGATCTTGAAACCTTCGCCCGATAATTTACAGCAGCTGTACCTCGACTCGCTCGCCGAACTCGGCATCAAGGCTGCCGAACACGACATTCGGTTCGTCGAGGATGACTGGGAAAGTCCCACCCTCGGCGCCTGGGGGTTGGGCTGGGAAGTCTGGTGCGACGGCATGGAAGTCACGCAATTCACCTATTTCCAGCAAGTGGGCGGCATCGCCTGCGACCCCATCGCGGGCGAACTCACCTACGGTCTCGAGCGCCTCGCCATGTATATTCAGGGTGTGGAAAACGTGTATGATTTGGGGTGGAACTTCGTTCCAGCTAACAGCCAACAGCCCACAGCTAACAGCACTAAGAACGAGCTGTCGGCTGTCGGCTCAAAGCTGTCGGCTCACTTCACCTACGGCGACGTATTCAAACAAAATGAAGTCGAATTCAGCGCCTACAACCTCGAGGCCGCCGACACCGCGCAATTGTTCAAACAGTTCGAGGAAGCCGAGGCCGAATGCAAAGCGCTGCTCGCTTACAGCAACACCCGCAGCGCCGCCCTCACTTTGCCCGCCTACGACCAGTGCATCAAAGCCTCGCACCGCTTCAACCTGCTCGATGCGCGCGGCGTCATCGGCGTCACCGAACGCGCCAGCTATATCGGCCGCGTGCGCGCGCTGGCCAAAGCTTGCTGCGAAGCGTGGGTGAAATCGCAGGAGGCGGCGTGATTACCATTCAGCCCTACAACCCCGAATATGCTGCGGCCATTGGCCCATTCGTACTGGGCATCCAGCACGAGCACAACGTTCCCATTACGCTGGCCGACCAACCGGATCTGGCGGATATCGAACGCGCTTACCTCGCGCCCGGCGGCAATTTCTGGCTCGCACTTCACAACGGCGCACTGGTCGGCACCATTGCGATCATCAATGCGGGCAACCATGTCGGCGTCATCCGCAAAATGTTTGTCGCGCCCGACTATCGCGGCGCACCGCACCGCGTGGGCCAAAAATTGCTGGATGTATTAGTGGCGTGGGCGCGGGCAAATGCATTCCGATCATTATACCTCGGCACATTAGACTGGTTCGCCGCCGCACGCCGCTTTTACGAAAAAAACGGTTTTGCGCTTTTGCCCGAGACCAATCTTCCGGCGGAAATGCATGGCATCAAAATGCGGCTCGATAACACGTACTACGCGATGGAGCTGGCCGCATGACTCCTCGCCTCATTGCAACGTTGTTATTAGTGACTACATTAACCGCCTGCGCCGATTACCAGCAGGCCGCACCCGTCGACGATGTCGAAATCTCGGATACAGGAGACGCCCAATGATCCTCACCATGCTCAAAGGCAAAATCCACCGCGCCACCTGCACCGGGGCCGATCTCAGCTATAACGGCTCCATCACCATCGACCCTGTGCTGCTCGAAGCTGCGGGTATTTTGGAACATGAACAGGTCGACGTGCTCGACATCACCAACGGGCAACGGCTCACCACCTATGCCATCCGCAGCAAAAAACGCGGCGGCGGCGAAATCACGATCAACGGTGCGGCAGCTCATCTCATCAAAAAAGGCGATTTGCTCATCGTCTGCGCCTTCGTGCACATGAAACCCAAACAAGCCAAAACCCACAAGCCACGCGTCATTCTCGTCGACAGCCAAAACCGCGTGGCGAAAGCCGAGCGCGCTTCACGTCCGGGTAAAGTGGTGGTGCCCAAAGCGCCCCTTAAAAAGAAAGCGGCGAAAAAATGAATTCTAAACTAGAAGCGTGTCATACCAAACTTGATTTGGCATCCAGCGCGCGGGGCGCAAATATAAACTGGATGCCAGCGTTCGCTGGCATGACAGAATATGAGGCTTGCGCATAATGGCCACGTTCCTGCTCGAACTTTTCTCCGAAGAAATCCCCAGCCGCATGCAGCAGAACGCGGCCGAGCAGCTTTCACGACTGGTCACCACTTCGCTGCAAAAAGCCGGATTACCGTTTGGTGACGTGAAAAGTTTTGTGTCCCCGCGCCACCTCGCACTGCAAGTGGCGGGCCTCCCCCTCACTCAGCCCGACACGAAGGAAGAACGCCGCGGCCCAAAAATCGGCGCGCCGGAACAGGCACTCAAGGGCTTCCTAAGCAGCACCGGCCTCACGCTCGATCAATGCGAACAACGCGACGGTTATTATTACGCCACCATCCTGAAAAAAGGCGGCGCGACTGCCGACACACTGAAAAAAATCATCGAAGAAACACTGCTCGCGTTTGCGTGGCCAAAATCCATGCATTGGGGCAGCCGCGAAACCCGGCCGCTTGCATGGGTGCGTCCGCTGCATGCACTGGTGGCGCTGCTGGATGAGAAAATCATCCCTGCACAATTCGCCCACCTCACTGCGGGAAATATCACGTTCGGCCATCGTTTCCTGAGCCCTGCGGAAATTAAAATCCCCCACGCCGAGCAATACGAACAACTCCTGCTCGACGCGCAGGTGATTGTCGATTTTGCTGCACGCCGCGCAAAAATTGCTGCAGCGGTATCCGCCCTCGCCAGCGCACAAAAATTACAGCTGGTGGAAGACGCCGCACTGCTCGATGAAGTCACCGGCCTTGTCGAATGGCCCGTGCCGCTGTTATGCCAGTTCGACGCGAAATTCCTCGACCTGCCGCCGGAAGTACTGATTTCGGAAATGAAAAACCACCAGCGTTATTTCGCGCTGCGCGTTCCCCCCCTTACATCCCCCCCGCTCGCGGGGGGGAAAGAGGGGGGGCTCGCCAACCAGTTCATCACCGTCGCCAACATGGTGAACGCCGATGGCGGCGAAAAAGTCAAAGCAGGCAATGCCCGCGTCGTCCGCGCCCGCCTCGCCGACGGTGAGTTTTACTGGACGCAAGATCGCCTGACGAAACTGGAAGACTGGGGCAAGAAACTCTCCGATGTCGTGTTCCACGCCAAAGTCGGCATGATGGATGCGAAGGTTGAACGGATTGAGAAGCTAGCCGTGGAAATTGCGAAAGCCTTAGGATTCGCGGATGAGAAATCCGTCCGCCGCGCCGCACAGCTGTGCAAGGCCGACCTCACCTCCGGCATGGTAGGCGAATTCCCGGAACTGCAAGGCATCATGGGCCGCTATTACGCCAAAGCGCAAGGCGAACCGGATGCGATTGCCGAAGCCATCTACGAACATTACAAGCCCCAAGGTGCAGGCGATAGCCTACCCGAAAGCCAACTGGGTGCCATTATTTCGCTGGCGGATAAGCTGGATTCAATCGTGTCGCTGTTCGCTGTTGGCGAAAAACCCACCGGCAGCAAAGACCCGCTCGCGCTGCGTCGTGCGGCGCTGGGTGTGTTGCGAATTTTGCTACAGCAGAACTGGGTGATTGACCTTGCAGCATTCTGCCCCACGGATGTGGTCGAATTCTTCCACGACCGCCTGAAACAACTCCTGCGCGATGAACAAGTGCCCGCGCATGTCATTGAGGCAAGCATTGCCAACGGCAAAAGCTTTGTGCCTGTCGCGATTGTGGCGCAAACCAAAGCCCTCGCCGCGTGGATTGACACAAGCGAAGGCAAAGAAACACTCGCCGCCATTAACCGCAGCATGAACATCCTCACGGCGGAGGAGAAGAAGGCGAAAACCAGCTTCGCACCACAGATTGCGGAATCGCTTGCTGCGCCTGCGGAACATGCGCTTGCTGCTGCGCTCAAAAATTGCAAAGGCGCTGCACCTGCTGATCTGGAATTGCTCACCGCACCCATCAACCAATTCTTCACCGATTTGCTGGTGACGGAAGAAGGCCACCGCGAAGCACGCCTCGGCCTGCTCGCGGCCGTCCGCGACGCCGCTAACCGCATTGCTGACTTTTCGAAATTAGAAGGGTAGAACCATGAAAACCGCTACCGCAAAGAAACTCGATATGGCCGAGAAACTCGTCTACAGCTTCGGCGATGGCAAGGCTGAGGGCTCGGTTGCCATGAAAAACCAGCTGGGCGGCAAGGGTGCGAACCTGGCCGACATGTGCGCGCTGGGCTTGCCGGTGCCCCCCGGCTTCACCATCACGACGGATGTCTGCGTCGCCTATTACGCCGCCGACAAACATTTCCCGGAGGGGCTAAAAGAACAAGTTACCGCCGGTGTCGCCGATATTGAAACGGCAAGCGGCCGCAAGTTTGGCGATGCGAAAAACCCGTTGCTGGTTTCTGTGCGCTCGGGCGCGCGCGCCAGCATGCCGGGCATGATGGACACGATTTTGAACCTGGGCCTGAACGACGAAACCGTCGAGGGCCTCGCCGCCAAAACCGGCAATGCGCGTTTCGCTTACGACAGCTACCGCCGCTTCATTCAAATGTATTCCGACGTGGTACTCGACGTGCATCATGACGTGTTCGAGGATTTGCTCGACCTCATGAAAAACGACCGCGAAGTGGCCAACGACACCGAACTCGACGCCGACGATTTGAAAGAGCTGGTGGCGCAATATAAAGCGAAGGTTGCAGCCGCGCGCGGCGAGCCGTTCCCGCAGGATGTGCATGCGCAACTCTGGGGTGCCATCCGCGCCGTGTTCGACAGCTGGATGAACCCGCGCGCCATCACCTACCGCAACCTGCACGACATTCCGGCCAGCTGGGGCACGGCGGTCAACATTCAATCCATGGTGTTCGGCAATATGGGCGAGGATTGCGCGACCGGCGTGGCCTTCACCCGCAATCCGTCGACCGGCGAAAAGCTTTTTTACGGCGAGTTTTTAGTGAACGCACAGGGCGAAGATGTGGTGGCCGGCATTCGCACCCCACAGCCCCTCACCATTCAGGGCAAGCTCGAAGGCGGCGATTTACCGAGCATGGAAGAAGTGATGCCGGACGTGTTCGCCGAACTGGTGGGTGTGTACCAAAAACTCGAAGCCCATTACCGCGACATGCAGGACATCGAGTTCACCGTCGAGAACCGCAAATTGTGGATGCTGCAAACCCGCAACGGCAAACGCACGGCGAAAGCATCGCTCAAGATTGCGGTCGACATGGTGGCTGAAAAACTGATTACGCAGGAAGAAGCTTTGCTGCGGATCGACCCCCTCTCGCTCGACCAGTTACTGCACCCCACGCTCGACCCCAAAGCCAAAAAACAAGTTATCGCGCGCGGGCTTCCGGCAAGCCCCGGTGCGGCTTCGGGCAAAGTGGTGTTCACCGCCGAAGACGCCGAATCGGCCAAGGCTAAAAACGAAGCGGTCATTCTCGTGCGTATTGAAACTTCACCTGAAGATATTCACGGCATGCACGCCGCAAAAGGCATCCTCACCGCGCGTGGTGGCATGACTTCGCATGCGGCAGTCGTGGCGCGCGGCATGGGCAAATGCTGCGTGAGCGGTGCGGGTGACATTCGCATCAATTACGCGCGAAAAGAATTCGCGGCCGGTGGACTCACCGTGCGCGAGGGCGAAATCATCACCCTTAACGGCTCCACCGGCGAAGTGATGCTGGGCGCGGTCGCCACCGTCGAGCCTAATCTTTCCGGCGATTTCACCACCATCATGGGCTGGGCGGATGCGGCGCGTTCGCTGAAAGTGCGCGCCAACGCGGAGACTCCTTTAGATGCTAAAACCGCGCGCGGCTTCGGCGCCGAAGGCATTGGCCTGTGCCGCACCGAGCATATGTTTTTCGACGCCGAGCGGATTATCGCCGTGCGCGAAATGATTGTGGCCGAAAGCAAAAAAGCGCGCGAAGCGGCACTCGCCAAATTGCTGCCGTTCCAACGCCAGGATTTCGTCGCGCTGTTTACCATCATGGACGGGTTGCCCGTCACCATCCGCCTGCTCGACCCGCCGCTGCACGAGTTTTTGCCGCACACCGAAGCCGAAATGCAGGAAGTGGCCGACGCGGCGCATTTGCCGCTTGAAGCGGTGAAACATCGCGCGGCGCAACTGCATGAAGCCAACCCCATGCTGGGCCACCGCGGCGTGCGCCTCGGCATCACCTACCCCGAAATTTACGCCATGCAGGCCCGCGCGATTTTCGAAGCGGCGGCGCAAGTGGCGAAGGAAGGCAAAACCGTGATTCCCGAAATCATGGTGCCACTGGTGATGACCAAAAAAGAGCTGCAACTCATGAAGGCGGTGATTGATGATGCCGCAAAGCTTGCGAACTATACCGCCAGCTATCAGGTCGGCACCATGATCGAGCTGCCACGTGCCGCCTTGTGCGCAGGTGAAATCGCCGAGACCGCTGAATTCTTCAGCTTCGGCACGAACGACCTGACGCAAACCACACTCGGCATTTCGCGCGACGATGCGGCAAGTTTCATCGAGCAGTATAAAAAGCAGGGCGTCATCGAGCAGGATCCATTCGTGACGATCGACCAAAACGGCGTGGGTGAATTGATTCAAATCGCCACTGTGCGCGGCCGCAAAACCCGCAGTAATTTAAAGCTCGGCATTTGCGGCGAACATGGCGGCGACCCGGCCTCGATTCATTTCTGCCAACGCACCGGGCTCGATTATGTCAGCTGCAGCCCCTACCGCGTGCCGATTGCACGCCTTGCTGCGGCCCAAGCGGCGATTCGCGAGAAAGCTTAGTGCCACTTGTGCATCTGGCGTTGTGGTTGTGGGGCCGATTTGGCTGGCGAAAAGCGTTGCTTATTCCGGCCGTTTTTATCGGCTACCTCGCGATCGCTTTGGTATGGGACGCAAGCCAAGCGGATGACGCAACGAAACGTGCAGATTTATTGGATGGGGCAATCTGGTTTGCCACTGCGGCCTTTGTGCTTGCGGCCCCATGGCTACATCGTCGCCTCAGACGCTATGAAGAAGATGCTGCAAGGCCAGCAAGCCCTGAGAAAGAGTCTAAGTAGCCATCCTAGTGTAACGCCTTAAATGCCACGATCGGCGCTGCGTTCCTGCGCGTCAATCTGCTTGCGCAGGGCGATCAGGTTACGCTCCTGATGCTCGTTTACGTCCTGTTGCCATTGCGCATTTTTCTTGGCGCGCGCACCCACCGATAATAATGCCAATCCCATGAATGGGATCATCACCGAAGTAATGGTGCTAAAAATCACCGTGCTGCGCTCGTGGCGTTTCAGGTGCGCGAACTCCGCCGCCGCGGTTTTGAACGACGAAAGCACGCCTTTCTCGATAGGAATGCCAATCGACCGGTAGAAATTTTTCACCACACCGGAATAGGTTTTACTGACTGTTTCGAGCTCTTCATTCAGTTTCGGGTTCAGCACGCGCGCCGCATTTTGCTCCATCCGCTCGGCAAATTTTGTCAGCGTGTCCGGGGCTGTATCGGTGGCGGGCTTAGGCACAATGTTGGCGTATTTCTTAAAAAGCCCGGCCTCTGCTTTGTCGCGCAACGCGCGGGCCGTCGACAGCGGCTCCTGGTATTTAAGCGACTGATAGCACGCCTTCGAGATGTTGGCCATGCCGGTAAGGGCCGTCCACAACACGCCGCCAATGCCCACGGCCCAGCGCATGGCAGGGTGGTCGATAAAGGAATCTTCAGGCCGAGTATTCGGGGCCTCGGAAGGTTGCGATACATGTTTCATACCATCATCCTAACCGGACTATGTGACAGCTTGATGACAATCGCATAAGAAATTCAATAATAATTAACGCCCCTGATTCCGCCGAATCCGTTGTTGCAATACCAGGTCGCCGCCGGGCCAGATGGCGTATTCGTTTTCTTCATCCGCTGGAATGTCCTGATTACGCCCATTGCCAATCACATCGCGCAGAATGCCTTGGGTTTGAATCGCCGTGCCGCCCTTGGGCATGGGCGCGCTTAATAGGCTCAGCCGCCCCGAAGGCGTGGTCGCAAAATTATGCATTTCGCCCGGCGCAAGGGTGATGGGCGTCGTGGTGCCCGCAGCCTCAAACACCAACTGGTGCTGCACCGTATCGAGATTGATCACACGCATCGCAAGCGCAGGGCTTGCCATGCTGCACACAGCAAGTGCGCCTATCAATATTTGAACAGGTTTCATAAAACATCTCCCGTTGTCATCAGGTCGTCATAATCCTCTGGTAGCAGGAATCTAGGCAAATTTTCGTGATTCCGCGACGGCCAGCGCATCCACACGGTCGTTATGCGTGTCGCCGCTATGGCCCTTCACCCAATGCCATTTCAGTTGATGCGGTTCTGCCGCCAGCACCAGCGCCTGCCACAGATCGACATTCTTCACCGGTTTTTTGTCCGCCGTTTTCCAGCCGCGTTTTTCCCAGCCGGGAAGCCACTGGGTGAACCCGTCGAGCACGTATTTACTGTCGGTGTAAATCGCTACTGCACAGGGCTCTTTCAGCATTTTTAAGCCGCGAATCGTTGCCATCAGCTCCATGCGGTTGTTGGTGGTGGCCGCTTCGCCGCCACTGATTTCGCGCACATGCTTGTCGTAAAACAACAACGCCGCCCAGCCCCCGGGCCCCGGGTTGCCGCGGCACGCACCGTCGGTGTAGAGGGTAATTTTTTTGCGGTGAGTGGTGGGTAGTGGGTGGTGGGTGGTGGGCATAGGCTAGGCTTTCACTTCTAATGTCTGGATCAGTTTTTTAATGCCACGCGAGATCGCTTGCGCAGCATCGAAACTCTGAGCGCACGCGGCTTCGTCAAAATACCCAACAGCAATCCCAATCGTCAGGTGCGTTTCGAGTTCGGCTAAGGAACCGTGAGCCATCGACAGGAAGTGAATCAGATCAGGCGTTTTCCTGCGACGACTGCCTTCAGCTATGTTGGCGGCAATCGACACGACTGATCGCGTCATCTGACTACGCAGTCCGTAAAGTTCCTTTGCAGGCAACCGGTCAACCAGCGCGTAAATCTGCTTTGCAAGATCAATACTCTCCTGCCAAATTCTAAGATCACGGTAACTTTCTACACTACCCACCACTCACCACCCACCACTCACCATATTATTCCGATAAAACCTCAGCTTTCCCGCATATTCCAGCGGGTCGAGCAGCACTACGTGTGCGCCCGGCGTGCGGTGAATCCAGTCATGCGCGCGGGTGAGAAAAAAGCGCAGCGCAGCGCCGCGCAGTAACAGCGGCAACGCCTCAATTTCTGCCTCGCCCAGCGGTCGCACCCGCTGATATTCCGCGATCATGCGCTGCGATTTTTCGGCGTTGAATTCACCCGTCGGCTCGAAGCACCAGGCGTTGATGGCGATGGCTAAATCATAGGCCCATGCATCGACGCAGGCGAAATAAAAATCGATCACGCCGCTTAACTTTTCGCCCTCGAAAAACACATTGTCGGGGAAAAAATCGGCGTGAATAATGCCGCGTGGCAGCGCGCAAACCGCACCCCACTGTGCCCGTATCTCAAAAAGCGTTTCGGCGGCGAGCGCATCGAGCCCTGGAGCGATAGCGTCTAGCTTGCCTTCCAGCTTCTGCGCCAAATCACTCCAGCCCGCCAGCGACAGCCGGTTCTCGCGCTGGCGCGCAAACCCCTCGCCTGCCACATGCAGCTGCGCCAACGCCCGCCCCACTTCGCCCGTGTGGGCGGCGGAAATCACCGTCCGGCTGTTGCCGTGAAGAAAGCTCACCATCGCCGCCGGCCGCCCGCGTAGCGTGCCAAACAGCGCCCCGTCGGTGCGCGCAATCGGCTGCGGGCACGCCACCCCGCGCGCCGCCAAATGCTGCAGCAATTCGAGAAAAAACGGCAGCTCCGAAGCCTCGACGCGCTTTTCGTACAAGGTTAAAATCTGCTTTTGTTCGCGCCCCGCATCGTCATCCGTCACCACCAGAAAGTTGCTGTTCTCCACCCCACTGGCGATCCCCACCGCAAACGCAAACCGCCCGATTCGGTAATGCCCCGCCAGCAGCGCGGCGATTTCTTCGTTGGAAAGGTGGGTGTAAACAGCCATGGCGCTATGTTGTGCAAGTGCGGCGATGACACAAGCGAATTATGTTTAGCGCACCGCGCCGGTAGCCACGTCGCCCACAGGCGCGCGGCCGTCTATCACGGCCCCTGCATGGCCCGCATCCAGCCAGTTACTATGCCCGGCGGGCAACGCATCCAATGCCGCGCGGTTGAATAGCGGGTAGCGGGCGTAGGCGGCAATGAGATTTTCGGAAGCGTTTTGGAATCCACATTCCACCGTCCTAAGATAACCCGCATCATAACCACAACGTTCAGCCAATTGCTCTCTACTATCACCAGAAAGGTTGCGCAGGGCGCGTAGATATTCGCCCTTGGTGGCAATCGGCAATGCATCATCCGCCCATGCCGGGAGATTGGAATCGGCTGGTTCT
>JBJXEM010000010.1:0-6443 GCA_046154225.1 Rickettsiales bacterium
CACTCATCACAATCCGCAAGCGTAAACAGGCGGGGCCACCGCCGTTGCGCATGCTCTCGCGCACGTCGCGCACATGCACCGTATCGAGCACCCCTTCACTCACTAAACGCTCGGTCAGTTTACGGGCAGGTTCGTGCTCGCCCGTCTCGCTCGGCACAATCAGGGCAAACTGGCCGCCCGGCAGCTCTAGCAACTGCGCATTAAAGAAGTAGGTCTTCACCGCATCGGCCACACTCAGCTCTGCCTGCGTGATAACCCTTAGCTTCATTTCAGGGAGGCTATTGCAGAAACTTTTTAATGTATCAGGATTTATAAATGCATCCTCATGATAAAACATGCGTCGCGTGCAATTCATGGCGATCACATCGTTGTGAAACACCCCGGCATCAATCACCGCCGGTGCCTGTTGCAAAAATAGCGATTGCCCCTCTTTTAAAGTATGTAAACGCGCAACTGCTTCGCTCGCTTCACGCGTTTGGCGTGCCGGAAACTTAGCTGGTAATTGTGACAATTCAGCACCCGCGCCATAGACAAAAATATGCTTGCCAGAAGAACCAAATTTCGAGGATACCCTCATATGGTTAGCAGCAGCTTCGTCGCCCATTCTTGGCGTTGGCAGCAAATAATTATGCACAGTAAAATATTTTTCATTATGGAAAATATGCTGCAGCAGCCGTGTGGAAAATGGTGCCTCCAGCGCGCGGTGATAATGACTGACTAAATTTGCCGGTGTAAGGTGTAATTTTCCATCCTCAGTGTCGCAACTTGGAGCGACCGTGGCCAAATTTGCCACCCACATGAAGGACGACGAATAAACGCTGGCAAGCAGCCCGGGAGAAGCCGAAAATGCACGATTGAGCAATGTTTCGAGCGCTCCGCCAAAGCCAATTCGTTTTAATTCCGGAATGACTGGCCTAAAATGCGGAGGAATAAAGCATTGCGGCACACCCAAGTCGCGCACGAAGCGCATTTTCTCGAGTCCCTGCAAAGCTGCAGCGCGCGGATTGGCCACGGCACCCCGATTCGCCTCTGACGCGAGGTTGCCATAGGCGAGGCCTGCATAATTATGGGTCGGTCCGACCAGCCCGTCGAACTGCCATTCGCGCGTCGCCATGCTAGTGAACCTTGATTCCGGGCGGAAGCTGCTGCGGAAGGACCAGCTTTTCGACCTCGACCGAGGCTACGGGGTAGGCGCAGTAATCTGCCGCGTAATAGCCCGCAGGCCGATGGTTGCCGCTGATACCTGTGCCACCGAACGGCCCCGCCCCCGACGCCCCGGTCGTCTGACGATTCCAGTTCAGTAGTCCACTATGCATTTGCCTGCTAAGCTGTTGAAACAGTGCTGCATCATCACAGAAAACCGAGGCGCTCAAGCCATACTGCGTCTGGTTCGCCATTGCGACGGCTTGCACCGCATTTTCCACACGGTAAAGTTGAATGAGCGGTCCAAAATATTCCTGATCCGGAACATTCTCTATTCCCGTCATGTCGATAATCCCTGGGCTTAAAAATGGCAGCCCATCTCTTAACATCTTCATCTCAAGCAACAGTTTTCCGCCCAACGAAACGAGATGTTTCTGCGCTTCCAGCAGCCGGTTTGCCTCGCGTATTGAGATCAGCGGGCCCATGAAAGGCGCAGGCTCATCATCATACGCACCCACCACAATCGACCCTGCGGCCACCACTAATTTTTCAATGAATTGCTTGTGGATAACCCACGACGAATCGACCATGACCCGACGCGCGCACGTGCAGCGTTGGCCCGAGCCCGTATAGGCCGAAAGCAGGGTTTCATAGACCGCCGCATCGAGGTCATTCACGCCCGTCACGATCAGCGGATTATTCCCCCCCATTTCGAGCGCCAGCACAATTTCAGGCCGGCCCGCAAATTGCTTATGCAACGCAATCCCGGTCGCACTCGACCCAGTGAACAGCACGCCGTTAATTTCTGCTGCTGCCAGCGCCATGCCAGTTTCGCACTCCCCCTGCACCAGATTCAGCACACCTGCAGGCAAACCTGCCTGCTCCCAGCGCTTCACGGTCCATTCTGCCACCATTGGCGTCTGCTCGCTGGGCTTAAACACGATGGTATTCCCGGCCAACAAGGCAGGCATGATATGGCCATTGGGCAAGTGCGCGGGAAAGTTATAGGGCCCATACACCGCCATCACCCCATGCGGGCGATGGCGCACAATAGCCGTGCCCGCCGGCGTCACCTGCGATTTAGTGCCGGTGCGCTCGGCATAACCCTCGCGCGTATAGGTGAGTTTGGCGACGACCGCCGACGCTTCCGAGCGCGCGTCCCACAAGGCTTTGCCGGTTTCCTGCGCAATGGCTACGGCCAGCGCTTCTTTCTCGTTTTCAACCAGTATCTTAAACTTTTCAAGGATGGCCAGGCGCTCCTCCACCGAACAGGCGGCCCAAGCCGGAAACGCCGCCCGTGCCGCCGCGACGGCTTTGCCTATTTCAGCCTCCCCGGCCGCCTTACCTTGCCACAGCACCTGTCCCGTCGCCGGGTTGAGGGAGGTGAATTCATGGCTGCCGCCATCCACCCATAAACCATTGATGTAGTGCATATAAACTCCGTTATCGGGTGTTCTTCAGAGAGGGTAGTACCGCACCTTATCGCCCAGTTTCAATCCCATCCTGCCCGCCAGCCGATGGGTAATATGGAGCTTACCGGCGGTGATTTCCACCACCCGCCCAGTGGCACAGCGGAATCCGGCGAACTGCTCGTTGCTGACCATGAATTTAGGCGTGCCTTCGGGCAGCTCGTCGATTGTTGCAATGATGGCGGTTTTGGCTTCGCGGATGACCGCCACCTGCTCGCGTTCGGCGATCATGGTCGGCCCGCCGTCAAAAATATCGATGTAGCCGGTATATTTGAAGCCCTGCGCCTCGAGCATGGCGCGTGCCGGTTCGCTCGCGGCATTCACCCGCCCCACCACCTGCTGCGCGGATTTACGCAATAAATTCAGGTAAATCGGGTATTTGGGCATTAAGTCGTTGATGAACTGATTGCCTTGTGTGGCGTTTATATAGTCGGCCTTAGCAAAATTCATCTGGAAAAAATGCTTGGGCAGGGCGTTGTAGAAGGGGGCGTTGCCCTCGGCATCATGCACGCCACGCATTTCGGCAATGATGGTGTCGGCGAATGTTTCGCGGAAGGCGGCGATGAACATGAAGCGCGACAGTGACATCATTTTGCCCATGCGGTCGCGCCGGTAACGGGGTTCGAGGAAGAGCGAACCGACTTCGGTTGCCCCAGTTAAGTCATTGGTAACCTGCAGTAAAACTTGCTTTGAGAAAATATCGAGCTGCGTGGAAGCTTGCGTGATGGTAGTGAGCTTGTAGGAGTAAAATGGCTGGCTGAGGCCGATATGCGCCTTGATACCGCAGGTGCCTGCAATATGGCCTTCATTTTCAGAGTCTTCCAGCACAAAAAAGAAGAATTCCTGCCCCGGTTTTTTGCAGGCCCCGGCAAAACTGGCGACGGACGCCTCGATTTTCTCCTGCAACACCGCCGCATCCGGCGGCAGCGATGTCATGCCAAAACCCGCCTGCTTGGCGAGGGCAAGGACGGCAGCATGGTCGTCAAGCGTGGCGGGGCGGAGGTACATGGGTAACCCTTTGCATCATGGTTGGGGCAACAAGGCAAGATCGCCGCGCGCCAGTTTCATCAGCAGCAGTGCCGAGAGCTGGGCGCGTTCAGTAAGGGAATCAAGATGGATGATTTCCTGATCGGAATGGATGTTGGCACCGCGCACGCCGAGCGTATCGACGTTGGGAAGGCCGTATTTCCACAAATTGTTCCCGTCGCAACAGCCGCCCGAGGGTTTCACCGCGATCGTTTGGCCGAGTTCGCGCCCACACTCCTGCACAAATTCAAAGAGTTGCTGGTTTCGTGGGTGCATGGGTTTGGGGCTGCGGGTGAAACGGCCATGCAGCGATGCCTGATAGCCCTCACGGCTGTGGACAACTTCGATAATTTTTTGAATTTCATTTAATATAAGCGGTTCATTGGCCGTTTCCTGCGTGCGGATATTGAAGCGCAGGATGGCCAAATCCGGCACCACGTTCAGCGCACCGCCGCCTTCGACATGGCCGGGATTGACCGTGACCCCTGGCCATTTACCATTAAGCGCATAAAGCTGCTGGGTAATTTCGGCAGCCGCCACAATGGCGTTGCGCCCTTCTTCGGGGCTGCGCCCGGCATGGGCGGCGCGGCCACGCACGGTGATGGAAAAATTGCCACTGCCTTTGCGCGCCCCGGCCATGGTGCCGTCGGCGAGTGACGGCTCGTAAACCAGTCCCAATTGCTTACCCAGTGCTGCTCGTTTCAGAAGCGGATCGGAACTTATAGAACCGATTTCCTCATCGGGATTGAGCAGGATTTGCCAGCCAATATGCTCAGCAAAGGGTGATGCTTCAAACGCCTGTAATGCCAACAACATCACGGCGAGTCCGCCCTTCAAGTCGGCCACACCTGGGCCGTTTATAACCGATTCCGAGACATAGCGTGGGGTTTGGAAGGCATGGTCGGGCCCAAAAACCGTGTCCATATGGCCGACCAGAAGGATTTGGAAGTTTGCCTCAGGACGCTTGGTTATTCTTAATGCTTCCGCTATCGGAATGGTTTTTTCCTGCCCCTTTTTATCAATTTGAGACAGGGGGGCAACGGGCAATAAATCGGCCTGTCCGCCGAGCACGGCAAATTCCGATTTCAACGCGTCGCGCATGGCACGAATGCCCTCGAGGTGATAGCTGCCGGAATTGATGGCGGACCATTGTTCGGTCAGCCCAATCATCCGTGCACGCTGGGTGCTAATCCAGTCGAGGGTGGGCTGAAACGCGGCATCCACTACTTGGCACCCGCGAGGTAGCTTACAAGGGCCGCTTTGAAGCGGGCAACGCCGGTGGCAAGCTCAACCTCCGTAATCGTCAGTGGCGGTAGGAAGCGCATCACATCGGGCCCGGCAACCAGCACCAGCGCGCCGTGCTTGCGGGCGAGTTCGGAAATATCGCCTGATTTTCCAGCATGCGCCGCCATGAGTTCCGCCCCGATCATCAGCCCGCGACCACGGATTTCCTTGAACAAACCCAACTCGGCGTTGATGGCGGCGAGGCCCGCGCGCAGCTGTTCTCCGCGATCGGCCACGTTACCCAGAATATCCTGCCGCGATAATTTAGTAACCGCCGCCAGCGCAACCGCACACATGACCGGGTTGCCGCCAAAGGTGGTGCCGTGCGTGCCGAACTGCAGCACATCCGCGGCGCGGCCGCCCACCAGCATGGCGCCAATGGGCAACCCGCCGCCCAGCGCCTTGGCGAGGGTGACGACATCGGGGAACACCCCGTCCTGGCAATGCGCGAACAGGCTGCCGGTGCGGCCCATACCGGCCTGAATTTCGTCGATGACGAGCAATGCGCCCACTTTATCGCACAGCGCGCGAATATGTTGCAGGAAGCCCGGTTTGGCAGGCATCACGCCGCCCTCGCCTTGCACCGGTTCAATAAACACGGCGCAGGTGTTTTCGTTGATGACGGAATCGGCGGCGGCTTCGTCGTTGAACGTGTCCACATACACGAACCCACCCGGCATCGGCTCGAACCCGACATGGTATTTGGGTTGCGCGGTGAGGGTGACGGTGGCCATGGTGCGGCCATGGAACGAACCTTTGAAGCTCACGATGTTGCGTTTTTCTGGCGGCTTACCCTGATCGGCGGCGTATTTGCGCACCAGTTTGATGGCCGCTTCGTTCGCTTCGGCGCCGGAATTGCTGAAAAACACTTTTTTGGCGAAGCACGACAATTCGACCAGTTTTTCGGCCAAGCGAATCGGCGGCTCGGTGAAGAAAATATTGCTCGTGTGCCAGAGTTTGCGCGACTGGGCGTCGAGCGCGGCGAGCAAATCCGGGTCCTGATGGCCCAATGAACACACCGCGATGCCGGCACCAAGGTCGATATAATCGGTCCCGTCCATGTCCCACACGGCGCTACCCTTACCGTGGTCGAGAATCATCTCGCGCGGCTTGTAGTTGGGCACGTAAAACTCGCGGCCCTTGGCGATAAGTTCCGCACTGAGTGCGCCGAGATTATGGGTTTTGGGCGGCAGTGACATCGGCACGTTCCTTTTCCTGACCCTTGCACTATGCAGCATTGCCACGCAAACGCAACCGCACGGCATGCGCTGCAGCAAGCGAGTTTCACTCTTGGGTGTGACGGTAATTCATCGCATCAAGCTTGAACGTTAAACGGCGGGAGACTGACTGAACAATTCGAGGAAATTCTCTTTCAACTGACTGTCCAGCTCTGCCATCGTCGCCGCACTTCCCATCGCCCGTATACTGGTGACGCCAAACTCGCGGATGCCGCAGGGGACGATGCCGGCGTAGTGCGATAAATCGGGGTTGAGGTTGATGCTGATGCCGTGGCTCGTCACC
>JBJXEM010000011.1:0-8707 GCA_046154225.1 Rickettsiales bacterium
GGTTGCTGCTGCAGATTTTCACCAGCACCGTGATCGGGCCGATTTTCTTCGAAATCATTCAGCGCAAAGGCGACGAAGGGTTTGGCGAAGGGAATTTCCGTGCGCTGTTCGAGTCGATCGAGCAGGACCAAATTAATCGCGGCGTGTTGCAAGCCTAACGAGAGAGTGGCGCCATGAAAAAATACATCTCCTTCCCGCGCACCGAAGGCATCACTTCACGTCAGGCGCATTGCGATTTGCCCGACGGCAGCTTCGAGCGCGAGTTCGGTCGCGAGGGATTTTTTGGCCCCGTCAGTCACCTCTACCACACCCACAAACCCACGAACTGGAGCGCGTGGGAGGGCGACACGCGCCCACGCGCCTACGATATGACGAAGCTGGGGAAAGTGACCACGAGCCCATGGGAAGCGACGCCCGTGATGCACAACGCGCACATGAAATTCCGCTTCTGGGAAACCAGTGGCCGCATGGATCACCTCGCCTGCAACGCCGACGGTGATGAGCTGCTGTTCGTGCACGCAGGCAGCGGCGATTTATTTTGCGATTTTGGGCATCTTGCGTTTCGCGAGGGCGATTATATTCTGCTGCCGCGCAGCAGCAAATGGCGCATCGAATGTGCGCAAAAAACAAGCATGCTGCTGATCGAATCGACCAGCGACGGCTACCGCTTGCCGGATAAAGGCCTCGTGGGCGACCAGGCGATTTTCAGCGCAAACATGCTCGATGTGCCCGCACTCGACGACGCGTTCAAAGCGCAAATCGACGAACGCGAGTGGCGCGTGGTCATGAAACGCAGTGACAAATTTTCTACGATTACGTTTCCCTTCAATCCACTCGACACAATCGGCTGGCAGGGCGACCATTTGCCGGTACGCATCAACTGGCGCGACATTCGCCCGCTGATGAGCCACCGCTACCATTTGCCGCCCTCGGCGCACACCACGTTTCTGGGCAACCGCTTTGTGGTGTGCACCTTCGTGCCACGCCCGATTGAAACCGATCCCGGCGCACTGAAAATTCCGTTCTTCCACTCGAACAACGATTACGACGAAGTGATTTTCTATCACATGGGCCAGTTTTTCAGCCGCGATAATATTCATCCGGGCATGATGACCGTGCACCCCGCAGGCTTTGCCCATGGCCCACATCCGGGCGCATTCAAACTGGGCCAGAATCACGCGCGTAAGGAAACCGACGAAGTGGCGGTGATGATCGACACGCGCGACGCTGTGGAATTCAGCGGCGAGGCGACAGGCGTGGAATGGCCCGGCTATGTGGATTCATGGAAGGAACGCGCATGAAACTGGCCACACTAAACGCCCCCGGGCGCGACGGCATGCTGGTGGTGGTGAGCGACGATTTGCGGCATTGCGCTGCTGCGGCTGACATCGCGCCGACGCTGCAACAGGCGCTCGACGACTGGGCAAAAATCGAGCCGAAACTGCGTGCGCTGGCCGTGCAGGTGAATGCCGGAAATGCCCCGGGACAAATGGCGTTCGATGAGACAAAAGCGCTGGCACCCTTGCCGCGCGCCTATCAGTGGGCGGATGGTTCGGCGTATGTCAATCACGTAGAACTGGTGCGTAAATCGCGCGGCGTGGAAATGCCCGCGAGCTTCTGGACGGACCCGTTGATGTATCAGGGCGGGTCGGACGTAATGCTCGCGCCGCATGCCGACATTGTGCTGCCGGATGTTGCGCACGGTATCGATTTCGAAGCGGAGATTGCGGTGGTGATCGACGATGTGCCCATGGGCGTCACGCCAGAAGCCGCGCGCGCACACATCAAACTCATCATGCTGGTGAACGATGTGTCGCTGCGTAATCTGGCGATGGCGGAATTGCAAAAAGGCTTTGGGTTTTTCCAGTGCAAACCGCCGACTGCGTTTTCGCCTGTCGCCGTGACGCCGGATGCGTTGGTCGCAGCATGGGATGGCGGGAAAATACACTTGCCGCTGGTGAGCCACCTGAACGGCGCGCTGTTTGGCAAACCGAATGCCGGCGTGGATATGGTGTTCGATTTCGGGGCGTTGATTGCCCATGCGGCGCGCACGCGAAAACTCTCGGCGGGCACCATTGTCGGCTCGGGCACGGTGAGTAATGTCGACCGCAGCGTGGGTTCGTCGTGCATCGTGGAAAAACGGCTGATTGAGAAAATGGAATCGGGCGATTTCAAAACCCCGTTCATGCAATTTGGCGACCGCGTGCGGATTGAAATGTTCGACGCGAACGGTGCCTCGATTTTCGGTAGCATCGACCAGCAAGTGGTGCAGCACAAACCATGAAGCTTTACAGCTATTTCCAGTCCTCGGCGTCCTACCGTGTGCGCATTGCGCTGAACTTAAAGGGTGTGGCGCATGACATCGTGCCGGTGAATTTAACGAAGGCCGAACAGCGTGACGCGGCCTATGCCAGCGTCAACCCGCAAATGCAGGTGCCGAGTTTGGTGTTGGAAAACGGCCAGGTACTTACCCAGTCACTTGCGATCATGGAGTATCTCGAGGAAACCCACCCCACCCCACCCTTGCTGCCGGCTGACCCGGTGGCTCGCGCGCAGGCACGTGCCATGGCACTTGCCATTGCCACCGACATTTCGCCCATGGGGAATTTGAAAATCCGTAAATACCTCACCACGCCGCTTGGCATTCCGGCGGAGCGAGTGAAAACCGATTGGCTGCAACACTGGACAGCCGATGGGCTGGCGGCGCTCGAGGTGATGCTGAATGCCTCAACGCAACTGGGCGCATTTAGTTTCGGCGATACGCCCGGCGTCGTCGAGTGCTGCCTGATGCCGCAACTCTTCGCCGCGCGGCGCTGGGAAACCGACCTTACGCCTTATGCCACTCTCCTGCGTATCGCCGCAAACTGCGAGGTACATCCGGCCTTTATCGCCGCGCACCCCAGCCGGCAGCCCGACGCGGCGTAGCGCGCCCTCACTTCACGCAATCTTCACAAAGTGCGGCGCTTTGACGTGGTATAATGCATCCGTTACTGGAAATCTGCCTGAAATTATGAGGATTTAACCTACTGAAATTAAATGACATTAATGCAGCTTTCGCCTAACAGTGCCGCGCCTGAGTCAACGCCGCCCGCATCCGTGGCGGCGACTGCGCCCGCGCGGCCACGCAAAACGCCGGGCGAGTGGGCGTACGATATTACCAATTTTGCGGTGTCGAATGTGTGCATCGCGGCGGCGACTGCTGGTATCGCCTATGTGGCCGCCCACGGCCGCGATGCCTATGGGCCGGTGCCCAATTACCTAAAAAAAATCATGGAGCCTATCAACCGCCTGCGCGGGCCGTGGGCCGAGGAAGCCGAGCGCCTCGCCAGCGCCGTGAAAACGGGTGCGCCGGGCGTGACCAAAGCCGCCAGCCGCAAGGCCGACTTCAAAGCCATTTTCGGTGGGTCGCTCACGGGTGCGGTGATTTTATGGTGGGGCGGCACCGTGTTTGCGCCCGCGATGAAATGGATGGAAGCGAACCGCGAAAACTTCGCCAACGCCTATAACCGTCGCTTCGGCACGGCGGATGATGTGGCGCAGGCGCACGAAAATTTGAAGGACAACCCGGTGCAGAACTGGGGCGACCTGCTGAAGGGCCGCATGCTGGCTTTCTGTTTTGCTTTTACCGCATTTTCGTCGGCGTGTTTTCTGCTAGGGCGGGTGAAAACACCCACCGCTTCGGGTAAATATCCGCTGAAATTCGACTGGTACGAAGACAAGGTGGGCCGCTTAGTGGCGGGCTTAAGTAAAGAAGGCAAAGCGATCGCCCAAACGCCCATGCATGTCGAGTTGACGCCCAAACAGACCGAGAATGTGTGGTACCGCTACGGCAAAATTATCGCGCTCGATGTATACGCAACGGCGATGGGCGTCGTGGTATGGAATTTCTTCAGCCGCCGCTCGGCCCAGCAGCGTCAGGATAGCCTGCGTGATGCTTCAGCCGCCGCCGAGCCAGCAACGCTGCCCGCGCTCGCGCGCGACATCACCCTGCGCGAGGCCACGCCCGATATGAACGTAGGGTCAGAAAAAACCACCCACACCAATATGCAAAAAACCCCGTCACACTTACACGCTGTCCAACAACGAAAAATGGTAGGTAGTACGGATAAGGGAATTGGTGGTCAATAATGGTGCCGAACCAATGGCCTTCTATGCATCGATACGCCAGGCACCGCCTTGATTTTGAAAAAATGCCTAATTTCAGCGCGCCACGCTAGCTTGTGTTAGCTTTTCACGCCAAGCTTGTGGGCGTTGATGTTCTGGTACAGCAGCCCAGCCACGATTCAATACATCGACGTCTTTTGCGTTTAAACCAAGAGCAGGACAATCAATCCATTCACCATCTTTTTGGACAAGATGACCATCGAGATACATGCGCCCTTCTTTCCCGCGCAGCATGGTAGTCAAATCCCAATGAATATCGCTTTTATTACCATTCGCCATGAGGACTTCCTCACCGAGATACTCATTGCCGTAACAGCGGCCGAGTGCGACATGGAAACTACCGCCGATTTTCTCAACCAGCAGCCCGTTTACCGAATGAGTACGGATATGCGGATTGGTGCCAATGCCAATCTCGCCGATATGGCGTGAACCTTCGAACTTCGGATCGCTCGGTTCCAACGCATCCTCAAGGCTGAGAACGGCCTGCAAATCATCATCCCCTTCTACGGCGTGGCCTTCCACAATACGTCCGTGCTCGAAACGCAGCGTGACGTCGCGCATCTGGCGTGTTTTGCCTAGGATATCTATGGCAAAGTTGCCTTTTGCTACGATGGTGCCTTCAAGCGATTCCTTCACTGGGCCACTGAAGATTTCGCTGCCGGGAATATTATGAGCGACGACGCTGTTGGCAAAGGTATGGCCGGCAAGCGACATGCGGATATCAGTCCCGTCGCTATTGGTAATATGCAGCTCTTTCGCGTTATTGAAAGGTTGGACAAGGTGGGCTTGTGCTGTGTGAATGGCCTTCCACGGCTGATCGCAGGCTTCAAAAAAGAAATCGAGATAGGCAGGGTAGTCAAAACCATCAAGCTTGGCTTCATGCTCCGTGGGGATATACGTTAGATTCCATTCCAGTTCGCCCCGCCCTAGGCGCTTATAAAAATCTTCAGTTGATTCGTGATCATAACGCTTAAACTTCGCGCCATCGCGTTGCGCTGAAACACTCGGATCCATTTCAGATGCAATACGCAGATTATGGTTGCAAGCCGCGATGCGCTCTTTGCGCAGGTCAATGAATCCATCCAGCTCATCTGGCTGTAATGCATTGACGAGCTTGGTATCAAACCCTTCGTCGATGAACTCCACATCGAAGGGAATCTCATGCTTGATACAATGCTGAAGCACAGCTTCTGTGGAATAGCGCGCTAGCATGCCGGGGTTGATGCGTAATACGGCGCCGGGTTTACTTGTTTGCAGTCCCAACGCCTCAAGCATTTGGTTGGCGAGCGCTTTCTGTTTACGCACATCGCACGGCAATTCAGGAAGATCGAACCAGTCCTTTGGGGTGCATGTATCGAGCTGTGCTATCAATGCAGCATCGTTCTGCCGATGCGCCGCTTGGATTTTTAGCAAGCGCTCTGTTGCGAGCATGCGCTTAGCCCATTCGGCAACATCTTCAGCCGGTTGTTTCCATAGTTGCTGAAGCTGCCGCGCGCTTTCCTGCAGCAACGAAGGTTGCTCTGCAAGCGTGCGAAGTCTGTCATTTACCCATTTCGGTGGTGGCGTATCGATTTTGTTCATGAGCATCTTATAGTAGCGCAATATGTCAGTTTGATGACAAGAGAGAAATTTTCGTAGTCATCATCATTCAAGACGAGCTGCGCTGACGTAATCCACAAAACAAAACCACACATAAAGTGGTGTTGCTGGAATGGTGGAGGATAGCGGAGTCGAACCGCTGACCTCTTGCATGCCATGCAAGCGCTCTACCAGCTGAGCTAATCCCCCACACGAGGCGTTTGGAGGCAGTCTTCTAACCAGTTTTGGGCGGGGGCGCAAGTGCTTGTTATGGGCGCGGGGTTGGGCCACGAAAGCGCTGGTGCTTCGCGCGCGAGACGTTAGGATACCGGGCGTTTTCAGGAGTGGGTGCGGTATGGAATGGGTACATCAGGCAATTACGTGGCTGGTCGATGTGGTCGAGCATCTGGGCCTGATCGGGATTTTCGTGATGACGTTTCTGGAATCAACCTTCGTGCCGATTCCGGCGGAAGCCACTATGATTCCCGCCGGCTACCTGGTGCAGCAGGGGCAAATGAATTTTATTTCGGTGCTGCTGGTGAGCATTTTAGGCACGGTGAGCGGCGCCTGTTTTAACTACTGGCTGGCGCGGCGTTTCGGGCGTGGCCTGTTTATCCGCTACGGCAAATGGCTGATGATGACCGAAGCGAAACTGGTGAAGCTCGAAAATTTTTTCGTGCGCCACGGTTCGATTTCCACTTTTACCGGGCGGCTGATTCCGGGATTGCGGCATTACATCTCGTTTCCGGCAGGGCTGGCGCGCATGGATTTGCGGCGCTTTATTGGCTACACGGCCCTCGGCGGCAGTATCTGGATGGCGGTGCTGCTGGGCCTTGGCTATTACATCGGCGAGAATAAGGAGCTGGCCACGACGTACCTGCCGCTGGCCAAAGGGATTGTGCTGACGTTGGTCGTGCTAGGAGGTGTGCTGTATTATCGCCGCCACGTGAGGCGCGCCAAAGCGGACGCGGACAAACTTTAGGAGCCGTCATCCTGCGGCTTGTCCGCAGGATCTCAGGCCACAATGATAGCTTTGGTATGCGGCCTGAGATCCTGCCCTCAAGGGGCAGGATGACGGAGTGTGCGCCTATTTAAGCGTGATGGTGACCACAAGTCCAGTGGGTTCGCGGTCGGAAAGCGCGATGGTGCCTTGGTGAATGCGGATGATGGCGCTAACGAGGCTGAGGCCAAGGCCCGCACCGCCCGCAATGGCGCGGTGGGCATCGACCCGGTAGAAACGTTGGAAGACAAGTGGCTTGTAGGCGTCGGCGATGCCGGGGCCGGAATCGACGATGGTGATGGTGGCGCCTTGGGGAACGCCCGGCGTAATGCGTGCCACGACCACTCCGCCCTCGGGTGTGTATTTGATGGCATTGTCGAGCAGGTTGGCCAGCGCCTGGAAGAGCAGATCCTTGTCGCCCTTCACCTGCACGGGCTCATACGCGAAACTGAGCGCCACCTGTTTTTCGTGGGCGACGGGCTCGTATAGTTCCACCACGTCGCGCAGCACTGCGGCGAGGTCGACGGGTTGGAACACGGCGGCGCGGCGGCCCGATTCGATGTTAGCGATGCGCAGCAGGGCGTTGAAGGTGGTGAGGATGCCGTCGCACTCGGCCACCAGTTGCGGCACTTCTTCCTGACGCACTACGGGGCTGGTGCTGGCGCGGTCGAGCTGCTCGATATGGTTGCGCAGGCGGGTGAGGGGGGTGCGCAAATCGTGAGCGATGTGGTCGGACACCTGGCGCACACTTTGCACCAGCTGCTCGATTTCGTCGAGCATGAGGTTGAGGGCGACGGCCAGCTTGCCTAAATCGTCCCAGCGATTGTCGATGGGAATGCGGCTGGTGATGTCGCGCGTGGTGATGATGCGTTCGGCCGTTTCGGTAATGGTGTTGATGCGCCGCGTGACAAAATAGCTGATGAAGAATAGCCCGCCGCACGTCGCCAGCATGAGCATGAGAATGCCGCCAAAGAAAAGGGGGCTGATGGGTTTGTCGTGCGACATGGAGTTGACCTCGATGCCGATGAGCACGAGGGTGGCCGCCAACGCCGCCGAAAACACCACCGCCAGTTTGGTGGAAGAAGATTCAATAGGACGGATGCGCAGCGCCATGGCCCATGTTTAGCACCGCGCGGCGCAAGGCTCAATCAGATTGGGTGGTGGGTTAGCGGCGGGTCGTTGGTTGAGCTGCCACGGGGCCTTGCTGGGCATGCATATCGAGACCGTTTTTGCCCGGGCGTGCATCGGCGGGTAGTTCGAACGGTTCATTTGCCAGTGCATCTCGATATTGCAGGGCCATTTTTTTAATTCCCGGTTTTGTCAATTCTGTTGCCAGTTCATCAAAACTAACTTTGCCGAATGTGCGGCGATCATCAATGGCGGCGGCGTAGGCCGAAAGTTCCGTCAAATTGACTTTTTGGTCTCCATTGAGATCAACTTTCTCCATGATAGCGCCCCATTGCTGGGGATTACGCATCATCTCGCGATACAGAATTTTTCCACCTTCTTCGAACGCTCGATGTTGCTCAGGTGTCAGGCGTTTTTCGGACAATAATTTGCGTAAATTGCGTTCATCGCCAAACACTGCGCCCGGGATTGCATCAGTGACCGCGGCCATGCTTTTAGCAATCGATACGCTGCCGTCCTCTGGAGAGAGACGATTGACGGTATCAGAGATGCCATTGGCTTCACCACTCAGAGAAACAGGTGTCGTTTTGGCGCGCTTGGCATGCGATGCAAGGGGTGCATGGTTATCTGACGCATATTTATCGATCAGCTCGGCTACTGGATCCACGCTGGGCTTATCGTAAAACCCCTTGGGGATGATAACTTCTGGCGCGGGGGTCGGGTGTTTCGGATCGCTCATCGGAATGCTCCTGCAATGTGTCAGAAGCTCATCCTGCCGTAAAAAGCTGAAGAAATCGTTAAGCAGCGTTTTCGGCCGGGTCTTCGATGGTGTAGCCC
>JBJXEM010000012.1:0-41192 GCA_046154225.1 Rickettsiales bacterium
ATTAATTTTTGTACATGCTCTGTATTTTGTCATTCCCGCGAAGGCGGGAATCTCCTTCATGAAAAAGTGGATTCCCGCCTTCGCGGGAATGACAAAATTGTAAGGTTTTTATTCAAATCGACTATAACGCCGGGAGATTCTTCGGCTTCGCCTCAGAATGACAAAGATGTGGGTAGTCCCAATTTTGTCATCCTGAACGAAGTGAAGGATCTCACTTCGCGGTATTTCAGGCCAGATCAGCGCTAAATAATTTTGCGCTGGCGCATTAGCGCCAATGGTAATACCGCCGACAACAAGATAATCCACAGCGCTAACGGATAGCCGTAATGCCATTCCAACTCGGGCATCAGCTTAAAGTTCATGCCGTAAATGCCTGCCACCAGTGTGGGAGGCATGAAAATGAGCGAGGCAATGGAAAGAATTCGAAACACGCTGTTTTGCTGAATGGAAATCATGCCGAGCGTCGCGTCGAGCAGGAATTGCACTTTGCCGGTGAGGTAATTGCCGTGGTCGGTCAGGCCCGCGATATCCTTGCGCACCGAGACCAGCTCGGACTCGTTCGGCTCGACCAGCATTTGTTTAGCGTGGCTGGCGTAACTGGCGACGCGGCTGAACGTCATCAGGCTTTCATGCACCTTCGAAGCCAAATCGCCGCAGCGGCCGATCTGTTCGAGAATTAACTGGTAGTCGAGCGTGGGTGCGCGTTTTTTGTCTTCGGGGTGGCGAAAAATTTGTTTTGTTACGCCGTCGATTTCGCGGTCGAGCCGCTCGAGGATATCCGCCGTGCGGTTGACGATGGCATCGAGCAGGCCGAGCAGCAAACTCGCTCCGTCAAATCCGCAAGGCGATTTGCTGAGCAGCCCTGCAAATCGGCGGAACGAAGTGGTTTCAACATAGCGAATAGTGACGAGGCGTGCCTGCGTAACGATGAATGTCACCGCGTGGATTTCCGGCGCGCCGGAATCGACTTTGCTCAGCATCGTGGCCGTCATGAACTGCGCGCCGTTTTCCTGATAGAGGCGGTTCGACAGTTCGATTTCCTTCATTTCCTCGCGAGTCGGGATCTCTAAGCCTAAAAATTTCTCAACCGCTAGTTCCTGCTCGCGGGTGGGCACCAGCAGGTCGATCCATACGACATCAGCCGGAATAGATTCATTCGCCTGCCATTCGGCCGCAAGAATCTTTCCCTCGATGTGGCGGTAGAGATTCACGCCTTCAGCACCCCGCGGCGTTTGGCCACGCGCACCACAAGGCCCATGGCGATTACGCAGCCGATAATAGCGGCGAACATGAACCAGTTGGGTGGCTCGGCAGACTCGGCAGCGCTTGTTTGTTCAAGCATTTCAAGAATGGTAAGGGTCACCACCACGTTGATAATGGTGCCGTAATCCTTCACCAGTGCTTTCTTGAGATTAAATTTCATGCCTTCGGTCGCCGCTTTCAGGCGCGGCCATTTCATGCGCCAGCGCGGCACGTCGCGACAATATTCGCGGTAGGCATCGCCAAAACCGTTGCGCAGGAAATATTCCTCGGCGGCCACGATGGCGGTGTAGACGAAAAGGAAAAATGCACTGCCCAGCACTAACACCAACAGGTCGCCGTGCTTCAACAGCAAGCCCGCATAAATCAGGATATTGCCCACATAAAGCGGGTTGCGACAGACGGCAAAAAATCCATCCGTCACCAGATTTTCGGCGTAGACTTTTTTGTTCAGCCCGCCGCGTTTGATGTAGCTGAACCCAATTACCGCGCCGCGCAACGACAGGCCCGCCAATGCAAGGATGACGGCGATGGTATCCACCACATCCTCAGCTTCCTCGCTGCCGAAATATTCGCTGGGTGGGCGTTTACCCAGCAGCAGCACGACCAAGAAGATCGGGAAAATGAAATTGCGGTATTTGAAAAAGAAATCACCGATTTTAATGAGGGTCGTTTTTTGTTCCATGCTGCGCCTGTGTTTGTTTAGCTGGATCCCGGCACAAGGCCGGGATGACAGTTTCGTAGAGCGGCATAGCCGCTAACGAAACATGTCACTTCTTCGCGATCATGCCGCAGAAATTATACCAGCGGAAAAACACGTCGATCTTTTTGAAGCCCGCTTGGCGCAATAACTCGAAGTTTTCTTCCATGCGGTACGGAATCAGCACATTTTCGAGGGCTTCGCGCTTGTTCGAGATTTCCAGCTCCGAGTAGCCGTTGCGTTTTTTGAACTCGTAGTAGTGCTGAATGAACAGGCGATTGAAAATCGTATCTTCGCTGGTCAGCTTCTCGATGAAAATGAAGGCCCCGCCTTCGTTCAGCCCGTCGTAGATTTGTTGAATGGTACGTTCACGGTACAGCGGGCGCACAAATTGCAGCGTGAGAATCAGGCTGACGACGGATGCGTTTTCGATCTGCAGGCCCTTGTTCAGGTCGCAATATTCCATCTCGAAGCCGTGTTTCAACTTCGCTTCGCGCATTTTTTCGCGGGCGCGTGTGAGCATTTCCTCGGAATTATCGTAGCCGCGCAGCGTCACGTTCGGCGGCTGGATTTGGCTGTCGAAGGCGATCAACGTGGTACCGGTCGAGCAGCCGATGTCGTAGACGTTGCTGCCTTCGGTTGCGAAATCGCCGGCGAGTTCGGCGCTCATGCGCTGCATTTCATCGTAATACGGCACCGAGCGACTCACCATGTCGTCGAACACGGTGACAACGGTTTTGTCGAAACGGAAATCGTTGACCGGGCGGTCTTTGAATTCGAATACTTTGTCTTTGGCGCTCATGAAGCTCTCCCTCTCAGCGGGCGCTTATATCAGGGCTTTGGGGCCACGTCACTTGTGTTTTGCAGCGAATGGGAATAACGCTCGGGCATGAAAAAACAGCCCGCGCATGTGCCTTTTACCCACGCCCACTGGCTGACGCGTGTGCGCAAAGCCTTGCTGGCGGCGGCGATATTAATCAGTGTTTCCCTCAGCATCGGGGTGTTGGGCTATCACTATTTCGGCCCGTTCGGGTGGATTGATTCGTTCCTCGAAGCCTCGATGATTTTGGGCGGCATGGGGCCGGTCGCCCCCCTCACCAACGACACAGTGAAAATTTTCGCGGCCTGCTATGCGCTGGTTTCGGGTCTTGTGCTTGTGTCAACTACGGGGCTGCTGCTCGGGCCATTTGTCCAACGTATGATGTACCACACCCACCGCCAGGCCCGCGCCGATGCGGAGCAAAGCGAACAATAACGATCAGCGCACTTTCGGTACCAACAGCGTTTTTGGCCGGCGTTCGCGCGCGGTGTCGAACAGCGAAAAGGTGCGGCTGACGAAATTGGTGACGCCTTTGGTGCCGTCGGTATATTCGCGCAAGGCAGGCGTCATTTCCGCCTCGATGAGGCGTACGCGACGGCTGGCGTCCGGCACTTCGAAACTCACGTAAAACCAAGGCTCACCGCGCTTGATGATGAGGTCTTTACTCGTATCGTACCATTCAAACGCCCATACCAGCCCGCGCGGCCATACGTCGATGGGGAAGCGCCCGCCGATCAGCAAACCGGGCCAAGGGGCGGGGTTGTAATGATAACATGGCGGCATTTGGGTGATGAACACCGGCTCGTCGGCGATGAACAAATAGGGGGTCACAAATTGCAGCATGGGCCGGCTGGGGTCGCGCCATTCCTTGCGGTTGACGATGGTGAACAGGCCGTTCAAATGCTTGCCGCGAATGGTGGATTGGTCGCCCGCCAGCATTTTTACCGCAGGCTCGGGCCCGCTGCCGTCGAAACGCAGCATGATTTCAACGGGGCTAGTCACTTCGAACAGCCGCGCTTCGTGGTCGACCACGGCGGGGCAGTAATTTACGCCCTTGGCGTGGGTGGTTTTGCCGGTGGGTTTGGTGAGTTTGCGTGGCGCGTCCCAAATAAACCCGGCGCGCTCGGTGTCGAGCACCCAGCCCACATCCACCACGCGGTTGTCGCCTGCCCCTTCGGGCTTTTTGCAAAATGAGAACATGCGAACATCTAGGCGCAAACCCCAGTCACTGTCACGCCCAAACTATCGCTCGAAATTTTAGATGCACGTTGCGGCCGCAGCCGCTATAGAGCCAATCCTTGCGGAAGGGTGGCCGAGTGGTTTAAGGCGCACGCCTGGAAAGTGTGTGTAGGGGAAACTCTACCGTGAGTTCGAATCTCATCCCTTCCGCCAATTCGCAGAGTGCAAATAGTCTCTGCACTGATGCATTGGCGCACACGCCCCCGCTGTCAGCCTTTGTTTGCGAGTGTGGCTCGTCACTACAACACATCCTCACACTGCATGAATATGCCGAGAGAGAGCGTTTTCTCTCTGTAGCAGGTCACTCCGACAAAATGGTGACGTGCTAAAAAAGCATTGGAAAACAGTGGGTGAAAAATCGGTCGTCCGTAACGACGATTGGTAGGCAAATGAAAACTCGAAATGTTTTAGATGCAGCCGAAATACTCGCGCTGCTGATTCCAGTCGCTCGGCATTTTCACGATGTCAGCGAGTGTCATGTGCTGAGGCTGCTTACCGTCGAGGATGGATTCGATGATGTCCGGTGCCAGGAGGGTTACCTTCATCACCTTGCAAACGTAGGAGCGCGGCAGGTTCGTTTTGTCGGCGATCTCGTTCATCGTCAGTGCGCGGTCGCTCTCTATCATCGCTTGCCACTCGAACGCGCGCCCAAGGGCCTTTAAAAGCGAAGTGCTGGCCGAGGGTACGGCGTACTCTTCAGGGATGGCTTCCGGTGCGATGATATACTTTCGCCCACCGTGGCGCTTGAAGCTGATGGGGATGTGAACGGTGATCGTGCCGTCCTTATTGGTTACGGCCCGTTGCCGCTCAGGGATCGTTTTGACGTTACGCAGTCCGCCGCGTTCCAGTGATTTGCTCATATACGTCCATGATGCCGTTGGGTTGATAGGTAATGCTGATGCCGGTGAGGCTGATTTCGATGCGCTGCACGATCAGGTGCATGATGCGGTTTTGCTCGAGCGGAAATAGCTGCTCCCAAATCTCGTCAAAGCGACCGAGTTCCTTGGCGACTTCCGCGACCGTTATTTTAGGCTCCTGAAGTTGTGCTCGTAAATGGGTGCGGTGAACCACCTCTGGTGAGCAGAAGAACTTGCGCAGCTGGGAAATCACGACCGGCTCGATTTGCTCGGCCGATATCGATTTGATGTCGGTGGAGTGGTATCCGTGCTTGATCGCCTTGGTGCTGACATAATAGCGGTAGCGGCGGCGCTTATTCTTGCCCCCATCGGCTGGCGTCATCGCCCAGCCATCCGGGTCGAAGATGAGTCCCTTCAGCAAATACGGCGCGTTGCTTTTGCGCTCGACGCTTTTCACGGTGCGGTGACTGCGTTCGCTGATTAACGCCTGCACCTTGTCCCATGTTGCCGGTGGCACAATCGGATCATGCTCGCCATCGAAATGCTCGCCTTTGTGGCTGATAATCCCTTTGTACGTTGGGTTACGCAGCATGCGTACCACCACATTCGCGTCGATCTTCCGGCCGAGCCGTTTTCGATTGGTTTGCGTCGTCCAGCTTTTGGTGCGGTAGCAACGTTCATCAAGGTCGGTCACCAGCTTGATGATGGAGCCATGCCGCAAGTATTGCTCGAAGCAGAACGTGACGATCTTCGCTTCCTGCCGGTTGATGACCAGCTTACGCTCGACCACATCGTAGCCCAGCGGCGGCAACCCACCCATCCACATGCCTTTGCGTTTCGACGCGGTGAATTTGTCGCGGATGCGTTCACCGATCACTTCCCGTTCGAACTGGGCGAAGGATAGCAGCACGTTCAGCGTCAGTCGGCCCATCGGCGTGGTCGTATTGAAATGCTCTGTGACGGATACGAAAGTGACACCATGCTTGTCGAATACTTCGACCAGTTTGGCAAAATCCAACAGCGCGCGCGTGAGGCGGTCGATTTTATACACCACAATCACATCGATCAGGCCGAGTTCGACATCGCGCAGCAGCTCCTTCAACCCGGGTCGTTCGATATTGCCGCCGGAGAAGCCGCCATCCTCATATTTCTTGGCGATCTGCACCCATCCCTCGGAAGCCTGCGAGTTGATGTAATGCCTGCCTGAATCCCATTGCGCATCGAGCGAGTTATATTCCTGCTCGAGACCATCCTCGCTCGACTTGCGGCAATAGATGGCGCAGTTCAGCTTTTGTTTTGGCGGGTTCATGCTTTCCTCCGTAGGCCGAAGAACATCGGCCCGCTCCAGTGGGTGCCGGTTATTTTAAAGGCGATGGCCGACAGCGATTTCCATTTCTTGCCTTCGAATTCAAAACCATCGGCCAGCACCTTCACGCGATACTCGACCCCTTGATGCTCACGCACCAATACCGCTCCCGCTGGTGGCCGACCTTTATTGTGCGCTTTGATGGGTGCGCCGATCGCCACACTTTGGCGCAGCTGCTCCAGCCGTCGCTTTGTTTCCGGTTTTAAATCCCCGTAGGCCAGCACCTGAATCCGATGCGCCAGCCGCGTTTCTAAGTAGGCCCGGTTCAAGGTGGATGGCTCCGACTCCATGATCTTCCGCCACTTCTCGCGCAGCTGCGCGCCGGTCATTTTCTTGAGTGCCGCCAACTCGGTTATTACGTTGTTTCCCATGCGCTTTTTCCTTTTTTCTTAGATTCGGGCGCATGAACGCTCTGGTTACCAATAGAGTCCAGTGAATAAGCTCTCTCACGTTTGGATTTCCTCATGTTTTTGCATTTAAGCCGCAGTATCCCCTCGGCCAGTATGGATGCAATTTCCTCGACCCGTTCGCGTGCGGTCATATCGTGTACGGGGTGCGCCATGATGCTACTCCGCTTTTGAGCCGGAGAGTTTGGCGATCGTTTTCAGCGCCTCATAGACCAGGTCGTAATGCTTGGGATTAATCTTGTTCAATAATCGCACGAAGCGAAGCGTTGGTGGCGGCACTTCACTATCGGAATAATGGCGATCCCGATCGGGAAAAAATACCATCACCGACACATCAAAGGCCTCGGCGAATTGCATGCAACGGCCAACCGACATGCGGTTGATGTTCCATTCGTATTTTTGAACCTGCTGCATGGAAACGCCAAGTTCACGGCCGACAGCTGTTTGGCTAACCCCTGCCGATGTACGCAGCTTGCGTGCCTGCTTTGCGGCGAAGGCATTCACTTCGGCTTCATTAATCATGAGAGTCTCCATGAACGATGCATTGCGGATAAACCCACTCGGGGATGCAAACGCCGCCTTCACAGCAGCCGCTCAACCAATTGATGATCAGCCAACTAAAGAAACAGGAGAACAGCGCCATTACAAAGATGGTGAGAATGACGTGAAGGCTGCGCCGCCATGTCAGATTTTTCAGTAATTCATTGATGATTTTATAGAAACTCATCGGTGTTATTTCCCTCCCATGTTGTTACCCATAGGTAGAAGTCGATAACACTCTATGCAATCTTTTGTCTAACGAAAAGTTGCATAACTAAAAATATATTTTTGCTGAAATCAGCCACTTATTGCCGCATCGGCAATGAATCAAACTTTCTTACTGGCAAGAATTATGTGCGCGGAAATGATCGTTACGTCCTCTAAGATTGGCTCTCTGTGGGCATGCAGCATATACGTTCCCTTGCTTGTTCCCCGGCTCACCCATGCAAGCAGCGTGTCGCCACGGGTTTTTCGGTCAATGTTGACGATGCATTCGCGGCCCAGAAACACCGATTCCTTGGTGGTTGGAACGCTGTCGAAATAGAGCAGTTCATTGCGGGCATGGATATATTTAAGGTCGGGATTTTTAATAATGCAGACCTCTGTTGTTTTAGGCAGGCCCTCGATGAAAGCCACTTGTTTGATTTGCGCCTTGGGCATGGGCGTGACGTAATTCTTGTTCTTCACATAGCAGGTGACGGGAACCGATTTCAGCTTGAGCTTCGGCGCAAACAATTCCTCGGGTTTACAGCCGATCGCTTTGGCCACTTTGTCCTGATATGGCTCAAGGTCAATCTCGCCCGATTCCAGACGGGAAATGGTCGAGGGTAGCTCGCCGATCATAAGGCTAAGCCTGCGTCCGGTCAAATTTGCTCGCCTACGCAAGAAAGCCATGTTATTGGGTGGTGTATTCTTCATGCGCCCTTTTTACCGCAACGGCAAAAGTTTGTAAAGCGCCAATGACAATTATTTGTTTGACAATAAATTGCATTAAGTGCGATTCCTGTCTGCATGAAATTGCATCTATGGATGAAACTCACGAAAATGTCGCAGACGGAACTTGCTGTTCTGGCGCGTACATCCGTGTCGACCATCAACCGGCATCTCAAGCACGGCCGCGTTCTTGACCCCAAGGTAGTCACCCGCATTTACTTCATCACGTTCGGCGCGGTGCGGCCGGATGACTTCTACGATCTCACCACCGCGCCTGCCGATCTTGAGCAGTTGATGACCGGCTTGAAATCGCACCAGCTGCAGCAACTTCATAGGGCGGCAGGTGTATGAATGGGATCGACGACGCATATATGGCCCGCTGGGAACACCGCACCGTCGAGTTCCTGTTCGGCGGTGCACGCTACCAGCTGACGATCGGCACCAACCCCCAAGGGATGCATGACGAGATCGTTGTGACCGGGCCGCGCACCGGCAGCGCCATGTCCCATATCGTGGTTGACGCTTGCGCCCTCATCAATGAATTGCTGAACCGTTATGTCAGCATCGATGCCCTCACCGAATTGATTCAACGCAATGCTGAAGGTGGTGCCGAGTCCGTCATTGGCGAACTGATCCTGCAGCTGGCCCAAAGCCCATAGGAGGCTTCATGCCAGCGCCCGCCTACATGCGATTCTTTCCTGCCCTGTATTGCAAAGACACGATGAACCTGTCGATGGAAGAGCAAGGCACTTACATGCGCTTGCTGTGCCTCATGTGGGCCAATGGCGGCTACATCGAGAACAACGACGCGTATATTTCCAAAGCACTGCCGATCAACCTCAACAAATGGCTGAAGGTGAAGCACGCGATCCTTCCATTTTTGGAGGAGCATTCGCCAGGCTATTTGACGCAGAAAAAACTTCTCTCCGAATACGCATTTTCGACGGGTGATAAGAAGGGAAATAAGTTGGACGCCATGGTAGTCGCTCCCCTAGCTGCCCCCCCAACAACTCACCCAGCAGCACCCCCAGCCGCTGGTGGGGTCGCCCCCCCAACGGATCACTTCGCGCCCCAAAAAGCGGCCAACGCCAAACGTCAGCAAATCCAACGCTTTGAGCCTGTCCCTCGCGGGGGCGTAGCGCATGCGCTCGCGCGCGCTTTGGATCAATCCAGATCAAGATCAGATTTAAATAAAGCTTCTAGACTTCTAGAGGATGGTGACCCCGTCGCCTGTGGAAAACCCGATCACGATGCGATTGCCACTCGGTTCGTCGCGGAGGCGATTCTGGCGTTCGAAAAACACGGGCTGCATCCCCCCTCCGACTACTCGGTCGTGAACGGCTGGGTGACGAACTGCTGCGACCCGATGGATCACATCCTGCCCGCGATTACTTCCTGCTTGGGCCGCATCAGCAAAGCGACCGACCCGCCGCAGAGCTGGCGATATTTTGCGCATGAAGTTTACGGACGGAAAAAGAAAACCAACAGGGAGCAAAACGATGGCTAAACGCAAGCGGAAGCAAAAAAGTGGCATTCAGGTAAAGGGGCCGAGTTTGTTGCCCGATCGGGCGGCTGGGCTACCCACGCCTGAGTTCGCGGCAAGGAACGCGCTGGAGACGGTGAAGACCGATCTTGGCAGCTACGCCCTCCGGGTACGCGACAAGCGCCCCATCGACAAATATCACCGCCTGTGGCGTATCGATGAGGAGCGCGGTATGGGCGAGCATTACCGGCGCGGCATCAGCGAGGATCAGTTCCGCGCCGCCGATCGCTTCTCGTGCAACCACGAACGCACCACGCCCCGCATGTCCATGCAGCTTGCTGCCGTGCGCGTGCAAAACTCCACCAACGTGGGGCTGTACCCTGTCGAATCCATCATGGAAGCATGCCACCTGCATGAGCGATTGATGAAGCAACTGAGCAAGCAATCACGCGCCATCGTGCTGGCGGTGTGCTGCAACGAGGGAAGCCTGACCGATTACGAACACGTACAGGGCTGGCGCAAAGGTTATGGCATGTCCCGACTGCGCGAGGCGCTCGACGAATTGGCAGAGGCGTTTGCAGGCATTGGCAAGGCAAACCGCCGCGTTGACTAGCAACCCATCGGTGTTGTGGTCTGCTGACACCACAACTCATTGAAACAATTTGATATTTTATGTAGCCAGTAGGTGCACCTAGATGTTATGTCTTTAAGCAGAATCCCGATTCGTGCGGATGATCACTCCCTCCCAAACGGTGCACGCCTCATGGGAAACACTGCACGGTTGGGTCGAAAGGCTGCACGATTTGTTGTGATCAAACGCATGCAATGCGACGCGACCACGACGATCACACGCCACCCGCTGGACGCTGGCTTCTACAGCCACTTACCGGCCGAACTCTTGGGTCCTTCCGGGCCGGTTTGTATGCGGGGGGCGATAGCGCGACACACCGCCAGCCACAAATTATTAAAAGCGATTTCGTTTCGCTTTTTTCCTTTCAAGTCATTGACTTAAAACAACATTCAACTTTTGGAAAACGAAATGGCCACTTCAAAAAAACGAAGTGCCGAAAATGCTGTTCAAACCAAGGCCAGCCTTGCGATTGAAGTATTACCCATCGGCACAATCATTCCCTACGCACGCAACCCACGCCGCAATGAACACGCGGTAGCAAAGGTAGCAGGTAGCATCAAAGAGTTTGGCTTCCGCCAACCGATCGTCGTCGACAAGGAGATGGTGATCATCGTCGGCCACACGCGCCTGCTCGCCGCGCAGCAACTCGGCTTTACGCATGTGCCGGTTCACATCGCGGAAAATTTAACCGCGTCGCAAATCAAAGCGTACCGCATCGCCGACAACCGCACCAACGAGGAAGCGGAGTGGGACGAGGAAATGCTGGCGATAGAGCTTGGCGATTTGAAGGACGCGGATTTCGACCTGGACCTGACCGGCTTCGATCCGGATGAATTGGAGGAACTGCTCGCGGGCGATGGTACCGAAGGCCTCACCGATGATGACGATGTGCCGGAAGTGCAAGCCATCGCCATATCGAAGCCCGGCGACGTTTGGCTTTGCGGCGACCACCGGCTGCTCTGCGGCGATTCGACCGTCGGCACCGATGTCGAGAAAGCCATGAACGGCAGCTTGGCCGACATGGTGTTTACCGACCCGCCCTACAACGTGAACTACGCCTCAACCAACGAGGCATTGAGCGGCAAGAAGAAAATCAAAAACGACAATCTCGGCGAAGGCTTCTACCAGTTCCTCTACGACGCGATGGTGAATTTGCTGACCTACACGAAGGGCGCAATTTACATCTCCATGAGTTCCTCGGAATTGCACACACTACAAAAAGCGTTCCGCGATGCCGGTGGTCACTGGTCGACATTCATCATGTGGGCGAAAAATACATTCTCGCTCGGCCGCAGTGATTACCAGCGCCAGTACGAGCCGATCCTTTACGGATGGAAAGAAGGCAATAAGCATTTCTGGTGCGGCGCGCGCAACCAAGGCGATGTGTGGTTTTTCAATAAGCCGCGCACCAACGATTTGCACCCGACCATGAAGCCGGTCGAACTGGTGCAACGCGCCATCGAAAACAGTAGCAAAACCCGCGACATCATTTTGGATCTGTTCGGCGGCTCCGGCACGACAATGATTGCTGCCGAGAAAACGAATCGAACTGCTGTGCTGCTGGAACTCGACCCGATTTATTGCGATGTGATCGTGCGGCGCTGGCAACAATTCACCGGCAAGCAAGCCACACTGGAATCCTCCGGCGAAACATTCCCGGCTGCAGCCGAATAATCATTCTCGAATTCCCATGCCGTTAACAACGGCCCGCGCGCTGCGGGGTGGTATGGGCGAAACGCAGCGTCGGCCAGCCGGAAAAGCAGCGGCATCATCATCAATCATTAACAAGTTAGGAATCATTATGTCGAAGTTTCTCGAAGAGATCGAAAACACCATCAAGACGATTCACCTCAGCCACGGCGTTGATAATCAAACCGTAGCGAAAGAAGTGAGTGATGCGGTGATCGCTGGCATTACTCCGCTGCAAAGCCAGATCACCGACCTGCAGGGCCAAATTGCCGATCTGCAGAAAGCCGCTCAGGATACTGTGGCCGCGCTGACCAATGGCGATACCGCCTCGGCTCAGGCCACTGCAAGCGCTGCGGCAGGCGCATCCCAACCAGCGAACGACCCCGCTTCACAAGCGGTGTCCTAGCGGTAAGGGAACCCCCGCGCACCCAACGTGCGCGGGGGTCATTTATTACGCGATACGAAACACCCGGCCGCGCTTCTCGTCCTTCTCCGAATTCACGGTCAGTTTCAGCTTTTTGCGGCACACGCCGGATATGAAACCCTGCGCGGAATGCTTCTGCCAGGTCATGGCTTTGCCAATTTCCTCGAGCGTTGCGCCGTCCTCGCTTTTCAGCATGTCGATGACCTGCTGCTGCTTGGTGGATTTCGGCTCGGCCGCTTTCGCAACCTTCGCCAATTTCTCGGCCTTTGCCTTGGGATTTTTCGCCGGGGCTTTTGCTTTGGCGGTCTTGGTTTTGGTAGCTTTCTTCATGGTAGTCTCCTTGGTGGGTGGGTTAAAAAGAATTCTCGGGCTGCGCCGTGCCGATGTAGCGCGCGTAGCTGTATCCCTCGGGGTTGGCGTAAAGCGTTTCGCGCCCCGGCGCGGTGATCGCTACCACCTGCGTGATGCCGTTGCGGTCGCCGCCCCGGCCGTCCAACCAGTGCCAATCCTTGAAAATATGGTTGGTGAAGGCATCGTACTCGCCGACGCTTAACTCTACCGTTTCGGCGATTTGACATTTTGCAGTTTTGCAGCCGGGGCTATTCACTTCGGCGCGCATTTCTTGAAGGCTGCCCGGCTTGCGGGCGAAGCGAACGGTGACCATCTGGTTCATGATTACGCTCCCTTCTTGCTGGCGCGGCCCGCTTCGTAGGCAGCGGCCAGCGCCGCCTGAATGCCCGCGACCGAAACGTCGTGGAAGTCATGGCCGTCAGAGTTGCGTGTTTCGAGCGTTTCAATGTTTAGATGCTCGTTCGCAATGCGCGCGAAAATTTGCTCCTTCGTAATCATAGGGAAAACTTTGTCCGTCTCGGCGGTGATGCTGGTTTCGAATGAAGCCCTCCAACCTGCGTCAGCGATGCGGCTCAATAAATGCGCTTCGATCCCTACTGCCGTTGTCGGGCCGTTCTTAATGAAGCTGAGGTCGTCGGCAAGGTGGCGACCGAAGCGGGCATCTAAAACCGTGCGGGTTTGCTCGGCGGTTAAATCAAAATGCTTTGCTAGGAATTTGCTGGTGGTCGTCCAGGCGAGTTTGGTTTTGTAACCATGCTGTTCGCAGGTCCCCCAGAAACCCCATTCCTTGTTGGTGGTAGGCAGTGCGGTAAAGTTTTTCATGCGTTTCTCCGTGGTTGTTTTTGCCCGTGTGGACAGCATCAGTAACGCTCTTTAGCCGAGATTAATCAACTTAATAATGCTTATATTCGCATTATGTTTCAATATGTTGTGGCGTTTTTAACTTGACTCGAAATGTGTCCAAAAAATGGCCAATACCACCATTCCTGTCGCCATGTTGGCGCGTCTTTTTAACCTCACTGAGCGACGTCTTCAGCAGATGGCGCGCGAGGGCATTATTCCGAAACCCGAGAAGGGAAAATACGACCTGATCGGCTGCACGCGTGCCTACATCAAATATCTGCAGGAGCGTGCGACTGGCCGCGATATTGAACCGCAAGATGCCTACCTCGAGCGCGCACGATTACTGAAAGCGCAGGCCGACAAAGTGGAATTGGAAGTGAAAAACCTGAATGGTGAAGTTGTCCCCTCCGAGCAGGTCGAATTGCTGTGGTCGGGATTGGTGGCCTCCTTCCGATTACGCATGCTCGCCATGCCAGTGCGCTGCGCGCTGCGGGTGATGAATCTTAAAACCTACGCCGAAGTGGAAGGCTGCTTACGGGAGCATGTTCATGAAGCCCTAAACGAGCTGTCCCGCTATGACCCTGAACACCATAGCCCTATCGATATTGAAGAAGGCAGCGAGCCTAGCGGCTCCACCGCCGAGCCTGTTGATCAGCCAGTGGGCGGATCAGTTCCGCCAGCTGAGTAGTGAGGCCAGCGCCGAGCCGGGAAGATGGGTAACTGATCGTGCGCCGTACCAGCGTGAAATCATGGATGCGCTGGGTGATGCAACGGTCGAAACCGTCGTGATTATGTCCTCGGCGCAGATTGGTAAAACCGAGATCGTGAATAATGTGGTGGGTTACCATATCCACCTCGATCCCGCGCCGATCCTGTTGCTGCAGCCGACACTCGAGATGGCGGAAGCATGGAGCAAAGACCGCTTTGCGCCGATGCTCCGCGATACACGCGCCCTGCATGGCTTGGTGCGTGATCCACGCTCGCGTGACTCGGGGAATACGCTCCTCCACAAGCGTTTCCCCGGTGGGCATATCACGATGGCGGGCGCGAACTCGCCTGCATCGCTTGCCAGCCGCCCGATTCGACTGGTGCTGTGCGACGAGGTGGATCGCTATCCGGCAAGTGCTGGGGCTGAGGGTGACCCGGTTAGCCTTGCGCGCAAACGCTCGACCACGTTCTGGAACAGGAAGCAGCTGCTCACCTCAACCCCCACGATCAAAGGCGCAAGCCGCATCGAGGCGGCATACGAACAAAGCGACCAGCGCCGTTACAACGTGCCATGCCCGTATTGTGGTGAATTTCAGGTTTTGAAATGGCAGCAGGTGCGCTGGCATACCGACCCGGAAAAGGAAGGCGACGAAAAGCACCAGCCTGCAACAGCGGCGTATGTGTGTGAAGTGAATGGCTGCATCATCACCGATGTGGACAAGCCTGCCATGCTGAAGGCCGGTCGTTGGGTAGCGGAAGCGCCATTTAAAGGCACGGCGGGCTTCCATATCAACGAGCTTTACTCGCCGTGGGTGACCTTCGCGCAAATGGTCGCGGAATTCCTGAAGGCGAAGAAGCTGCCGGAAACGTTGAAGACGTGGGTGAACACCTCGCTCGGTGAAACATGGGAAGAAGCCGGTGAAACGGCAGACGCCGATGTGCTGATTCAGCGGAAAGAAAGCTGGGGTGATGAGGCGCCAGAACATGCTGTCGTGGTTACCGCAGGTGTCGATGTGCAGGGCGACCGCATCGAGATCGAAGTCAAAGGCTGGGGCGCTGGTGAAGAAAGCTGGTCGCTCGATTACAAACAGTTCTTCGGCGATCCCGCGCAGGAACAGGTTTGGAAAGATCTGGATGCGTTCCTGCTGCGGCCAATTAAAAGCAAGACCGGCCTGCAGTTGAATATCGCATGCACCTGCATCGATTCCGGCGGGCATCATACGCAGGCCGTTTATGAATTCTGCCGCTCGCGGGCGATGCGTGGGGTGTTCGCCATCAAAGGGATGAGTCAGGCAGGCAAGCCGCTTGTCGGTCGTCCGAGCCGCAACAACCGGCACAAACTACGTTTCTACCCGCTGGGCGTGGATACCGCGAAGGAAGTGATTTTCAGCCGACTGCGGATCACCGAGCCGGGACCGGGTTACTTCCACTTCCCGCTCGAGCGCGACCGCGAATATTTCCTGCAGCTGACGGGCGAGAAGCAAGTCACGCGCTTCACCAAGGGTGCTGCGCGCCGCGAATGGGTGAAAACCCGCAGCCGCAACGAGGCACTCGATTGCAACGTCTACGCATTGGCAGCGCTGAAATTACTCAGTCCGGATTTTGAGGCACTGGCGAATTCGATGTTCTTCATGCCACGCACAGAGGCGGAAGCACCAGCGCCCGTAGTGGTTACCGAGCAGTCGCAGTCCGGCTGGATACCTAAAATCGACGATTGGCTCAAAAGGTAAACGACATGGCTTTTTCACAAGCACAACTCGACGCGCTTGAAGCGGCGATCGCCACCGGCACGCTTGAAGTGCGGACCGGTGACAAATCGGTTCGGTACCAAAGCACCGCAGACATGATCCGCGCACGCGATCTGATGCGTGACCAGATCACCGCTTCCGCTCCGGCCGAACGCAACTCCTCCGCCAGTTTTTACAGGGATTAATCATATGTGGATTGATGATGTAATCGGCCTGTTTTCACCAATGGCGGGCTTCCGGCGCAAGCAGGCACGCATGGCGCTGCTAGTCGCCGGTCGCGCCTACGATGGCGCAAAGACCGGTCGCCGCACCGATGGCTGGATGGCCAGCGGCACCTCCGCCAATGCCGAGATCGGCAGCGCCGGGAACCGCCTGCGCGACCGTGCGCGGGATCTGGCGCGCAACAATCCGTATGGCAAGAAAGCCAAACGCGTTTTCTCCGATAACTTTGTCGGCACCGGCATCGTTCCGCAGGCGCGCACCGGTTCCGATCGCCTCAACAAACAGATCATGGCCGCATGGGAAGAATTCGCCGAAACAGCCGATGCCGAGGGCGACTTCGATTTCTATGGGTTGGAAGCACTGGTCGTGCGCAGCCTTTACGAAAGCGGCGAATGTTTCATCCGTTACCGCGACCGATATGCGGCCGATGATCTCACCATCCCCTTTCAACTACAGGTGCTGGAGTCGGATTACCTCGATACCTCCCTCAATCAGGAACTGCTGCCCGGCGGCTATATCCGCCAAGGGATCGAGTTCGACAAGATCGGTCGCCGGAAAGCCTACTGGATGTGGCCACGCCATCCCGGTGACATTCTTATCAATACAGGCGGCTTAAAAAGCGTCCGCATCCCCGCCGATCAAATCATCCATGTCTTCGAGAAAGACCGCCCCGGCCAGATTCGCGGCGTGACCGCGTTCGCCGCCGTCATGATGAAAATGCGCGACCTCGATGATTACGACGATGCGGAACTGTGGCGCAAGAAAATCGAATCCTGCTTTGCCGCGTTTGTGATTCAAAATAGCGGTGCGGACGGCCCTGTCGTTGGCACCATCGCCAATAGCAGCAGCGGTGGCACTAATGGGCCGAAGCGCGTCGAAGCGTTCCGTCCTGGCATGATCGAATATTTAAAGCCGGGCGAGGATGTGAAGTTCGGCAACCCCAGCAGCGATGCAAACTATCCGTCCTACATGCGCACGCAGCTGCATGCGGTTGCCACTGGATTAGGCGTTACCTACGAGCAGCTGACCGGCGACCTCAGCCAAGTGAACTACAGCTCACTGCGCGCCGGGCTGGTCGAGTTCCGCCGCACCATCGACACGCTGCGCTGGCAAATCTTCATCCCCATGTTCTGCCTGCCGGTTTGGAAACGCTTCATCGACCGCGCTTATATCGCAGGGAAAATCAGCAAAGTGCATTACGGCGTGAATTGGACATCACCCAAATTTGAGATGATCGATCCATTGAAGGACGCGCAGGCCGACACGCTTATGATGCGCAACGGCACGCTCACACTGCGCGAAGCCATCGCCAACCGTGGTTTCGACCCGGATCACCAAATCGAAGACATCGCGGCCACCAATAAGCTGCTCGATGCCAACAACATCATTCTCGATAGCGACCCACGCTACACGGCGAAAAGCGGCGCTGTGCAAACCACCCCAACCGATGGAGCCAGCAATGCCAACCAAAACGATTAAGCCACAGGCCAACCTACCGCTGCAGCTGCGTGCCGCCACCCTCGAACTCGTCACCCCTGCCGAACAAGGCATTGGCGAGGATGTATTCCGCGTGACCTGGACGACGGGTGCTTCGGTGCGCCGCTATGATTGGGAAAACGGCCATTATTACGATGAAGAACTGGTCGTCACCCCCGGCAGCGTCCGGCTCGAGCGTTTGAACTCAGGTACCGCGCCGGTGCTGGACACGCACAACGCCTATTCCATCGACGATGTGAAAGGCGTGGTGCTGGAAAACACGGTGAGCATTTCAAACAGCCTCGGATACGCCGACCTCAAACTCGATGACGGTCCCGAAAACCAAAGCGTCCTGCGCAAAGTGCAAAACGGCATCATCCGCAACGTGAGCATCGGTTACCGCGTTTACATTTACGAAGTCATACAGCGAGAGGGTCTCGTTCCCCTCTATCGCGCCACAGATTGGGAACCATACGAAATTTCCTTGGTTCCCATAGGAGCGGATTCCGGCGCTGGCATCCGCTCCGCCCCCCAAAACTACCCCTGCGATTTTATTCAACCCAACCCAAAGGAGACTCGTGCCATGCCTGACAACACCAACAAAGAACCTAAGGATTTTTTCAATATCCCGGAAAATGATCCGGCCGAAAACAATCCTACCCGGCAAATGCCGGAGCAACCCGCTCCGAAAGCGCCGGAAACCCCACCGGCCAACGCTCCGGAAAGCAACGACGCTGCGCGTGCTGACGGCGTGAAGCTGGAACGCACCCGCGCGGCGGAAATCCAAAAGATTGCACGCGCCGCGAAGCTGCCGGAGGCATTTGCCGAACGCTGCATCAACGAAGGTGTCGGCATCGAGAAAGCCCGTAAAATGGCAATCGATGAACTCGCACGACTGGGTAGTGAAGGCGGCGAAATTCGCACGCAGGTAACCATCGTGCGCGATGAGATGGATTCGGCACGGGCGATGGTGGAGAATGCACTCCTGCATCGTCACGATCCGAAAACCTACCAGCTCGATGCGGGTGCGCGTGAGTACCGTGGTATGACCATTATGGAGATCGGCCGCGACCTTCTCGAAAAACGCGGGATTCGCTCTCGCGGCATGGCAAAGTCCGAAGTCGCAGGCATGATGCTCGGCCTCGAGACTCGCGGCGGTTTGCATTCGAACAGCGATTTCCCCTTCATTCTGGCCAACGTGGCGAACAAAACGCTGCGCGCGGCGTATGAAGCGGCACCGCAAACCTTCAAACCCTTTGCTCGGCAAACGGCCAACCCGGACTTCAAAACCATCGCCCGGACACAGTTGGGCGATGCGCCTTCGCTCGATAAGGTGAACGAGTCCGGCGAATTCAGACGCGGTAGCGTCAGTGAAGCACGCGAGCAATATGCGCTGGTCACTTACGGTAAAGTGGTCGCTGTTACTCGTCAGACCATCATCAACGATGATCTGGGTGCCTTCACACGGCTGCCGGAAATGTTCGGCCGCGCCGCTGCCGATCTCGAAAGCGATACAGTCTGGGGCATCATCACCGCGAACGCGGCGATGGGCGACGGTACCGCATTGTTCCATGCCAACCATGGTAACCTTGCCGGTGCTGCCACCGCCATTAACATCCTGACGCTAGGTGACGGCCGCACTGCTATGCGCAAGCAAAAGGGTCTCAACGGCCGCTTCATCAACGTGCAGCCGAAATACCTGCTCGTTCCTGCGGCGATCGAAACCATCGCCCAGCAATACGTCGTGCAGACCAACGTGCTGGCCGCCAAGCCTTCGGATTACAACCCGTTCGCCAACACCCTGCAGGTCATCGCCGAGCCACGCCTCGATGCTGTTTCTGCATTGTCGTGGTATCTCGCGGCTGATCCAAAACAAATCGACACCATCGAGTACGCGTATCTCGAAGGCCAAGAGGGTGTCTACATGGAAAGCCGCGTTGGCTTCGATGTTGACGGCGTCGAGTTGAAAGCTCGCCTCGACTTCGCTGCCAAAGCGATCGACTGGCGTGGTTTCTGGAGAAACCCCGGCGCATAAGCCTGAGTCTACGACTCCACTACTCGCGGCATGTGCCGCTTTTTGTAACTATTTTTTAGGAGAATTCGCATGAAGAACTTTGTCATGAAAGGCCAAACCATCCCACTCATAGCACCCTACGCCGTTACTTCCGGACAGGCGCTACAAGTGGGATCAATCGTCGGTGTTGCGGGCAGTGATGCCCCTATCAGCACCGAGGTTGAAACGGTTCTTGATGGCGTATTTGCGCTCACCAAAGCAACCGGTGTTGCATGGACCCAAGGGCTGATCCTTTACTGGGATAATGCCGCTCGCAACGTTACCACCGTCGTCGCCACTAACAAATGCATCGGCGTAGCCATGCAGGCACAGCTTGCGGGTGACACCGTTGGCAACGTGCGCCTCAACGGCGCGTTCTTCAGCTAATGAACGCGTTTAACACAGCGATCGTGTCCTTGTTTACCGATCCCAACCTTGCCGTCGACGCTATTTACGCGCCGACGGCAGGCGGCAGTAAATCCGTGCGCGTCATCACCCACAATCCGGATTTGATTAAAAACTTCGGGCAATCCGTCATCGAATCCCCAAGCCTCGTGCTTGTGGTCCAGGTATCGGATTGCCCGTCGCTGGCGCAGGGCGACACATTCACAATTGACGGAGTGATCTACACTGTGCAGGGCCAGCCCCTGCGCAACGCAGAGCGCCTCGTATGGGAAGTTGATGTGTATGCGGCTTGAAGCAGCACTTAGCGGAGATCTTCCAGCGTTCATGAAGCGCCAAACGGCTGCGGCGGAGGCTGCGGTTACCGCAGGCGTGCGCGAAGTAAGCCTTGCGGTGCGCGACGATTTGAAAGCGCAGGTCACCGCTGCAGGGCTTGGACCTAAACTCGCCAAAACATGGAAAGTCTTGTTCTACCCCAAGGGCAAGAAGTCGATATCGGCAGCCGGGTTGGTTTATGCAGATTCGCCGAAGGTCATCCGCGCCTTTAACGACGGCAGCCTCATCCGCAGCGCCAAAGGATTATATTTAGCGATCCCGACCGAGGCAGCGCCGAAGCGCGGCATTGGCGGCAAGCGTATCAGCCCATCCACGTTCCCGGAATATTCGCTCGGCAAGCTGCGATTTGTGTTCCGGCCCGGTCGCGTGTCGCTGCTGGTGGTGGATGGGCTGAAAGCAGGAACCGGCAAGCGGGGTGGGTTCCGTAAAGCCACTGCATCCGCGCTCAAATCCGGTCGGGGCCTGACCACGGTCGTCATGTTCTTTCTGGTGCCGCAGGCAAAGCTGCCGAAGAAGCTTGATGTGTTGCGAGTCGCCGACCAGCGTCGGAATGAACTCGGGCAGGCAATTCTAGACAATTGGCAGGACGAGGATTCGCATGACTAGCAAACGCGAACAGGTACTGAACGCCCTTTACACGGCCGTGAAATCTCTCGAAGGCGCGAACCTGAAAGTATATCGCAATCTCGACAAGCCACAGCCCGTGCCAAGCGCCGGGCTGGTGGTTTTGCGCGATGGCACCGGCGAGGAACCGGAAGTATTGCTCTCGCCGCTCACCTACATTTACGAACACATCGTCACGCTGGAAGCGATGATCCAAAATGCATCCTCCGCCGCACGCGACACCGCGCTCGACGCCTTGCTGGTCAATATCGGGGCCATTATCAACGCCAACCGCACGTTGGGCGGCTTGGCGGAATGGGTCGAGGCCCGTTCTCCCGATTTCGCAGATGAACCGATTGAGGGTGCCGCCTCAGTACGCCTCGCCACGGTCGGCATCATGATCCGGTTCTCTACCATCGATCCACTCAATTAACCCAATCTAAAGGAGATATCTATGCCCCGTTCCTATGGCTCGGCAACGTCGCTGCTTGCCTTCAAAGAATCCGTGTATGGCACCAAGCCAGCCGGTAACTGGGAGAAATTCTCCTTCAGCTCGTCCGATTTGAGCGCACAGCAAAACTTGATCTCGTCCGATCTGCTCGGGCAAGGCCGCGAGCCGCGCGCGCCGTTCCGCGATGTGATTAACGACGATGGCAACCTCGTCGTGCCGGTCGAAGCCCGCGACTTCGGGCGCTGGCTACAATACCTGATGGGCAACCCCACCTCGGCTGGAGTTGCGGCAACCGGCAACATTGTTTTCACCGTCAATCCCACTGCCGGTCACACGATTACGATCAACGGGGTGGTGTGGACCTTCGTCGCCAGCGGTGCCACGACGGCACAAACCAACATTGCGGGCAGCCTTGCGGCTACACTCACCCAGCTGGCAACCGACCTCAACGCATCGGTTAACCCGCTCATCAACCCGGTCACTTATTCCGGCGCGGCAACTCAGCTCAACTGCGTGTACGATGTCGTCGGTGCGGCAGGTAACACGTTCACCCTGGCATCGGGCAATGCTAACGGCGTAGTGAGCGGGGCGACCCTATCTGGTGGTGGCTATACGCACACCTTCCTCAGCGGCAGCAACGCTCTCCCATCTTTCGCTGCTGAATTGGGTCATGCCAACGTGCCTGCCTATTTCGTGCATACGGGCTGCATGCTCAACAGCATGGCGCTGAACTTCCAACGTTCCGGTGCCGCAAGCGCTACGCTGAATATTCTAGCCCAAGGCGAAACTCGGTTTGTCGCTTCGCAAGGCGGCACGCCGACCGTGCGCGCCTACAAACCATTTAGCCAGTTCAACGGATCGGTAAGACGCAATTCCATCGCGCTTGGCAACATCACTGGCGCGCAGTTCACCTACAGCAACGGCATGCAGGGTGTGCCAACGATCCGCAACGATGGGTTAATTGATGGCATCGACCCCACCATCATCGGCATCACCGGCAGCATCGATGTGCGCTTCGCCGACACTGTTTTGCTCGATGACGCGCTCACCAATAATGCGATCGAGCTGGAGCTTGGCTATAAAATGGCTGGGCTGGATGGCAACAACTTCTCCCTGACCTGGACGTTCCACGAAGTCTATCTGCCACGGCCTAAATTGCCGATCAGTGGGCCGGGCGGCGTGCAGGCCAGCTTCAACTGGCAAGGCGTCTATGACGACGCGCTGCTGAAATCCGCAACCGTCGTGCTGAAGAACGACGTCACCAGCTACCCATAGGAGTTACCATGCTAAAATTGAATTTAAGCCGCGAGGATCACTGGATCGAACTCGATAAGGGAATTCGAGTTCTGGTTCACCCGTTCACAACCTACATCATGCAAATCGCGCAAAACAACGTGAAGAAGTTTGTTAAATTCCCCGATCCAGAAACACCGGAGGAAACAAAAAATGCACGGCTTCAAACAAGTTTGACCGAAGAGCTGGCGATCGCTGCCATCGTGGATTGGGAAGGCGTTTATACGGCGGACGGCAGTAAAATTGCCGAGGTCAATGAAGATACCGTAACGGACTTGATGACGGTTTGGTATCTCGCTCAAAAGTTCTTTGAGAAATACACCAGTACGCTCGACCTGTTGTATCTTGAGGGAAACGGCTCCGGCTCCGCTGCAAATGGCATTTCAGCGGCGGCCCAAAATACTGCCGAGGATGCCACGAACAACAGCTCCCCTGTGCCGTAGGTGATGGGGGCAATAATCCTTGCCCCTACGATGAACACGAACCCCTAACCAAAGAGGGGTTTGAGGTTTGGGAAGTGATCCAGCGAATCAGCGGCCAACTTCGGTTTTATCCCAACGGCGACATCGCCGGTTTTGACATCCCCACCGCCCTCTATGTTGCTGATGCGTTTGGCTACAGCCGCCATGCGTTGATGCTTCTGTTTTTGGATGCGGAGGTGGGACTAAAGGAAGCGATCCAAAATCATGGCGACATCGACTCAACTCCTTTCGATCCGGATCGCAGTTGTTGACGGCGATAAAGCGCGTCGTGAGCTAACCCTAACTGGCGAGCAAGGCCAACGCGCGCTCGCGCGGATTCAGGAAGCATCCAAACCTGCATCGCGCGAGCTAGCCGGGTTTAATGTCGTTGGCGAGCAAGTTCGCTTTGGCATGGAGCATCTAGCCGAAGGTTCTGGCTCCCTCGGCACCAGCCTTGTTCGATTGGGGCCTGCAGGCCTTGCCGCTGCCGCTGTCATCGGCACACTCGGCCTTGCGGTGACGGAGGGGTTGAAGGAATTCAAAGCCGCCGAACAGGCATTGAATTCCCTCAATGCCGCATTGAAAGCAACGGATAGTAGTTCGGGCATCACCGCTTCTACGATCGAAAAGCTGGGCGAATCGGTAGAGAAAAACACGCTCTTTAAGAAAACCGATATCCTCCAAGCGGCAGCGGCGCTTACCTCATTCAATAATGTGGCTGGCGATACATTCACCCGCGCGCTAAAACTCTCGACCGATCTGGCTGTGCGCCTTGGTACCGACGTACCAAGCGCCGCCGATCTACTCGGCAAATCATTGGAAAGCCCGGAGGAAGGCTTAGGAAGGCTGGCACGCAAATTCAGCGACCTTTCACCAGCGCAGAAAGATGTCATCGCCAATTTCGTGAAGTCAGGTGATCTGGCATCGGCGCAGGCCGTCATCCTTTCCCACCTCGAAGAAAAAACACGCGGGTTGGCGGAAGCGCAAACCAACGGCCTCACGGGTTCGACCAACGAACTGAATGACGCATGGAATCAGTTACTGGAATCGTTCGGCCGCACGGTCAGTGAATCCGGCATCGCACAAGCCAGCCTTCGTGGGCTGACCAGCGTTGTGCAAGGCCTGCGCGAAGCGATCGACCCCACGCGCAGCGAGCGTAAAACGCAGCTCGAAAAAGACATCGCCTCGATGGAGGATAGTTTTGGCACGCGTCTCGACAAGGCGGTGCTGGGTTCGGCCCCGAGCTTGGATGCCAAGAAGGAAGAATTAAGGAAGATCAACGCCGAGCTGGCAGTAGAGCAGCAGGCAGCCGTCGATGAGCAGAATAAGGCGGCCGAAGCCGCTAGTAAAGCGGCAGCAGAACGGCGCAACGGCCAACTGCTCGAATTGCAAAAGAAGTTTCTTAAGGAAAGTGAGGATTTAACACTTTCTTCACGGCAGAAGATTCTTAAGGAATCGGCCGAGCGCCGTCAGGATATCATTGCGCTCAACGGAGGAGACGAAAACTCAGATGCTGCGAAAAAGGCGCTGGCCGCACTTAACAGTGCCACGCGCGCGAAGTTGGCTGATGCGGGCAGAAATGTAAAAGAGGACCCGGACGTTAAGCGGCGTGATTCTGCCATTAACGAAATCAATAAAGGAATTCTACAAACCAAACCGTCCTTCGACGTCGCCAAGGCCGCGCTCGATGATTGGAAAGCGCGGGTTATTGATGATCTGGGCGGCGCGACGGATGCCAACCAGAAATACATCGACCTCATCGAACAAATCTACACCGTCAAGCTGAAGGACATTTACAACAAGTCGCTGCTCGATAGCAGCAAGTGGGAAAATGGCGCGATCCGTGGCCTGCGCCGCTATGCGGATGAAGCTACCAACGCTGCCAAAAACGCTGAGGAGCTATTCTCCGGTGCGGCCAGTAAGGTCGAGGATACGTTGGTCGATATGGTGTCGAGCGGTGAATTCTCGGTGAAGAAAATCGGGGACCTACTCCAATCATTACAGCAGGACATTCTACGTTCCTTCCTGCGCGAGAGCGTAACCGGCCCCATCGCAAAAGGGTTGGGTGATTTATTAGGCGGTGGATCTGGTGGATCGTCTAGCGGCGGCGGTGGCCTGAGTGGCTTCTTTGGTAATCTGTTCGGCGGTAGTAGCTCAAGCGGTAGCTCGGGCGGCGGGTTTTTCGGCAATATCTTCTCCAGCTTCTTCCACCAAGGCGGCGTAGTTGGTGAATCGCTGGCCACACGGCGCGAAATGCCCGCTTACCTGTTCCACAACGCCCCACGCTTCCATAGCGGCCTTATGCCCGACGAATTCCCGGCCATCCTGCAGAAAGGTGAAACCGTCATTCCCAAGGGCAAATCGATGGGCATGGCGGGCATGAACGTGACCTTCAACGTGAACACGCCCAACGCCCAGAGCTTCATGGACAGCCAAGGTCAGGTGATGGCGAAAATGGCTGGTAGCCTCCAACGCTACAAAACGAGGAACGGATAATGCCAACATTTCACGAAGTGCAGTTTCCGCCCAAGATCGCTTACGGCGCAACCGGCGGGCCGGAATTTAACACCAGCATTACCACCACGTTCGGCGGGTTTGAACAGCGCAATGTGAACTGGCAAAAATCACGCGGCCGGTGGGATGTTTCGACTGGGCTAAAAAGCCAAACCGATATCGACATTCTGCAAGCCTTTTTCCGCTCGCGCTTTGGCAAAGCCTATGGTTTTCGGTTCAAAGATTGGGCAGATTACATTGCGGTCGGGCAAACGATCGGTACTGGCAACGGCGCGCTCACAGCATTTCAGCTCACAAAACTCTATGTGAGCGGTGCTTACACTTACCAGCGCGAGCTAAAGAAGCCGGTAAACGGCACGGTTAAAATTTATAAGAACAGCGTGCTGCAGGTGAGTGGCTACACGCTCGATCTGACCACCGGCATTGTAACGTTCACCGTTGCGCCAACCGCCGGAACCGTCATTAGCGCCGATTGCGAATTCGATGTGCCAGTGCGCTTTGATACCGATTCCATCGCCGTGCGTGCCGATGGCCCCGGCTACTTTGTGTGGGATGCCGTCCCGATCGTGGAGCTTCGCATATGAGAACCGCATCTTCCAATTTAACCGCCCATCTGGCGGGCGAAGTGACCAGCCTCGCCATCTGCTGGCAACTGACGCTGGTCGACACCACCGTCATGGGGTTCACCGATCACACCTCCGATATCACCTTCAATAGCCAACTCTACAAAGCGGCGACGGGTTTCTCGCCCACCAGTATCGAAACTAAGGACCAGTTCTCCGTCGATAACCTTGACGTTGCGGGCATCCTCGACTCCTCTGCTATCACCGAGGCCGATATCATGGCGGGCAAATACGACTTCGCCGAGATCGTGATTTTAATGCTCAACGTCACTGATCTCACGCAAGGCAGCATCATTCATCGCCGTGGATGGCTCGGTGAAGTGAGTCTAAAGAACGGCCAGTTTGTTGCCGAGGTGCGTGGCCTCGCACAAAAACTGCAGCAGAATATCGGCGAGCTTTACAGCCCAACCTGCCGCGCGGTGCTGGGCGATACGCGCTGCAAAGCGAATCTAACCGCCTTCACCGCCACCGGCACCATCAACACCGTCACCAGCCGTCAGGTCGTAATCAGCAACAGCATGACGCAGGCGGCGGGGTTCTTCTCCAGCGGTGAAATCCGCTGGCTGACGGGTGCCAATGCCGGACGACGCATGGAGATCAAGGAATTCTCCAACAAGCAATTTACGCTGGTGCTGCCGATGCCAAACGCCATCGCCGTGGGTGATACTTTCACCGCGATCGCCGGGTGCGATAAAACCTTCTTCACCTGTTACAGTAAATTCGCCAATGCAGTTAATTTTCGCGGCGAACCGTATGTGCCGGGCATGGATAAGCTGCTCGCCACTTCGGCAACGTCAAATGATCTGGCACGCGCATGAGCATCGCGCAAGATATCGTCGTGCAGGCGCGCGGGTGGCTTAACACTCCATTTCACCATCAGGCGCGGCTTAAAGCGGTCGGCTGCGACTGCCTCGGGCTGGTGGTCGGCGTGGTCGACGAGCTGGGCCTGAAGGACAGCGCCGGCACGCTCCTGGCATCCTATGACGAGGTCACCTATTCGCGTGAGCCGGACGGTGCCTACCTCATGCAAAAGCTGGTGGGGTTGCTCGAGGAAATCCCGATCGCTGAAAAACGTGCGGGAGATCTCGGCTTATTTAACGTGCGTGATAATCCGCAGCATGTTGCAATCTTCACCGATTACGAAGGCACGCTCGGCATGATCCATTGCTACGCGCAGGCGCGGCGCGTGGTCGAACACCGTCTTGATGATGATTGGGCTTCCCGGCTTGTAAAGGTTTTTAGATGGCAGCAATAGTTCTCGCCGCAGCCGCCAGTTCTGCCGCGAGCGCGGCTGGCTGGGGCGTGTTCGCCACGGCGCTTGCCAGCAGTGCCGCCGGATTCGCAGGCGGCTTTATCGATCGCGCCCTGTTTGGTAAAACTGCGCGCATCCATCAAGAAGGTTCGCGCATCAGCGATTTGCAGGTGCAGTTCTCGACTTACGGGAAAGCTGTGCCGCTCATTTATGGCAATAGCCGCATCGCCGGAAACGTCATCTGGTCGCGGCCGATTCAGGAACATATCACCACCACGACGCAAAGTTCGGGCGGTGGTAAAGGCGGCGGCGGTGGCGGCGGCAGCGTCGAAACCACCACGACCACCTATACTTACACGGCGAGCCTCGCTGTAGCAATCTGCGTTGGCCCCATCACGGAGGTGGTGCGCGTATGGGCGGACAGCAAACAGCTCGATCTCACGCAAGGCAGCTACACGCTGTATCTCGGCGATGAAGCGCAGTTGCCGGATACGTTCATGTCCTCGTTCTATCCGGCTGGGCAAATGCCGGGTTACCGAGGCATGGCTTACGTCGTCATTAAGGATTTTCCGCTCGAGAATTTCGGCAACCGCATCCCCAACTTCACATTCGAAGTACGTCGCACGCTGAAAAAACCGTTCGACCTCGAGGATAAGATCAAAGAGATTTCACTCATCCCCGGTGCCAGCGAGTATGTGTACGACACAGTGCTTCAGGAAAAAACCTTCGGCCAGCAAGACGTGGCTGGAAATTTTGTGCAAGGCGGCAAAGTCACCAAGCTCAATCTCAACAATTTGAGCAACAAAGCCGACTCGCTGGTGGCGCTGGATAATCTAAAAGCCACGCTGCCCAATGTCGAATGGGTATCGCTGGTGCTGAACTGGTTTGCTGATTCGGCCGATCCCTCCGTGTGCCTAATCAAGCCGGGCGTGGAATTCAATGGGCAAGGCGCGCGCGTTGCGCCGGATGATTGGAGCGTGGCAGGGTTCACCCGCGCGACGGGTCACCCCCTGCGGACGTTCAGCAACGGCACACTCACCTATGGCGGCACGCCGACCGACAAATCCATCCTGCGGCTCTGTCAGGAGCTTAAAAGCCGTGGCTATCAGGTACTGCTCTATCCCATGCTGCAGGTCGATACGATCACGCCGCAACCGAAGCCGTGGCGCGGCCGCATTACTCCTACCACGCTCACCGCCGCTAACACCTTCTTCACGCGCACCAACGGCTACAACGCGTTCATCAACTGGTATGCGAACCTGCAAATCGGTGGCGTTTACCTGAAGGACAATATCGACGGCATCATGATCGGCTCCGAGATGGTCGGCATGACCACCTACATGAGCGCCCCCGGTGTATTTCCGGCCGTGACGCAGTTAAAGGCGCTCGCGGCGAGCGTGAAAACCGCCGTGGGCGCTGGCGTTAAAGTCATTTACGCTGCCGATTGGAGTGAATACCACTCGGTCGGCGGCTGGTATAATCTCGACCCGCTCTGGTCAGATTCCAATATCGACGTGGTGGGCATCGATTGCTATTTCCCACTCACGCCGGACCTGCCGCAAACGCAAATCGATTACGCGGCCGTGCAAGCCGGGTGGACCAAGGATGAAGGTTGGGATTATTACTACGCCGACGCGGTAAATCGCACCGGCAAAACCAACTTCTCTGGCCCGACCTATGCATGGAAAAACGTAAAGAATTGGTGGAACAGCACGCACACCAATCCCGACACGACCAGCACTGCTTGGACGGCGAAGATGAAACCGGTGTGGTTCACCGAGCTGGGCTTCCCGAGCGTCGATGGCTGCGCCAACCAGCCCAACGTATTTATCGATCCGGATTCGATTGAGAGCTTTTACCCGCGCGGCAGCCGTGGGCGTGTAGATTTTCTCGCGCAGCGCACGGCTCTCGATGCTTCAATCGATTACCTGAACGCGCAAAACGTCATCGAGCCGAACTTCATCCCGCGCAAATTTATTTGGACATGGGATGCGCGGCCTTTCCCATTCTTCCCCGATCTCGTTTCGGTATGGTCGGATGGGCGCAACTGGAAAACTGGCCATTGGGTACAAGGCAAGCTCGGCCTGTCGAACCTCGGACAAATCGTCGCCGATCTGCTCAAAAAGGTCGGCTACGATAGCACCATGTACGATGTGACCCGGCTGACCGATATCGCCAGCGGTTTCATCATCAACAGCCGCCAGACGGTTCGCGCCAGCATGGAGCAGCTGGCGGCGGGTTATTTTTTCGACTGTGTGGAATCGGATGGGCTGCTGAAGTTCATCAAGCGCGGCAAGGTTTCCTCGATCAGCATCGACTTCACCGAGCTGGTCGCGCCGAGCGACGCCATCGACACGCTGGCGATCACGCGCACGCAGGAGCTGGAACTGCCCCGCCAGGTCGACGTGATTTACCTGAACCGCACGGCGGATTTTCAGGCAGGCACGCAATCCTCGCAGCGCCAGACCGTGAATGCCGTCGATTACATCACCGTGAACTTGCCGATCGTGCTTTCCGATCAGGAAGCGAAGGTGGTGGCCGATGTGACGCTGTATAACGCATGGGTCGGCCGGGTGTCCTACTCCTTCACCGTGCCGCCAAAATATGCGCTGGTCGAGCCGACCGATGTCATCACCATCACCAAGGACGGCGCGGCTTACCTCATGCGCGTCACCACTACCAAGCTGGTGCGCAACGGCATGCAGGAGATCACGGCGGTCGCCGAGGATGTGTCGTCTTACGACTTTTACAATCCGGCCGGGACCAGCACGCCGAACATTACGCCACCCACGAGCGTATCGGCCAGCCGTTTAGAGCTGCTCGACATGCCCGCGTTCCCAACCGATGGCGCGACCGACGCCTACCTGCGTTACGGCGTGGTTGGCTTGGGGGATGCATGGACCGGCTCGGCTGTCTACCGCTCCGACGATAACGGCGCGAACTATGGCTTGATGCAAACACTCACCGCGCAGGCGACGATCGGCGCGGCGCTGAGCGTGCTACCGGTCGGCACCATCTACACATGGGATAATTTCAGCACCGTCGATGTGCTGCTCACCTTCGGCCAGCTGCAGAGCGTGACCGATATCGCCGTGTTGAATGGTGCCAATGCCTGCCTGATTGGCGATGAGGTGATCCAGTTCCAAACCGCAACCTTGCTTGCCGATAACAAATACCGCCTGTCCGGGCTGCTAAGGGGTCGCCTAGGCACCGAGTGGGCCATCGGCACCCATGCAGCAAGCGAACGCGTCGTGCTGCTCACCAACTCGCTGGCGCGCGAACTCATAGCGGCTTCAGGCTGGAACATTTCCAAGAAGTTCAAGCCGGTAACGATCGGCTCGACGCTCGGAGTTACCACGGCGCAGGATTTTACCTACACCGCCAAGGCGCTGAAGCCCTACGCGCCGGTGCATGTGAACGGCTCGCGCGCCGCCAATGATCTGACAATCGTGTGGAAGCGCCGCACGCGCCTAAATGGGGATTGGCGGGATCTGGTCGACGTGCCGCTGAACGAGGAATCGGAACGTTACGAGGTCGACATCATGCAAGGCGTAACGGTCAAACGCACCTTACTGAATCTCACCAGCCCGACCGCGCTTTACACAGCCGCGCAGCAAATCGCGGACTTCGGTGCCGTGCAAAGCAGCATCGCAGTGAAGGTTTACCAGCTCTCCGCTGCCGTGGGCCGAGGCTTCGCAGGCATTGCAACGATTTAGGCAGGAATCTTTTGGGTATGAACTAATTCAGGATTAGCCTTCGTAACCACCCACCCCTCTAAGTAGAGAAGGAAGATTTCGGTGATGTGATAAAAGGCATCGATGGCTTCACCATACCATTCCTCAGCCCGCTCAATATCATCTGAACTGAGCTGGATTTGGAAGGATCGGTCATCTTCATTTAGGCCGTGTAAGGCTGAGAAAATATGTTTCGTAGAAAAGTGGATGTAACCGGACGTCTCAGTATAAACGTTCTTCATCCATGGATATTCAATGCTGAGGCTATCCACCAAGTGCCTGTCAGTCAGCTTTAAACCTGCTCGATCCACAAGATTCTTAACCTGTTGGCCGCTCATTACGGCACTAGCGAAATCATGTGGATTCTCGACCAAAAACGCAGCATAGAATCGCAGCAGCGTATCCAGCTGCATCCGAATAATGCCTCCAGCGCAGGTTAAATTCTTTGTTTTGATTAGCGTTAAAAAACCTTTGCAGTGAGCCATCGAGCGTTTGATTGCGCCGAACGCATACAAGTCCAGCGAAAACATTTTACGTCCGTCCGCTTCCATCATCGCGTTGGCAAGCTGCAGGTGACGTTTTTCTAAGTTCAAAAATCTTTCCATTCCCTTGAATAGCAGGAGTTTAAACAAATGCCAAACACCACGAATCGGGTGAAGCTGCCCTACGTCCTGCAATCGCAATCGCAGAAAGAGGTCACGCTCAACAGCGCCCTCGATCTGGTCGATGCGCTGCTGCAGGCGGCGATGGTCAGCATTGCCGTTAACACGCCGCCCGGCTCGCCGCTGGCGGGTGATAGCTACATCGTCGGCAACTCACCTACCGGCGCATGGACCGGGCAAGCCAAGGCGCTGGCTTTTTTCACGACCGGCTGGAACTTCATCACCCCGTGGGAAGGCCTGACCGTTTGGGCATGCGATACCAACATCATGACAACCTACGACGGCAGCGCATGGGTGCCGACCTTCACCGCACCCACATCCTTTGCCAACCTCACCATGCTGGGCGTGAACACCACGGCCGATGCGACGAACAAGCTGTCGGTGTCGAGTTCGGCCATCCTGTTTAACAATATCGGCAACGATATTCAGGTAAAGCTGAACAAGAACGCAGCGGGCGATAAGGCGAGCTTTCTTTTTCAAACCGGCTTCTCCGGTCGTGCTGAATTCGGGCTTCTCGGCGATGACAATTTCACCCTCAAAGTATCGGCAAACGGATCGACATTTTTTGATTCCCTAAAAATGCTGGCTGCTAGTGGCCGGGTTGCCCTCAAATCCAACGGCTCGGGATTAAGCGCAGCTGGCACCACCCAAGCGACTGCTACTGCCATTACAAAGCAAACGAACGAGTTCACCACGGTGGCCGCTGGCACGGGCTGCATTCTGCCTTCACCCGAACAAGGCGAATTCATTTGTGTAGCGAACGCTGGGGCGAACGCCCTAGCGGTCTACCCAGCAAGTGGCCACAGCATTAATGCCTTAGCAGCCAATGCCGCTTTCTCACTAGCAGCTGGCAGGAATGCCCTGTTCTGGGCAGCAACCGCCACCAAATGGTACGTCAACCTCAGCGCATAATTTCTAACCTTCATTCCATCGCCAACCACCGCCCTTTGAGGCGGTTTTTTATGTCTAACACTCACAGGAGAAATGCATGACCCACGAACAAGAAGCAGAACATTTAGACGTACACGTTGCTGTGTGTGCTGAACGTTATAAATCCCTTGAAATAAGGCTCGACCGTATCGAGCGGGTGATGTGGTGGATGCTTACCACGCTTATCATCGCTTTAGGCGGCATGCTGATGGAACTCATCGTGATAGTAGGAGCGAAAATATTATGATTACATTGATCGGTTCTTTGTTGGGTTTCATCTCCGCGATGTTCCCCGACCTACTCAAATTATTCCGTGATACGCAGGATCGTAAGCATGAGCTTAAAATCCTCGAATTGCAGATGCAACAACAAGCGCAAGGACACACCAACCGCCTCGAAGAAATTCAGGTGAATGCAGATATTGCGGAATCTCGTGCGCTTTATCAAACCTATAATACAGGTGTTCGCTGGGTGGATGCCCTTAACGGTACGGTTCGCCCCGTGATCGCCTATAGTTTCTTCGCTCTCTATGCGTTGATGAAGTTGCTTTCTTACGCTGCGCTACCTGAGCATGGCACATCACTCGAGGTGATCTATCAAACGCTATGGACAGCGGATGATGAAGCCATTTTTGCAGGCATCATCAGCTTTTATTTTGGCCAGCGTGCCATGGCTAAACTACGGAATAGCAAATGAGGAACATTTCCAAGCAAGGACTTGATCTGATTTGCCGGTTTGAAGGCTTCTCACCGATCATTTACATGTGTCCAGCGGGGTATCCCACCATCGGCTATGGCCACCTGATCACCGAAGCCAACAAAGAGCAGTTTCTGGACGGTGTTGACGAGGACGAAGCGCTGGAACTGCTCCGTCAGGATGTGGCGGTCGCAGAGCGCGCCGTGCTACGACTGATTGCCTTACCACTCGCGCAGGGGCAGTTCGATGCGCTGGTGTCGTTCACCTTCAACCTCGGTGCTGGTGCGCTTCAACGCTCCACACTCCGACGCAAGGTAAACCGCGAAGATCACGCCGATGTGCCTGCCGAATTGATGAAGTGGGTGTGGGCGGGCGGCCGGAAACTGAAGGGACTGATCTTTCGCCGAGGTGCAGAAGCGAATCTCTACCTGTCATAAAAATGCTACTGTATTAATAAGCAACAGATATCCTACTGCTTGATGCGGTAGGATATTTTTTTGCCTACTTTTTATTGATTGTTTGCTTGCCTATTTTTAAATTAGTGAAATGTTAGTTGAAACTTAACCAGATTCGGTTATTATGCACTTCATGCAAAAAGTCATCCTTTCACTCTTTATTGCTCTTTCGCTGCTTGCTGCGCCAATCGCACACGCATACGACATGAATTGTGAAGGCGATAATTGCCAGATGACTGAAAAATCCGAGAAGCAATCCAAGAGCGAAAAGCAAGATGATGGAAAGATGGCTAACGCCGGACACCATTGCTGCTGCCCTCATGTATCAGCCATGCCTAACTTGACCGTAGCTGCACCGATGACGGTTTCCAGCCGCACGGTTTTCGTTCTTGAGCAGGATGCCACGACATCCGTAGTGGTCGGACCACCACTCAAACCACCCTCACACGCTTAATTCCATAAAGCAGGCTTGCGCCTGAAAGAGTGCCTATTCAGGTACTCTGATGTCGCATGTCCTTTTGTGTTTTATCCAAGGAATTAAGTGTGAGAACTCCCGATGCCAAAACCATATAAGCTCCCCGTGTGGCTGCTCTGCGCCACCATGCTAATCAGTGTGCCTGCTTACGCTGAACCAGAAAAGCAAACTGAACCACCGCCACCTGCTGCTGTGGCCGCACCTGTGAAGGCTACTGGCTTTACATTGGATGATGCGATTGCCAAGGCACTTGAGCAGTCGCCACGTTTGAAAGCCTTCGGCAGTGGCGTTGCGGCTGCAAAGGGAGAACAGCGGCAAGCTGGGGCATGGGTAAACCCCGAAGTAGGTGTGGAAGCGGAGAATGTCGCTGGCAAAGGCGCGTATAAGGGCTTTGATTCAGCAGAAGTGACTTACGGAGTCACGCAAGAGTTCTCCATCGGCGGGAAGATTTCAGCACGGGAGAGCATCGCAGGTAAAGGTTTGGAAATCGCCTCGCTCGATGAACAGGCTGCAACACTTGATGTTATCCGCGATGTTACCACCGCCTATGCGGATGTGGTGGCAGCGGAAGAAAATGTACGCCTTGCTACCGAGCAAAAAGAACTGGCCGTGGACGTGCTGAAATCGGTCAGCGTGCGTGTGAATGCCGCCGCTGCTCCTCTTATGCAGAAAAGCCGTGCGGAAGTGGAACGCTCCACCTCTACCATCGCGCTTGATAAAGCGAACCGTGAGCGTGATATTTCCCGTAAAAAATTGGCCGCGCTCATTGGTGAAGAACGCTTCACCCTGCCGCTTGATAGCACGGCGTTCTATGCCATTGCGAAGCCAGAGGCTGCATCGCTGGAAGAAAAGCTGAAAACCAATCCTGATCTGGTGAAGCTGAATAGTAGCCTAGAGCAATCGAAAGCGCGGCTGGAACTGGAACAGGCCAATGCCATTCCTGATCCGCGCCTAAGTGTTGGGGTGCGCGACTTCCGCGATAGTGGCGATCAGGCGTTTGTGGTGGGTATATCGCTGCCGATTCCCGTCTTTAATGCCAACCGTGGCAACATTGAAAAAGCACGGCATGAGGTCAGCCGCACGGAAATGGATAATCGCCAGCTGGCACTCAACACTAGCGCGGATTTAACACAGGCGCATGAGCGTATGGAAAACGCCTATGTGCAGGCAGAAACACTCAAAACAGAAATCCTGCCTTCCGCCGATAAAGCCTTCAGGCTGGCGCGTGAGGGTTATGGTTTGGGGCGTTTCCCCTACCTCGAAGTGCTGGACGCGCAGCGCAGTCTGTTCGGGGTGAAGCAACAACAGATTGAAGCGATACGCGAATTTCATACGGCCAAGGCGCAAGTAGAACGGTTGACCGCCACACGCCTTAGCACACTACAAAAATCGGGAGAGAACCATGAATAAGCGCAACCTCATTATTTTAACACTGCTGCTGGCTATCGCTGGTGGCGCATATCTCACGCTGGGTGGCGGTGATAAAGAACCCGCAACAGAGAATCACGCCCACGCCGATAAAGACGAGCATGGCCACGGCGATGAACATAAGGACGACCATGCCGAAGGTGGCGAACACGGGCATGGTGACAAGGATGAACACGCACATGGGGATGAACATAAGGACGACCACACAGAAGCAAAGCCCGATGCTGATAAACATGGCGAAGCAGACGAGCATGGTCATGGCGGCGAAGAAGGTGGTCATGCGGAGGAAAGTAAAATCAGCGATAATGCAGTTAAAAACCTGAACATCGAGATTCTGGAAGTCGGTAGCGGCATGGTGCAGGAAACCGTCAGCGTCAGTGGTCGTGTTACCTTGAACCAGAATGGCACCGCACAAGTGAAAGCACGCTTCCCTGGAGTGATTCGCAGTGTGGTGAAAGAGCCAGGTGAAGTGGTGAAAGCGGGTGATACGCTGGCAACGGTAGAAAGTAACGACAGCCTTCAAGTCTATGCGGTGAAATCGCCTGTGGCTGGTACGATCATCAATCGTACCGCCAACGTGGGCGAACTGGCGGCAGATACTCCACTGTTTGTGGTGGCGGATTTAAGCAAGCTCTGGGCGGAACTGTTCATCTTTTCAAAAGATGGAGAGAAGCTGAAAGCTGGTCAGAAGGTTCGTATCCAGTGTCTTGATGATCCAGTCAGTACCGAATCCACCATTGCTTTGGTGCTGCCCACCGCTGAAGCCTCCAGCCAGACGGTGGTGGCGCGTGCGGTGATTGAGAATGCCGATAATCATTGGCGTTCGGGCATGAATATCCGCGCTGATGTTGTGCTGTCTGAAAAAGAAGCCCCGCTTGCGGTAAAAACGGAAGCCATTCAGCGCATGGAAGGTAACACCGTGGTGTTTGTGCGCGAAGAAGGTGGTGAGTACAAAGCGCAGCCCGTGGAAACAGGCATGAGCGATGCGACTTGGACGGAAATCAGAAGCGGCCTCACGGCTGGCCAGCATTACGTCGCCAAAAACAGTTTCGTGGTGAAAGCCGACATCGGCAAAGCCGGTGCGGAACACGCACATTAATCGCAGGGGAATATCATGATCGAACGTATTTTAGGATTTTCACTGCATCACCGCTATTTGATTGCGCTGCTCACATTGGCAGTCGCGGTGTTTGGCATGTACTCACTTAAGAACCTGCCGATTGATGCCGTGCCTGACATCACCAATAATCAGGTGCAGATCAACACCGCTGCATCGGCATTTTCACCGATGGAAGTAGAAAAGCAGGTGACATTCCCAGTGGAAACAGCACTGGCGGGGATTCCTGGTCTTGAATACACCCGCTCGATTTCGCGCAACGGATTCTCTCAGGTAACAGCTGTATTCCGCGATGACGTGGATATTTACTTCGCACGCGCTCAGGTGAATGAACGCATCGCGGAAGCAAAAGAAAGCCTTCCCGAAGGCGTTGACCCGAAGATGGGCGCAATCTCGACTGGCCTTGGCGAGATTTATATGTGGACGGTGGAATATGAACACCCACGCGGCAAAGGCGCAGACATAAAAGATGGCAAGGCTGGCTGGCAATCCAATGGTAGCTACCTCACGCCCGAAGGCCAGCGCATGAACTCGGATGTGGAACTAGCCTCCTACCTTCGCACCGTACAAGATTGGATTATTCGCCCTCAGCTGAAAGGCGTGAAGGGTGTGGCGGGTGTCGATGCCATTGGCGGCTATGTGAAGCAATATCATGTGCAGCCCAACCCTGAAAAGCTGGTGGCGCTTGGCCTTAGTTTTTCGGACGTGGTGAATGTACTGGAGCGTAACAACACCAGCATTGGTGCTGGCTATATCGAGCGCAGCGGCGAAGCCTATGTGGTGCGTGCCGATGGCCGCATCGAGAATGCCGAGCAGATCGGCAATATCGTGGTGACAAACCGTGGCGGTGTGACGATTTATCTTAAAGACATCGCCACCGTGGGCATCGGCAAGGAACTCCGCACGGGTTCGGCCTCGGAAAATGGCAATGAGGTGGTTGTCGGCACGGCACTGATGCTGATCGGCGAGAATAGCCGCACAGTATCGCAAGCGGTGGATGAAAAAATTACTGAGATTAACAAATCAATGCCCGCTGGTATCCACGCCAAAACGGTGTTGAACCGCACCAAGCTGGTGGATCGCACCATCGGCACGGTGCAAAAGAACTTGGCTGAGGGCGCGTTACTGGTCATCGTGATTCTATTCCTGCTGCTCGGCAATTTCCGCGCCGCGCTGATTACTGCGCTCGTCATCCCACTTTCCATGTTGATGACCAGCATGGGGATGATTCGTGCTGGTATCAGCGGCAATCTCATGAGCCTTGGTGCGCTTGATTTCGGGTTGATCGGGGATGGTGCGGTGATTATCACCGAAAACTGCCTAAGCCGATTAGCACACCGCCAACACCATGAAGGCAGAATACTCACCCTGCAAGAGCGTTTGCATGAAGTGATGGTTGCCAGCCGCGAGATGATTCAGCCTTCCGTGTTCGGTCAGGCGATCATCATCATGGTGTATATCCCGCTGCTGACGTTTAGCGGTGTGGAAGGCAAGATGTTCGAGCCGATGGCGATGACGGTGATTTTTGCGCTTATTGCCGCCTTCGTGCTGTCGCTGACTTTCGTGCCTGCCATGATTGCTATTTTCGTAAAAGGCAAAGTGGAGGAAAAGGAAAGCCGCATCATTGTTAAAACCAAAGGTTGGTATGAACCCGCTTTGCATTGGGCATTGCGCTCGCCGATTAAAATCATCGGCGCAGCCACGGGCGGTTTTGTGTTCTCGCTCGTGTTGTTTTCAACGATGGGTCAGGAATTCATCCCAACGCTTGATGAGGGCGATCTGTCCATTCGTGCAGGAAGGATTCCCAGCATGAGTTTAGAACTTTCAACGCAAATTCAAGGCGAGGTAGAAAAGGCTTTAACAGCATTACCCGAAGTAAAAATTGCATTTTCTAAAACGGGTACAGGCGAAGCAGCAACTGATCCTGATCCAGTAACGGAATCGCATACCTTTGTCATTTTGAAACCAACAGAAGAGTGGCCAGATTCATCTCTCACAAAATCAGAATTAATCAAAAAGATTGAGGAAATATTGGCGGACATACCTGCAAATAACTATGAATTCAGTCAGCCAATAGAAGTGCGTTTTAATGAGCTAATAGCGGGCGCACGTTCTGATGTTGCAGTGAAGGTCTATGGCGATGAATTTCCAGAAATGGTGGGCACGGCTACGCAGATAGCGAAATTGCTGTCGTCTGTTTCTGGCGCTGCCGATGTTAAGGTAGAGCAAACCGACGGCCTGCCTTTCTTGGATATTACATTAGATACACAGGCCATTGCACGATACGGATTGAATGTCAGTGATGTGTTAAGTGTGGTGAAAATAGCGATCGGTGGGCAGGATGCGGGATTGGTGTTTGAAGGCGATAAACGTTTTTCTATCGTGGTTAGGTTGCCAGACGCTTTACGTCAAAATATAGAAAATTTAGGTGATTTACCCGTATTATTACCGCCGGATACAGGAGTAGGAGATATTCCTAACACTCCTGATGAGCGTCCAGCCTATATCCCCCTTAAACAAGTGGCGAAGCTGGAAATCACGGATGGACCCAACCAGATCAGCCGCGAAAATGGCAAACGCCGCGTGGTGGTGCAAGCCAACGTGCGTGGGCGTGACATCGGCTCGTTTGTAAAGGATGCACAAGCCGCTATCGGCAGCAAGGTGGAGATTCCCGCTGGCTACTGGCTGGAATGGGGTGGGCAATTCAAAAACCTTGAAGAAGCCAAAGCGCGACTCGGCGTGGTTGTGCCTGCCTGTTTCTTCATGATTTTTCTGCTGCTGTTCACTGCGCTCGGCTCGGTGAAGCAAGCTTTGCTGGTGTTCTCTGGCGTGCCGCTGGCACTCACGGGCGGTATTATTACCCTCTGGCTGCGCGGTATGCCGTTCTCTATCTCGGCGGCGGTTGGCTTGATTGCGCTCTCAGGCGTGGCAGTGCTGAATGGCCTCGTGATGATTACCCGCATCAACCAACTGGTGCGCGAAGGCATCGAGGCGAACAGGGCAATTGTCGAAGGTGCGCTTTCCCGCTTCCGCCCCGTGCTGATGACCGCGCTCGTTGCTTCCTTGGGCTTTGTGCCGATGGCGATTGCCACGGGCGCAGGCGCGGAAGTGCAAAAACCACTGGCAACAGTGGTCATCGGCGGACTGATCACCGCAACCATCCTGACGTTGCTGGTGCTTCCCGCTATTTACAAACGGTTCAACCTTGCCCGCGATCTGCTGGCAAAGGAGGAACTGTGATTTTTTCAACCAACCTTAAAGGAGATTCTATGACCGACCTAAAATCCCTGCTTGCTGCATCTGCCCCCGCGCTGGTGATTGGCGTTGCCGTCCCCGCCATTGCTGGTGAGCATAAAGCCGAAGATGGCAAGAAAATGGAAAAGCACGAACACAAAGACGGTGACCACAAAGAACACGGCAAGCATGAAGGTCACAAAGAGGGCGATCATCACGACCACAAGGAAGGCGATGGACACGATCACGACAAAGATAAAGCTGGCAAACCCGATGCAAAAAGCAAAGGCCAGTAAATGAATATGTCTGAGGGCAAGCTGCTCTCAGGCGTAGGGGCGACGGGAAGGATCAAGTTTTGCGACATGCCTTCCCGCCGCTTTCCACACCCCTGACTTTCGTCAGGAATGTTTAACCATTCTATAGGTACAACCATGAAAAAAGCCATAATCATTAGCACAGTGCTGATAGTTTTATCCGCCTGTGCGTCAGAACCCGCCAAAACACTTGACCAAAAACTTGCTGAAGCACCTGCTGACCGCAAGGAAACGCTACGCCTCGCGTGCCTCAACGAAGCCGAATGGCCTGCCAGCTTGCAGAAAATTCGCACCACAGGCCGTCATGGAACGCAGCAACGGCAACGACTTAAGCGCACGCCTGAAATCAGGGAAATGAAATCGCTTTGCCGCCAGATGGACGATCTAACCACGTCAGATGCGGAAGAAAAGTTGCCGCCCAAGGAACTGGCAACCGCGTGTGCCGCTAAAGTAGCTGAGAAA
>JBJXEM010000013.1:0-103369 GCA_046154225.1 Rickettsiales bacterium
CACGGCTCGATAAAAAAATCGCCCTCATCACCGGGGCGTCGCGCGGCATTGGGGCGGCAGTCGCCAAACGCTTTGCAGCCGAGGGCGCGCATGTGGTGCTGGCGGCGCGCACCGTGGGCGGTCTTGAAGCGGTGGACGACGCGATTCGCGCGGGCGGTGGTACGGCGACGCTAGTGCCAGTCGATTTGCGGCAGATGGACATGATCGACACGCTCGGCGCGCAGCTTTACGAACGTTTTGGCAAGCTGGATATTCTGGTGGGCAACGCAGCGTTGCTGGGTTCGCTGTCGCCCGTCGCGCATGCCACTCCGGCGGAAGTCGAGGATGTGTTCACTGTCAACACGCTCGCCAATTTCCGCCTGCTGCGCGCCTGCGACCCACTGCTGCGACGGGCAGAAGCGGGGCGTGTGATCATGGTCACCTCGGGTGCGGCCACGCGTCCGGTGCCGTATTGGGGGCCTTATGCGGCCAGCAAAATCGCGCTCGAGCACCTGACGCTTACTTACGCCGAGGAGGTGAAACCCACCGCCATTCACGCCAATCTGATTGACCCCGGCGCGGTTGCGACCATCATGCGCGCGCGCGCGTTCCCAGGTGAAGACCCGGCGACGCTGCCCACGCCCGATTCCGTGAGCGAATGGTTCGTGCGCCTGGCCGAAGCCGATGCCCCGACCGGCAAACGCGTAGTGGTGTATTAACATGCCGATTGCCGCCATCACCCGCCGCCTGCAGGCATTTCTGCAGCTCGAGGCGGCAGGCGGCATTGTGCTCATGCTGTCGGCGGCGCTCGCCATCGCCATTGCCAACACCCCATTTTCCGAAGGTTACGAGCATCTGCTGCATCACGATATTTTTCAAGGTATCTCGCCGCATTCGCTGATTGCAGACGGGCTGATGGCCGTGTTCTTTTTCGCGGTTGGCATGGAGCTGAAATACGAAATGCGTGAGGGCGAATTGGCCGGGCCCGGCCAGAAAACCCTGCCGCTAATTGCTGCGCTCGGCGGAGTGATCACCCCGGCGCTCATCTACCTCGCCATCACCCGTGCCCACCCGGAGTTACGCGCCGGATGGGCCATCCCGACCGCGACCGACATTGCGTTTGCGCTTGGCGTACTAAAACTCATCGGTAACCGCGTGCCGGATTCGGCGAAAGCGTTCCTGCTCGCCATCGCGATTTACGACGACCTCGCCGCCATCGTGATTATTGCGTTGGTCTATTCCACCACTCTCGCGGCTATCCCCCTCGCCTTCGCCGCTTTGTGCGCCGGGGTGCTGTTCCTGCTGAACCGCTTTAATCGCGCACCGCTTTGGGCTTACCTGCTCGTCGGGGCCGCGATGTGGCTCGCGTTTTTCCATGGCGGCATTCACCCGACGGTGGCGGGCGTCGCCGCCGGCATCGCCATTCCGTTGCGCAGCCGCAATGATCGCACGCTGTTGCACGACACGCTCGACACCCTGCACCCCTATGTCGCGTTTGGCGTCATGCCGCTGTTTGCGCTGGCGAGCGCCGGTGTTGCGTTTGACAACCTCACCTTCGCCGCCGCGCTCGCGCCCTTGCCGCTGGGCATTGCGGCCGGGCTCGTCGTCGGCAAACAATGCGGTATTTTTGGGGCTACCTGGTTTGCGACGCGCTTTAAATTCGTTGAAGCGCCGAGCGACATGCGCACCCTTTATGGCATCGCGCTGATAGCCGGCATTGGCTTCACGATGAGCCTGTTTATCGGCCAACTGGCGCTGGGTGCGGACGAGCAGAATGCCATTCGCTTAGGGGTTATCGCCGGTTCCGTGCTGTCGGCAGTGGCGGGGTGCGCGTTGTTGCGGCGCAATCCGGTAATGGCCTAACGTTCGACGTTTTCGCTTTTTGCGTCGACCACACGGTCGAACAGCAATTGTGCGGCGGCATTGCCCGGCACCGCACCCACCAACTGAATCAGGTTATTCATCGCCACTTCAGAAAAACGTTTAGCGCCCGGACGATCGCCCACGACACCGGCAATGACCGCCTCGCCGCCGCGCACGATGCCCGGAAACTTCCAGCGCGTGAGCGCCAAGCCGCTAATGGCGATGGCCGTACCGCCCAGCATGCCTGCCAGCAATCGTGCGACTTCGTAACTATGCTTAACCGGATTTTCCTTAAGGCCCAGCGCTTCGTTTGCCTCCTTCTGGGCATTTCGGCGCAAGCCATATTGCACCCCAAAGCTCGCCGCCCCGCCGATATTCATTAGCCCGACATCGGTGATGGTCTTGGCAAGCCCTTGCTCGGCCGCGGCCGAAGTTTTTCGCCAGCCGGCAATGCCATGCGCCAGTTTATCGACAAACGCGGCAGTTTTTTTGGGGAACGCCAAATCCGCCGCATACACCGCGCCAATGGCCAACGCCACCGAGGTCATTTCACCCAAAGCCGTGGTCGTAAATTGCGTGCGCAACGGCGCCGCCTTGCGCGGGCGCGAGGGCGTGTCATCGGGCGCATCGGGCGCGCGGCTTAAGGGTGCGGTCAGTTCAGTCATCCGTCTAGTCTAGCAGTCGCTGATGACAGTTCGATGACAGCACGCGTAAAATATTCTCGGGCCCACGCAACCGCCAAAAATAGTGTCGATAACCGCTTAACAGATTGATTTTTAATTATAACATACGCAGTGACCTCTTTGCATCACCGGCACATATTTCGGCCGTGAATGGAAGAAAATCGCGCGCGCCACACCGGGTTTTAACCTTTTGCCGCGTATAACTACGGCAAGCCTCCGCTCATAATCCCTCAGAAATGATGACTCCGATGCAAACCGGTTACCCCAGCTATAAAAAACCCCGTCGCCTCGCGCGCTGGCTGGTGGTCGGCGTGCTGGTAGCGGCGGGTGCATGGTTCTGGCTGCATCGCGGCCATGGCCCAGCCGAAAAACCCAAACCCCCTACTTCCGTGGTGCTTGCCACCGCCGAGCGGCGCGACGTGCCGCATTACCTCAACGGCCTCGGCACCGTGCAGGCCAACAACACCGTCACCGTGCGCGCCCGTGTCGATGGCCAAATCACCGCCATTAAATTCCGCGAGGGGCAAAACGTGAAAGCGGGCGAAGTGCTGGCCCTGATAGACCCACGTCCATTTGAAGCGAGTTTAAACCAGGCCCTCGCCAACAAAGCGAAAAACGAAGCGGCGCTGGCCAATGCGCAGCTCGATTTGAAACGTTACAAAAAACTCGGCGACAGCATCGCCCGCCAAACCGTCGACACGCAAGCCTCGACCATCCGCCAGCTCACCGCGCAAATCGCGTCGGACCAAGCCGCCATCGACAATGCGCGCACGCAGCTCAGCTACACCACTATCTCAGCACCCATCGCGGGCCGCACGGGTCTGCGCCAGATCGATGTCGGCAACATCATCCACGCGGGCGATGCGGGTGGGCTCGTCGTCATCACCCAGCTACAGCCCGTCGCCGTACTGTTCAGCCTGCCGCAGCAAAACCTGGCCGACATCAACACGCAGCTCGCCGCACAGCCCTCGCTGGCGGTCGACGCACTCGCCGCCGATAACAGCACGGTGCTCGAATCCGGCAAATTGCTGCTGGTCGATAACCAGATCGATCAGGCGACCGGCAGCATCAAACTGAAAGCCCTGTTTGCTAACAAGGCACAAAAACTCTGGCCCGGCGCGTTTGCCAATGCGCGCCTGCTGCTCACCACCGAGCGCGATGTGCTCAGCATCCCAAGCGTCGCGGTGCAGCAAGGCCCGAAAGGTGCCTATGTATTCGTCTACCAGCCCGACAAAAAATCCGTCGCCCTCACCCCCGTCACCGTCGCGCGCACGCAAGGCACCGACAGCGTGATCGCCGCGGGCCTGAATGTGGGCGATGCGGTCGTGGTCGACGGCATGACCAAGCTGCATGACGGCAGTCCCGTCGCGACCGAAACGCCCGCCAGTGCAACGCCCACGGCCGATTCCGGGAAATGACCGATGAGCTTCTCCGCCCCGTTTATCGCCCGCCCGGTTGCGACCACGCTGCTGGCCGTGGCAGTGCTGATGGCGGGGTTGTTCGGCTATCATAAACTGCCCGTCGCGGCGCTGCCGCAGGTCGATTTCCCCACGCTGCAAATCACCACCCAACTGCCCGGCGCTTCGGCGGAAACCACCGCCGCACTCCTTACCGCCCCGCTCGAGCGGCAGTTCGGGCTCATCTCGGGCCTCACCTCCATGCTCTCCACCAGCTCTGAGGGGTACAGCACCATCACGCTGCAATTCGCGCTCGACAAAAACATCGACGTGGCCGCGCAAGACGTGCAATCCGCCATCAGCGACGCGAACGGCGTGCTGCCGCGCAACCTGCCCTACCCGCCGAGCTACTCGAAAGTCAACCCCGCCGACCCGCCGATTCTCTCACTCGCCCTCACTTCCGACACGCTACCCATCGTCGATGTCAACAACGTGGCCGACACGTTGTTGGCCCAGAAACTGGCGCAAGTAAGCGGCGTCGGTCGCGTGCTCAGCGAAGGCGGGCAACGCCCCGCTTACCGCATCCAACTCGACCCTGAGCGGCTTGCCAGTTACGGCTTGGGGCTGGAAGACGTGCGCACTGCGCTTGCTGCCGCCAACGTCAATTTGCCCAAAGGCAGTTTCAACGGCCCGCTACAATCGCTCGCGCTCGACGTGAACGACCAGATCACCGACACCGAAACCTACCGCAACATAGTGCTCGCCCGCAACGGCGACACGGTGGTGCGCCTGCGCGATGTGGGGCAGGTCGCCGAAGGGCTCGAAAACACCCGCGTTGCGGGGTGGGTGAATGGCAAACCGGCAGTCATCATCAACATCCAGCGACAGCCGGGTGCGAACATTGTCGACACCGTGAACAAACTGAAAGCGCTGCTGCCGCAATTGCGCAGCTCCATCCCTGCCGCGATGACGCTTTCGGTACTGGCCGACCGTACCGAAACCATCCAGGCCAGCGTGCACGATGTGCAGTTCACCATGGCCCTCACCATCGGCCTCGTCATTCTGGTCATCTACGGTTTTTTGCGCTCGGGTCGGGCGACGGCGATTCCGGCGGTGGCGCTGCCGCTATCGCTGATCGCCACGTTCGGTGTGATGTCGCTGTGCGGTTTCAGCCTCGATAATTTATCGCTCATGGCCCTCACCATCGCCGCCGGGTTCGTGGTCGACGACGCCATCGTGATGATTGAAAACATCGTGCGCTACATCGAGAAGGGTGAATCGCCGCTGAGTGCCGCCTACAAAGGCGCGAAGGAAATCGGCTTCACCATTATCTCGCTCACGGTGTCACTCATCGCCGTGTTTATTCCGCTGCTGTTCATGACCGGCATTGTGGGTCGCTTGTTTCGCGAATTTGCGCTCACGCTTTCCATCGCCGTCGTCGTTTCGGCCATCATATCCCTTACCCTCACCCCCATGATGTGTAGCAAAATGCTGCGCAGCAAATTGCCTATACCCGAAGACGGTTTTTTCGCCCGCCTGACGCAGCGTTATGCCACCAGCCTTGAATGGGTATTGCGCCACCAACGCCTCACACTGCTGGCGGCGGTGGCCACACTGGCCATTACCGTCGCGCTCTATGTTGCCATCCCCAAAGGCTTTCTACCCGCGCAGGATACCGGGCAAGTTATTGCCACTACTGATGCGGCGCCCAGCATTTCCTTCGAAGCCATGCTGCAGCTACAGCAACGCGCCGCCGCAATCGCGAAGGACGACCCAGCGGTTGCCGCCGTTGCCTCGTTCGTCGGCATCAGCAGCAACAACGCGACGGGCAATTCAGGCCACCTCACCATCGTGCTGAAGCCACTCGCCGAGCGGGACGAAACAGCCGCAAAAGTAGCCGCACGGCTGAATGACTCGCTGCAGCAAATTGCAGGGCTCACGGTGCATTTACAAGTGGCGCAGGACATTCAAATTGGCGCGCGTATCAGCCGCACGCAATACCAGTACACGCTCAGTTCCCTCAACGAAGCCGAATTGCAGCAATGGACAAGCAAACTGCTGCAGCAATTGCAGCAAGAACCCGTGCTACGCGACGTGGCAAGCGACCAGACCGCAGGTGCGCTGAAAGCCGACATCACCATCGACCGCGACCGCGCTTCGCGCCTGGGCATCGACGCCAACACCATCGACAACACCCTGTTCGATGCCTTCGGCCAGCGGCAGATTTCTACCGTCTATAGCCAGGTCAATCAGTACCATGTCATCATGGAAGTCGCGCCGCAATTTCGCGCCGACACGAATGCGCTCGCCGCGCTCTATATAAAATCCGCCAGCGGCGCGATGGTGCCGCTTGGCTCGTTCGCCACTATCGCGGTGGTGCCCACCACACTCGCCATTACCCACCAAAACCAATTCCCCGCCATCACGCTTAGCTTTAATTTAGCGCCCGGCGCTTCGCTTGAGCAGGCGATTAATACCATTCATGCTGCGCAACAAAAACTATCCCTACCCGAAACCATCACCACCGAATTCAGCGGCGATGCCGCAGAATTCCGCAGCAGCCTCGCCAGCCAACCGCTGCTCATTCTCGCCGCACTTGTGGTGATTTATATCGTGCTGGGTGTGTTGTATGAAAGTTTTATTCATCCTATCACCATTCTCTCTACCCTTCCGTCAGCGGGGGTAGGCGCGGTTTTAGCACTGTGGCTGACGGGTAACGACCTCTCTATCGTGGCCCTCATCGGCATTATTTTGCTGATGGGCATCGTCAAGAAAAACGCCATCATGAGGATCGACTTCGCGCTCGTCGCCCAACGTGAGCAGGGCATGGATGCGCGCGAAGCCATTTACCGCGCATGCCTGTTGCGCTTTAGGCCTATCATGATGACCACCATGGCGGCATTGCTTGGGGCCATTCCGTTGGCGCTTGATTCCGGCATGGGGGCCGAATTGCGGCGGCCGCTTGGCATCGCTATCGTTGGCGGGTTGCTGCTGTCGCAATGGCTGACGCTCTATACCACGCCAGTGATTTACCTCGCGCTCGAGCGCTTCCACCGCCGCCCGGGCGAGGTGCGCGCATGAGTTTCAGCGAGTTGTTTATCCGCCGCCCGGTCGCCACCAGCCTGTTGGCATTCGGGCTTTTTGCGGCAGGTGTATTGGGCTTTGCGACGCTGCCGGTCTCGCCCCTGCCCCGCGTCGATTTCCCGACGATTTCGGTGAGCGCACGCCTGCCGGGCGCGAGCCCTGAAACCATGGCCGCGACGGTGGCTGCACCGCTGGAGCGGCGGCTGGGAGAAATTGCAGGCGTCAGCGAACTGACCTCCAGCAGCAACGAGGGCAGCACCAACATCACCGTCCAGTTCGATCTCAACCGCGACATCGACGGAGCGGCGCGCGACGTGCAGGCGGCCATCAATGCCTCGGGTGCCGACCTTCCCGTCGATTTGCCAAGCCCACCCACTTACCGCAAACTAAACCCAGCCGACGCGCCGGTGCTGATTCTGGCCGTCACTTCACCGCAACTTACCCTGACGCAGCTTTACGACGCCAGCGACTCGATTCTGGCGCAGCGTATTTCGCAAATTTCCGGTGTCGCGCAAGTCACCGTCTCGGGCTCAGCCAAGCCAGCGGTGCGGGTGAGAATCGACCCTAAAGCGCTGCACGCCACCGGTCTCAGCCTTGAGGACGTGCGCACCCGCATCACGCGCGCCACCAGCACGTTGCCGACGGGTAGCTTGCACGGGCCCGCGCAGGCATTGTCGATCGACAGTAACAACCAGCTGACCCGCGCGCGCGATTACGCGCCGCTGATTTTAAGCAACGACCGCGCAAATATTTTGCGCCTGCGCGACGTGGCGAGTGTCACCGACAGCATCGAGAACACGCAGCAATCCGGTTCGTATAATCGCGGGCGGGGCATTATTCTCATCATCCAGAAACAGCCCGATGCGAATGTGATTGAGGTGGTGGAAGGCATCAAGGCCATCCTGCCGCAATTGCAGCGCTACATGCCCGCCGGCAGCACGCTTGAAGTGCTGGCTGACCGCACGCAATCGATTCGCGCGAGTGTGAATGACGTGGAGCGCGCGCTGCTCATTTCCAGCGTGCTGGTGATTCTGGTGGTGCTGTTTTCACTCGGGCGACTCACGCCGACGCTCGCCGCCAGCGTCACCGTGCCGCTGTCGCTGGCTGGCACGTTTGCGGTGATGCATGCGCTCGGTTATTCGCTCAACAACATCTCCTTACTGGCACTTACCATCGCGGTCGGATTCGTGATCGACGACGCGATTGTGATGATTGAAAACATCGCCCACCATGTCGAGCAGGGTGACGACCCCACGACTGCCGCCATCAAGGGCGCGAAGGAAATTACCTTCACCGTGATTTCCATCAGCGTATCGCTGATTGCGGTGTTTATTCCGTTGCTGTTCATGGGCGGGATTATTGGCCGGTTGTTTCGTGAATTCGCGGTCACCCTAAGCGTGGCGGTCGCCATTTCGGTGCTGGTGTCCATCACCGTCACGCCCATGGTGTATGCGCAATTGCTGCGCTGGCGGGGTGCAGCAAATATCAGTCGTCCGCCTCGCTTTTCCATCGGCGATCGCTTTTACGGTACGCTTCAACGGCTCTATCTGCGCGGGCTGGATGTGGTGCTGCGACACCGACGGCTGACGCTGGCGGCGATGATGGCAACAATCGTACTCACGGTAGTACTTTACATCTATGCTCCTAAAGGTTTTTTTCCACAGCAGGATACGGGCCTGATTATCGGCTCGCTCGACGCGCGGCCGGATATTTCGATTGATGCGCTTGCGCAGAAAATGAAAGAGATCAGCGAAATCATTTTGCAGGAACCGGCCGTGCACGCCATCGGCAGCTCGATCGGGGCGGGCGGGTTTGGCAATGCCAGCAATCAGGGGCGCATTTTCATCAGCCTCAAACCACCCGGCGAGCGCACCATGACCGCCGAGCAACTGATTGCCAAATTGCGTCCCAAATTGGCACGTATTCAGGGTGCCAATATGTTCCTGCAGGGCGCGCAAGACATTCGCGCCGGGGGCCGCTCGTCGAAGGCGCAGTTCCAGTTCGTGCTCACCGGCGAGTCGCTCGACGAGCTGCGCGAATGGATGCCGAAATTGCTCGACGCGCTGAAAAACGACCCCGGCATCACCGATCTGTCGAGTGACCAGGAACAGGCCGCCGCACAAGTGAACATCACCATCGACCGCGACAAAGCTTCGCGCCTTGGCATCAGCATGGAAACCATCGACCAATTGCTGCAAGACGCTCTCGCCCAGCGGCAGGTGGCCGTGATGTATGGCGCGCGCAATCAGTACCGCGTGGTGATGGAGCTGGCCGCCGCCGATCAGGCCAGCCCCACCAACCTCGACCATCTCTATGTCAAATCCGCCGATGGTGCGCAGGTGCCCCTCACCGAACTTGCCACCGTGCATATGGGTTTCGCACCACTCGCGGTGCAGCACCAGGGTCAGTTCCCGGCGGCCACGCTCAGCTTCAACCTGCCGCCGGGTGCGGCGCTGGGCGACGCCACGGCGCGTATTGAGTCGGTCGCACACACGATCGGCTTGCCGCCCACCATTCATTATGGCTTCGCGGGCAACGCCGCTGCCTTCGCCGATTCCCTGCGCGACGAACCGCTGCTGATTGGCGCGGCATTCCTCGTCATTTACCTCGTACTCGGCATTCTGTATGAAAATTACTGGCACCCGCTGACCATTATTTCCACCTTGCCATCCGCTGGACTTGGGGCTTTGCTGGCCCTGCGCGTGGGTAGTTTCGAGCTGTCGCTGATCGCGGTGATCGGCGTGATTTTGCTGATGGGCATCGTCAAGAAAAATGGCATCATGCTGGTCGATTACGCGATTGACGCCGAACGGCGCGGCATGTCGCCCGAAGCCGCTATGCGCGAAGCCTGCGCCCGCCGCTTCCGCCCGATTTTAATGACCACCCTCGCCTCGCTGCTGGGCGCATTGCCGCTGGTGCTGGCCACGGGCAGCGGCGGCGAATTGCGCCAGCCGCTGGGCGTTGCTATCGTCGGCGGCCTGCTCGTGTCGCAACTGCTCACGCTGTATACCACCCCGGTTGTCTATCTCGCGCTCGACCGCTTTGGCCGCAGCAAACCCAACGCACGGAGCCATTATGCCACCGCGTAACCTCGCCATTTTTCGTCGCACTCCGCTGCTGTTACTCCTCACCGTGAGCGTCAGCGCCTGCGACCTGATTTACCCTTACGAGCCCCCCGCCGTCGAAACGCCGACGCAATTCATCGAGAAACCGGCTGATGATGTGAGCGCCGCCTGGCCCACCCAGCATTGGTGGGAGAATTATGGCTCTGCGGAATTGAACACACTGGTGAGCCAAGCCCTCGCGGGCAACAACGACCTCGCGGCCGCCGAAGCCCGCCTGCGCGCGGCCGATGCACAAGTGCGCATCAGTGGCGGCGCGCTGCTGCCCACGTTACAGGCCGATTTCAGCGACACCCGCACCTACACCGGCAACGCCTCCACCGGCGTGAATACTGTCGGCGGCGTGACGACGTTCGGCGGCAGCAACCCCTATCGCACTACCTATAACGCGCGGCTGCAGGCGGCGTATGAAATCGATTTCTGGGGCAAAAACCGCTCCGCTGCTTACGCCGCCGAAGCCACCCGCGACGCGCAGCAATTCGATCGCGACACACTGGCGCTTTCCACCAGCGGCTCCGTTGTATCCGTGTATTTCGAACTGCTCACCACTCGCGAGCGGCTGAGCATCGCGCACAACAACCTCGCCAATGCGAAAAAAACGCTGGCCGCGCTGCAACGCCGTTTCGATGCCGGGCTCATCAGCCGGCTCGACGTGGCGCAACAGCAAACCACCGTTTCGCAGTTTGAAGCTGCTATCCCTCCGCTGGAACTGTCACTCTCGCAAAACCGCGACGCACTGGCGAAGCTACTCGGCGTGCTGCCGGAAAAACTCACACTCTCACCCACTACCAAACTGGGCGATATCAAGCTCCCCGCCATTCCCTCCGGCCTGCCGTCGGAACTGCTGGCCCGCAGGCCCGATGTGGCACGCGCCGAAGCGCAGCTCGTGTCGCAACACGCCAACATCAACGCCGCGCGCGCCGCGTTCTTCCCGAGCATCAGCCTCACCGGCAGCGGTGGTTTTGTCAGCCGCGCGCTGGAAACGCTGATCCTGCCGGAAAGTCAACTCGTGGCACTCGCGGGCGCCGTGTCGCAACCTATCTTCCAGCCCGGCACATTACTCGGCGGGCTCGACCTCACGAAAGCGCAATACGACGAGCTGCTAGCCAATTACCGCCAGTCCATCATCGCCTCGTTCGCCGACACCGAAGATGCGCTGGCCGGCGTGCGCCGGGGGGCCGAAAAAGTGACCGCACAAACCAGCCTGCAACGCGCCGCCCGCGATGCCCACGCCCTGTCGAAGCGCCAGTTCGAGGGAGGCATTGTCGACATCACCAGCGTCCTCGCCACCGAACGTAGCCTCTACTCCGCCGAAGACAGCACCGCCACCGCCCGGCGCGACCAGCTGAACGCCACCGCCACCCTCTATCAGGCCCTCGGCGGCGGCTGGAGCAAGCCCGCCGCTGATTAGGGCACTTTTTGTTTTTGTTTGAATCGTGCGGCTGAATCCAACAAGCGTCACCCATCACCGGGCCGCAGCTAATGGGCCCAGTTCAGGGCAGTTTCTGATTTCTTAGCATCGTGTGGCTGAGTGCAGCTGCGTTACGCATAGCAGGGTCTCAGCCAATGACCCAGTTCAGCGATACGAACCCAGCCATCGCCCCGAAACTCGTACCCATCCTCGCGCCGATAAGCACTTGCCAACACCCCCGCATTGGGCTAGACAGCCCTCCCCGTGCCAAGGCACGGATGTTTATGGTGACGCGGGGTGGAGCAGCCCGGTAGCTCGTTAGGCTCATAACCTAAAGGTCGTCAGTTCAAATCTGGCCCCCGCAACCACCAACCAGCGACACATTCCGAAGATTAATGATCTCAAGGAAAGTGGCCATTGTTGCCCCGTTGTTACCTTTTGAGCTATGGACGTAAGGTCGGAGAAGCGGTTGGCTAATAAGGGGTGTGGAAGCGCTCACTTGCTTCATCGAGTAGCTTTTTTGCCCACTGGATAGCAGCCTTCTGCGAACGCCCCGCGTGGACGGTCATTTCGCGGGGATAGCCTTTTGAAGGCGCAAATGTTTTTACGCAGATATGTCGTGTGCCATCTGCGGCGACTTCATTGTCGACCATGAGGTCAGGAACCTCGCTCAGCCGAACCATGTAACTATCGAGGGATTGGGCCTCGCAGACTATGTTCGTGGGGCGCGCGTGCGCGTCGTTAGGTGCAAGTGCGGGCTCGTCAGCGGGCGGCATTACCGGGGCTGGTGCGAGTGCGGATGGCGTAGCAGCATCGACCCGGTCCACTGCCGCCGTTTGGATACGCCCGTTAGTATTGACGATTTGGCGATCAGTCTCAACGAGATGTGGCGTTGTAAAGCTTTCGATATCCGCAGGCCCTTCGCCGCTGAGATCCAGCGTGATCGTGGTGAGGCCGAAAATCTCGGGCGCGCGGGCGATTAAATCTTCGCGGTTAAAGAGCTGCAGTGGCCCGTCCTTCGTCATGCCGAACACGGTGCGAATGCCATCTTGCGATTGAATGGGGGCGCGGTGGCGGTCTTTTACCGGCAATGCTTTTTCCGCTTCCACATACTCCAGTTCAACAAGCTGCAGCAGGGTGTGAAGGTTGCCGTAATCGTTGAGACCTTCATGCGTCAGCACCTCAAGCGCTTCAACGTAGCTGACATAGCCCTCGGGTGCTTTAAAGGGCACTTCCACATCCGCATGGCGCAGCAATTTATTGATGTCCTGCTTGCGCAGATAAAACAGATTCGACTTGTCTTTGCCGCGCGCGCGCGCCGTGTGAATGCCATGCGCGTCTTGAAACACAAACGGCGTTTTACCTTTTTTAGAGATACCATCCAAGGCGCTGTCATACGCGGTTTCCAGCTGTTCGCCATAAGCTGCAATGCGCTCTGCCACGGCGTCACCATGTTTTCGTTTGGCCCATGAAACAGCATTGGCGAAGGGAATATACGCGCCCTTTTGCTCTTCGGTAAGGGGTGGTAATGGCGATGAACTTTGTGTTTTCTTCAGGCCCAGCCGCTCGACGGACGCGGCCACAATATCGTTTGCGTCGTGAATGCCCGGTGCATCCGCGCGTGCGGCCACGAGCAGGTTTCCCTCCGGCCCGCGTGCCATGGAGAGGACGATGCCATCGGGATTCGTCCATACATCAGCCTCGCGCAGTGTGCGCCCCGAACTGGCCAAATGCTCGTTATACTGCACTTGCAGCGTCTTTAGCCAATTCGTCATTTGTATGTCTGAAACCGCGTAGCCGTCCTGCTTCAATCGTGCTTTAATTTGTGTTGGGTTGAGAAATCCAATCGGCTTCGCCGGCGCCTTGGGGCTGAGATGGAGCGTTTGTTCAAGATACGTCCCCAACGCGTTTTTTTCAAAGCTGAGCACATTGCGCCGCCCCACGCGGGCTTTTTGCATGCTGATTTCATTAAGGCTCACGGGATCTTTATGACGCTCCGGTAACGTTAAAAAGCGCTGTTCTTCCGAATAGTGCTGCATCATGCGCTGTTCAAACGCATCCACCGCCATGTAGTCCTTCTGGTTTTGATGATAGCCCTTCAGCACATCGCGCAGAAACACAAAACCATCGCGGGGCGCTTCCAGCAAGGGTTCCGGCATCATGGTGTATTCGACATATTCTTCCATTTGCTGCTGGTTGACGAGCAGCGTCTGGCCACCGGAAACGTTATTCGCCAGCACAACCTCGATGCCATGCCGGGTGGTGAAGGGTGCCGTGTAACGCTCGGCTTCCGGCAGGGTTTTCTGATGTTCATTGTATTGCCGCTCAAATTCCTGGAACAGCACTTGCAGCTTGTCGCTGAAATCGACGAAGCGACGATAGTCGCCGCGGCGCAGGAACGCATGGGCTTCGGCAAACCCTTCCGGTTTGTCACGCTGCAGCACCTTCACCCCTCGCTGACGCTCGGTGAAGTTGATATAATCGCGCGTGGTGTAATGGGTTTTCACGCTCGGCAGGTCGGTGCGGTCGTAGCGCACGCGGGGCTCTGAGCTTGGGGCAAATTCAAACTGCCGCATGTTGTCCGGTGCGTGCCACAGACCACCCACCACTTCACCGAACGTGGCGTATTCGGCGCCTTTGTCGACGAAGGACATGACGTAGCCCACTTTGTAGGGGTCTTTCTCGTTCAACCCCGTCGAGCGCGCCCCGGCCTGCACCGCAATGCGCGGCGAGCGGGTGGGACGCAGCATGACGGTTAATTCGCAGTGCGGGAAATCATACCCCTCCACCAGTAAATCCGCGCTCACAAGGCAGCGAATCGTTCCTTCTTCATAGGCCTTGAATAACGATTTACGGCCAAGCTGCGGTTCGCCGTCTTTGTCGATATAATCTTCCGTAGGCGTTTCGCCGCTAATCACGGCAGCATAGCAATGCCTGGGGTCTTTGCCATTGCCGACCATGCGGTGCACATTGTCGGCAGTGCTGAACTGCTTATAGGCCTCGTTCAAATCTTTCGCGATTTTCTTTGCGTGGTCGACGCCGGCGCAATACCAGATTTGCGGCAGGTTGCAGAAATGATTCTCGATGACTTTGCCATCCGGGAACTGAACCGTATCGACAAAATTCATGACCTTGGCGATGGCCGCTTCATCGCGCCCGTTTTGCTTCACGATCCGCGATGCTTCACGGTCGGAAAAATCTTCGCCTTCGAGCTCTTTGGAATTAATTTTTAGCTCAATATCGGTTTCTTCGATGATATTGCGCGTGGGGGCAATTTCGCCATTTTTGGCCGCTTCATGGAACGTGGTTTCGTGGATGGGCGGGTCGCCATCGAACATGGTTTCGCTGACCGTCGATCCATCGGCGAAGGTGTCGGTGGCGGTCCAGCCCTGAACCAGCCCGCCACGGTCCATCCAGTACCGCATAAGCGGCCGCGTTTCTTTGCCGTTGGCGCGGTGCACTTCGTCGGCGATGATAAACGGATACTGCTCGGGACTCACCAGTCCCTTTTCGACCAGATTACGAAACGTGTGGTAGGTGGTGACCAGCACATCTTTATCCAGCGCGTTTTCCCTTACTGCGAAATCGGTGACATCCGAGTGAAGGTAGCCCAGTTTCTTTTCAGGAATTCCGACGATTTTGTGAAATTTCTTGTAGGTCTCATCTACCAGGTCTTTGTTCGGGGCGAGCACAATTGTTTTTAACTTCAAAGCCTTGGCGATGGTACCAAACATCAGGGTTTTGCCGGTCCGTGGCGGCTTCACAAACAGGCCCGAGCCGCGATTCTCCAGCAATGCCTGCGTGGCCGCATCCATCAGGTCGACCTGCGGGGCGCGCAGTGCGTATCCTTCACCGAGAATGTCGGGGTTTAACGCGCCATCCCGCCCGTTTGGGCGGATAAATTTACGCAGCCGTTCACCCAGATCCTGCTGGGTAAGCTGTGTGTAAGGGGCTGTAGGCTGATGCTGCATATTCAGTCATATTACGCATAATGCGTGTTTTATAGTATGAACGTTTTGTGACACTTGCATGACTTTGACCCGCATGCGACCGCTACAGCTGCACGACGTATAAAACGACTGGAATTGCCTGCAATAAAACGATTGCACTCGTGCGTGCCTTGGACGAGTTTTCGGTCTATACCATTCCAACCTACGAGGGATGAAGGATTGCTAAAGCCTGCAAGTAGCAAAGGGAAAAATAAATGAGCAACTTACCCATCACCGCCCATGTCCGTGAAACAGGCGAAAGCACCTATGCCGTGAGCATTGAAGTAAACGGCCATCGGCTGAAAGGCGATGAGCCAGTGGCCTTCGGCGGCGGCAATACAGGCCCGGCCCCCTTCGATTTGTTGCTTGCGGCACTCGGCGAATGCACCGCTATGACCATCCGCTGGTATGCCATCCAGAAATCATGGCCGCTTGAAAAAGTGGAAGTTATCCTTACCCATCACAAAGACGACAAGGTCGATAGGTTTGAAAAAACCATCAGCATCCACGGCGATGCCTTAAGCGACGAACAACGCCAGAAACTCATCGAAGTCGCTGCTAAATGCCCTGTGCAGCGCACATTGGAAGGCAACGTGCACATTACGACGGTTAAATAAAGCATGCCGCACATATGCCGACACCACTATCGTTGCTTGCACCAATAATTGCACAGAATTATTGACGCGTTTCGCTGGCTGCGCGGCGCAAAACCACCGTTTTCGACGACGGTTTTGATACTCACCTGTGCAATCAATTGCCCAAGTGAGTATCGCGCGAATTTCGGAGAATCGCAATCGGTGGATGCCTCCCATCTGCGCCCCGCACTTCAACCGCTGCCGCGCTGTGCGATGTAACGTGGCCAGATCTTAGTTTTCGGGCATGCAAAAATAGCGCCGGCCGGGGGCCATTGACCATTCGTTTTTCGGGCGCGCCGCCACCGGCTGCAAAAGGCGTTCGTGGCGCGTGAAGGTGCCCGGCGGAAGCTGCTCCACCATCTGAATTCGCAAATGCGGAATGCTCCCTGCCACCACCACATGGTGATGGCGCACCACATTCAACGCTGCATTAAAACGCGGCCAAGCGCGCAGTCGAGTCGCCACATTTTCTCCGGCTTGCGTCACTGCATGCAGCGCATTCAGCATTTCGAGCTGCTGCGGGTTCAGCCGCATCGCGCGTTCACCCACATACAGCAGCGCGCCTTCACGGCGATAGGAAACCCAGGCGTGCATGTGGTTCAACGGCTCGAACGTATGCTCGATGCGAAAATCCGGCAGGTCGATGCGACCCAGAATGCGCACTACCAGCACCGCGTCCATGAACAGGGGCAGTTGAAGTGCCGCCGCGTCGTAATTGCTGAGTGCCGCAATGTCTTCGTCGCGCAGCGGCGGCGATGGCTGCGAGTCCATCGCGTTGTTCATGTCCTGCGTGTTGGCTTGCATCAACGTTACGGCGTTGGAATCGCGTTGGCGCGCATGTTGAAGCGCACGTCGATGCGGCGGTTGGGGTCGAGCGCCGCAGGGTCAACCGGCCGCCGGTCGGCATAGGCACTCACGCCCAGCAGCGGCTGCTGTTGCGCGTTGGCAATGGCGTTTTCTAGCTCCGGCGCGGTGGCGACCATCGCCTTATACACCGCAATCGCGCGAAACGCCGACAGCTCCCAGTTGCCATAGCCCTCGGGGCTGGCGAATGGGCGGCGATCAGTATGGCCCTCAATCAGCACCGAGTCGAGCAACACCGGTTGGGCTTGCCACTGGCAGGGCTTTTGTGCGTACGAGGCGCAGGGCAATACTTCCTCGAACACTTGCGCCAGCGCCGCCACGGTTTGTTGCCCCTGCCCCGATAAAACCCATTGGCCCGAGGCAAACAGTAGCGATTCCGGCAGCCGCACCACGCCATTGGCGAGGTCGAGCGTGATGGGCAGGCCGCGCGCCTGCATGCGTTTGGCCACTTCGCTCAGGATATTGGCGCGAATTTGTTCGGTGGTCACAACGGGCGGAACATCTTCAGGATGTTTCAGGTTCAGCGCGAACACCATGAGCATGAGGATAAATAGAAAAATTACCCCGACCAGCAGGTCGGTAAAGGCGGTAAAAAAATGTTCGGTCGATGCGTCGTTCTCGTGGTCCAAGGCTACACCTTTTTTATCTGCAGCGCGATTTCTGTCGCAATATCTTCTGCCAAATGGGCGTAGCCGCGGGTGACGTTTTCCTGGCTGGCCAGCCATTGCTGCAGCAACTGCTCCATGGTCACTAACTGGGTGCGGCGCTCAATAGCCGCGCCAAACGCGCTGAGCAGCAATGTCACCCGGTTATACTGGGCTTTTTGCGCCACCGACAAAATAATGCTGAGCGAAATCCCCGCGACGGAGCTGATGAATTTCAAACTCGCCACATCCAGCAACTGCACCAGCGCCGCCTGCGTTTTCGCCACATCCGCCGCGCCAAGCCCGGCCGCCGCAATCGCAATCGCCGCCACCAGCCCGATGAAAGTGAAGAATAGCCCGAGGCTGATGAGGTAGCCGGGCATCGCATTAAACAGCCGGATGTTGAGCCGCGCCGCAATAATGCTTCCGGCGTTAAAATATTCTGCCGGGCGGCGGGTGATGCGAATCAGCGTGCGTACCGGGTCGAGAATCACGGTTTTAGAAAATTCGTGCCATGCATTGGCATAGAGCGGCAGCTTGGCGAAGCGGTCGTTCAGTTGCTCGAACTGCTCGTACAAGGCTTGCGAATCGGGGGCTGCTTCAATCAGTGCCGTCGCGTTTTTGGTCGCTTTCGCCACCTCGTTCAGCCGCACCATGCCGTCGAGCAGCGCAAAAATAAATACCAGTAAAATAAACCCGCAAAACAGATATGGGGCATGGGGCGACGACAAAAACTGGATGGTAGAAAGCCAGGCGGCGTTTTGCATAAGGAACCTGAAGAAGGGTTAGATGAGTGTTGGGCGAGTGATTGTTACTAATGGGTACGCGATGAATAATCTTCATGTACACGTATCGCCCTCGATTTGCCACTGGCCAATTTCGCTGCAAATCCGCTAAAGGGTGCAGCTATGATCCGCCTGACCGAAATCAAACTGCCGCTCGACCACCCGCCTGAGGCCATCGCCATTGCGGCGGCCGCCAAGCTTGGCATTTCGCCGCGGTCGCTGCTGACCTGCACACTGTTCCGCCGCGCGCACGATGCCCGCAAGAAATCGGCGATCACCCTGATTTACTCGCTCGACGTGGAAGTGGCGAACGAAGCGGAGCTATTGCAGCGCTTCGCGGGCGATAAAAACGTGAAGCCCACGCCCGACATCAGCTATCAGTTTACGGCGCGCGCACCGTCAAGCATCGCCTCGCGCCCCGTCGTTATCGGCGCCGGGCCGTGCGGCATTTTTGCGGCTTTGCTGCTGGCGCAAATGGGCTTCAAACCGATCATCCTCGAGCGCGGCAAACTCGTGCGCGAACGCACCAAAGACACTTGGGGCCTGTGGCGTAAATCGATCCTCAAGCCCGAATCGAACGTGCAGTTTGGCGAAGGCGGGGCCGGCACCTTCTCCGACGGCAAGCTCTACAGCCAGATCAAAGACCCCCGCCATCTGGGCCGTAAAGTGCTGACGGAATTTGTGAAGGCCGAAGCGCCACCCGAAATTCTCACCGAAGCGCACCCACATATCGGCACGTTTCGGCTGGTGAAAATGGTCGAGAACATGCGCGCCACCATCGAATCGCTCGGCGGCGAATACCGTTTCGAATCGCGCGTCGTCGATTTCGACATCGCAACGGATGCGGGGGGCGTGCGCCATGTGCAGGGCGTGGTGCTGGAAAATGGCGAACACATTGCTACCAACCACGTGGTGCTGGCCGTGGGCCACAGCGCGCGCGACACGTTTGAAATGGTGCATGCGCGCGGCGTGCATGTTGAAGCCAAACCCTTCTCGCTCGGCTTTCGCATCGAGCACCCGCAATCTCTGATCGATGTCGCGCGTTTTGGGCCGAATGCCGGTCACCCCGTGCTGGGCGCGGCGGATTACAAACTGGTGCACCATGCCAGCAATGGCCGCGATGTGTATAGTTTCTGCATGTGCCCGGGCGGCACCGTCGTCGCCGCCACGTCGGAGCCCAACCGGGTGGTGACCAATGGCATGAGCCAGTATTCGCGCAACGAGCGCAACGCCAATGCGGGCATCGTGGTCGGCATCACGCCCGAACGCGATTATCCCGGCGGGCCGCTCGCGGGCATTGCGTTTCAGCGGCAGTGGGAATCGGCTGCGTTTGTCGCCGGTGGCAGCACTTATGCCGCACCCGGCCAACGCGTCGGCGATTTTATTGCAGGCCGCGCATCCACAACGCTTGGCCGCGTCGTCCCCTCCTATAAACCGGGCGTCACGCCGACGGATTTATCCAGCTGCCTGCCGGATTATGCCATCGCCGCCATCCGCGAAGCGCTCCCTGCCTTCGGGCGACAAATAAAGGGCTTCGACATGGACGACGCCGTGCTTACCGGCGTAGAAACCCGCACTTCCTCGCCCATCCGCATCACGCGCGACGCCAGCTTCCAAAGCCTCAACACGCGAGGCCTGTTCCCGGCAGGCGAAGGCGCGGGCTATGCGGGCGGTATTCTCTCGGCAGGCGTCGACGGCATAAAAATCGCCGAAGCCGTCGCGGCCAGCATGTTGGGCCACCTCACCGCCTAGCACTTGGCAAGCAACGCCAGCGTGATAAAGCTGTCGCATGGACATCACTTCACCCATCGGTTTATACGGCACACCCGCCGCGTCGCGGATGGAAGTGGCGGGGGATGCCGTGCAGCTTTCGCCCCTCGTTGTCGGTAGTCGCGCGCTCGACGAATTACCGGCCGAGAGCTTTCAAGCCATCACCGTGCTCGCTCCACCCGGCACGCTGGAACGCCGCTATGTGCTGGCCCACGCCTTGCGAATTTTATCACCCGGCGCAACCCTCACGGCTTTTGCGGCGAAAGACAAAGGTGGTAAACGGCTGGCCACCGAGCTGCAGCAATTTGGCTGTGATGTACAGGAAGCATCGCGCCAGCACGACCGCATCTGCACCACCCAACGCCCCGCCATGCTGCGTAACATTGACGACGCCATCATGGAAGGCGGCCCTCAACGCCACGCCGCCCATGGGCTGTGGACGCAACCGGGCGTGTTCAGCTGGGACCGCATCGACGAAGGCTCGGCATTATTGCTGCAGCATTTGCCGCCCCTGCACGGGCACGGGGCCGATTTAGGTTGCGGCTTGGGCGTGTTGGCAAACGCCGTATTGCATGCGCCGCAGGTGCAGCGCATCACGCTGGTCGACCTCGATGCCCGCGCCATCACCATGGCCAAACGCAATGTGCATGACCTCCGCGCCGAATTTTTATGGGCCGATGCATGCGGCGACCTTCCCCTCACCGCCCTCGATTTTGTCGTGATGAATCCGCCCTTCCATGCCAGTGGGGTTGAGGATAAAAGCCTCGGCCAGCAGTTCATTATCCGCGCGAGCGCATTGTTAAAACAAGGCGGCCAGTGCTGGCTTACCGCGAACCGACATCTGCCTTACGAGGCATTACTGGCGCAGCATTTTGCGCAGCATGCACGGGTGGCGGAAGCAAACGGCTTTAAAATTTACCGGGCGGAGAAGTAGATGACCACGCCCACTATGCGCCTCGACCGCTTACTCGCCAACATGGGCTATGGCTCGCGCCGCGAAATTGCGGCCATGGTGGCGGGCGAATGCGTCACGCTCGACGGTGTTGTGCTCACCGACAGCGGCCAGCACCTCACCCTCACCCCGGATTTACCGCAGCGATTACAGCTCGAAGGCGCAGCGCTCGACCCCTTGCCCGGCATGGTGATCATGCTGCACAAACCACTCGGCATGACCTGTTCGCACAAGGAGGCGGGTGCGTTGGTGTACGACGTGCTGCCCGCGCGCTTCCGGCAACGCGAGCCGAAAATTTCGAGCATCGGGCGGCTCGACAAAGACACTACCGGCCTGTTGCTGCTGACGGATGATGGGGCGCTGCTGCACAAAGTCATTTCGCCCCGCCAGCATGTCGCGAAACGCTACCATGTCACCCTCGACCGCGCGTTACAGGGCGACGAGGTAGGCGTTTTTGCTGCAGGCACCCTAATGCTCGAACGCGAGGAAACGCCGTTGTTGCCAGTGGCGATGGAGGTGCTGGGCACCCACACCGCGCGCGTCACGCTGCACGAAGGCCGCTACCACCAGGTTCGGCGCATGTTTGCCGCCATCGGCAATCACGTAGTGGCACTGCACCGCGAATCCATCGGTGGCCTGTCCTTGCCTGCCGACTTGCCCGCCGGGCAGTTTCGAGTGCTGACCCCCGCCGAGATCGCGCAGATTTTTGCGCAGTAAACTTGTTGCCACCGGCGCACAAACCGGGCAGTTTCCGGCCATGGAAAAACCCGCCTCGATCGCTGAATGGCTAGCCGCACTTGCGCGCGCGTTTGCGGCGCAGCAATGTGTGCGTGCCGCACTCACCAAACCCACCGCGCAAGCAGGCGATATTAAATCCATCGACGTGCGGCCCATTCTGGTGAAGCGCGTGTTAAAACTCAGCTTCACTACCCACCACCGCACGCGCGACGTGGTGAAGAATTATACGCTCGAAGAGAGCCTCGTGATTCTCGCTCCCATGTTGCGCGAGCAATTTGCTGCAGCGAAACTGTACACGCTGGAAGCCGACCACCACCTCAGCTGCAGCAAAGCACAATGGCAACTCACCCGCCACGCACCTACGCAAACGCAAGCCCCCGCCCTCACCCACGACCGCGCCAAGCAACATTTGCTGTACAGCCATGACAAACCCTATCTGCACGCACTCGGCATCACCGATGCGGAGGGAAACGTACTGAAACGCTCGCAGGATAAATTCCGCCAGATCAATAAATACGTGGAAATCCTCGATGGGTTGCTGCGGCAACTGCCGCCGCTCGCACGCCTGCGCATTGTCGATATGGGCGCGGGTAAAGGCTACCTCACCTTCGCGCTTTACGATTATGTGACCGCAACACTCGGCATCACCGCAGAAATTATTGGCGTCGAAAGCCGGGCGGAGCTGGTGCAGCAATGTAACGCCATTGCGCAGCAATCAGGATTCACCGGCTTACGTTTTGTGCAAGGCTCCATCGCCGATTACGACTGCAGCGGGGCCGATGCGGTAATCGCCCTGCATGCCTGCGACACCGCGACGGATGACGCGATCGACAAAGCCATACGTGCCAATGCATCGCTCATTGTGGTGGCGCCGTGCTGCCATAAACAAGTGCGCCGCGCCATGACGCAACCAAGCGACGACCATCCGCTTCACATGCTTTTGCAATACGGCACCTATGTCGAGCGCCTCAGCGAAATGGTGACCGACGCCATGCGCGCGCAACTCATGGAGCTGGCCGGCTACCGCACCCACCTGTTCGAATTCATCGCCGACGCCCACACACCCAAAAACGTCATGATCGTTGCTAGCAAATCGGCGACGCCACTCAGCGCAAAACGCAAAGCGGCACTCGCCGCATCGCTTGCAGCAAGTAAAGCGACGTTCCAAATCACGCACCACCGGCTGGAGAAATTACTGGCCGCGCATGGCGATATTCCAACATAACGCCACCACGAAGACACCGCGTGTCTTATGATTTCCTTATCCTGCTGCCAGTCACCCGCATGGCTTCTTTGTGGCGACTTTACCATAACAGGACCATACATTCCTCACAACAAACCCACATTTTTAGGAACCCGTCATGAAACCGATTCAAACCGCTTTGACCCTATTAACCATCCTGTCCCTTCTCAGCGCATGCGGTGATAAACCAGGCGAGCGCGCCATTAGCGGCGCAGGTATCGGTGCCGGTGTTGGTGCAGTCGGCGGGGCCTTAGTGGGCGACCCGTTTGCAGGTGCCGCTATCGGCGGCGCAGTGGGTGCCGCAACGGGCGGCCTAACGAAAAAAGATCAGGTGAATCTTGGCAAACCCATCTGGAAATAGCGCAGGCCGAATTCTCGTCACTTAATGTATGGAGACTATATGCTTAACTACGTCATCACCTTTTTCATTCTGGCTGTTCTGGCTGCGTTTTTCGGCTTCGGAGGGCTGGCTGCGGATTTTGCCGGTATCGCAAAATTTCTGGCACTCATATTTGTCATTCTTTTCGTGGCATCGCTGGTTTACAGCGCGGTCAGCGGTCGTAAACCTAACACGCCGCTTTAGTCACGCGACGCTATAGCGCGCGTGCAGTTAGCCGTTCGTTGGGCGCGAGATGAGTATGCGTCATGCGATGCAATGCGTTGGTAAAGGCCGGTTACGGCACTGGTAACACATAGAAGAAAATTGCTCCGCGTATTAGGCAATTTCTTAATCGAGAGAGCTTCGCTGACTCCGCGTAGCCCATGCGAAAAACAAAGCAATAATTCTTTAATAAATAGATTCCTATGCTAGAAACGTGGAATTCATAGAGCAATCGCTGTTGAGAGCAAGTGGCCACGCATGTGCGGAATTGTTGGATTAGTAACGCTTAGCGGCACCGCATTGGATCGTCCGCACCAACATCTGATGGCGATGAATGCGTTGATTGCGCATCGTGGCCCGGATGGGTGTGGTGTGTGGATCGACCCGACGGCGGTGTGCGGTTTCGCCCATCGCCGCCTCGCCGTCATCGACCTCGCCCGTACCGGCCACCAGCCAATGGTTGGAAATAACGGCACAGTGATTACCTACAACGGCGAAATTTACAATTATCGCGAACTACGCGAACAGCTTAAGCATGGTTGGCATTTCACTTCCAACTCCGACACCGAAGTCATCCTCGCCGCCTACGCCAAATGGGGCACGGATTGTGTCGATCACCTGCGCGGCATGTTTGCCTTCGCGATCTGGGATGACGGGCGGTTGTTTGCCGCACGCGACCGGTTCGGGATCAAGCCTTTTTATTATACCCAAGTAGGCGACGTTTTCTATTTCGCTTCGGAAATTAAAGCGTTGTTACCTGTCATGCCCGAGATCGCGACCGGCCCGGATGCACTCGCCGAATACCTCACTTTCCAATACACCATCGGCGACCGCAGCCTGTTCAAAGACGTGAACACGCTGATGCCTGGCCACATGTTGCTGATCGAAAAAAGCCAGATAAAAATACAACGCTATTGGGACGTACATTACGACATCGACTGGACTCACTCCGAACAGTGGTTCAGCGAGCAGCTCTACGGCCTCACGCAGGATTCAATCACGCTGCATTTACAGTCCGACGTGCCGGTGGGCGCCTATATTTCCGGCGGCATCGATTCCAGCCTGATCGCGATTATGGCCGCCAAAGAACCGGCGTTTGCGCGGCAAGGTTTCCATGGAAAATTTACCCAGTTTCCGGGCTATGACGAAAGCGCCTATGCGAGGATAGCCAGCGACCACGCCAACATTGCACTGCATGAAATCGACATCACTTCGCAGGATTTTGTCGATCATATTTCGCAGGTGATTTACCACCTCGACCACCCCGTCGCCGGGCCCGGGTCCTTTCCGCAATACATGGTTTCCAAACTGGCGGCGCAGCATGTAAAAGTAGTGCTGGGAGGCCAAGGCGGCGACGAAATTTTCGGCGGCTATGCGCGTTACCTCATCGCGTATTTAGAGCAATGTCTCAAGGCCGCGATCGATGGCACCTATAAGGATGGCAATTTCATCGTGACGCCGGAATCGATTATTCCCAACCTCACCCTGCTGCAGGAATATAAGCCGCTCATTCGGCAGCTCTTCTCGGATAACTTGTTCGGCCCGCTTGATGAGCGCTATATGCGGCTGATCGATAAATCCACGGATATGGCACAGGAAATCGACTGGTCGCAGCTCGATCGCGCAGGCATACTATCACGCTTCCTTGCCATTTTTAACGTAAAGCGCCTTGGCCAGCCAGAATCCTTCTTCGATTCCATGACGCATTTCGATTTCAAATGCCTGTTGCCCGCCCTGCTGCATGTCGAGGACCGGATGGCAATGGCGCATGGGCTGGAAAGTCGCGTGCCCATGCTCGATCACAAAATTGTCGAGTTCGCCGCGACGATCCCGGCCAGTTTCAAATTCGCGGGCGGTAAATTAAAACACCTCATTAAGCAAACGTTCGTGGATGAACTTCCAGAAAAACTCACCCATCGGCGCGATAAAATGGGTTTCCCCGTGCCGCTCAAAGAGTGGTTCAGCGGTGAGTTGCATGACATGGTCGGCGATATTTTCGTGTCCCAAAAACAGCGCAGCCGCCCCTATTTAAATTCCGAAGCAATCTTGGCCAATTTCGATAAGGGTGAGCGCTTTTCGCGCAAGACATGGGGCTTGCTGAGTATCGAATTATGGCATCAGCAATTTCACGACAAAGCTTCCTATTATAAAGGCTTGGTGGATGCGCAAGCTCCGGCCAATGCCGACATGAACGCGGCATAACGGAGCACGCATGGCACGGATTTGTGTTTTCACTTACGATTCCCGCCTCGACCGGCGCGTCGTTTTGGAATGCGATTCGCTGATTGCGCGTGGGCATGACGTGACGCTTTATGCGGCCCCCTATAAGGATTGTGCGAGCGACCCGAGCTATGTTTGCCGCATCGATAACGTGCTGGCGCCAGCCAAAACGCGCAAATCGCTTTACCTGAAAATGTTCACCACAAAAAAATGGCTGGAAAAGCGTTACCCAGTCGTCTGCCGCATCATAGAGCCGCTCGCCCGCGTGATGTTCTGGAGTGTTTACACCCTGATGCCCAACATCCGTCTATCGATGAAAAATGGGCTGCAAGTATCTTGCACCAAACCCGAACTTATTTTTTACGAAAGTTTCCTGCACGTACTGGCGCACGATATTACCTCGGATCTCTACATTGCGCATGATCTGCCGATGTTGCCCGTCGCCGTCGATGCACGCAAACGCTATGGGGGCAAGGTTTTCTACGATAGCCACGAACTTTTCGCTGATCAGGAACTCACAAAAATCGAGCAGCGCAAGTGGCGCAGCCTCGAGTTGGAATTGATCCATGAGGCTGACCGGGTCATCACCATCAACCCCTCCGCTGCCGCGATTATAAAGCAACGCTACCAGCTGGCGGATGTGGGTTATATCTATAATGCTGATTTGCTACCCGAGCCACCGCTGCCACGCGGCCGTAAATTCCACGCGCTGCTCGGGTTGCCCGATTCAGTACGCATTGTGCTCTATCAGGGCGGAATGTCGCATTCGCGCAACCTCGATGTGCTCGTGCGTATGATGCCGCATGTGAATGACCCAAGCATTCATCTGGTATTCCTTGGCTCCGGCCCAGCGCGCGAGGAAATAGTGAAGCTCGCGGCCAGTCTGGCGCTGCAGAATCAGGTGCATTTTGTCGATACCGTGCCTCAGGCAGATCTGCTGACCTACAGCGCCTCGGCCGATCTCGGCCTGATTCCGTATCAAGATACCTGCCTGAATAATCGCATCTGCACACCCAACAAATTGTTCGAATATATTGCAGCGGGTACGCCCATCGTGGCGACAGATCTGGTGGAAATCAAACGCATCATTGAGGAACATGGCGTCGGCATCACCGGCAATACGGCGAATCCGGAAGAGTTTGCGAGGATGGTGCTCAAAGCATTGCAGCCCGAGATGCTGGCGACCTTTCAGCAGCAGGCCGAAAAGGCGCGTCAGATTCTCAATTGGCAGCAGGAGAGCCAGCGTTACGTCGCGATGGTAGAGCAAACCTTGTCTGCCGCGACGGATGCTGCGCCGATGAAAGTCTCTGCCTAGCCATTCCAGCGTTGAAAAACTGGCTTATTTACTTGCGAAACCCTGCAAATTCCTCTTAAAGCCAAGCTATTATATTCGTGGAGAAAGACAATGCGTGTTTTGATTACGGGCGGATGCGGCCAGGTTGGCTCACATGTGGCTGAAATGCTGCTTGCACGTGGCGACGAGGTGCTGGCGATCGACAACCTTGAAACGGGCAGGCCCGAACATTTGCCCCCACAGGCGAACCTTGAACTGGTGATGGGCAGCATCGCCGACAAGAAGCTTGTCGATGAGGCGTTCGAGCGCTTCAAACCGGAGGTGGTGGTGCACACCGCCGCTTCGTACAAAGACCCCGAGGATTATTATTCCGACGCGCTCACCAACGTCGTCGGCATGGCGAATTTAGTGCAAGCCGCTAAGAAAAACGCCGTGAGCCGCTTCATTTATTTCCAGACGGCGCTGTGCTACGGCGTGAAGCCGCTGCAGCAACCCATCACGCTTTCACACCCGCGCTTCCCCAACAACAGCAGTTACGCCATTTCGAAAACCGCGGCCGAGGATTACCTTGAAATCTCGGGCCTCGATTATGTCTCGTTCCGCTTGGCCAACGTAGTGGGCCCGCGCAACACCAGCGGCCCGCTGCCGATTTTCTTCCAACGCCTCAGCGACGGCAAAAAATGCTTCGTCACCAAAGCGCGTCGCGATTTCGTGTTCGTGCGCGACCTCGCCAACAACGTGGTGAAAGCGTGCGACGGTACGGGCAATGGTGCGTATCATTTTTCTTCCGGCACCGATGTGTCGATTATGGAACTATATAACGAAGTGGTGAAAGCCATGGGCCTCAACCATTACCCCGAGCCCGACGTGCGCGAGCTGGGGCCCGACGATGCGCCTTCCATCCTGCTCGACCCGAGCCGCACGTTCGCCGATTTCGGTGCGATTGCCTTCACCCCACTGGCAGAAACAGTGCGAGCGGCGGTTGCTTACTACCGCGAGTTTGGGGTGGTCGGCGGCTACACCCATCTCAAGCACGACGAAAAGAAAGCCAGCTAAATGCGGATATTGATTACCGGTGGCGCGGGGTGCTTGGGCTCGAACCTCATCGAGCACTGGCTACCGCAGGGACACGAAATTTTCGTGATCGATAATTTTGCTACCGGCAAACGTGAACTCCTGCCCGCGGTGCGGGGGCTCACTTCGCGCGAGGGCTCCATCGCCGACGCGGCGTTGGTGGATGCATGCTTTGCGGAGTTTAAGCCCGAACTCGTCATTCATTCCGCCGCGTCGTACAAAAACCCCGACGATTGGGCCGAGGACATTGCCACCAACGTCACCGGTGCCGCCAACATCGCCCGCGCGGCAGCAACGCATGGTGCGAAACGAATCGTGCATTTCCAGACCAATTTATGCTTCGGTCGGCCGCAGCAATTGCCGGTGCGAAACGACCACCCATGCGCACCGTTTACGAGTTACGCGATTTCCAAAACGGCGGGTGAACAGCTTTTATTTTTGGGCGCGGTGCCAACGCTTTCACTTCGGCTCGCCAACGTGACCGGGCCGCGGCTGGCGATTGGGCCCATTCCCACCTTTTACCAGCGCCTGAAAGCGGGCAAAAGCTGCTTCTGTTCCGACACCGCGCGCGACTTCATGGACATGGCCGATTTTCTTACCTTCATGGACAAAGCCATCGCCTTCGACGCGCCCACCGGCTGCTTCAACGTGGCGAGCGGGCAAGCGCACAGCATCAAGGAAATTTTCGACCTGGTGGCGGCGTATGTGGATGTCAGCGTGCCGGACGTGCCCATTGTGCCTCCCGCCGCCGACGATGTGCCGGTGATGATGCTCGACGCCAGCGCCGCGCAACAGGCCTTCGGCTGGGCACCCAAAATCGCATTTGCCGAAATTATTGCGCGTCAGCTCGCATGGTACGATGCCCACGGCGTGAGCGACGTATTCACCCACCTGAAAGCAGCCGCATGAGCGCCGATTTCGCACAAAGCAGCATTCTCGTTGTGGGCGGCGCAGGGTTTGTCGGCAGTAATCTGGTGCAGCAATTGCTGCAGCAAAAAGTGCAGCAAATTATCATCGTTGATAATTTATTATCGTCCGACCGTAGCAATGTCGCGAATGATTCCCGTGTGAATTTTATCCTCGGTTCCATCGCGGAGGATGCGGTGCTGGCGCAGTTGCCTCGCCGGTTGGACTATGTATTCCATCTCGCCTGCTACCACGGTAACCAGTCCTCCATCGCCGACCCGATTGCCGACCATGACAATAACACCTTCACCTCGCTGAAACTTTTTAACCACCTGCGCGACTACACGGGCCTGAAGAAAGTGGTGTATGCCGCCGCCGCGTGCGCCGTGGCCGAAAAAACCTACGACGCGCCGACCGCCACCACCGAAGAACAGCCTGTCAGCCTCTACCACGACAGCCCGTATTCGATTTCGAAAATCATCGGCGAATTGTACGGCAATTATTATTATCAGCGCTACCAGTTGCCGTTTGTGAAAGCGCGATTCGCGAATGTCTATGGCCCTCGTGAGATTTTAGGCGCCGGGCAGTGGCGTGGCACGGTGCACACGGTGTGGCGCAATGTGATTCCGACATTCATCTGGCGGGCGCTCGCGGGCGAAGCCTTGCCGCTCGACAATGGCGGCAATGCCAGCCGCGATTTCATTTTCGTGGAAGACATGGCGCGCGGTTTGATGGCCTGCGCACTGAAAGGTGCGCCGGGTGAAGTATACAACCTCGCCACGGGCCGCGAAACCACCATCCTCGATCTGGCCACTAAAATTAACGCGCTGACGGGCAATACAACCCCGCCCGACATTAAACCCGCGCGCGACTGGGACCGTTCAGGCAAGCGCTTTGCGGCTACGGAAAAAGCAAAACGCGAACTTGCATTTACCGCCGAAATTACCATCGACACGGGGCTGGCACGCACCGTTGAATGGACAAAAGCAAACGTTGAAAGCATCCGTTGTTGCATATCTCAACACGACGCACACATGCCGCAATCTGCTGCAGCGCCTCAGCAAAAGGTAAGCGCGTGATCGGCTCGTTGAGGCGCGCATTGCAGCTACTATGGCGTTATCGCCACCGGTTGCGCGAGGGCGTGACAAGCGATATTCGCATGCGCTATGCTGGCTCGGTCCTTGGCTTTACGTGGGCGCTGCTTTACCCGGTACTACTGCTCAGCATTTACAGCGTACTGTACCTGATGATTTTTAAAGTCCGGCCAGCAGGGCTCGCGCCTGATGCCTATGTCGTGCTGGTGTTTTCGGGCTTAGTGCCGTTGCTTGCCTTCAACGAATCGCTGATGGCGGCAACCTCGTCGCTGTTGTCGAATCGCAGCTTGCTACTCAACACTGTGTTCCCGGCCGAGCTGATTCCGTTGCGGGCCATTCTCGCCGGGCAGTTTCCGTCGCTGATGGGAGTGATCGTCACGGTGATCGGGGCGACATGTTTGGGCCTCACCCATCTATCCGCCATCATTATGGTGCCGCTATTATGGGTATTACTTCTCATGTTCGTGACCGGCATCGGCTGGGTGCTGTCGTTGGTGGTGCTGGTAGCGCGCGATATTCAGCAGGCACTCGGTTTGGTGTTGATGGTGCTGACCATCCTGAGCCCGTTTGCCTACACCCCCGACATGGTGCCCGCTGCCATGAAATTCGTGCTTTATTTTAACCCGCTTTCCTATTTTGTGCTGAGTTTCCAGCAAGTGATTTGCTATGGCACCTGGCCTAGCTGGGACCTGATGTTAGCCGTACTGGCGCTCGGCGTGGGCAGCTTTACACTGGGCTTTCGTATGTTCATGAAAACCAAGCACGTGTTTTTCGATTATGCATGAACCTCTCGCCATTTCGCTCGAACATGTGTCGAAATCCTACCGGCTGTATGGGTCGCAGCGCGAGCAGTTATGCGACGTGCTGGGGCTCACCCGACTGGGACTTGCGCGCCCTTCGCGCGCGCAGGAATTCAAAGCGCTTGAAGATGTATCGCTGCAGGTGCCGCGCGGCCACCGTATTGGTATTATCGGCCGAAACGGGGCAGGCAAGACAACGCTACTGAAATTGATTTGTGGCAACTTCGCGCCAAGTGCCGGAAAGGTCACGGTGAACGGCAGCGTGCAGGCCTTGATGCAGATGGGACTTGGCTTTCATCCCGAATTCACAGGGCTTGAAAACCTGCGCGCCTCACTTCAGTATAACGGCTTGGCGACCGCCGAATACGAAGCGGCGCTGGCCGACATCATCGCATTTTGCGAACTAGGCGATTTCATCGACCAGCCGTTCAAGACCTATTCGCTGGGCATGCAGGCAAGGTTGATGTTTGCGGCAGCCACGGCGATTCGCCCGGATATTCTCATCATCGATGAAGTGCTGGGAGCGGGCGATGCCTATTTCATCGCCAAATCGCGCCAGCGTGTGGAACGCCTAGTAAATAGCGGCGCAACGATGCTGCTGGTGTCGCACTCAACACAACAGGTGCTGGAATTATGCAACGAAGCGATCTGGATGCATGAAGGTAAAATCCGCATGCAGGGCGATGCTTTTTCGGTAGTAAAAGCATATGAAGCGTATATCCATAATCCATCGTTAAGTAAGGTCGATTCACGGGCGCATGTAGTGCCGCCAAGCGATATACCTGTTATGGTAGATGCGCCATCGCGGCAGGTCGAGCGGCAGGTAGACAGGCCCGCGGAAATTCAGCTGCAGGATCCCTGTTTTCAACCGCACACCACGCATCCGGCATTCCCTAGTTTGCCCGCAGATGCTTACCGCACGATGCAATTTGAAGCGCTGGGGGGCATTTCGCGTTGGGAGTGCGACAGGGGCGTGAAGATTACCGGCTTTACAATCCGTAATTCGCGAGGGCAAAATAATGAGTTGCGCACACTCGAGCCGGTTGCATTTACGCTGTTTACGCAGGCGGAGATTACTGGGACGATTGCCTGCCGCTACGGTATAGCCATCCACGATTATCTCGGAAACTGCGTCACGCGCATTTTTAGTGCGGCAGATCGTTACGAGGCGATTAAAGGACAGTGCCGGGAAATTACTCTGATGCTCAACCCTAACCAGCTGGGCCCGGGCGATTATACGCTCGGCATATCGATTAATAGTGATTTGCCGCTGGAGATGATTAATACTGCGGCGCGCTATGATTTGCTTTCACGCAGTTTTGCGTTTCGCATTGTCTTGCCCGATTCGCTGAATACTATTTCCTCAGCATTTTTTCATAGCGGCGAGTGGGACATTCGTGTTTTTGAGAGGAGTGAGTAAACATGGTGCAAAAGGTCAGTCCGCTGTATCAATCGGAGCCGCTTTCATGGTCTGACGCTATTCCCGTTTTCAGTGCGGCGGATTCATATAACGAGAACTATGCTAAAATTGCGCAGGATCATCTCGAAGCAGCAGAGAAGCAGGGTATCGACAACCCGTTCATCTCGGATGCGCTGTGGCGCGAACTGGAGGATTCCACCAAACTTCTCGTCGACAAATATATTCCCGCACACAGCCGCGTGCTGGATGTAGGGGTGGGGCTTGGGCGTGTACTGGAGTCGTATACCCAGCTCGAGCGTTACGGCATCGATATCAGCCTCGACTACATGGCTATCGCTCAGCGCAAAGGCATTGAAGTGGCTTACGCCCGTATCGAGGATATGCCCTACCACGATGAGGTTTTCGATGCCGCGTTGAGCTGCGACGTGCTGGAGCATGTGATTGATTTACACGCCTGCTGCATGCAGATAGTGCGCGTTGTTAAGAAAGGTGGCACTATCATTATTCGTGTTCCGCAGGGCGAGGATATGAATGCCTACCTGACTCCGTCCATTCCCTACCAGTTCGTGCATTTGCGGCGGTTCGATGTGGCTTCACTAAGGCTACTGTTCGAAAAGCTCTATGGCTGTGAATATATCGAGCATCAGTTTGTTGCCCCTACCTTCACAGGAGCACACACATTGGCGATCCGCACACTGGAAGCGGCCGATCCATTCCGTGAAACGTTTAAACAGCTGGCAAATGGTGAAAATCAAACCAAAGAATTGTCGCAGCGAATCTGGGGTAAAAGAACCCCAGAGCAACGATCGGATGTTTTCTGGAAAATTATCCGGCACATGACCGTCTACACCCAGGAAGATATCCATAACAATCTTGGCATCATACGCGACGAATACCCCGAGCTGTACGCGCAGATCAGACCGCATTTGGTGCAACCTCTGGAGGTGAATGTGGTGTTTCGGAAAAAAACATCCCCGGTAATGACATGAGATCAGTTATCACAGTTCCGAGACAGGGGTTCCTACATGCCGGCAAGCGAGCTAAGCATGTCTTGCTCTTATGTTTTTACGACCCGGCGGGCATCTCAACTGTGCCAGAAACTGTCGCCTGTCTGCAGCATTTTTCCCGCTATGCGGTCAGCGTCGTCAATCTGGCTGAAACGCGCGACAAGGACGCTGCGTTCCTCACCTTACCTGCATCGTTCGATCTCTCTCGGTTTGATGCGCTGTTGATTCATAATTCAGTCTCTTACAACCCCGATAATTTGCGTGCCCTCGACAGCCATATTCGCCTTAAGATAAAAAAATTTCCAGGAGTAAAACTACTCTTCAAGCAGGATGAAAACTACCGTTTCCGTGAAATCGCCGACTATATCGGTGACGTAAAGTTCGATGCTGTATTCACCTGTCTACCGCCGGAGGCAATCGATCAAATTTATCCGGCTGAACGTGTCGGTCGGGTGCGTTTTGAACGCATGCTCACCGGCTATGTGACACCGAGGCTGCGGCAATTATCGTGGCAATTGGCACAGCGGCCCATCGACATTGGTTATCGTGGATCGATTCAGCCGCTGGATTTTGGACGTCTGGCTTACGAAAAGCGCCAAATCGGCGAGGATGTAACCAAACGGCTATCCAGTAGCGGACTGCATCTTGACATATCGAGCCGCTGGGAGGATCGCTTCGGCGGCGATCAATGGTTCAATTTTCTGGGTCGCTGCAAAGCAACGCTCGGTGCGGAATCCGGCGCCAGCCTGTTTGATCTGGATGGGGATCTGGCCAGCCGTTGCCAAGCGCTGCGAAGAACGCTTGGGCCAGAGAGGGAAGATGCCGCTTATGCAGAGTCGTTCCTCGATGGTTTGAGCGATCTTGAGGGTAATGTCGCCTATGCGCAAATCTCGCCGCGCCATTTTGAGGCCGCGGCAACGGGGACGCTGCAATTACTTTATCCTGGTGAATATTCGGGTATTCTGGTAGCGCATCGGCATTATTTCCCGCTGGCTAGAGATTACAGTAATCTCGACGAAGCAGTTGCGTTGCTTAGCGATGAAAAGCGCCGACACGAGATGGTCGCCTGCGCTAGAAGTGAGCTGATCGATGCCCCTACCTACAGTATCGAGCAATTTGCTGCGCGTGTGGATGCCGTGCTGGAAACCTCGTTTCTCAAACAAAGCAGCACTATAAGTGAACGGATTATCTATGATCAAGCCGCCAAGCAGGTTGTACTTTTGGCGGCACATGAACCAACGTTAGATCCTCGCCTGACGTGGATAGCCCAATGCGCTCCTACCGGCATGAATATCACCCGGCTAGGTGCTCACAGGCAGTTCGGTCATAAAACGCAACTGCACTCCTCGCCAGAAGATGGTATTTATCTTACGGCCGAGCGAATTCGATTTGATTCTTCCCTTGAACTTCTGCTTGCTGGGTCAGTTAGAGCCACTGAAGGGGTCACTGCACTGCACGAACTAATGCGACTGCGACAACTGGCGCTACTGAGTGACAGCGATTTGAGTGATGTAACAGGAATAGTCATCGACAATCCAAGGCTGGCTGCGCTTAGGTGGCTGATTGGCTACTTCCTCGACACGGCCGCGACGCTACTCACGCAAGCATGGAAAATTGAGGGTGCACAAGCGTTTATTGCTACAGACTTAGACACGATGATACCCGGACTATTATTAAAAAGCATCTATGGCGTGCCGCTGATTTACGATGCGCATGAGTATTGGCCTGAAGCCGACCCCGACGCATGTGAGGCGGAAGTGGCGTTTTTTCGTGATCTGGAAGCACGGCTTGTAGGGCTTGCGGATGTTAGGCAAACTGTTTCGGAGCCGCTGGCCGCTTTGATGAGCGAGCGCTACGGGGTGACGTTTACAGCTGTCCCAAATTGCGAAACATTACAGACCGTTGAGGACGCATCATTACGGCATGATATTAATTGTCGGTTTTTGTTTCAGGGGGGTATTGCGCCCTGGCGTGGGCTTGATACGTTGATTTCTGTGTGGCCGCAAACCCTGCCACAAGCCGAGCTATGGATACGCGGGCCAGACAACGCCTATAAAGAAACTCTTATTCGTCAAGCCGAGGAGACAGGCTTGCTAAATTCGCGTATCTTTTTCCCTCCCGCCGTGCGCGAGAACGAGCTTATCATTAAAGCGCGCGAAGCCGATGTTGGCCTCATCCCCTATCCGCCGCGTGGCATCAATTATACCTACTGTTGTCCCAATAAAACGTCGCAATATATGGCAGCCGGATTGCCGATACTTGCCAACGACACAGTCTTTGTACGTTCTATAATAGAGCGATCAAATGCAGGGCTTGTAGTACGTTTTGAACAGACAAGAGACTTGATTGCTGCAGTAAATAGGCTCACCGAAGACCGCGACGCGCGCCAACGACTTGCTGCTGCAGGACAGTACTACTATCGGCATCATTTTCATTGGGAGAAAGTTTCTGAATCTTTTTACCATACACTTTCTCAATGGATGGAGCATGCCCAACCGTGCATATTGCGGATCCACAACATAGGCATTACCTCAGATGCAGAAACCTCTACTTTAGCAAAGTCAGGAACAGTCTTTCAACAATGCCTTGGATATGTACGCAGGTTCAAAGTAACCCTATTCATCAGAAAGCTTTCAATCATGCTGCTGCAAAAAGTCTGGCATGCACTTCCCTCGAGTACACGACATACTCTTAGACCCCTGGCGGTCTGGGTCTGCGTGAAGCTAAACTGAAGCGCTTCTCGCCATTATTGCACGACATTGCGGGCTACGACCGTGCCGCACTTGACGCGCAGTGGGACGAACACCAGCACGGTGTCGCAAACCATTCATGGGCGCTGTGGCGTTGGATAAGCCTCACGGAATGGCTAAGCCTGCTGGAGCAGGATTGCTGGAAAAAAGGCATGCCGCATGTCTGAGCGTCATGTTGCACTACTATGTTTTTACGATCCGGCGGGCGTGCACACCGTGGTCGAAACCATCGCCTACCTGCAATCGCTGTCGCGCCATGGGGTGCATGTCGTCAATCTGTTCCATGAACGTTTTTCATTCGATGATATTGCCTTAAAACCTACGGTCGATTTCGATCAATATGATGCGATTGTGCTGCACAATACGCTCGCCTATAACGTGGAAAACCTGCGCACACTCGATCGTCATTTGCGGGTTAAATTACGCCAGTTCGGCGGCACCAAAATCCTGATGAAGCAGGACGAAAATTTCCGTTTCCGCGAGTTGGCGCACTATATCGGCGACACGGGGTTTGACGTTATTTTCACCTGCCTGCCGCCCGAGGCGATCGCACAGGTCTATCCGCCGCAGCAGGTGGGCAGCCCGCGCTTCATCCGCATGCTCACCGGTTATGTAACGCCCCAGCTGCGAGCCCGCACGGCACCAATCGGCACGCGTCCGGTCGATATTTTTTATCGCGGATCGGTGCAGCCGCTAAGCTTCGGGCGACTCGCCTATGAGAAACGCTCCATCGGCGAGGAAGTACGAACCCGCCTGTGCGACGCTGGACTCGTACTCGATATTTCCAGCCGTTGGGAAGACCGCGTGGCGGGCGAGGCATGGTTTGCGGCATTGGGCAATGCTAAAGTGACGCTGGGCGCTGAATCCGGCGCCAGCATTTTCGACCTCGACGACACATTGGCTGCGCGCTGTGCACAGGCCGAGCAGGCCCTCGGCCCCATGGATGATAGCGCCACCTATGCAGAAGCCTATTTGCAATTTTTGGCGCCGCTTGAGAACGACGTGCGTTATCACCAGATCGCCCCGCGGCATTTCGAGGCAGTGGCGATGCGAACAGTGCAATGGCTGTTACCCGGCGAATACTCGGGCATTTTGCAACCACACCGCCATTATTTTCCGCTCGCCCGCGATTTCTCTAACCTGCCCGAAGCGCTGGCGCTACTGAGTGACCCCGCTCGTTGCGCCGCCATGACCGAGGCCGCTTACCATGAAATCATTCTCAACCCCGACTATGCCATCGAACGCTTTGTCACGATCTTCGATGCCGTCATCGCCGAAGGCTGCGCAGCACGCCCGCACCAAGGGTGCACCAGACTTGCACCGCGTGTGTGGCGCATGCGCATTGCTCTCACGCACACGGCTTTCGTGTTCAGGCGAGCTGCCCTAAAATTGCTCCCACTGGCTCTAAAACGCTGGCTGCATGCGCGCTTTAAAGCATAAAGGGCCAGCGTACTCGACAGACGTTGAGCCAGCGATACCACTGAATACGGCAAAGACTCTCTTAACGCTATCGTCCGGTGATCGGCTCGGATAAAAACTCCGCGATGCGTGCTGCGATTTTTATACTAGCATCGCCCATGCCATAGTCGTCGATGTCGCGGCGCGGCGCATAATCTGCCGCAGTCCACAAGCGATTCCAGCCAGCGTCGACGGTTTCGACCCATTCGGTTTCATCGCGCAGGGTCACGCAGGGCACGCGGTGGAAATAGGCTTCTTTCTGCAATCCGCCAGAATCGGTATAAAGCGCGCACGCATGATGCAACAGCCACGCCATATCGAGATAAGCCAGCGGTGGAATAAGGCGTATGTTGCGAGGCAGGACCGGCAATCCATCCAAGAGTTTTTGGGTACGCGGATGCACCGGCATGACAATCGGCTGCTCGGCGCCTTGCGCTTCAAGCCACGCCAGCAGTGCCGCAAACCGCGTCGGGTCATCGGTATTCTCGGCGCGGTGCAGGGTGGCGAGTGCGTAGCTCTTCGGGGTGAGCGCCAAGTCATTCAGGATCGTCGAGTGAGCGCCTGCGCGTTCAATCGCGGCTTGCGTCGCGTCCATCATCACGTCGCCCACATGCACTACCCCATGCTGGATATTTTCACGTGCCAGATGCGCGACCGCGGTGGCCGTGGGGCAGAACAGCAATGCACTGAGATGGTCGACCATCACGCGGTTGATTTCTTCGGGCATGGCGCGGTTGAAGGACCGCAGGCCCGCCTCGACATGGGCAATCGGGATGCCCAGTTTGGCCGCGGCAAGCGCACCCGCTAACGTCGAGTTGGTATCGCCATACACCAGCATCAGCGCCGGTTTTTCCTCCAGCAAAATAGCCTCAATGGCCTCAAGCATGCGCCCCGTCATCGCCCCGTGACCGAGGCTGTGAATGGCCAGATGGTGCTTCGGGGCCGGCATGTCGAATTCACGAAAAAACTGGGCCGACATGGCATCGTCGAAATGCTGGCCGGTATGGACCATGATTTCCGTGATACCCGCCACCGCCAAGGCGCGACTGACCGGCGCAGCTTTAATGAACTGCGGCCGTGCACCGACAACACTGAGAACTACGGACATGAGGGCACGCGCCTTGCCGCAGCCGGAGCGTACAGCCGCATTACGCCATCGACGGTTTGTTGAACCGCTTCCAGATGAACGCATCGAGCGAAATTTTGCCGGGTCCCTGCGCCACAACCATCAGGCAGATCAGCGCCCAGAACGGCGCCACCATGTTCATGTCGGTGTTGTAAATAATGGCGCTCATCACAATCAGCCCCGCCGCGCCGAAACGTGCGAACAGCCCAATCGCCAGCAGCGTTGAAAGCCCGAGTTCACCCATCATGCCCATCCACGCGGCAGCTTTCACCGACAGCAGCGGCACATGGTAATCTTCAAACAGGAAATACAGCGAGTCGAGGTCGTCGTTGCGCACATAGCTAAATTTAAGCCAGCCTGACTTGAAAAAGTCGTTGGCGACGAACAAGCGTGCCGCCAGCAACGCCAGCGGGGCCAGATACTTGTTAGCGGCTGCCAGCAGTGGCGTGAGCTTGTCGTTGAGGGTTGTGATCAGTTGCATCTGGTTCTCCTTAAATCTCGTCCGCCGCGAAGCTTTGTGAAGCCACGTGCCGCGACAGGAAAGCGGTTGGATCGAAGCGGGCGTCGGCTTCCATCGCCTCGGCCAACGCCTGTTGCAGCGGAATCTGCCTGATGAGCGCGCCAAGCGCAAGAAATTCTGCATGGGTGAGAGTGAGTATCTCGACTTCAAGCCCGGGGCGTTGCACCAGCAACCACCGGCGCCGGGCCACAATCTCCGGTGCATCCGCCTGCATTTCGCAAAACCGCCAGATGGCATCGGCCGGGTAATCCAGCGCTACCAGTTGCGACGATTGCCGCAAGCGCAGCGGCTTTTCCAGTAGCGTTTCAGGCCCAGTGGCGGCGAGGGTTTCGGCGTTGAATGCCGTATCATTGTGCGCCAGAAATGCGCGGTTCCACGCCCACTCGAACCGGGCCACATCCGCCAGATAGCCAAGCGATTGCGCGGGGGCATACTGCGCGATGAACGCAGCAAATTGCGCGCCATACTGGTTCACATCGCCCAGTTGCGGCGGGTGGGCGGCCACATAATCGCGCGCCAATTGCGTAAAAAATTCTTCGCCCACCAGCTTACACACCGCGCTGTAAGTCTCGCCCAGCACATCGCGCAGCCCCAACACCACATTCGCATGATACACCCCCATGCGATCGCGTGGGGTGATGGCGGCATCGGCAGGCAACAACGCCCCGAGCGGCGTTTCGTCATGTGCCAATGCAGCACTGACAAACTGCGACTGGAACTTAGGCAGCAACATGGGCTGCTCCGTGCGCCATACGCGTTTCGGCTTGTGCTGCTTCGGCCAGCAACACGTCGAGCGTCGGCAAATCCTTATCCCATTCGACGAGCGTCGGCACCGCACCAAATCGCGCAATGGCCGTGTCGTACAGCGCCCACACCGCTTCACTCACCGGGCGGCTATGGGTGTCGATGTACAATGTTCGGTCGCCAAATGCCTGCTCGATATGCCCCGCAAGGTGAATTTCCTGAACCGCCGAAATGGGCAACCGTGTGAGGTAATCCAGCGCGTCGAGCCCATGGTTATGGGCCTGCACATGAATATTGTTCACATCGAGCAAAATACCGCAGCCCGTGAGGTGCGAGGCTTCTGCCATGAAATCGGCTTCGTGCAGGGTGGAATGCGTAAACGTGACATAGGTCGAGGGGTTTTCAATCAGAATTTGACGCCCTAGTGTGTCTTGCACAATGGCGATATTGCGGCACAGCGCCGCCAAACTTTCTTCGGTGTATGGCAGCGGCAGCAAATCGTTCAGATGCGCATTGCCGCTGGCGCTCCAGGAAGCATGGTCCGACACCCGGACGGGGTCGTGGCGGTCGACCAGTTGCTTTAATTGTGCGAGATGTTGGTGGCTCACCGCATGGGCAGAACCGAGGGAGAGCCCTACCCCATGAAACGACACGGGATAGAGCTCTCGCACTTTGGTCAGACGGTCGGCATGCAGCCCGCCACAGAAATAATTTTCCGGGTGAACTTCCAGCCAGCCAATGTCGGGGCGGCCGTCAAGCAACGCATCAACATGCGGGGCTCGAAGGCCAATCCCGGCGCGGCTGCTGGATACAGGCTGCATGCGACCGGTGTCTGCGATTGGGCCTATTTCGGCTCAGTCAGCGAACCGTGAGCCAAGCGCTCGCACAGGCCTTTCGGCACGGCGATGAAGCCTTGGCCATCGGCTTTAGCGGTGCCTGCACACGACGCACCAGCGCCGCCGCAGTCATTTTTACCGGCTTTTGCAATGCCGTAGCATTTTTCTTTGCCACCGGCTTTTTCGGCAGCGGCGTTAGCCGAGAGAGCGAAACCAGCGATAGCAGCCGTTGCAGCAGCGATCATGAGCGACTTTTGAATGGTGGTAACGGTTTTCATAACAAATTCCTCTAAGTGTAGAAGTCAGTCCGGTGGGGGATTCCACCTGCGCTGCTGTATAAAGGATAAATTGTAAGGCAGGAATACTTTTTATCGCCAAACAACAAAAACTTTTTGTAACTTTTCCTGTGTGGCCATTGCTGTTATTTATCAAGTCTGGTAGCTCCACCCGCGAGCGTCGCTCAGCTTGACCACTTCACCTGACGCAACAACCAAAAATACGCGCCATAGGGCAGCAACGACAGCAGTTTCATCACGCGCGAAAAGCGTTTGGGGAAATCGATCTCGAAGCGCGTTTGCTGCAGGCCGCGCACGATATAATCGGCCGCACGCTCGGGCGTAATGATGCACGGCATGGTGAAATCGTTACGGTCCGTCAGACGTGTTTTTACAAAGCCCGGATTAATAATTTGCACCTGAATATTCGTGCGCGCCAGATCGGCCCGTAAATTCTCCGCGAGGTGAATAAGCGCCGCTTTGCTCGCCCCATAACCCAGCGCCGCCGGCAACCCGCGATAGCCCGCCACACTTCCCACCAGCGCGATATGGCCCGCATTGCGCGCCATAAAATCGGGCAGCACCCACGCCAGCATGTTCAGCGCGCCGTTAAAATTCACGTCCACCATCCGCGCGATTTTGCTGCGGTCAAAATGCGCCGCATCCATAGGCTCGTAGGCGCCTGCATTGTAAATCACCCGATCAAGCGGGCGGCCTGCGCCCGACACACTCTGCCACGCCGCAGCGACACTTGTCGGGTCGGTCACGTCGCACGGCACTACGCGGTGCGTGCCGGGTAGTGCGGCGGCCACGGCATGGAGTGCATCGGCGTTGCGCGCCGAGAGTACCAGCTCCGCCCCCGCTTCGGCCAAGCGTTGCGCCAGTGCCGCCCCAATGCCCTCACTCGCCCCGATGAGCCAGATCGATTGACCGCTAAATACTTTCATGCGTCATCCTTTCGCGCGCGATGGGGCTGAACATCAACAGCGCCAAGGCCCCTACCTTAAACAATGAGGGTAATAATGCATAGCCCAGCCGCAGCGCGTCAAGCCCGGTTTCGCTTGGCGCGGGCGTGGTGTAGCCCCACGCATATAGCAGCGGCAGTGCGATGCCTGCCGCCAGCGCAAGGGTAAATTTGCTGATGAAATTCCAGATGCCGAACGCGAGGCCACCCCCTTCGTCGCGTTTGCCCAGCGCATCGGCCAGCAAGGCAGGCAGCAAGGTTAAATCACCCCCGAGCGCCGCGCCCGATGCGACACAGATCGCGATGAACGCCATACTGTCACCCGCTTGCAGCTGATAGGCGAACAGGAACGAAGCAATCGCCAGCCCCATCGCCCCCATCAACGCGCGACGTTTTCCAACATGGTCTGCGAGCTTCACCCACAGCGGCATCACTAGCACCGCACTCAGAAAATAAACCCCGAGAAAAATCCCGCTCCATGATTCATGGTGCAGGATGTCGGTGACAAAAAACAGAAACAGCGTCGCGGTGATAGAGGGCGGAATCGCGTTCAGGAAAAACAAAGCAAAAATCCAACGCAACGGGCGGTTATCCTTCAGGCTACGCCAGGGCGATGTGACGCTGTGCGCAGAAGCCTGCGGCATAGGCATACGCCGCAAGCTCACCCACGCCGCCAGCGCTAACACCGCCACAAAACTCACCGCAAAAATATGGTACGCGCGCGCGGGCGAAACCCAGTTGATTAACACCGTCGGCAGCGTCGAAGCGAGCAGCACGCCCGCAATCACCGCCCCTTCGCGCCACGCCGAAACCCGTGCCGTATGTTGCGGCGCGCGCGAAAGGCGCAGACCGGTCGCATAAAAATAAATCATGAGCACGCTGTACGAGCCGTAGGTGAGGGCAAGCAGCAATCCCATACTCACGATCGGGCTAAAACCCTCGGTGAGTGACGGCAGGTAAAACAGCCCCAGCACACCCAGCGCCGCCGTCATACAAGCAACGCGCATAATGGTTTTTTGATGGTGCGCGAACCGGTCAGCAAAATAGCCAATCCACGGGTCGGCGAGGCAATCGAGCAGCCGCGCGAAAAACATCACCGCGCCGATGGTGGCGAGCGTTGTGGGCAGCGTGTCGGCATAGTATTTCGGCAAATGCACATACAGCGGCAGGCCGATAAACCCGAGCGGCAACCCGAAAAACGCATAGCGCAACAACGCGCGGCGGGTGGGGGCCTCGCTCATGTAACGCAGCGCAGCAGCGCGCGACGCAATTCCGGCTCCGAGGTTTTTTCCGACACCCAAATGTCGAGAAAAGGTTTTGCTAAATCCGGGGGTAGCCGGGAGAGCAGTTTACCGTTTTGATACATGGCGGCCCCGCGCTTGGGCTCATACAGGGCGGTCAGGCGATCACCCTCGCGCACATCGGCGAACGAAGCTGCGTAACGTTGGCGCAGCGACGCTTCTTGCTCAGGCGCATAACGGCCATGGATTTTCTCAAGTTCGCTGATGGTATTGTCGGCCAAATCTTCCTTCGTGGCATCGATGCCGTAGACAAGCGACAGCGCAAATGGCGTGCGGTAATCAAGTGGGCCTGCGTCTTTCCACAAGGTGGCATCGTACACATGGAAGAAGAATTTATGCAGCGAGCCTTCGCCGCACGGGCTTTTGGCGTGGATGGCCGCGAGCTCCGGCGGTTTGTCGGCGGCACTCGCTCCGGTGGCGATAAACGCCGCAACTAGTAGCACAGCTGCATGACGGATTTTCATTACCCCTCCGGATTAAGTGGGTGCTAGAAGTAACAAAATCACACTGGTCAGTCTAGTAAAATTTGACTGATGAGTCTAATTTTATGGAGTGGCGACCGGTACGGCGAGTGCGGCTTCCACTGCCTTTGTCAGCCGGTCGGCATCCGGCGCGGTGGTGGAGTTGAAATAATCCACCAGCTTCCCGTCGCGGCCAATCAGGTATTTATGAAAGTTCCATTTAGGTGCCGTACCAAAACCCAGCGTGTCGCTGGCCCACGCGTAAAATGGGTGCGCGCCGTGGCCCGACACCACTTCCTTTGCCGCCATCGGGAACGTCACGCCGTAATTAAGTTTGCAAAAATGCGCGATCTGCGCGCTGTCGCCCGGCTCCTGCCCACCGAAATCGTTGCTCGGCACCCCGAGGACCACCAGCCCTTTATCCTTGTAGGTCTCGTACAGTTTCTCGAGCCCCTCATATTGCGGCGTAAACCCACATTCCGACGCAGTGTTCACCACCAAAAGCACTTTGCCCTTAAACTGCGAAAGCAGCATGGGCTTGCCGCCGATGAGGGCGGTGAACTGATAGTCATAGGCGCTGCCCTTCTGGGCTTCGATGGCTTTGGCGGACGGCGAAAATAACGAGAACATAAGCACTCCCACAAGCAGGCTGATAAAACGACAATCCATGGCTTACGCTTTCAGTTTAGGGCGAACGCGCGACAACCCACCATCGATCGCCAGTACTTGGCCGGTGATCCAATCATTGGCGGGGTCGAGTAAAAAAACAATGCCGCGTGCGATGGCGTCCGGCGTGCCCAAACGCCCCAGCGCATGCATCGATTCGGAAAATTTGCGCGCCGTATCGTTACCGGTGAGTGCTGCGGTCAGCGGCGTTTCGGTAAGACCCGGCGCCACAGCATTAAAGCGCAAATTGGCCGGCGCATACGTCGCCGCAGCCGAGCGCATGAGGCCAATCACCCCGGCTTTGGCGGCAGCAATCGCTTCGTGGTTGGCAAGCCCTTCCATGGCCGCGGCCGATGATACCAGCACTACCGAACCGCCCTGCCCCATATGCTTACCCGCCGCGCGCACGGTGGCAAACGCGGTGGTCAGCGACGCGTCGATGACGGATTGGTATTGCGCGTGGGTGGTTAAATGTGCCGATTTCAGCAACAACGAACCGCTGCAATTCACCACGCCGTCAAGCGCGCCTGCTTGCTGGAATACCTCATCGACTGCATCGAAATCGGTCGCGTCGAGCACGGCATCGGGGGTTATTTTATCGCCATTGCGCGCAGTAGTGAACACCGTATGCCCCGCGTGCCGCAATTGCTGTGTGGTGGCTCGGCCGATGCCGCTACTCGCGGCAATCACCAGGAAATGCGCCATGTTGCCTCGCCTGTGCCGTGTGGGTGAACGCAAAATTCACTTCCTTCATGCCACAGGGTGCCGCGAAAGTAGCTTAAATAAATTGTAATGCGCGATTGCTTGACCGCGTGCTGCAAAAAAACATACTCAATGGTATAGTAAGTGCCAAAATGTTTCGTAGCAGCTTCCCGTGATAGGGGTCGCCCCTATCACGGGTTTTTGCGAGTTGAGCTTGGGTTTTTTATTACTGGTAGGCCCACCAGTTGCTCTCGTTAATGGCGTAAATCGGGCGATAGCGCGTGGTGTGGTTTTCGGCTACAATCTTCTGGGTTTGGTTGTCTAGCAGGTAGCGCGTGTCGTCGTTGGTTAGTTCCAGCACCGCATGCATTTCGCCACCCCGGTTCATGTCGCGCACGATCATGATCCGCATGTCGTCGGCACTCACGCCGAGGCGCTGCAATGTGAGGTATTTCGCAATCGCATAATCTTCGCAATCACCGCCGCGCGCCATGGTTTCATAGGGGGTCTGCCAGAAATCGACGATGCCCCAATTCGCTTCGTCGGTAATGTAAGGCACCGCGTTGAAAAACGCATTTACGGCTTTCATTTGCTCGTCGACCGGCTTGCCATCGAGGTCGCTGATGAGTTTTTCCCATTTCACGTTGGTACAGCTTTCATCGGTGCATTCTTCGTCGACCGACGCTTTTTGTTCCTCGTAGCGCGGCAGAATGGCCGTCCATTTGGTGAAGGCCGAAAGATCGTCGGATTCGGTTTGCTGGCCGCCAAAGAACGCACTGCCTGCAGCCTGAGCTGGGTTGTGTACCACCAGCAGCAGCAAGGCGGCGGTGGCGGCAAGGTGGCGAACTGTTTTTCTCTCGATCATTAAGTTAATGATACGAGGAGAATATTGCCTAAACGTTAACGATGGTTACGAGGTTTCCGCACCACTGGAAACCATTTAACCTTATGATTTAACTTATTTAATAAGGTATTTTAACGGTCATAATTTAAGCAATTTACTTAAAATGCTACCATAAAAATGAAGGTTAAGCCCTTACTACGAGGCATTCGCCGGTGTCAGGTCGGCGAGGCGCTTCCAGTTCGAGGTCGAGGCCAGCGCCAGATAAATGAACGGCAGCCAGCCTTTGCTGCGGAACTCGTTAAAAACAGACTCGGGCAGCGCATTGAACGCCGCTTCGTCGATCATCTGGAAGCCGCTGAGCTGTAGTTGACGGCCACTGGGCGCATTAAACGCGGTCTGGTAAGGCGATAGCAGCGCGTGCGCCACTAAATCCGCACAAAAATTCTGGGTCATGCGGCGGTGCTGGTAATATTGCGTGCAGAATTGCAAAGCGTGGTTGGCAAGCTCGGTCGGTTTGCCTTCTGCGTCGTACAGCGGCTGGCCGCCCTCTGCTGGACCCTCGCTGTACTGCACGGCAGCTTCGTCAACACAAAGGTAGAATTTATCGTCCCCCGCCTGCTCCATGAAGATAAACGGGTATTGGCGCGCATAGGCGGGCACATAATCGCCCGTGCGCCACTGACCAGCGCCATCGACCATCAGGTTGCGCTGCTCGAGTCCCAGCACGGCGACAGGCACCGGCTCCGCGCCCACCGAGAACACGATGGGATAGGATTTCACCGCCTCGATAAACTCGATGGCATTGAGCGGCACCGAGTTCGCGTCGCGCGTAAAACGGTAATCGACCGCCGGCAGAATAGTAGCGGCAGCATGGCGCACGCGGTCGAGCAGCCGGGGCTCACGGAAATACAGCGGCAATTCCGAAGCTGCTTGGTTCACTTGCGCCGTTGCTTGTGCTTCGGCTTTAGCGCTCTTCTCACGTTTTGCCATGGCTACTACTGCGCGCCGCAGCTGAAGCCCTGGGCGAAGCCGGTGCCGAGGAAGCTGTTACCGCAGCTGCCGCCCACCGTGTTGCTCACCACTTTCTGACCCTCAGGCCCACCCGAAGCGGGACTCAGGTTCGCCAGTGCCTTCGCATCGACCGGCCCACCGGCGGCGGGCGCGAGGGTCGCGAAGAAGTTAGCAACTTGGGTGGGCGTCGTAATCGGTGCCGAATTGCTGAGCAGGCTCAGGTCAATCGTGTTGACGTTCAGCGATACCGGTTTCGCTTCGACGTTGGCCGAAAGGGTGCGGCCCGCGTAAGAGAACAGCCCCTGACGAATCAGGCCACGGCGATTACGCTGGAAATCGTTCAGCGCGTTCTGGTTGGTGTCAATGAAGTCAGCGTAGAAGACGTCGCCGAGGGTCAGGTCGTCACCCACGTCGATCGTTTTGTTTTCCGCGGCGATCAATTGTAGCGGTGTGAAATCACGCGCCCGCGTGCCATCAAAGGTCTGACCGCTGGCATCCAGCGTCTGGCCTACCATGGCACCGTTCTGCAGCACAAAATAGAACCCAACGTTGCTGAAGCTGCTGTCTTCACCTAGGAATTGCAGGCTGCTGCCGGGGATAATTTCCGGCTGCAGTTGCAGCGCTACTTCTTGCCCGTCTTGAAGGACTTGTGCCTCCAGCGGAATCCGGCTGAACACTGCCCCATCGATCAGTATCGCAATGTCACCGCCGCTGAAGCTGGTATTTTCGACCAGCGTGTTCGCCGACCCGTTGAACAGCTCCAGGCCAATCCCGTTTGCCGCGTTCGTGGTGAAGGTTTCGTCCGAGAGCAACACGTTGCTGCTGCCGTTCAAATCCACCCCGATCAGGTTGTTGCTGAACAGGTTGTTGCGCAGCACGGCGGCGTTGCTACCGCTCAGCAATGCACCGGTTCCGCCATCGCGAAAGAAGTTGCCGTTCACTGCTAGAAGGCTGTCGCCCTGGCTGTCAAGCCCGGTGGTGTTGCGCTCTACAATGTTGCCAGTCAGCGTACTGCCCGACGTCGCCGACAGAGAAATGCCCGTGTCGTTGTCGTTGATCGTGTTGGTACCGGCATTCAGCCCGCTACCGCCCAGCACCAGCAACCCCGTGTCGGTATTGTTCGAGAAATTGTTGCTGGTAAGGGTTGCATTGTTGCTGAAATTAAGCGCCGCACCCGTCACGTTATTGGTCGCGGTGTTGCGCGTGCCCGTGAAGCCCGACGATTGCTGCACCACTAAACCGGTGCCATTGAAGGTGAGGGTGTTGCCGGTTGCCGAAGCCCCATTGCTGCCACTCACACGCACACCGGCGCCCGTTGCCTGACTGGCGAAATTGTTGCTGATAACTGCGTTATCCGAAGCGTTGACCAGTATGCCATCGCCTTTGATGTTGCCAACGTCGCCTGCGGTGCCCGTTTTATTGGTGAAGCCAACATAGTTGCCATTCACCATCACGCTTGGGCTACCGGCGATATCGATACCGTTCGCACCGGTGTTATAAACCACGTTGTTCGACACGGTGAGGCCACCCGTGCCGCGGGTGATGATGCCCGCATTCGTGGTGTTGTGAATGATGTTGTCATCAATCAGGTTGGTGCCGCCCGCGTTAGTGACGCTGATGCCGTTCTTATTGCTCGAATTCACCATATTTTTGCTGATGGTGAGGTCTGAGCCGTTGTCGGATTCAATCGCGCCTACCGCATCGGTGGCCACCTTGCTGAGCGTATTATTCAATACCGAAGCGGTGCTCACACCACCTAGGTAAATCCCAGCGCGCTGCACGCCATCCACCGTATTATTTTGCACGGTGATGCGGCTGCCGCCACTGAGCTTGATGCCATCCCATGCAATGTCGCTCACGCTGTTGCCATCGGCCGCAGTGGTGCTGCCAATGGTCACATCGTCGCTGCCCGAGACAAAGATACCGCTGCCCACATCAAAACTGTTGGCTGGAGCCGTGGTACGCGTGACCTTGTTGCCTTTAATGGTAGCGCCGTTCGACGCGTCGATACGGATACCATCGCCGTTGATGTTGTTCACATCGCCTGGGGTGCCCGTTTTATTGGTGAAGCCAACATAGTTGCCATTCACCATCACGCTTGTGCTACCCGAAATGTCGATACCGTTCGCACCGGCGTTATAAACCACGTTGTTCGACACCGTGAGGCCCGTGCTGGTGCGCGCGACAATGCCGCGGCCCGTCGTGTCATGCACCGTATTGTCATCCACCAGGTTCGTGCCCGTTGCACCAATCAGGCTGATGCCATCACGGCCCGCTTTGTTGACCTTGTTACCAGTTACTTCAAAGTTATTGCTGTCCTTAATCCAGATGCCATCACGCGTCGCGGTGATCGTATTATCGGTTACCGTGAAGTTTGGTTTTACCTTAGCGAGCGCTTTAACGAAGGTCGCAACCTTCTCGAACACGCCTGCATCACGGATATGCACGCCATCGCGGCCTGCACGGGTGATATCGTTCTCATCAATCGAGAAATCATTCGCGTTGCGCACATTCACACCATCGCGGTCGGCGGCGATGTCGTTGTCCGTCACGCTGAAATCATTGGAATTGGCGATGTTGATGCCATCGCGGCCCTTGGGCGCTTCAACAACAGCTACACCGATATCAATATCGTTGTTGATGATTTTGAAATCATTCGCGTCACGCACATGCACGCCGTCGCGGCTAGCATAGATGTCGTTCTTGCGTATACGGAAATCGCTCGCATCCTTGATGTTCACGCCATCGCGGCTGGCTGTGATGTCGTTGCGGCGCACCGCGAAATCCGTGATACCATCGATATTCACGCCGTCACGATCCACATTGTTGATGGTGTTGCGCTTGATGGTCAGTTTGCCAGTGAGTTTCATCCCATCGGTCATCGTCTCATCAACAGGCATCACCTCGAGCAATACAGGCCCATCAGAAATTTCAGAATCACCCAGCGTTAATTCAATCCCATCAGAATTAGCAGGCTCATCGGTCGATGTAGGTTCATCAACCGCCTTGCGTGCTGGACGCACATGGATACCATCGCGACCCGCATTGCGAATATCGTTGAACGAGATTTCCGATTCACCCAGCACTGTTTCAATAATACCAAAGCCGGACTCAATCTGATTGCCATTACCATCAAGGATAACAATTTCTCCGAAAATCGGCGTTTGCGTCACCGTCAAATCACGCACGTTGATGCCGTCACTATCCACGTTGCGGATCGTGTTTTCGGTGATCAGCGTGTTTTGCGAGCCTTCGAGATGGATCCCGTCGCGGCCGCTGGTGGAAATTACAGCGAGCGGACGCTGGTAGTCATTACCTTTAACGAGCTCATCGGGCTGCGGTTTAACAGTTGCCTCGTTGATGCGGTTGTTGGCAATGATGGTTTGGTTGAAACCAATCTTCGGCTCGTCCACCAGCAACGATTCGCTCAGAAGGTTTAACGGCACGCCATCGCCCTCATCAGGCGCTGCGACGATGAAATCAACCGGGCGGAAGCTGTTGGTGACATAGAGATTACTGCCGAAAATACCGTCGCGGCCCGTGTCGTTGATGGTGTTATCGACGACGTAGGTATTTGCAACGTTTTCGATATGAATACCGTCGCGTTTCACATCGCTAATGCTGTTGCCCGAGATAATGGATTGGTTGCTGCCAACGAAGATTGGGCCTGCGATAACGAATGCATCGCCGTCTAAAACGCTATCCCACATCGACGACAAAACCGTGAGGTTGACGGCGTGAATACCATCACGGCCCGCATCGCTGATGCTGTTGTTGGTAACGCGTGCGTTATTCACCGTATCAAGGTTGATACCATCCTTATCGGTTTTGCTAACGTCGTTGTTCGACACCAGCGTACTGCCACCTTCGAACGTCGTAAGGTTCTGGCCATAGATGCCATTACCATCGACATTCTTCACGGTGTTGCCAGCGTTTGCGTTCTCTCCACCGATGGTGACGTTGCTGCTACCCGTGACATGGATACCATCTTGCATGACGCGGCGTACATTGTTGCCACTGATGGTATTTTCACCTGTAGCTGCATTGATTCGGATGCCGTGGCCGTTCGTTTTGCCTTTGATACCCTTGTTGATGGTATTGCCCGAAATGGTGATGTTCGCACCGTTATCGGTCGAGATCGCGCCGTAATCATTCAGCGCAATGTTCGCATTCGCCACATCGTTGTCGGATACGGTCAAGCCGCTCACGCCACCCGCATAGATACCCACACGTTGCGTGCCATCGACCGAGTTATTCTGCACGGTGACACGGTCGCCTTCGCTGAGCTTGATGCCATCCCAGGCGATGTCGCTGAGGCTGTTACCATCGGTCGCTTTTTCGCCACCGATGGTGACATCATCGCTGTTGATGACGAAAATACCGCTGCCGACATCAAACGTGTTGGCGGGAGCCGTGGTGCGGGTAACATCGTTCCCTTTAATCACTACATTGTTCGATGCATCGACACGAATGCCGTCGCCGTTGATGTTATTCGCGAGCCCTTTGTCACCCAGCTTGTTGATGAAGCCGATAACGTTATTGGCAAGGGTCGTGTAGGCGCTTTTCGCCACATCAATCGCGTTGCTGCCGGTGTTGTAAACCACGTTCCCATTCACTTTGCTGCGGTCGCCCTGCTCGCCGCCGCTGCTGGTAAGCGTAATGCCTTTACCGGTCACATCATGCACAATGTTGTTTTTCACCGTCACGCTGGCTGAATCGAGAATCGCGATACCCGTCAGGCCGCTGCTGATGGTGTTACCGCTGACCACTGCATGTGGGCTTGGGTCAACAAAAACACCCACGTTGCCAAAGTAAGAAACCGTATTCGTGTTAATTTGCGCCGACGCCGAGTCAAGAATGGCAATGCCATCATGCGTAATCTTGCCACCATCGGTGCCGACTTTGTTGTTCGATACCGTCAAACCTTCAACATTGGCGGCATGTACGCCATCCACTGACGTGAAATCAACGCTGTTGCCGTCAACGAGGTTCGTGCCGGTAGCATTGCGAATCAAGATACCGTTCGCGCGACTGTTATCGATGTCGTTACGAAGCACGCTGATGTTGCTGCCACCATCGATTGATATCGCACCCCAAATGTCGAAGCTGCTGTTGTTCAGGCTGTTATCGGCGAAGGTGGCCGTTGCGTTGTTGCCGGAATAAATACCGTTGAGGGCGATGTTGTCGATGCTGTTGTTTTGCACGGTGAGGTTCGAATTATCCTGCGTACGAATGCCATCCCAACCTGCGTTGGTGATGGTATTGCCGTCCTTGGCTTTGTCGCCACCGATGGTCACGCCGTCGCTGTTAAGCACTTGAATGCCGCTGCCGTTCGGGTAACCGGTGCTGCTGGTTTCGGTGATGGTGTTGCGCGCAATCACTGCGTTGTCGCTGTTATCGACAAAAATGCCATCGCCCTTGATGTTATCGTTCGGCGACGAGAGCAGATTGCGCTTCAGGAAGCCAATGATGTTTTTCTTGATAGACGCACCGTTGCTGTTCACCACCGAAATGCCATTGGCACCCGTGTTGCGCACGAGGTTGTCGGTGACTTCAAGGCCGCTCGCATTATCGACGCGAATGCCGTTGCTGGCCGTGTTACCGACTTTGTTGTCGTCAATCACGTTCACGCCACCTGCATTATTCATGCTGATGCCGTTTGCGTTGCTCGATTTCACATCGTTGCCGCGAATGGTGAGGTTCGAGCCATTGTCGGATTCAATCGCGCCCACGGCATTCGTTGCCACGTTGCTGAGCGTGTTACCGAGCACCGAAGCGGTGTTCACACCGCCGAGGTAAATACCCGCACGGGTCACGCCATCCAGTGTGTTGTTCTGCACCGTGGCATTGCTGCCGCCGCTGAACTTAATCCCGTCCCACGCAATGTCGCTGATTGTGTTGACATCGAATTTACCAATACCACCCACGGTTACATCATCACTGCCGCTGACAAAAATACCGCTGCCGATATCAAAGCCGGTCGAGGCGGTGCGGGTGATGGTATTACCGAGAATGTTAGCGTTATTGCTGCCAGCCACGCGGATGCCATCGCCTTTGATGTTGCCTGCAGTGCCTGCAACAAGCGCGCCATTGCTATCAAAGCCAGCGTAACCAATGTTGTTGGAATTAATGTTGGTGAAGGCGCTGTTGTTCACATCAATCGCGTTGCCGTTCGCATTGTAAATTAGGTTGCCAGAAACGCTGCTGCGGGTGGCATTATCCGTACCGCCGCTGCCATCCAGCATGATGCCGATGCCCGCACCGCTGATGGTATTGTTGCTGACCGTCGCATTCGATGCGTCATAAAGCGCAATGCCGTACTCGAGCGCACCGGTAATGGTGTTGGCATTGATCAATGCGCCGGTGCTGCTGTCGGCCACTACACCATCCAGCGAGCCCGTGATGCTGTTGTTATGAATGTTGACGCCATTGCTGAGATACGCGTTCACGCCCGCATCGACGCCAGTGCCGGTGATGGTGTTATTGCTCACTTCCACGCCGTCGCCTGCCTGGAAGAGCAGGATGTTCGCGGCCTGTACGCTTAGCGGCGTATAGCCAAATCCGCTGAGGGTGTTGTGATCAATCACGCCTTTGGTGCCCGATAGGAACACAATGCCATTCTGCGCAATGAAGTCGATCGCGCCGAGGCCGGTGATGGTGTTGTCATGCACATTTGCGGTAATCGTGCCCGTGGCCGAACTGGTCAGGAAAATGCCGTTTTTCTGGAAGTTGTTCACGTTGTTATCATGGATGTTCAGCGTGAAGTTGCCTGCATCGGCAAGGCTGTAAATACCATAACCCGCTTGCGAACCATTCGCCGGGTTGTTTTGAATGTTGGTAATGGTCAGGCCCGACACTTCCCCGCCTGCGTTATGCAGCGCAACGCCCGTAAAACGGTTATTCGCGTCGCCTTTTTTCAGACCGTCGACCGTGAAGTTCGAAAGCGTCACATCCGTACCGCCATCGACACCAACCACGGCTTTAATGGGATAGCTGCCGGTGAAATTGGTCGCCAGCAGGTCCGGCGCGCTAATGGTAGTATTGGCAGCGCCCGCACCGGTAAGGGTGAAGTGGCTTTTATTGTTGATGGTTACTTGTTCGTTGAACGTACCCGCACCCACCGTGAGCAGCGCGTGCGCGTAGTTTCCTACCGCGTCGATCGCCTTCTGGATTTTCCCACCGGCATTCTGGCGCAGCGAAATATCGCCCGTTGCGTTGAGGTTGCCCGTGGTGTTGCTGGCGAACACGCCGCTGTTATTGATGGTGAGATCACCTGCCGTGGCGGTGATGGTGCTGTTGGTGAGGGTGACGTTCGTTACAGGGTCAATTGTCACCGCGGCACCCGTAATGCTGCTGCCCGTGAGTGTCACGTCGCTCGGGTCAATATTCACTTTGCCCGTGGTGGTGATGGTGGCGTTGTTGGCCAGAATCACGCCGTTCGTGTCGAATTTAATGTCTTTTTTACCTTGGATTTTTACGTCGCTCAGGCTCATCGAATCGGCGTTGAGGGTGATTTTCCCGTTCGCGTTCGCGCCGCCAATGACATTGCTGCCAGCCAAGGTGAAAATGCCGAAGTTACCCCCCGAAGACGGACCTCCGGCGGTGCCATTCAAGGTGATTTTGCCTTTACCGGTGCTGGTGATGCTGCTGCCGTTATAAAGCTGCACGCCGTTACCATAGCCCAGCCCTGCACCCGTGATGCCGCCCTTGCCAGTAACTTTAATATCGCCCGAAGCGGTCGTGGCCGAGGCACCATCGCCCAGCACTACTCCGTAGCTGCCGTAGCTGCTTGTGTTGCCGCCAATACCATCGAGCGTGATGTCGCCCGAGGTGGTTTCGAGTTTGCCGGTGGTGCCGGAAATTTGCACGCCGACATTCTGGCCGTTATTGCCGCCTTTACCGTTCGCAACAATGTTGCCCGAGGTGGTTTTTACGCTCGCGTTATGGATGAGAATGCCCGCCTGACCTGCACTGCTAGGATTCAAGGGGTCGGCATAGGGGCTGAGCGCCAAGCTGGCGCTTCCTTTCGCGTAACCGTTGCCACCGGTGAGGGTGATGTTGCCGGCACCCGTGGTGATGGATGCACCGCTTTGCAGCGCGATCGCGCCTGCATTGGCATTATCCGCATCCGAAGTAATGACGACATTGCCCGAACCCGAGGTGATGGAGCCAGTGGCCGAAACACCCGCCGTGCCACCGTTGCCGGCCGCACCGCCATTGCCAGGGCGTGCGCCGGTGGCGTTGTTGCCACGCGTGCCTGCCGCGCCGGCGACACCATTTTTGGTGCTGCCGATAACCACATCGCGGTTAGCATTAAGTGCAATATCACCACTCACGCTTGAAAGCGTGCCCGTGCCGCCGTTGCCGCCATTACCGCCGTTAGCACCATCGCCACCATTACCGCCAGTGAAGCGGGGCGCTGTGCTTCTGCCATTCGCACCATCGCCGCCGTTGCCACCATTGCCGCCGTTAGCACCATCGCCGCCGAGGCGCACATCGCTGCCCGCGTTCAAGGTAATTTTGCCCGATTGGGTGCTGACGCTGCCGTTGCCGCCATTATTGTTGTTGCTGGCATTAGGGAAAGTAGTGCCGTTAACAAAGCCAAGCGCATTCGTGCCGCTCAGACCATTCGCGCCATTCGCGCCATTGCCGCCCACTTGCACATTGTTGCCCGCAGTGAGGGTCACGTTACCGCCCACACCCGCCGTGGTCGAAGTAATGCTGCTATTCACGATGATATCGTGAATAGCGTTGAGGATGAGCGAACCCGTGCCGCTCCAGTTGATCGCGCTGAGCACGGTGATGTCACCCGCCTGCCCGCCCGAATTGGATGTCGTCAGCGTGACATCCGTGCCGGTGTTGAGAATCAGTTCGGATGCGAACGCAAGCACCGCGCCTATCGTAATGTTCGTCGGGTCGAGCAGCAGGTGGCCTTTGGTGCCCGTCGCATCGGTCGCATGCAGGTCGGCATAGCCCGAGAAATCAAGCGTATTTTTGCCGGAAACTTCAGCAAATCCGCCATTTTTTCCGGTGCCGAGAATCGTGCCCGAAAATTGCGTTGCGTCGTCCGACCACACAATGGCGCGGCCTGCGTCGCCATTTTCGGCACTCACGTTAATCACGCTGTCTGCATCCACCGCCACCGTGTCGGCACGGGCCAAATCGCCGCCGCCTTGGTAGTCGCCGCCGATTTTCACTGTGCCGCCTGCGGCTGACCCGCTGGCATCCACGTTGGCCGAAGCCAGCTCAATCGTTTTGCCGGTGACCGTAATGCTGCCGCCTTTTTTGCCGGCCCCTTTGCCGCTGGCGTTCAGTTTACCCGCCACATGCACGGCGCTGTTTTCACCGCCGAGTACGAGCGTGCCGCCATCCATGTGGGCGGTGGTTGCTTCCAGCACACCGGTGTTGTTCACCACGTTGGTGACGATATCTTTCGCCGCGTTGGCGGTGAGTAAAATGGTGCCTGCTTTCACCGTGCCTGTGTTGCTGACCGATGCGCCATTATCGGCGTTGCCGAGTGCGAAGCTGTAGAGGTTGTCGCCATACATATCGACGGTGACGGTCGACGCACCGGCGAGCTGCACCGTGCCGTATTGTGCTTGGATTACGCCATCGTTACGAACGTTCGGAGCAACAAGCGCGACAAGGCCGCCTTGCGCCGCCGTAATGGTACCGGCGTTGGTGATGCTGGCGTCGGCATTGCCGGGCTTCGTGAAATTCATTTTACCCGCGAGGAAATCCGCACTTTTAATGTCCGCACTCGAAGCCACCAGGCCCGCCACGTCGATTTGCGACCCGGCACCGAAGACCACACCGTTCGGGTTCACCAGATACAATTTCCCGTTGGCCGACAGATTGCCCAGAATCTGCGACGGACGGCCGCCGCCAATGCGGTTCAGCGCCACCGAATTCGCGCTGGGCTGGTTAAAGCGCGTCGACTCGCCGCTCAGAATGTCAAATCCCTGCCAGTTGATAATGGCTCTGTCGCTACCCTGATTCACCACCAAATTCTGCGCGTTCGGCTGGCTGATGCTGATCGCACCCGATTCCACTTGCGCGCCCGTTGGCAATGCGTTCGCCGCTCCGAAGGGCATCGCCGCTGCGGCGCCCACAAGGGCCACACGGGTCAGCATCGAAGAATTGCGTAAACGGGTAACGGTAGCGAATGGGTGACGCATGGGTCGAGCTCCTGTCAGTGAATCGCCGGGCGATTCGTTTTATAATGAGTTTTATGCCGAGTGTTGCAATTATGATGCCGAACGCAGGCGGGCAACCTAGCGAGCGCAATAGTTAATAACAAGTTAATTTTTATAACTTGTGTTAAATTTTATGGGAATCCCGTAAATTCTTTATTTTTCAAAGCATAGGGGAGGCATTAGTCCATTAAATATGTACTAGGCGAGCCCTGCCACCATTAACCAATACTAATAGCGATACTGGACGTTGAAAAACACCCGCGGGTCGTTGCCATTGCCACCAAGAGCCGCCACGCTACGGGTCAGCGGCCATGCACCTTCAACCGACGCCGAAACGGCATCGATCAGGTTGACGCGTGCCCCAACGCCTGCCGAAGAAAGCGATTGCACCGACTGCTCGCTGCCTGCAATGGCACGGATGTTGTACACTTCGCCAATGTCATAAAAACCATACACCTGATATTGCTTCAGGTAGTTCAGGCCGGGGCTCTGGTTGTATTGCAGCTCGGCACGGCCTGCCGCACCCGAGTCGCCGGTGAGTTCCGCCGTATCGTAGGCCGAGCCGAATTCTTGTCCGCCCAGGGCAAATTCTTCCGACGCCAGCAACGGCTGGAATGCATACTGGCCCGACGCCGACACTTGCAGCGAGAACGCATCGTATAACGGTTGCAGGCGCGACACTTTGGCGTTGATTTTGGTATAGCTGCTATCGGCGTTGGCGCGCGAACGCTGCTGACCGGCGGAATCGCCTACGGCAATCCCCTGCGAAGCGCTTGCTTCCAGGCGGTTGATCGCCGCCAGCGGGTCGACGAAATCGAAGGTGGAGCCGACCGTAATGGCGCGGGTTTTATCGTAATAGAGATTCGAGCCCAGCGCGTCGGTATTGACATCGCGCCAGGTGAAGTCGGTGTTCACAAACCAGTTTTGCTGGCGGCTACGAATCAGCGGGTGGCTTGCCCCGATGCTCAACGCGTAGCTGATGCCATGAATATCAAGCGGCGTGAGCAAATAGCCCGGATGCGTATCGACATAGCTGCCCGAGAAAAAGAGTTTGGTGCCTTCGTTACCGATTTGCTCTTCGTGGCGAATTTCGCCGTACGCAAATTCATCGGTTTGCAGGATCGAACTGGCGGCACGCAACTGGGTCTGCTCTTCAAGGCCGAACGCGTTATTCGCAGCCACCGTTGCGCTCAACTGATACGGGCCCAAATAGCGCGTCCCACGATTATCGAACGACGCCGAAGCCGTGATGGGTTTGCGCGAGATAGTGATAATCACATCCGACGCACCCGTTTGCTCAGCCGCTGGCTGCAACACAGCGCGCGCCTCAACGCCTGGCAGATCTTCCATCAGCAGCAGATAGCGCTCAAGCGTGGAAGCATTGAGCGGTTTGGCCGCTTGAATTTTATCGGCATAGTTACGCAGCAACGGGCGGCCATTGCCCACATCGCCTTGCAGTTTCACTTCATTGACAAAACCTTCCACAATGCGGATGGTCACCACACCGCCTTCGGCGCGTTGCGGCGGCACCACGGCGCGGGTGAGAATATAGCCATGGTTGCGGTAGTAGCTCGTGATGTCAGCGGCGACATCGCCCAAATCGTCGAGCGAGATTTTCTCGCCAATTTTGTTGGCGTATAGCGGCTTCAGTTCTTCTTCGCCATACACGGTGCCACCCTCGATCTTTACCGCCTTGAGGGTAAATTGCGCAGTGCCCGAAATCGATTTTTTCTCCGCTTTCGGTGCCGAGATAACCGGCGCACCACCCACACCGGGGCGTAGCGTTTCAATGCGGTTTTGGCGTTCAATCACGTTAGGCAGCGAACTGTTGGGGGGAATGCTTTGCGCCAGGGCAGTGCTCGCACCCAGTGCTGCAACCAGCGAAAAGCCCGCCAATGCCAAGGATGAATTTTTAATAGTACCCATGTGTTGCAATCCTGTTTCTGTAGCCTGCCACCTCTTAACTAGATGCTCTGGCGCTTACCAGAAAAATCGACATCATCGCGCGCATGACATGCGTTTCTTCTCAACACTGTGAAAAGCCCGTGCTCATTTGGCATCGCACAGGCAGGGCACCCCACCCCTAAATTGCACAGCAGATGATAATTTGCATGCCCATGACCAAAGTAATGTTCACCGGGGCACTCACCAGACACGGACACGCACCAACTTAAGGGGCGTCCATCCGTTAAACCGCAGCACGTCAATAATAAGCGTATTATCTAATATTGCTTTGTTATTTTTAAGTTATAAAATATAATATTCGTTCTAGATTGAATTGTAGCGCGGCGATTTAAAAATGCGCAAAAAAATTTTTCATTGCCTTAAAATCAACGGAAAAACTTAAAGTGCTAATGCATTAATGCATTACTTAGGCTAATGAATTCCGTTTTCGTAATAATTATTTTAGCGCACCAGAACTCGTGTGATTTGCTGTCAGCATGGAGATTTTTGAATATATCAAAAATTCGTACAACTTGTGCTGTGAATACTCCGATGCGCCACCACGCCGCTGTGGCAAGCCGGCATGAAATCATTAAAATGCCGCCTACTTTCGTACTTTTTGTGGACTCATTTTTGTGACTTTTCATCAAAAAAATGCTATATTCAGTCATAAAAAGAACGTATTTCATGCGCCAAAAAGCTGTTGTCTTTATTAGTCAGTGGGTTACTGCATGCGTGATGGCGCTTGCCCTTTTATGCTGTCCGCTGACTGCTAATGCTAACCCTCAAGGTGGCGTTGTAAGTGCCGGACAGGCAAGCATTTCTTCCGCTGGCAGCACACTCTCCGTCCACCAGCAAACCGATCGGGCGGTCATCGATTGGCAGGGATTCGATATCAGCGCCGGCGAGCGCACCGAATTCCAGCAGCCCAGCGCCGCATCCATCGCGCTCAACCGCGTCCACAGTGCGCAGGCCAGCGTCATTAATGGCACGCTGCAGGCTAATGGCAACCTACTAATCGTTAACCAAAATGGTGTCCTTTTTGGCCAGCATGCCGTGGTGGATGTGAATGGGCTGGTCGCGACCACAGCCGACATCAGCAACGATAATTTTTTGAACCAGCGTGCGCCACATTTTGACAAGCCCGGTGCGCCTGACGCCGCGGTCACCAACGAAGGTAACATCACCGCGCGCGATGGCGGATTAGTCGGTTTTGTAGCACCACATGTGGAAAATAGCGGCGTGATCACTGCCCGGCTGGGCCGCGTGCACCTTGCGGCGGGCGACACCGCCACGGTCGATTTTTATGGCGACGGGCTGATGGAAGTGGCGGTCAGCGACGCTGTCCACCAACAACTCGTGCGCAACACCGGCAGCTTGCAGGCGAATGGCGGCACCGTCGCCCTCACCGCCGCAGCCGGCAGCACGCTGCTTGCCAGCACGATCGAGGCACGCGGTACCGTTTCTGCCCAATCCGTGTCTGCGCGCAATGGCAAAATCATCATCGCCGCCTTGGGCAGCAATGCCGTTGCGGGTAATGTCGCCGTCGCGAAAAACCGGGTGCCAACTATCAGCCGTGTAGTGGTAGCAGGCACGCTTGACGCCTCGGGCAGCAAAGCCGGAGAGAAGGGTGGATCCATTACCGTCACCGCTGACCATGTGACAGTCAACAATGGCAGCCGCCTTACAGCTGCAGGGAGTTCGGGCGGCGGCATCATTCACGTCGGTGGCGAATATCTGGGCCATGGTTCCACGCCTACGGCGCAAACCACGATTATTGAATCCGGGGCGGTAATCGACGCCAGCGCAACCGCGCAAGGCAATGGCGGCGAGATTATTGTTTATGCGGATGGCACCACGCATTTCGCAGGTTTTGCTAAAGCCAATGGTGCGGGCAGCCGCGGCAATGGTGGGCTGGTGGAGACTTCGGGTAGAGCTTACCTCGATTTCAATGGTTTGGTAGAAGCCACCGCCAGCGGCACCGGCCGGGCAGGCACCTGGTTGCTTGACCCCGCCGACATCATCATCACCGCCGCCACCAACAGCGCCATCACGGGCGTCACCCCCTTCACCGCCACCGCGACCGCCAGCCAGTTAAGCGCCGCCACCATTGTTGCCGCACTCAATCTGGGCACCAACGTGACGGTGCAAACCAGTAACGATGCCTTTGTTGGCAATGGCGATATTTTCGTGAATTCGGGCATCACTTCCACCGGCACGGGTGCGCTCACCCTGTCGGCCTTCCGTAACATTGAAGTGAACTCGGCGATTAACCTGGCCGGTGGCGCATTAACCTTGCGGGCCGACAATAGCGGCATTGGTTCCGGTGCCGTAATAACGACGGCTGCCATCAGTACAAACGGCGGCAATATTACCATCGGCGGTGGCAGCGGAGCAATTACGGCGGCGACCCTTGCCGCCAACGGCTCCATCACGACGGCGGCCACGGGTTATGCGCAGGGAAATTCCACGCGCCCGATCGGCGTGTCGATTGGTGGTAATATCACGGCGGCAGGTGGCACCATCCTGATTAACGGTCAGGGCGAGAATGGTACGAACACGAGCCACGGAGTCGAACTCACCGCGGGCAACACCATCAGCACCACGGGAACGGGCGCGATTCGCATCAACGGCATCGGGCGAGGCACGGCGGTTAACACAAACCAGATCCATGGGGTTGCACTCCGCAGTTTGGTGACGAGCGTGAACGGTAACATCGAAATGACTGGCACCGCAGGTGGCGGCACGGGCTCCCAAAACACCGGCGTACTGCTCTCGAATACAGGTGGGGGCATTGCGCGCACAACCGGGACAGGCAGCATCGTCGTCAACGGCACAGCCGGGGCAACTAACAACGTGAGTTACGGGGTATTGTCGAACGCTGCAAACGGACTGAATGCGACCAGCACCGGCGCCATTACGGTGTTTGGCACGGGTGGTGCCGGAACTACTGGCCAAAAAATCGGTATTGCCGTGAACCAGTCGGGTTCCGGCTCCATCGCGGCCAGCGGCGGTAATATTACCCTTACCGGCACAGGGGGCACGAGCAGCACGGCGAACAATAATTACGGCGTCGCGGTCTCGGGCGGTCCGGGCGTAACTAATTCGGGCGGCGGTACCATTACCGTCACGGGCACCGGCGGCGGCACCGGTGCCAGCACCGGCAACCATGGGGTGTTTATCAGCACCACAGGCGCGACGATTGCCAGCACGGGATCGGGCGCGATCACCGTCGCCGGCACCGGCGGTAACGCCGGCGGTACGGGCGGCACCAACCACGGGGTATATAGTGCGATTGCCAACGGCATTGCCAATAGCGGCACGGGCAATATCACCGTCAACGGCATTCGCGGTGGGCAGGTGACAAGCTTCGGCTTCATTACCGATGTCGCCAACGGCGTGCGCACCAGCGGCGCGTCGGGCAATATCACGCTCAGCTCGGACACATTCTCGCTGAATGTGGCGAATAATATTAATAGTGTGGCGGGGCTGACGATTGCCCCGCGCACCGCCATCACCATGGGGGTCGGTACCGGTGCAGGCACGCTGCAATTCACGGATGCGTTCATCGGCTTTACCAATGCCGTGAGCTATACTTATGGCTCCGGCACCGCCTTGGACCTGACGGTGAACACCGCGCGGCCCTTCACCGGGAACAGCCTGTCGTTCACCAGCAACGGCAATATAGTACTGACCAACGCGTTTGACGGCACCGGGGCGTTTAACACGACAGCGGCGAATGGGACCACCACCATCAACGGTAATATCGGCAGTATTTCCGCGCCCCCAATTATTATCCTGAGTGGACGCGATCTTGTAATCAACGCAAATGTGCGCAGTGCGGGTACGATTAACGCTCCCTTCAGCCGCGACGTTACCTTGGCAGCCGGACGAACCTTTGCTTCGGGGGCCAACAGTCCGCTAACCCTCACTGCCGCCGGCAATAACGTCAACGGCATCGGGAATTTAACGCTCAACGGCATTTTGAGCGTTAACACCGGTTCGATCACTCTATCCTCCGGTGCCAACGGCACACGGCCGAGCTGGACGGCGACGGCCTCGAACCTGTTGCGGACAGGCGCTACTTTCGGCAACATCAGCATTCAGGGTTTCCTCGATACCTTTATTAATCGCGACATACTCAGCAGCGGCAATATCGCCATCACCAGCTTCCGCGACCTTACCCTGAACGCGGCGAATTTCATCCGCAGCGGCGCTGGTAATGCGCTGAATTTACGCGCCGCGAACGGCAACCCTGCCAGCACCGGCGTGCTCAACCTCAACGGCACATTATTTACCGGTACCGGCGGCCTGACGCTGCTTTCCGGCAGCAACCCCACCCGCCCTAGCTACACCGCCACGACCACCAACCTGCAACGCCTAGGCGCGACCTTTGGCGCAATCGATATTCAAGGATTCAACGATATCGCCTTCAACCAGATCCTGAACTCCACCAGCACCGTGCTTTTCTCCGGCAATACCCGCACGGTGCTGCTGAATACGGTCAGTAGCAGCGGCGGTGCCATCACCTTCAACAACCCCGTGGTGGTTGGGGCAAATGCCAACGTCTCGACCACCAATCAGCCCATCAGCTTCAACAGCACCGTCACCAGCGCCTCAAGCCCCATCAGTACCGTGCAAGCCCTCGCAGTGGCGGGCGGTGGCGGTGGCGGTGGCGGTACCGGCGGCGGCGGCGGCGCGGGGGGCGTGCTCTTCTCGGCCTCGCAAGCGGTGAGTGCTGGTACCACGAATGCCATTACGGTTGGCACGGGTGGGACTGGCGGAGGCAACTATACTGGAGGAACCACACCGCCGGGCACCAACGGCAGCAACTCATCATTCCTAAGCCTGACCGCACTAGGCGGCGGCGGCGGCGGGGCCAACAATATCGTGGTGGGCCTTACCGGCGGTTCAGGTGGAGGTGGCGCGCATGATTCAACCGGTGGCGCAGGTACGGCCGGGCAAGGCAATGCGGGCGGCACCGGGCTCAACAGCGCCATCAATTTTGGCGCAAGCGGTGGCGGCGGTGCAGGCAGCGCTGGTACGGGCGGCACAACCACACAAGGTGGCAATGGCGGCGGGGGCGTGGCAAATACCATCACCGGCAGCAGTGTCACCTATGGCGGCGGCGGCGGCGGCGGCATTTTCAACACGGCAACAAATTTCGGTATTGGCGGCACTGGGGGCGGCGGCAATGGCGGCAGCAGCGCTGGCGGCGGTAGTAATGGTACGAATGGTTTAGGCGGCGGGGGTGGTGGTGCCGGTAATAACATTACCACCGGAGGGACGGGCGGTTCCGGCGTGGTCGTCGTACGCTATACCGGCAACGCAAGCAACGTCACCACCAGTGGCGGCACCGCCACGACCGTGGGTGGCGACACGGTCTGGACTTTTGGCACCAACGGTAGTTTCACGCCGATTGGCTGCGCGGGCGGTTGCGCCCTCACCGTCAATTCCGGCAGCGCGCTCACCACCTTCGGCGGTACGGTCGATGGCATCGCGCTGAACGCGACCGCAGGCACGTTTAGCTTTAGTTCGCCGCTGGGGGCGACGACCGCACTCGGGGCGACGAGCATCGTCTCGACCAACGCCCTCACCACGCCGGACATTACTGCCAGCAGCCTCAGCATTCAAACTACCGGTGCGGGCGCGTCCATCACCATCGGCGGGGCACTGAACAGTACGGGTGCGGGCAACACGCTGAGCGTCAACAGCAACGGCCTGATTCTCAAAACCGGCCCCGGCAACATCACCAGCAATAACGGGCCGATTAATTTAACCGCCGCCAGCTACCTGCAGTTCGTCAATAATTTCTCGCTACTCAGCAATGGCGGCAACATTGCCCTCACTGGCCCGAGCAGCATTATTAATAGCGGCACCGTGAACATCACCAGCAGCGGCGGCAACCTGAACGTGGCGAGCCCGCTGATTATTGCTGCGCCGCTCACCGTGAATCTCGGTACCGGCGCCCTCACCCTCGCCAGTACCGTGAACGGTAGCGCGGCCTTCGGTAGCACCTTCAGTGTGCTGGCCATCGGCGGTGGTGGCGGTGGTGGCGGCACCGACGCAGCAACACGTGGCGGCGGCGGTGGTGGCGGCGGCGCGGTCGATGCGCTGGTGAATACCACCAGCGGCGCGTACACCATCGCGGTCGGCGGCGCTGGTGCGGGTGGCGTTAACTCACTCACCTCGGCCCCCGGCGGTGCGGGCGGGGTGAATGGCGGCGGTGCCGGGGGTGCTGCTGGCTCCAGTGGGTCGAGTGGTGGCGGCGGCGGCGGCGGCGGTTATTCGGCTATCTTACTGGGCGCGAACTATTATGCTGTTGCAGGCGGCGGCGCAGGCGGTGGTGGCGGCAACGAAGGATTCGCCAAAAATGCCGCAGCTCTGGGCGGCGGCAGCCAGACCAGCACCACCGGCACACTGGCAGGCGGCACAGGGATGACTTTTGCCGGCGACGGCGGCGGCGGCGGTGGCGGTGGCGGCGGTTATTTCGGCGGCAGTGGCCAGACCAACCTGGCCGTTTCGGCAGCCGCAGCCTTCACCAACGGTGGCGCGAATTACTATGACCCCGCCTTTGCGACAGGCAGCTATACGGTCGGCAATAATGGCGCCACACAGCCCGGCGGTTCAGCGGGTGGGGCCTCGACGGCCATCAGCGCCGGCCGTGCAACCTTTTATGGCTATGGTAACAATGCCGGTGCAGGCGGTAACGCAGCCGCAGGCGGCACTGCAGGTAATAATGGCGTGGTCATCATCCGCTATACCGGCACCCCGGCGCAGGCGCTGGTCACAGGTGGCACCATCACAGCCGCCGGGAGCGACACGATTGTTACTTATAGCAACACCACGGGCGGCCTGTTCTCACCGGTGACGGGCTGCTCGGGCAACTGCAATTTCACCGTCACCGCCGGTAGCGTCAATTTCGGTGGGGCAATCGGGGCGACGACGGCGCTCGATAACGTCTCCATCACCACACCGGGGGCGCTCGCGCTGCCCTCCATCACCGCCGGGTCGATTTTTGCGCGCACCCTGAACGCCACGGCCAACCTCAGCATCAACGTGGGCAGCACCCTGACTACCGCCGGCAGCGGCAACGCCCTTACCCTGGTCGCCGGGCAGAATTTTATCAACAATGCCAGCAGCAGCGCGCTGAACCCGACAGGCAGTGGGCGCTTCCTCGTTTACTCGACCAACCCCGGCAGCGACGCCACGAACGGCGCCACCAGCAATTTCCGTCGCTTTAGCTGCGCCTATGGCGGCGTGGGCGCCTGCGCCTTCAACGCGACGCTGGGCACCACTGTTTCCATCCCGGTTACGACCAATGGTTTTCTCTATAGTCTCACAGCACCCCTGATCACCATCACCCCGAACGCGGCGACAGTTATCTACGGCAACGCTGCCCCCCTCAGCGGCTATGCCTACGTCCCCCTCACCGCCGCGCAATATGCCAACGCCGCCGATTTCGCGGCCGATACTGTTACCGGCACCCTCACCGGCACCAGTACCTACGTAGCGGGCAATGCAGGGGGCGCGGCAGGCAACGTTTACAACATTAATTACGCAAGTGGAACGTTAGTATCTGCCATCGGTTACGGGTTTACTTACGCCAATAACCCGACCGCTATCACCGTCACCCCGCGCACGGTGACGGCAAGCCTGATCGGCAGTACCAGCAAAACCTACGACGCCAACGCCATCGCCACGCTGGTTGCAGGCAATTACAGCCTTGCCAACCTTTTTGGCGGCGACACACTGACAACCACCAGCACCAGCGCCAGCTATAACAACAAGAATGTGGGCGTGGGCAAGCTGGTGACGGCCACCGGTGTAAGCATTTCGGGCGCGCTCGCGGGCAACTACACGCTCGCCTCCACTACGGCCACGGGCACTATCGGCACCATCACCCAGCGCGCGCTCACCATCAGCGCCACCAGCCCCGGCAAAGTGTATGACGGCAACGCCATCGCGCCCATCACCCTCAGCGATAACCGGGTGGCAGGCGACGTACTGACGCTGGGCTTCGCCACGGCACTGTTCCCTGATAAAAACGTCGGTGTCGGGCGTTTGGTCACGGTCAATGGCATTACGCTTAGCAACACGGACGCGGGCAACTATAGCTTCAACACCAGCGCTACCACGACTGCCAACATCACCCAGCGCGCGCTCACCATCAGCGCCACCAGCCCCGGCAAAGTCTATGATGGCAACGCCATCGCCCCCGTCACCCTCAGCGATAACCGGGTGGCAGGTGACGTACTGACGCTGGGCTTCGCCACGGCGCTGTTCCCGGATAAAAACGTCGGTACGGGGCGCTTGGTGAGTGTGAATGGCATTACCCTCACCAACACCGATGCGGGCAATTACAGCTTCAATACCAGCGCTACCACGACCGCGAACATCACCCAGCGTGCCCTCACCATCAGCGCCACTAGCCCCGGCAAGGTCTATGACGGCAACGCCATCGCGCCCATCACCCTCAGCGATAACCGGGTGGCAGGCGATGTGCTAACGCTGGGCTTCGCCACGGCGCTGTTCCCCGATAAAAACGTCGGTGTCGGGCGCTTAGTTACGGTCAACGGCATCACCCTCACCAACACCGATGCCGGCAATTACAGCTTCAACACCAGCGCCACCACCACCGCCAACATCACCCAGCGCGCCCTCACCATCAGCGCTATCAGCCCCGGCAAAGTCTATGATGGCAACGCCATCGCGCCCATCACCCTCAGCGATAACCGCGTCGCGGGCGACGTGCTGACACTGGGCTTCGCCACCGCGCTGTTCCCCGATAAAAACGTCGGCACGGCACGCTTAGTTACGGTCAACGGCATTACGCTTAGCAACACCGATGCGGGTAACTACAGCTTCAACACCAGTGCCACCACAACCGCCAACATCACCCAGCGCGCGCTCACCATCAGCGCCACCAGCCCCGGCAAAGTGTATGACGGCAACGCCATCGCCCCCGTCACCCTCAGCGATAACCGGGTGGCAGGTGACGTACTGACGCTGGGCTTCGCCACGGCGCTGTTCCCTGATAAAAACGTCGGCACGGCACGTTTGGTCACGGTCAATGGCATCACGCTTAGCAACACCGACGCCGGCAACTACAGCTTCAACACCAACACCACCACGAACGCCGACATCACCCAGCGTGCCCTCACCATCAGCGCCACCAGCCCCGGCAAGGTGTATGACGGCAACGCCATCGCGCCCATCACCCTCAGCGATAACCGGGTGGCAGGTGACGTACTGGCGCTGGGCTTCGCCACGGCACTGTTCCCTGATAAAAACGTCGGCACCGCGCGTTTGGTCACGGTCAACGGCATCACCCTCACCAACACCGACGCCGGCAATTACAGCTTCAACACCACCGCCACCACCAATGCCGACATCACCCAGCGACCCCTCACCATCAGCGCCGCCGGGATCGCCAAAACCTACGACGGCACCACGGCCGCGACCGTGACCCTCAGCGACAACCGGGTATTAGGCGATAGCCTGACCACTGCCTATGGCAGCGCCTTGTTCGTGAGCCCGAATGCAGGCACGGGCCTAAGCGTCAACGTCACGGGCATCACCCTCACCGGTGGCGATAGCGGCAATTACAGCTTCAACACCACCGCCACCGCGGCCGCGAACATTACGCAGGCAACCCTCATCGTCAGCGCCGACCCGCAAACGGTGATTTACGGCACCGTCGTGCCCACCGGCACCGTTAGCTATAGCGGATTTGTCATGGGCGAGGACGCAACGTTCCTCACCAGCACCCCCACCGTCGCTTCGGCGCGCAGCGGCGTGCAGAATGTGGGCACCTATGCCGCAAACTATACCGCAAGCGGCGGCGTATCGGGCAATTACAGCTTCAGCTACGTAGCAGGCAGCCTGAGCGTCACGCCCAAAGACCTCAACGTCACCGCCGATACGCAGGCCGTGACCTACGGTACGCCGGTGCCCGCCGGTACACTCACCTATAGCGGCTTTATCACGGGCGAGGACGCGACGTTCCTGAACAGCCAGCCCGTCGTGAATTCGGGCCTGAGCGGAGTGCAGAATGTGGGCATCTATGGCGCGAACTACACCGTGAGTGGCGGCAGCGCGAGCAACTACACGCTGCATTATTTCACTGGCAATCTGGTCGTCACCCAGCGCGACCTCAACATCACGGCCGACAACAAAACGGTGAATTACGGCACCGCCGTGCCCACCGGCAGCTTCCAGTATAGCGGCTTTATCGCGGGCGATAGCGCGCTCGACCTCGACAGCCTGCCCATCGTCAGCTCCATGCTCAGCGGCATTCAGAATGCCGCGACCTATGCCGGCAACTACACCGTGAGCGGCGGAAGCGACAATAACTACCATTTCATTTTCGCGCCCGGCACCCTTACCGTGAACCCGACGGGGCTGAACGTCACCGTCGCCAACCAAACCGTTACCTATGGCACCGCAGTGCCCGTCAGCACCATCACCTATAACGGCTTCGTGGCGGGCGAGGATGAAACCTTCCTGAGCACGCAGCCCACCGTGAGTTCGATGCAAAGCGGCATCATCAACGCGGGCAGCTATACCGGCAATTATACCGCAGGCGGCGGGGTATCGGCCAATTACAGCTTCAACTACATTCCGGGCGACTTAACGGTGTCGAGAAAATCGCTCAACGTCACGGCGGGTAACCGCACCGTGACTTACGGCACCGCCGTGCCCGCGTCGAGCATCGCTTACAGCGGCTTCATTATGGGGGAAGACGCGACCTTCCTTACCACCGCGCCGAGCCTGAGCTCGACCCTGAGCGGCATCGTCGGTGCAGGCACGTATAACGGAAACTATGCCGTCGGCGGCGGTGTCTCGCCCAATTACAATTTTATCTACACCGCGGGCGACCTCGTGATTTCACGCCAGACCCTGACGGTGACCGCCTCCAACCAGAGCATCATTTACGGTAACGCCGTGCCCACGGGCACGCTGAGTTATAGCGGCTTCGTTAATGGCGAAACCGCCAGCAACCTCATCAGCGCACCCAGTGTAACCTCGGGGCTTAGCGGCGTGCAGACTGTCGCCAATTATCCCGCGAATTACACGGTGGCAGGCGGGGTATCGGGCAACTATACGTTCAGTTACGTCACCGGTGATTTAAGCATTATTCAGCGCACCCTCAACGTCACCGCGCAAACCCAGACCGTGACTTACGGCACCGCTGTACCCGCCGTTGCGCTTGTGTATAGCGGTTTCGCGCCCGGCGAAAACGCCACGTTCCTTGCCACCGCGCCGACGGGCAATTCCACCCTCAGTGGCATTCAGCATGCTGGCACCTATGCGACGAACTTTACCGTGGGCGGCGGGGTCGATGGTAACTATGCGTTTGTCTATAACGCGGGCGATTTAATCGTGACGCCTGCTCCTCTCACCATCCGCGCCAACAACGTCGCCCTCACCTACGGCGCGGCGAATGCCTTTGCGGGCTTCACCCCGACCGGCCTGCAAAACAGCGAAACCATCGGCAGCGTCACCCTCACGGCATCGGCCCCGCTCAGCAGCAGCAATAATTGGCGGGCGGGTAGTTGGAGCATAACCCCAAGCGCTGCCAGCGGTGGCAGCTTTACGCCTTCGGATTACACCATCACCTACCAAAATGGCAGCCTTGCCATCGGTCAGCGCGCCCTCACCCTTGCCGCCACCAGCCCCGGCAAAATTTATGATGGCTCCGCGATTGCCCCCATCAGCGTCAGTGACGACCGTGTGGCGGGCGATATGCTGAGCACCAGCTATGTAAACGCACTGTTTCCGAATAAAAACGCAGGCACGGGACGCACCATTACCGTGACCGGTCTCGCGCTTGGCGGGGCCGACAGCGCGAACTATGTGTTTAACACCGTCACCACCACCACCGCCGACATTACTCCGCGCAGCCTGAATTTTACCGTCACCAGCCCCGGCAAAGTGTATGACGGCAACGCGATCGCGCCAGTGATTTTCAGCGACAACCGCGTGGCGGGCGATGCGCTCGGCTATGGCTACAGCGCCCTCTTCCCGGATAAAAATGTCGGCACCGCGCGCGCCATCGCGGTGACTGGCATTGCCCTGACCGGGGCCGACCGCTTGAACTACACCCTGAGCGCCAACAGCGCCGCCACGACGGGCAACATTACACCGCGCGCGCTGACTATCAGCGCCACCGGCATCGCCAAAGCCTATGACGGCACCACCGCCGCGCAGGTGACGCTGTCGGATAACCGCCTCGCGGGCGATGTGCTGAGCACCGCCTACGGCACGGCGCAATTTGCCAGCATCGCGGCGGGCCCCCAGCGCCCAATCACTGTGAATGGCATTACTGTCAGCGGAGCCGATAGCGGCAATTATACCGCCAACAGCAGCGCCATCGCTTTCGCCGATATCAGTGGCACCAGCCCGCAAGCGGTGATTGATGCGGGCCTGCCCAACACGGTGGTGAAAGTGTCGCAAGACCCGAGCGCCACCACCGCAACCGCGCCCGATGACGGGATTTATGCGACCCCGCTGGTTGGCTACATGCTGGTCTATTTACCGCAAAACGCGCCGCTTTCGAACCAGTTGCTGAATGCGCCAGTGCCCAAACCCGCACAGGCCGACATTGCACCCGGCAGCGGCGGGTTCGACGATGAAGAGCTGATCCGCCAGCGCAGGCGGCAATTACAGCAAGCGATTTAAGCGGCGGCGCTCGATTCGCTACCCACCACATCCATGCGGTAGCCAATGCCTGCTTCCGACACGATGGATTTGCCTAAACCCTTTTTCGCCTCAAGCTTTTCGCGCACCTGGCCGACATAGACGCGTAAATACTGCGTGTCCTCGACATGCGCCGCGCCCCACACTTCCTTCAGGATTTGTTTGTGCGTGAGCATGCGCCCGCGATGGATAAGGAAATAGCGCAGCAAATCATATTCCTTCGGCGTGAACGCGACTTGATTGCCCTCGATGAACACTTCATGGCGCACTAAATCCATGCGGATGGGGCCGTTCACAATATCGGGCTCGCCCACTTCGCGTACGGTGGCTTTGCGCAAACTGGCGTGAATGCGCGCCAGCAACACTTCGGCATTGAACGGCTTGGTGATGTAATCATCGGCACCTAAATTAAGCGCGGCGGCGACTTCCGCATCGTCCGAGCGCACGGTGAGCACAATAATCGGCACCTGCGTCCATTGCCTAAGCGCGGTGACGACTTCCTTACCGTCCATGTCCGGCAGGCCGAGATCGAGCAGAATTAAATCCGGCTTCACCGAAGTCGCCATGCGCAGCGCCTGTTTGCCGCAATCGCTCTCGACGACCTTAAAATCCACGGTGTCGAGGAAGATATTCAGCATTTTGCGAATTTCTTCTTCGTCGTCGACCACGAGAATGGTGTTTTTCTTCACGTGCATGTTGTTCCCCGCGTCGGTTAGAAAAACAGGTTATAAAGGACAATCAACGAGACCGGTACGCCTAATGCCCACAGAAGAACACTTTTCATAAAACTCTCCTTGCGCCCGGAATTGGGCTTCTCGCAAAAATTACCCAGCACACCGTAAAGAAACAGCGGGCGGGCATGAGAACATATATAAAAAAACGATAAAGACGATGGCTACTGCCGTGGGCAGCGCAGCGTGAACTCGGCCCCGCCTTGTTCGTGATTCACCCCTTCCACCGTGCCGCCGAGTGCCTGCATCATTAACCGGCAGATGGGCAGGCCGAGGCCGGTGCCCGCGTTTTGATTATCGTTATGGGCGATACGGGTGTATTTCGAGAAAATTGCTTCTTCCTTACCCGCCGGAATACCACGGCCATTATCGCGCACCCGCACGTACGCACCGTTCGCGTCGGTGCCGTAATGCACTGCAATCGTCGCTTCACGCCCGGCATGCTTGATGGCGTTGTCGAGCACCAGCCCGACGGCACGGCCAAACAGCATGAGGTCGGTGGTGATCGGCGCACCCTGCTCGTCACCATGTAACTCAATCGTGTGGCGCTTGGCGCGCGGGCCGAGGCGCGACAGGCAGTCGTTCAGCAACGATTTCATCACCAGTTTTTCGGGCTTCAGCGTAATCATTCCCGCTTCGAGCTTGCCCATATCGAGAATGTTGGTGATGAAATTATCGAGCCGATACGCCTCGCCCAGCGCCGAGCGAATGAGGCTCTCTTTTTTCTCGGGCGTCAGTTTTTCGTTCATGCGCTCGTACACTTCGAGCGCGCCGATGATGGTCGCGAGCGGCGTTTTCAAATCATGCGACACCGCCGACAGCATCTGCCGATGCATCTGCTCGCGCGTCTGCGCGAAGGCGGCAGCATCATCAGGGGGGTTTTTCATCGCGCTGCCTTTGGCTTTATGGGCTTGGAAAGCCTATGTTAGCATACGCGATATAAAAAAGTGAACCGCAAGTCACGCCAGCTGCTGCAATTTCGCGGCCAGAATATCGGGGTGGATGGGCTTGCTGATGTAATCGTCCATCCCGGCGCTCAGGCAGCGCTCGCGGTCGCCCGCCAACGCATGCGCCGTGACGCCGATGATGGTGTGACGAAACCCCTTCTCCTGCTCGATTTCGCGAATACGGCGCGTGGTTTCCAGCCCGTCGACCCCTTGCATCTGCACATCCATCAGGATGACCATAAACGGCGCGCTACGCGCCTGCACCAGCGCCATTGCTTTTGTCCCGTTTTCAGCACTTTCCACGCGGTAGCCCATGTCTTCGAGCATCATGGTGGCCACCATGATGTTAGGGGCATAATCCTCGACCAGCAGCACTTCTGCCCCAAGCGCATCGCTACTCTCCGGTTTGGCGGCGGCAGCGGCACTTGCAGGCTCCACCACCGCCTCGCACGCTTCGCATGGGGTAAGGCAAATAGTGGCGGTGAACAGCGAACCCTTGCCCGCTTCGCTTTCAATCCCGATGTCGCCATCCATCATCCGCGCCAGCGAATGGGCGATCGACAGGCCAAGCCCCGAACCGCCGAAACGCCTCGTGATGGTGGCATCAGCCTGCGTGAACGTATTAAAAATGGTCGGCAAATGCTCGGGCGCGATGCCGATGCCGGTGTCGCGTACCGTGAGTTGAATGCAATGCTGCCCGTCGGCGCGGGTGATGGGCCGCGCCACCACATCCACCCCGCCCTGGTCGGTGAATTTAATCGCGTTGCTCACCAGGTTCATGGCAATTTGCTGCACTCGCGTGCGGTCACCGATATAGGCCCGCCCGTGCGTCTGGTCGTCGAAGTGCAGGGCAATGTTTTTCTGCTGCGCGTGTTGCTCAAACATCAGGCGGGTATCTTCCAGCACCGCCGAAAAACTAAACCGCGTCGATTCCAGCATCACGTGTCCGGCCTCGATGCGGCTGATGTCGAGCAGGTCGTTGATGAGCTTGAGCAATAGCTGCGCGTTCGAGCTTAGGGTGCTGACGATTTTCGTCTGTTTTTCATCGAGCGTCGTGCGCGCCAGCACGGCCGTCAGCCCCGTCACTACATTCAATGGCGTACGGATTTCATGGCTCATGGTGGCCAGAAAGTTGCTTTTCGCGGTATTGGCGGCTTCGGCTTTTTCCTTGGCGTCGGACAGTTCCTGCCGCTGGCGTTCGTTCTCGCGCACCAGCGCTTCGCGCATGAAGGCGGCTTGCATGATGGCGGGCAGCAAATCGAAATAATTCTGCCCCGCATCTTTCACGGCATAATCCGCCGCGCCCTTTTCAAGCGCCGACACCGCAACGCGCTCATCGCCGCCAACGGTGAGGATGACGATCGGTGGCGTGTCGTCGCGCGTGGCTAGCAAATCCAGCAGCTCGAGCCCGTTGATGCCGGGCAGATGGTAATCGACCAGCACCAGATCGTAATCGGCTTCATCCATCATCACCAAGCCCTGCTCGGCGCTGTGGGTGATGTCGACGGTGAAATGCTCGCGCTCGAGCCGCTTTTGCAGCAGCCGCGCGAGGCCCACATCGTCCTCGATATACAGTATACGATGCAGGGTGTGATTGGGCATGGCGTCTATGTACTCTCGTGCGGCATTTTAACAATACCCAACATCAGATCCGGCATCGGAGCGTGTCGGTGACGTACTAGCCTTTATTGAAGCCCTGCAAAAACGCATCGCACACTTGCGATACCCTGCCTGAGATCGGCGATTGGCGGGTAATCATCTGACTGCAGGCGTTGGTGGCGCGGCACCAGTAATGGCGCATCGCCATAAACGCGGCGAGTAATAACGCAAGCAAGGCCGAGCCAATGAGCAACGCGGCAACAGCAACAGTCACGCCATGGGCTACCAGCTGAGCGTAGGCTAGCCAAATCGCCCCGGCCAGCACCATAGCCATCAGCACCGCCGCAAACACCGCAAGTAGGGTGATCGCCGCCATGCTGACCAGCAGTCGCATGAATAACGGGGTCGTCGACGAAAAATTGTGACTGAATGCCCAGAGACTCAGTAGTCTGCGTGTCCATGCCATGGCGGCGATCATTTCCTTGTGTAAAGTTGCGACGGCAGTTGATACTAGCGGCGAATCAACGCACCGAGCAATACGCCGATACCGAGCGCAACCGCACTCGAGCGCAGCGGATGATCGTGGATTTCGTTGGTGAGACGTTCACGTGCATCGCTCATCTGGTCGGTCGTGTCGTCGATGAATTTGCGCACTTCGTGGCCGGCTTTTTCAGCGTAGTCGGTCACATCATTGCGGCCACTACGAGCGGCTTCGCGTACATCGCGTTTTGCGTTGTAGGCAGTGGATTTAGCATCAGCCACGGTGTCGTTGGCAGCATCTTTGGTTGCGGTAGAAAACATGGTACTCTCCTTTATTGTTATGTGATACCGGCAATGGCTTGAACCATGCCGTGCCTAAACAATTAACCAGAGCCCGAATAAAGGAGCGATGCGGACTGGTTATGCCGCTGCTAAAGAAGCGCTAAGTGCGCATCGCATGGTTTGGGGGGCGTGCTTTTATAGGCCTACAAGTGCCGTAATCGAGTACAGCAAGCCGCCTAGAAAAGCCGCAATCACCGTCGCGCTAATGCAGGTAACTATCAGTCCCGCAATGACAAACACGCCATCTCGTTGCATCAGCCCGATGGCAAACAGGCAGATCGCGAGCGCGGGGAACGCATTGCCAAAAGGGATGGGCATCACGATCATCAGCGCCAGCACAACACAGATAAGCGCCACCACGCGCTCCATAGGGGTCGCCGTCAACATCATGAGGCGCGGCCGGTTAACCCGCTCGAGTTTGCACATCCACGGCACCACGCGGCGGCATAACGCCTGCAGCCGTTCGGTTTTGACAGATCGTCTGGCCAACATGCCCGGGAGCCAGGGCGTTTTCATCCCTAACATCATTTGAAAGGTAACGAATATCAGGGGCACCCCAAGCAAGGCCGAAAGGCCCGGCGCCGGAATGGGAATCAGGTTCGGCAGCGCTAATACCAGCAGCAACATGCCAAAGGCCCGCCCGGATAGCGCACGGGTAAGTTCACCCACCGTTACTTTTGCGCCGGTAAACTGGTCGGACAGCGCCGCCAAAATATCCGATATTTTCTCACGATTGCCGCTTTGGTGATTCGCCGCGCGTACCCGTTTCATCACCCGTGTTTCCAATTGAAAGATTGCGTGCGCCCAGCATTACAGAATACCGCCGCGATAGCGACCTGTTATCGTGGCACCATCAAGGGCCCAACCAACGCTACACGCAAAATATGAGGATGCTCGCTGGGAAATGGTGGGTCCGGGAAGAGTTGAACTTCCGACCTCACGCTTATCAGGCGTGCGCTCTAACCACCTGAGCTACGAACCCATTCCACCGCGAGGCGAGTCTTTTAGGTAGGTGGGGGGGCAATGTCAAGGGATTCAGCCAGCACATCCGGGCGGTGGGGACATGGCGGTTAAGGCGCGGGGTGCGGCCTTGGAGGGGCTGGCGCTCAACTGGTCGTCTGGGTGCCAAGGGTGGGTGGCGATTCCTGCGACACCCGGTTGCGGCCGTTTTTCTTCGAGACATACATGGCCGCGTCAGCACGGCGGATCAGGTTTTCAGGCGTATCGCTGCCGTGATGGTAACGCGCAACCCCGATCGAAATCGTGATGGCACCGAAATTTTCGCCATTGGTTTTGCGCTTCAGTTCGCGGCTGGCGATCGATTTGCGGATGGCCTCGGCCACCACCGCAGCCCCGCCCAACGGTGTGCGCGGCAGAATCACCGCGAACTCCTCGCCGCCATAGCGCGCCACGCAATCCATGCCCTTCAGGGTATCGGTCAGGGTGCGCGCGACGATTTTCAACACTTCATCGCCGATCAAATGGCCGAAATTATCGTTGAACTGCTTGAAATGGTCGATGTCGATCATCAGCAAGCTGAGCTCGGTGCTTTTGGCGCGCGCGTCCTCCACCGCGTCGAGCAGCCGTTTATCGAATGCCTTGCGGTTGAAGCAGCCGGTGAGAAAGTCGCGCTCGGCTTCGGTCATCACGCGCGCCAGGTCTTCTTTCAGATCGGCGATTTCCTGCTGCGCGCCCGCGAGGCGTTCTTGCATCGTGTCGCTCGAGCTTTGCATGGCGTGCGCGCTCGTTACCAGCGTGTTGGCCAACAGTCGCACCACTTCTTCGCTTGCCTGCTCGTCGAGCATTTTCAGCTCGCGCGTCACATCGGCGCTGATGGCTGAAGTTGCCCCCGCAAATGCCGACACATTGCTCATCATTTCGTTCAGGATTTTTTTGGCGTTCACCGCGGTGTCGTTCACCACGCGGGTTTGTTCCTCTGCGATGTAGCGGGTGTATAGCGCGTCGAGCACGTCGTCGGTGAAGCGCTGGCGTTGCGATTTCAAAAGCTCAATCTCGCGCAGCAATTCGGAGGGCTGGCCCGCCACGTAGGAAAAAAACACGGCGTAATGTTTGGGCAGCGGCATCACCCCGAGCGAGCGCATCACGCCAATCGCGCGCTCGGCATAAACCGCCGCTTGGCTGAGTACGGGCGCGGGAGTCGTGGGGGTTGGGCTCGGCATAACTTCATATTAGTTTTTACGGCTACGCGCGTCAAGGCGAACGCATGTCCACGGTTATGCTTGCATTTATCAGGTTGCGTGGCACAATTCGGGGGCATGTGTGAAGGCTGGTTGAATGCTCGCTCCCCAACAAAAAACAACGCCGGATGACGATCAGGCCGCAGTGCGCCCCAAGGTGATGCGGCGTCCGGCGCAATTTTCCCAACCCACGCCGCCAGTGGTCGCTGAAACGCAATTGGCCGCGCTGCCAGTTGTCAGTGAGCCTTCGCTGGCGCGGCTGCCGCGCACCTATCCCTGGCAGGATGACGGGCGCTTCGGCCTTGCGCTCGTGGCCATTCTGGTGGTGGTCAATCTCGCCTTGCTGCTATGGTTGCCGCATCTGTTGCCACAGCCGATAGCGACAGCCACGCGCAACCCGTTAGTCATGCTGGGCCAAGCCGCCGCGCCGACGCCTGCGCCCTTACCGGTCACGCTGTATGCGCAACCGTCGCGGGCGCGGCTCTATACGGCGCCGGTGCATGTGCTGGGCGAATCACCCGCGCTCGATCTGCCTGTCGCCGGGGCGCAATAATGCGCGTCGCCATCGCCAGCCGCAGCACCAGCGTGACGCGCACACTGGAGTCGCTGATAGAGATGGCGGGCCATGAGGTTTGTGCTACCGCAGACGCGCAATTACTCATCGCCGATGGGCACCACCCCACTCAATTACCGCAGGGTTTGTCCATCCTCACCATTGCATTGGGCGGCGCGAACCCCGATGCCATAAGCAGCCCGGCGCGTATCGCCACGGTGCTACAGGCCATCACGCGTGCGGCTAAACCTCCACTCACACTTTCCGGTGGCTGGGCGCTCGACCCCACCGCGCGGATGCTGGTGCACCCCGAGATTGCCAGCCAAACCCTGACGGAAAAGGAATGCACGCTGCTGGCCACGCTGGCTTCGACGACAGGCACCATGCCACGCGAGCAACTGTTGGCCCAAGTGTGGGGCATGGCGGCACAGGCCGAAACCCACACGCTGGAAACACACATTTACCGGCTGCGCGCGAAGCTTAACGCCCTGCACCCCCTGCCCTGCGACCTGATTACCGAAGGCGGCAGCTACCGCCTTGTCCTGCCGTGAGCCTTGTGTTTGCGCGCATTTACGCGTAAACGGGCGGCATGAACCAGCCTATCTTTAAAACGGCACTTGCCGCCGACACGCAGGCCGAAGCCCTCGCCGCCAAAGCGAGCCTTGTTGGCTTGCCCCGCGAATTAGTGGCCAGCCAATTACAGGCGCTAGGCATTGAGCCGTTTCGTGCCAAGCAGGTCTGGTCGTGGATTTACGGCAAAGGCGTGACCGATTTTTCGGGCATGAGCAACATCAAGCGCGACACACAAGAGCTGATGGCGCAGCATTTCAGCGTCGCTCGTGCCGGCGTCAGCCGCAATGCCGTCAGCTTCGACCAGACGCAAAAATGGCTGCTGAAATTCGCCGACGAAGCGGAAGTCGAAACCGTGTTCATCCCCGACAATAATCGCGGCACGTTGTGCGTGTCGAGCCAAGTGGGCTGCACATTGGCCTGCACCTTCTGCCACACCGGCACCCAACGCCTCGTGCGCAACCTCACCGCGGGCGAAATCATCACCCAGGTGCTGGTCGCGAAGGATGGGCTGGGCGAGTGGCCGGGACAAACTTTTAGCGAGCCGACCGGCGAGCCGCGAAGCGGCAGGGTCAGCGAAGCGAAGGGGGGCAAGCCCCCTTCCAATTTAAAAACACATAAAAACGATTGGGCTGTTTCTACCCCCGCGCGCCAGCTTACGAACATCGTTTTTATGGGCATGGGTGAACCTCTGTATAATTACGACAACCTCATCGCCGCCATCGACATTCTGATGAGTAACGAGGGCCTCGCGCTCAGCCGCCGTAAAATCACCGTGTCTACCTCGGGCGTGGTGCCGAAAATCGTTCCGCTGGCGCGCGATGCTGGCACGAATCTGGCCATATCGCTGCACGCCGTGACCGACGATTTGCGCAACGAAATCGTGCCCATCAACCGCAAATACCCCATTGCCGAATTACTCGATGCCTGCCGCGAATATCAAGCCATCGTCAACGACCGTCACATCATGTTCGAATATGTCATGCTCGCGGGCGTCAACGATTCCGAAGCCGAAGCGAAAGAGCTGGTGCGGCTCCTCAAGGGCATCCGTGCCAAGGTAAACCTCATTCCCTTCAACCCCTGGCCGGGCGCGCCTTATACTTGCAGTTCCAACAACCGCATCCACGCCTTTGGCCGGGTGCTGATTGCAGCGGGTATCGCTTCTCCCATCCGTAAAACCCGCGGCGAAGACATCATGGCCGCCTGCGGCCAACTGAAGAGCCTAAGCGAATTGAAAAAAGGACAGAAAGTGAAGCTTTAAGTCCGCTAGCACGAATAGAAAAATCATCGGTTATGTTTATATATTAGAAGTCTAGCGCATTCACTGTCATCAAATTGTCATTGTTGTTGCGAGTCATTCGCATGTATACCCTATGCCGATGACGCCAGAATTAACAGTGCCGCCCCCATCCCGCCGTCGCCAGCTGGCCGATGATGTTGCTTTCGCGACGGAACAGACCGCCCTGTGCTTCCTGACGGACGGCTTCACCGATCCGTGGATCAGCCAAAAACTACAGGAACGATGGGGTGGTGGGGCCAGCAGCATCGGCGAGAATTTTATTGCAGAAGTGGGCGGCGATTTACTGGGGGCAGCAAGTTTTGTGGTGTCCCGCCAATTATGCAAGCCAGCGTTCACCGTGGCTACACGCGGCGTGCGAACCTTGCTCGATCCTGTCTATGAGCGGCTCGGGCGCTCTGCATTACGTTTCGAAGGGTCCCAAGCCCTCACTGAGGCGCAATCTGCCAAACTGGAGAGCTGGAAAAACTTCCAGGCAGACAGCTTCGTCAAGTCGAACTCTATTTCACTCGCCAGCACCTTGGCCAATGCCGCCATCCTCAAGGCGCGGCATTCTCCCTATAGCTGGCCGGTGTTGCTGGGCAGTAAATTCGCCGCATCCTTGGTGACGACTACCAGCATGGTAGGTTTGCGGCTCATTTTCCCGGAGCATTCACAAAAGCTTGATCACTGGTTGAGTAAAACCCTCAGCCCGGCCACGCAGCAGCCGTACCGTGCGACGGCGCCGTTGCCATCGGTCGAGTCTAGGCAGTGGCAAGGACGTATGGAAACCGATTTTCCTCAGCCGACCTTACCCTAGGCAACCCTACCAAATCGTGCCCGTATCGTTTCCCGCATAGCGTTTCAGCACTTCTTCGCTGATTTTGGGTAATTCTACACGGCGCTCGCCCATCGCAGCTTCCAGCAGTTTTAAGGATGCCTCGCGAATCGCTTCAAAGGTGCTACTGCCCACTGCTTTGCCCGCAGGCAATTGCTCGTCGGCGAACTGGAAACGTTCCATGTTGAACGCATCAAGCTCGGCTTGAGTAATGGGGGGCAGATGTTTTTGGCGATGGAAGGGAAAATGGTCGGTCATGGCAATCTCCGGTGAGTGAGTGAACTGCTCACTCCCATGCATATCACATGCCAACTATCTTATTAAATTAGCTCAAATTTTAGGGGATTCATTCGCGAATGTAGCCAGGAGCGCAGCCTCCGGCCGTCATCCCAGCGAAGACGGGGATCCATATGGCGTATTGATTTTGTTAGCCCTAATGCGTACAGTACTAAATATGCAAAAGCACGCCCCCCCCGCTAAATTTACGGCCGCAATGAAGCGCGGCTTTTCGCTTGTAGAGTTATCGATTGTCCTCGTCATCCTCGGCCTGCTCACGGGCGGTATTCTGGCCGGACAATCTCTCATCCGCGCGGCAGAGATGCGTTCGGTGAACACGGAATACTCCAAGTATACCACTGCCATTTACAGTTTTCGTGACAAATATTTCCAGCTTCCCGGCGACATGAATAATGCCACACGCTTCTGGGGTGCGCAAACAGGCGCGACGACAGATGGTGTGGTGACCGCCTGCGCTGCGTTAACCGTCGGCGCTACCGACACCTCCACCTGCAATGGGGATGGTGATGGTAAGATCGCCCCAGAAACAACACCGGCCACCGGCCTTGCTGATCGGCTACAATATTACGAAGTATTTCGCGCGTGGCAGCACCTCGCCAATGCTGGCTTGATCGAGGGGCGCTACGGGGGAGTTTCCTCCGCTGGCCGCACGGACATATCAAACATCATCATCGGTACCAATCAGCCGGCAAGCCGCTCAGGCAACAGCGTCACTTGGGGTTTACGTTACATTGTACCGGGGTACGATTATCCGACTTTTTACACGCCGAACCCCTATGGAAATGTGCTGACGGCGGGGGCGAATAGCAGCCCTTACAATGGGTCAGGGCCGTTCCTGAAACCTGATGAGGCATGGAATATTGATACTAAGTTCGATGATGGCAAGCCGGGGCTAGGCAATGTTATTACCTATCAATCAGTAGTAAATCCCGATTGCATGACGGCCGATAGCCAAACAGCGGATTACAAGCTGACCTCAAGCACGGTTGCGTGCGCCTTAATAATTCGGCTGCCCTAGGTCGGTAATTCCGCGTAACTATAACGCTACCACACGCTGCCGCCGGGCTTACCGGTGTAACGTTGCAGCACCTGATCGGAAATAATCGGCAGCTCTTTCTTTTTTTCGCCCATCGCCGCTTCCAGCAATCGCAACGAGGCATCGCGAATGACCTCGAATGGGCTTGTGCCAACGGCTTTGCCGGGAAATTCGCGGGCGAACTGGAAACGTTCGGTATTAAACGCCTCGATGTCTTCCGGCGTGATGGTGGGCAGGTGTTTCTGGCCGTGAAAGGGAAAATCGGTGGTCATGATGTGCTCCTGAAGGATGGGTGATACTGCCCCATGCCATGCACGACACATGCCAACTATCTTATTAAGTTAGCTCAAATTTTAGGGAATTTCAGGCGCATACGCCGAATCAGATCAACAGGTCTTCGAAAAAAGCACCATAGGGCAAGTGCTTGTGACGCACCTGAATCTCGAGAATCCATTTCCCGGCTTCGACGCGTTCTGGGTAATGATTGATCCCGCGCTTCCAGCCACGATGCGGAAAAGCGCCGATTAAATGCCCGGCAGGCTCAAGATTCCAATCCACCCCCAGCCGTTCGGCCAAATCATAGATATGCGCATAGAGCGCGATGCCGGTGGGCTGTTCGCGGTGCCAGAAAGTGCGCGCCTGGGTAAAAATGTGCTGGCTAATCGCGGCAAGTTTTTTCAATTCCGGCGCTTCGCCATACACAACGCTGCGACCCGCATCCCCCTCGATGCCGTTGCGCACGATGCCAATATCGACAAACGCGATGTCGGACGTGCCCAGCACCCGGTCCTCGGTTGCCTTTTCACGAAAAGTGAGCAGCGTATTCTCGCCGAAACGTACATAGGGCGCGTGCCAGGTGCGTTCGATGCCGTCGCGGGCGAAGCAATCCAACGCAAACTGCCGCACGTCACTTTCGCGGATACCCGGGCGCATGTAGGCGATGATTTCATCCACGAAGCGGTGCGCCTCGCGGGCGCACGCGACGGCGGCGTCGACCGTTTGGGCGTCCAGATATTGCCGCGTGGCGGACAGGCGTTCTTGCGTATCGGCGTCGTCCATTAATCACCCCTTTCAGCAAAAAGCCGACCCTTGCGGGCCGGCTTCCTGTTCGTTTCGGCTGAATCCGCTTACGCGGCTTCGCCGGCGTCGGTTGCGGCCTGCTGCTGCGCCTCGATCTGGGCAGCTTTTACAGCTTCCAGCTCGGTGTCGCGGCCCTTGGCTACGCGTTTCATGCGGGCAATGGCCGCGCCAGTACCGGCCGGAATCAGGCGGCCGACAATGACGTTTTCCTTGAGGCCCAACAATTTGTCGGTCTTGCCGTAGGTCGCCGCTTCCGTCAGCACGCGCGTCGTTTCCTGGAACGAGGCGGCTGAAATGAAGCTGCGGTTTTGCAAGCTGGCTTTCGTGATGCCTTGCAGCACCGGTGAACCAACGGCCGTTTTGAAGCCCAGTTTCGCGGTCTTGTCGTTGACCTCCTGGAACTCCTCGCGGTCGACGATTTCGCCGGTGAGGAAGGTGGTTTCGCCGGGGCTCATGATCTCGACCTTCTGCAGCATCTGGCGGACAATCACTTCGATGTGTTTGTCGTTAATGGTCACGCCCTGCAAACGGTACACCGCCTGCACTTCGTACACCATGTATTGCGCCAGTGCTTCCACACCCATCACGCGCAGAATATCGTGCGGTACGGGGTGGCCATCCATCAGCAGATCGCCTTTCATCACATAATCGCCCTCATGCACGGTGATGTGCTTGCCTTTGGGGATCATGTACTCGATCGGCTCGATCGACGCATCTTTCGGACGGACAATCAGGCGGCGTTTGTTTTTGTAGTCCTTGCCGAACTCGATCGCACCTTCCACATCCGAGATGATGGCGTGGTCTTTCGGTTTGCGGGCTTCAAACAACTCGGCCACACGCGGCAGACCGCCGGTGATGTCGCGGGTTTTGCTCGACTCGCGCGGAATGCGTGCCAGCACGTCGCCGGCATGCACTTCCTGACCGTCATCGACCGACAGAATCGCGTCGACGGGGAGGAAGTAACGCGCTTCAAGGCCATTCGCGAGCGTGATGATTTCGCCTTTTTTGTCGCGCAGCGCAATGCGGGGTTTCAAATCGGCCCCACGTTTTTGCTGGCGGAAATCCATCACTTTCTTGCTGGCGATGCCGGTCGATTCGTCGAGCACTTCGCGGAGCGAAACGCCGTCGACGAGGTCGCGATAGTTAGCAATCCCCGAACGCTCGGTGATGATCGGAATCGTGTAGGGATCCCACTCGACGAGCTTGGTACCTTTTTTCACGTTGGCACCTTCGTCGACCAGCAACCGCGAACCATACGGCACTTTGTGGCGTGCTTTTTCGCGGCCTTTATCGTCGCGCAGCACGATTTCACAGGTGCGGCTCATCACGACTAAACGCCCTTTGCTGTCCTTCACCACGTTCTTGTTGGTGAGTTCGAGCTTGGCGTCGTGGCTGGCTTCTACGGCGGAAACTTCCGCACCCCGTTGCGCCGCGCCACCAATGTGGAAGGTACGCATGGTGAGCTGTGTGCCGGGCTCGCCGATGGATTGGGCGGCAATGACACCGACCGCTTCACCGAGATTCACCGGTGTGCCGCGGGCCAAATCGCGCCCGTAGCATTTGCCGCACACGCCGCCTTCACTTTGGCAGGTGAGCACCGAGCGGATCATCATCGATTCGATGCCTGCTTCGTCGAGTGCTTCCACGGTTTTTTCGTCGACCAGTTGGCCGGCTTTTACAATCGGCTTCTCCGTCACGGGGTGCAGCACTTCCTTCGCGGAAGTACGGCCCAGCACTTTATCCGACAGCGGAATCACTACATCGCCACCTTCAAGCACCGCTTTCGCCACGATGCCTTTTTTGGTGCCGCAATCATCTTCGAAAATGATGCAGTCCTGCGCCACGTCGACCAAGCGACGCGTCAGGTAACCCGAGTTCGCGGTTTTCAGCGCCGTATCGGCCAAGCCTTTACGCGCACCGTGGGTCGAGTTGAAGTACTCGAGTACGGTGAGGCCTTCTTTGAAGTTCGAGATGATCGGCGTTTCGATGATCTCGCCCGAAGGTTTAGCCATCAAGCCGCGCATGCCCGAAAGCTGCTTCATTTGCGCCGCTGAACCACGCGCGCCGGAGTTTGCCATCATGAAGATGGAGTTCACCTTGCGGCCGTTCTTTTTGCCTTCTTCGTTCCCGATGGACGAAATCTGCTTCATCATGTCGTGGGCGACGCGTTCGGTGCAATGCGACCAGGCATCGATCACCTTGTTGTATTTCTCACCCGAAGTGATGAGACCGTCGGCATATTGCTGCTCAAACTGCTTCACTTCCTTCAAGCTTTCCGCGATGTGCTTGTCTTTCGTAGTCGGGATAATCATGTCATCCTTACCGAACGAAATACCCGCTTTCGCTGCGTGTTTGAAGCCGAGGCTCATGATGCGGTCGGCAAACAGCACCGCCTCTTTCTGGCCGCAATGGCGGTAGACGAGGTCGATGACGTTTGAGATGTCCTTCTTGGTCATGATCTTGTTGATGATGGTGTAGGGCACTTGGTTATGCTTCGGCAAATATTGCGCCATCAGCATGCGGCCCGGGGTGGTGTCGATCACTTCATGGCGGATTTTCTTGTCGTCGCCCATGATGGCAAAACGCATTTTGATTTTGCTGTGCAGCGTCACGGCTTTCACTTCGAGCGCCATTTCGATCTCGTTGAGATCGCTGAACGCCATGCCTTCGCCCTTGTCCTTATCGGTCTCGAGCGAGAGGTAATACAGACCCAGCACCATATCCTGCGACGGTACGATGATCGGCTTGCCGTTCGCGGGGCTTAAAATGTTGTTGGTCGACATCATCAGCACGCGGCTTTCCAGCTGCGACTCGATGCTGAGCGGCACGTGCACGGCCATCTGGTCGCCGTCGAAATCGGCGTTGAAGGCGGCGCAGACGAGCGGGTGCAGCTGAATGGCTTTACCCTCGATCAGCATCGGCTCGAACGCCTGGATGCCCAAACGGTGAAGCGTAGGTGCGCGGTTCAGCAGCACGGGGTGCTCGCGCACCACTTCGGCCAGAATATCCCACACTTCGGGGCGCTCGGTTTCCACCATGCGTTTCGCGGCTTTAATCGTCGTCGCGATCCCGTAGATTTCCAACTTGGCGTAAATGAACGGCTTGAACAGTTCGAGCGCCATTTTCTTCGGCAGCCCGCACTGGTGCAGTTTCAATTCCGGACCCACCACAATCACCGAACGGCCCGAGTAATCGACCCGTTTGCCGAGCAGGTTCTGACGGAAGCGACCTTGCTTACCCTTCAGCATGTCCGACAGCGATTTCAGCGGACGTTTGTTCGTGCCGGTAATCACGCGGCCACGGCGGCCGTTATCGAACAGCGCGTCGACCGATTCCTGCAACATGCGCTTCTCGTTGCGCACGATGATGTCGGGCGCGCGCAGCTCGAGCAGGCGCTTCAAACGGTTGTTGCGGTTGATGACGCGGCGGTACAAATCGTTGAGGTCGGACGTCGCAAAGCGGCCACCATCCAGCGGCACCAGCGGGCGCAGTTCTGGCGGAATCACGGGCACGACTTCCAGAATCATCCATTCCGGTTTGTTGCCGGATTCAATGAACGCTTCAACGAGCTTCAAACGCTTCACCAGCTTTTTGCGGCGGGCTTCGGAGGTGACGTCGCCCAGCTCAAGGCGCATGCTCTCTTGCAATTCCTTGAGGTTCAGTTTTTTCAGCAATTCACGAATCGCTTCCGCGCCGATCATGGCGGTGAAGGTGCCTTCGCCAAACTGGTCGAGCGCTTCATAATATTGGTCTTCGCTCAGGATTTCGTTTTGGCTGAAGGGGCTCATGCCGGGGTCAGTCACGATGTAGCCTTCGAAATACAGCACCTTCTCGAGGTCCTTCAGCATCATGTCGAGCATGGTGCCGATGCGGCTAGGGAGGCTCTTCATGAACCAGATGTGGGCCACCGGTGCAGCAAGCTCAATATGCCCCATGCGCTCGCGGCGCACTTTGCTCGTCGTCACTTCCACGCCGCATTTTTCGCAGACGATGCCGCGATATTTCATGCGCTTATATTTACCGCACAGGCACTCGTAATCCTTGATGGGCCCGAAGATGCGGGCGCAGAACAGGCCGTCGCGCTCGGGCTTGAAGGTGCGGTAGTTGATCGTCTCCGGCTTTTTCACTTCGCCGAAGCTCCAGCTGCGGATTTTCTCCGGCGATGCAATCGCGATTTTGATCTCGTCGAATTGCTTCGTCGATTGCATTTGACCGAAGATGTTCATTAATTCGTTAGCCATGTCTCACCCTTTCAACTTCCATTTTCGTGTCATCCCGGGCTTGTCCCGGGATCCCGCCATTCCACAAACTCAGTGCCAGCGGCGGGGCTGGATCCCGGGACAAGCCCGGGATGACAATTATTTTTTAACCGGTGATGCGATAGCAATTTTAATTTCATCAAACTGCTTGGTCGCCTGCATCTGACCAAAAATGTTCATCAACTCATTAGCCATGGTTTACTCCAAATTATCCTTAAATCTCGTTAAGCACCCAATCCACGGGCAGAAGCGTCAAATCCGATGACTTCTTTGAAATCATCCGACAGTTTAATGGCATTAAGAAGAGCCGAAGGGTTTCCATCGCCCATCTCATTCAACAAAGTCGTCGCCTTATCCGCATGCGGCTTAGCTGCATTTTCTGCAGCATTAAGGGCTTGCTCGGCTTTAGAGACGGTTTGCTGAGCTTTAGCGTGTGCTTGAAGCGCAGCTTTTAAACCCGCGTTTTCTTCCACCGCATTACGCAACCAGCTTAACGCTTCATCCCTAGGCATTGTGGTAAAATTAACTTTCTCAACCATGACTACGCCTCCTTTTCTACTAAATCTACGTCAAGTCCCAATGACCTGAGCTCCTTCGTCATCACGTGGAACGATTCCGGAATGCCCGACTCGAAGCTGTGATCGCCGCGCACGATGGACTCGTACACTTTCGAGCGACCCGCCACGTCATCGGATTTTACCGTCAGCATTTCCTGCAAGGTGTAAGCCGCACCGTAAGCCTGAAGTGCCCAGCACTCCATCTCCCCGAAGCGCTGGCCACCGAACTGGCTTTTGCCGCCCAACGGTTGCTGGGTAACAAGGCTGTACGGCCCAATGCTGCGTGCGTGGATTTTATCGTCCACCAAGTGGTGCAGTTTCAGCATGTAGATGTAGCCGACCGTGGTTTCACGTTCGAACACGTCGCCCGTGCGGCCATCGACCAGTTGCACCTGGCCTGAGCTTTTATGGCCAGCATATTTCAGCCATTTCTCGATGTCTTTTTCCTTCGCACCGTCGAACACCGGCGTCGCAAACGGCACGCCTTTGGTGAGGTTTTGCCCCAGTTCCATCAGCGCCGGTTTGTCCATCTTCTTGATTTCAGCCTGATGCTCTTTCTCTTCGTACACGTCGAGGAGTTTGTCTTTCAGTACATCGAGTTTCGCGCCGTGCTGCACCGCGTTCACCAGCTCGCCAATCTGGCGGCCAATGCCGTTCGATGCCCAACCAAGGTGCGTCTCAAGAATCTGGCCCACGTTCATGCGGCTTGGTACACCCAGCGGGTTCAGCACGATATCAACCGGACGGCCATCCTCAAGGTGAGGCATGTCTTCAACCGGAACGATGTTCGAAATCACCCCTTTGTTACCATGGCGGCCGGCCATTTTGTCGCCGGGTTGCAGCTTGCGCTTCACGGCCACGAATACCTTCACCATTTTCAGCACGCCCGGCATTAAATCATCGCCGGATTGTACTTTTTCAACTTTTTCTTCGAAGCGTTTATTGAGCGAGTCGACGGCGTCGTCGAGCTGCTTTTTCAGCGCCTCGACTTTTTTCATCGCCTTCTCATCTTTCAGCGCAATCTGCCACCACAGGCCGCGCGGCGTTTCCGTCAGCTGCTGCTCGGTGAGCGGCTTATCGGTCTTGAAGTTTTTGGGGCCTTTGGTGGCGCTTTTGCCAATCAAAAGTTCCTTCAGCGAACCGTAAATGTAGCGCTCGGCAATGCCGCGCTCATCGTCACGGTCTTTCGCCAAACGGTCGATTTCGGCGCGTTCAATCGCCACCGCCCGCTCATCCTTCTCGATGCCGCGACGGCTGAAAATACGCACGCCCACGATAGTCCCCTGGTTGCCCGGAGGCAGACGCAACGAACTATCACGCACGTCGGACGCTTTTTCGCCGAAAATGGCGCGGAGCAGTTTCTCCTCCGGCGTCATCGGGCTTTCCGATTTCGGGGTGACTTTACCGACGAGAATATCGCCCGGCTTCACTTCGGCACCGATATGCACCACGCCGATTTCATCCAGCGAACGCAAGGCTTCTTCGCCCACGTTCGGAATGTCACGGGTGATTTCTTCCGGCCCGAGTTTCGTGTCGCGCGCCATCACTTCGAATTCCTCGATGTGGATGGAGGTGAAGCGGTCTTCCGCCACCATACGCTCGGAAATCAGGATCGAATCCTCGTAGTTATAACCATTCCACGGCATGAACGCGACGAGCACGTTCTGGCCGAGGGCCAGTTCGCCAAGCTCAGTGCTTGGGCCGTCGGCAATGACATCACCCGCTTTCACCTGGTCGCCCACTTTGACAATCGGGCGCTGGTTGATGCAGGTGTTCTGGTTTGAGCGCTGGAATTTCTGCAACGTGTAGATGTCCACGCGCGGCGTGCCATCGGCGTTGGTTTCGTCGCAACGAATCACAATACGGTTGGCGGCCACTTGGTCGACCACGCCATCGCGGCGGGCGGCTTGCGCCGCACCCGAATCGCGGGCAACGATTTCTTCCATACCAGTGCCAACAAGCGGCGCGTCGGCACGTACCAGCGGCACGGCTTGGCGTTGCATGTTCGAACCCATGAGTGCACGGTTCGCATCGTCGTTCTCGAGGAACGGGATGAGTGCGGCGGCGACGGACACGAGCTGTTTCGGCGCTACGTCCATGTACTCGATATGCTCAGGCGCGCTCATCACGAAGTCGCCGTTTTTGCGGCTTGAAACCAGCTCTTCGGCGAAGGTGCTGCCGTTCACGCCGGCGTTCGCCTGCGCGATGGTGTAGCGGCCTTCTTCGATCGCCGAGAGATACACGACTTCGTCGGTGATTTTGCCTTTATTCACTTTACGGTACGGCGTTTCGATGAAGCCGTATTTGTTGATGCGCGCATAGGTCGCCATCGAGTTGATGAGACCGATGTTCGGGCCCTCGGGCGTTTCAATCGGGCAGATGCGGCCATAGTGCGTCGGGTGCACGTCGCGCACTTCGAAGCCCGCACGTTCACGCGTCAAACCGCCCGGCCCAAGCGCCGACAGGCGGCGTTTGTGGGTAATTTCCGACAGCGGGTTGGTTTGGTCCATGAACTGCGACAGCTGGCTGCTACCGAAGAACTCACGCACCGCGGCCACGAGTGGCTTGGCATTAATGAGGTCGTGCGGCATCACGGTGTCGATATCCACCGAGCTCATACGCTCGGTAATGCCGCGCTCCATGCGCAGCAGACCGAGGCGGAACTGGTTTTCCATCAACTCGCCCACCGAACGCACGCGACGGTTGCCGAGATGGTCGATGTCGTCGATTTCACCGATACCATCTTTCAGCAGCACGAGGGTTTTGATGGTGTTGATGATGTCTTCGTTGGTCAGCACGCCGACTTCTTCCTTGTGATTGAGGCCGAGGCGGGCGTTCATTTTCACACGACCCACTTCGCTCAAATCATAGCGTTCGGTTTCGAAGAACAGCGATTTGAAAAGGGTTTCCGCGGCTTCGGCCGTGGTCGGTTCGCCGGGGCGCATGACGCGGTAAATGTCGATCAGCGCGTCGTCTTTGGTCATGTTCTTGTCGGCAACCAAGGTGTTGCGGATGTACGCACCCACGTTCACATGGTCGATCGCCAGCACCGGAATGTCGGTGATGCCTGCTTCGCCGAGCGACTTAATGAGCGCAGTGGTCAGCTCGTCACCGGCTTCGGCGTAAATTTCGCCGGTTTTGGTGTTGACGAGATCAGCGGCCACGTAAGCGCCGGTGATGAATTCTTCCGGCACCTGAATTTCCTTGAGGCCGGCTTCTTCGAGTTTTTTCACGGCGCGCGGGCTCAGCTTCGTGCCGGCTTCCGCCATCACTTTGCCGGTTTTCGCGTCGATGAGGTCAAACGTCGGTTTCTGGCCGCGCCACGAATCGGCGAGGAACGCTGCCGTCCAGCCTTTTTTGCCGTGTTTGAAATGGCGGGTGGCGTAGAAGGTGTTCAGGATTTGCTGGTTGTCGAGCCCAAGCGCGCGCAGGATGGTAGTGGCAGGCAGCTTGCGGCGACGGTCGATGCGCACATGCACGATGTCCTTCGCGTCGAACTCGAAATCAAGCCACGAACCGCGGTACGGAATGATGCGCGCGCTGTAGAGATATTTGCCCGAGCTGTGCGTCTTGCCGTGGTCGTGGTCGAAGAACACGCCGGGCGAACGGTGCATTTGCGACACAATCACGCGCTCGGTGCCGTTGATGGTGAAGGTACCGTTTTCGGTCATGAGCGGAATGTCGCCCATGTACACGTCTTGTTCCTTAATGTCTTTAATCTCGCGCGCGCCGGATTCTTCGTCGACGACCCAAACCACAAGGCGCAGCGTCACGCGCAGGGGAGCCGCAAAGTTGATGCCACGCTGGCGGCACTCATCCACGTCGTATTTCGGGCGGTCGAACTCGTAACGCACATATTCGAGCGTGCTGGTTTCGGAGAAATCTTTAATCGGGAACACGCCCTTGAACACGGCATGCAGGCCGGTGTTTTTACGGTCTTTCACCGCCACAAACATTTGCAGGAACTGCTCGTAGCTGTTCTTCTGCACTTCGATCAGGTTCGGCAAGCTGGTTGCCGACTGCATCGTGCCGAAATTTTTCCGGATACGTTTGCGGGAAGTAAACGAGTGTTGATACGCGTTCGCCGATTGAGCCATAATGTCCACCACTGATAATTTTATGAATCGTTCTGTTTCGCGCTAAGACCGTACGCGACGACGGCATTCATTCTGGGGCCCAAGCTGAATGCGCAAAAGGAGCCCCGCGAAGTTGCGCGGGGCCCCCATTTGGCGTCAGGCTTGCGCCGAAACTGTCACTATTTCAGTTCGACTTTCGCACCGGCAGCTTCGAGCTGCTTTTTGAACTTGTCGGCGTCTTCTTTATTCACGCCTTCTTTCACGTTTTTCGGCGCGCCTTCAACCAGGTCTTTGGCTTCTTTCAAGCCGAGACCGGTAATCGCACGCACTTCTTTAATGGCGTTGATTTTGTTGGCGCCCGCATCGACGAGAACAACCGTGAATTCGGTTTTCTCTTCAGCCGCAGCAGCAGCCGGAGCAGCGGCGGCAGCAGCAACCGGTGCTGCAGCGCTTACGCCCCATTTTTCTTCGAGAAGTTTGCTGAGTTCAGCAGCTTCCATTACGCTGAGAGCCGACAGCTTCTCAACCAGATCATTCAAGTTCGACATAACAATTACCCTTCACCAAATTAAACATTAAACCGTTAACAAAAAACCTTACGCGCCCTTCGTTGCATACGCATTGAAGACCCGCGCCAACTGGCCAGCCGGCGCTTGAAGCACGGCCGCGATACGGGTTGCGGGCGTTTGCAGCATCGCGATGATTTGGGCGCGCAATTCGTCGAGGCTGGGCAGATTTGCCAGCTGTACGATTGCGGCTTTATCAAGCACGGTGTTACCAAATGCGCCGCCGACCAGCACCAGTTTTTCATTCTTTTTCGCGAACTCGTTCAGGGCTTTTGCTGCCGATGTCGGGTCGCTCGAAAACGCGATCGCCGTCGGGCCCTTGAACAGATGCGAGACTTTTTCATACGCCGTGCCACCCACTGCGCGACGCGCGAGCAGGTTTTTGGTCACTTTGAAGCCAGCACCCGCCGCACGGATTTTCACGCGCAGGTCGGTGATTTCAGCCACCGTCATGCCTTTGTAATGCGCGACGAGCACGATGGCCGCAGGCGCCACCTGAGCATTCGTCGCTTCGATCCATTCTTGTTTCTGCAAACGTGTCTTTGCCATGATGCCCCCTATGCAGCCTGTTGGCCCAGCAGGTCGGCGAGGTCGAGCTTCACGCCCGGGCCCATCGTCGTCGAGAGGGAGATTTTCTGGATGTAGTTACCCTTCACGCCCGCCGGTTTGGCACGCGCCACGGCATCGATGAAGGCTTTAATGTTCTGAACGATTTTCTCGTTTTCAAAGCTGGCTTTGCCCACACCTGCGTGGATAATCCCGGCTTTTTCGACCTTGAATTCCACCTGGCCGGACTTCGCGGCTTTTACGGCTTTTTCAACGTCCGGCGTCACGGTGCCCAGCTTGGGGTTCGGCATCAGGCCTTTGGGGCCGAGGATTTTACCGATTTTACCCACCGTGCCCATCATGTCCGGGCTCGCGATGCACACGTCGAAATTGATTTCGCCTTTTTGAATCAGGTCGGCCAATTCATCGCCGCCCACAATATCAGCCCCGGCTTTTTTCGCAGCCTCTGCCTTGTCGCCCTTAGCGAACACAGCAACGCGCACGGTTTTACCCAAGCCGTTCGGCATGCCCACCATGCCGCGCACCAGCTGGTCGCTTTGCGTGGGGTCGATGCCCAAGTTGATTGCCAAATCGACCGTCTGGTCGAACTTGGTTTTGCCTTCTTTAATCAGCGATACGGCTTCGCTCAACGGATAGAGCTTCGTCGCGTCGATTTTCTTGCGGGCATTCGTCATACGCTTAGCCATTACGCAGCCTCCCGGTCGGTGACGGTGATACCCATGCTGAACGCCGAACCCGCGATCATGCGGCAGGCGGCGTCGATATCGTGGGCGTTCATGTCCTGCATTTTCACCTTGGCGATTTCTTTAATCTGCGCCCAGCTCACCTGACCCACCGGCTCTTGCTTGCCCACGGTTTTGGCACCTTGCTCGATTTTAGCAGCCTTAAACAGGAAATAGCTGACCGGCGGCTGCTTCTGGATGAAGGTGAAGCTGCGGTCTTTATAAACGGTAATGACCACCGGAATCGGGGTGCCGACTTCAGTTTTCTGCGTGGCAGCGTTGAACTGCTTACAGAATTCCATGATGTTGAGGCCTGCCTGACCGAGCGCCGGGCCGATGGGCGGGGCGGGGTTGGCTTTGCCTGCAGGGATCTGCAGCTTGATGTAGCCGGTAATTTCTCTTGGCATGAAGGCGCATCCTTTCCGTGTCGGGCGCTGCGTATTTCACACAGCCCGTGATTGGTGTGCCCGACAGCAAAAAACCCCATGTTTTCTGCGCCGGATTGCGGCTTTCGCGAACAAAAGCCTCCCAAAGGGAGCCGGGACTATAGTCAGGAAATTCTTGGATGCAAGCGGTTTTTTGTCAAAAAATAGGGCGCGCGCTGTTTATGCTGCACCCTTGCATTAATAAATACGTAATCAATTTGGCTTATCATCACCCTATGACGCCGGAAACGACAGCATCAAACGCATTGCACAAGGAAGCCACGCAGCTGGAAAACCAGCTCTATGCAGAATTTGCTCGACGCATACAGTCGCTTAAAAACGCGCACGACCATAAGGGCATGAAGCAAGTGATCGCAAGCTGCGTCCATAACATCTGTTATGGCGAAGACAGGCAGGATGAATACATCAAACGCTATGCGCTCTATCAAAAACTCGCGACTGCGAACCCTAATACCACGCAGCAAAACGCGCTCACTTTCGCGGTGTTAGATAGAATTGGCGAGTTATTGTCACTCACGCGCGATCCTGCGGCGATAGAAGCCGCACGCCTGAATTTGGTGCGTTTGGACGAGATGGAAGCCGCCAAAAGGGAAGGCCGCCGCGATCTGCACATTGATAAAACGGCGCTGGAGGAAGCGCTACGTGCTATCAATCCCGACGACTATTTAAAAGCGCCGCAATTGCCCAATGCAGCGGATAGCGCGGAAATGATGCTTGAGATCAAAAATGCACTCAACCGCATGATTGTTCGGCTTCACGATTTCGATCCCACCGTAAAACATGCGTTTGTTTTTTTGAATGACGAGCTTTATTCAACCTCGCACCTTGCGCAACCGATCAGAAGCCTGGTCAATGCCCAATTGCAGAACATTGAAGCAGAAATTAAATTCGACAAGTTAGGTGCGGTTCCCAAACAGCGCTTTCAGGACGCGGTTGATCACGCCATTCACAACGTTATCGATCTGGCGCGACAAGGTCGTCCTGAGCCCCATGGCCGTCGACTCGATCCGCGGCAAGCCGCATCGGTAAAGCAATTTTTTGAGGGGATTAAATCGAGCCATCAAGAGCGGAATGACCCCATAAAATGCATCACCGAGAGCGAATTTTATGGCACACTCTCGGGCGATAAACTTACTTTAGTCAACCGCGCCATCAGCACCATCGGCGCAAGTCTGCACATAGAAACCCCCGAACTAAAGCTTGGTGCAAGCGCCGCCACGAAGGGTGGGCGCGGTTAGTAGAAGAACGCTCTGCGTGTGGCACGAGATCCCGGTCTTGCTTCGCAAACCGGGATGACGGCGTCGTAAGCGGCGTAGCCGCTAACTCATGCCGTCACCTTGTGCACCTGGTCGTAGCCGAGCTCAACCGGCGTGGCGCGACCGAAGATGGACACCGACACCTTGAGCTTCTGGCGGTCTTCGTCGTGGTCCTCGACCACACCCACGAAGCTCTCGAACGGGCCGTCGATGATTTTGACGTTTTCGCCGATTTCGAAATGCACGGTGTGGCGTGGGCTTGCGGCGCCCTCTTCCACGGCGCTGAAAATCGCCATCGCTTCACGCTCGGTAATCGGCTGCGGGCGAATGCCTTTGCCGCCCAGAAAGCCAGTCACCTTCGGCGTGGTTTTCACGATCTGCCAGGTGGCGTCGGTCATGTCCATTTTGGCCAGCACATAGCCCGGGAAGAATTTGCGCTCCGCCGCTACTTTTTTGCCGCGGCGCACTTCGACGATGTTTTCCGTCGGCACCACCACTTGCTCGAATGCCTCGGTGAGCCCCTTTTGCGCAGCGGTTTCTAAAATGGCCTGCGCTACTTTTTTCTCGAAGCCCGAATGCGCGTGAATGATGTACCAGCGCTTGGCTTTCACCGTAGGCGTGGTTTCCGCGGCAATTTGTTCCGGGGTCATTTCGGTGCTTGTGGCCAGCTCGCTCATTTTTTTCTCCTAAACCGATTCGTTTTTTCGTTCTTTATGTCTGCTTACTGCGTCTGGCCGAGGCCTAAAATCCAGCGAATGGCGACGGCAAAAAATCCATCGACCGCCAGAAAGAATACGGCGGATACCAGCGCCAGCACCAGCACCATGGCGGTGGAGATCAACGTCTCCTTGCGCGTCGGCCAGCTTACTTTGCCGACTTCCTGACGCACTTCGCGGATGAATTTAGCGGGATTTAACTCGGCCATGGGATGTCTCTTCTTACAGTGGATCCAGGCCTTCGCCAGGACGGCTTGCGCCGTTTTACCAGATACAAAAATGCACACCGTTTGGGGGGTGTGCGGGCCGGTATATAGCGCCGAACACGCTGCTTGGCAAGCAGTGGTTTTGGCAGGGGCGACAGGGATCGAACCTGCGGCCTGAGGTTTTGGAGACCTCTCGGATACATCACTGACGATAATGGGAGAGCATGATTGTAACAAGAATAGAATAATAACAGCCACTTAATTATCGCTCTGTATTTTGGCCTATCGGCACGAATCGCCGTTTTTCATTAGCAAGTGGCTCACGGATGCAATGGCCCCCAACGCGCAAAGCCAATCAAAGCAACTTAAAACATAGGGTTGAGCAAAAGTTAACCCAGCCACCCAGTATAGATAGTATTTAATCAATTGTTAACCATTTCTGGGCTAAAGTGGCAACATGAAACACCGTGTAAAAACATCGCGACTCCTGTCGCTCCTATGGCGCGAAGAGGGAACCACCGCTATCGAGATGGCGATTGTGCTGCCCCTCGTGATGACGCTGATCATGGGCATTATCGAATTCGGCATCATGTTCCACCTTTCGTCGCTGATGACCTATGCCGGTAACGAAGCCGCCCGATTAGGAAAAACCGGCGACACCTACGGCTACTCCAACGCGGAATGTGTGGCGAACAATAATTGCCGTGAACAGCTGACCTTAAAAACCGTGCATGACCGCATGAAAGACTGGGTGCATGACGACGGCTCACTGGTAGTGACACAAAAATCATTCGGTAGTTTTGCGGATTTAGGCGCGAGCGGCACCAGTGGTGCGGGCAGTGGTGGGCAAATTGTGGTCTACACGGTGACGCTAAACTGGAAACTTTTGACCCCACTGGTAGGGCAGATTATCGGTGGAGAAGATGGTACTATCCCCATTACCACCCAAGTACTGGTAAAAAATGAGAGCTTTTAACACAGCGAGTATTTCATTGCTGCAGCGGCTGAATGTCAGCCGCGAGGGGGTGGCATTAATCGAATTTGCCATCGTATTGCCGGTGCTTTTGTTGCTGCTGATCGGCGGCGCTGAAACAGCCCGCTACCTACTGTTTCGTGAAAAACTGGAATCTTCTGCCACGCAATTGCTGAGCATCGTGAACCAAAGCAACAACGTGAATAAGGCATCGCTCGATAGGCTATACGGCGCGTTGCCCGCATTGATGAAACCTTACAGCAGCGACTCGTTGCGTGTTGTCGTTACTTCCATAAGTAATCCGGCCAGTGGGCAAACCAACTGTAGGGCCGTTGCCGCCTGGCAATATCCGGAGGGTGGCAGCCGCATTGCCCCAACGGTGGGCGGTCCGGTCGACACCAAAACGATCGACCTGTTGGGGGGCGATAACGTGATGACGGTGGAAGTGTTTGCCAGCTACAAACCACTCACCGATTCAAGCATCACCCGCAGCATCCTCGGCCAGAACCCCACCTTATACGCCTACACCTACCAGCATACGCGCTACGGCGAATTCAACCTCGACCCCGTGACGCAGACCGCGATTAAATATGCTGGCAATGACAGCAATGCCAGCTGTGTCCAACTGGCGCGTTCCGCCATTAGGCCCACTGGAAGCCCTGCAACGCCTGTTCCGCCGCCGCCATCCCCAACGCCCGCGCCTCCGTCAAGCGCGGATAATTATTACCAAAGCAAAATTAATGCAATTGGTGCTGCTAGAAATGGGCTTTATGGGGGTTACGATGCTGCGAACTCCGCCGCCGCAGATTTAATCGCCATTGCACGAAACGGGTCATCGTTCCCAGGTGGGGACGAGGCGTGTAGCTCTTGTAGTGAGTCCATCAAACGCCAAGCCGTGTTGGCTGCCGCGTACGATTATACCCCTGCCTTTGGTATTCTGCGCGGAACAACCGAGACTGAGGCAACTGCGCAAGAGAGCATCAATTTATTGCGACAAATAGTGGGGCTTTCGAAAGAAATAACGATTAATGGTATCTATTATGATCAAAGCACGACTGATGTCGCTACCGCTCATCTAAATGAAGCTGTAGCGAATTTCCAAACTAGGTTCGGGCACCCGCCACAATAAATTTTGCCGAATCGTTATGTATACGTCGTCTAAAGTGCGACCCTAACACAACAATAGGCGGTGAATGCGATTAAGTAACACGAGATAAATCCGCGAATTAATAATTCTTTCACTAAATTGCTGTTAAAATTAGTTGCAACTCATGAGGCTATTTATGCGCATTGCGACATTGCTATCCCATATTGCGCTCATCATGTTGGTTGCCACTGCTACAGCGCAGGCGGCCCAATGGCCGACTCTACCGGTAGCGTGCCTGCCAGATCGCGTCGCGAAATTGGACGGCAATGCCACAAATGCATTCCAAGCCGCCTGCAAATGCCCGCCAGCAAGCTACTGCCCCACGACTTACGAAGAATACGTAGACACCAGTAAACATAAAATGCCGACGACGCTTGTAAATCAATGTTGCCCGGAAATTAAGCCGGCCGTCTGCCCGGCAGGCACCTATTACGCGAACCAGCCGGTTCCGGCCGATGGCGATTGCAACCCGACGGTTTGCCCCGCTGGCACGGCGCATGCGGGCGAGCCGGAGAAAAACCAGCCCGGCCGCGATTGCGGCCAGCTATGCCCGGCGGGCAGCAAGTTAGCAGGGCAGCTTCTGCCTTCAAATGGCAACTGTAATCCCACCGCGAATTGCCCGTCCGGCAGCAAGCTGGCCGGGCAGCCGGTTCCGGCCGACGGCAATTGCGATCCGCAAACTGTTTGCCCGGCAGGGTCGACCCTTGCGGGACAAGTTGTCCCCGCAGACGGGAACTGTAACCCGGGTCAGCAAGTTCAGTGCCCGAGTAAGTTTTATCCGACACTGAATGAATCTGGAATGGCGACACTTAATGTCGCACAAGAGCGTGGGCTATTCGATTTCTCTCTTCCAGAAACCATCGGACGCTATACCTATCAAGCTGGGCAGACATACAATTTTAGTCCGTATGTCGTATGGTTCCGAGGATCTGGACTATTCGATTTTGGAACTACGTACCACAACGTGGTAACAAGTTTGGCGTCGCGCTATGGTTATTCCTTGCGCAAGGATACGTTTAACGGGTTGCTATGGATCTATGCACCAAATTCATTTTTTTGCAAAAACGGTGCTTGTCCGGGCGGCGTGAATCCTTTTGATAAAGTCTACAGGCCATATACAAATAACTACAATGACGGCAATAAGACTTACAGCCAGATTGTGGGCGCGCTTGGGGCCGACAATTTAACATGGTTTTCATTCACCCCACTGTTGATCAACAGGTTGCCTGATAATTTAATGACGCCAGCAATGCTTAGCGCGTGGGGTGGCGACGAGCAAAAAGCAATCGGCAACCCTACCACCACTCAAGGCTATCTCAAGGCTAACCTTGACCCGGCGCTGGAATCTGGAGCTGCGAGTTTCCTACAAGTCTGCCGTGATGCCGTGGGGGAATATGTCGAGCTTGAGCGCAAATCCATTAATGGCACCCAATGTGCTTATTTACAATGCCGCTATGTGTACGCTGGCGGCAGCAACGAATCCTGCCTGGCCGAAGGCACGAAAGTGACGTTGGCCGGCGGCAAAACCAAACCCGTGGAAGCGGTTAAGGTGGGCGACGTGGTGCAAAGCTACAATGGCCCGCATAAGGTGACGGCCAAGAATGCCTACCAGTCGGGCTTGCGGGTGCTGTATGGCATCAATAGTTCGGGTGCGATGATCACCGGCGACCACCCAATTAAAACCACGGAGGGTTGGAAGGTGATTAGCGACACCGCCGCCACTGCCTATGCCGATAAACCGGGTTTTGCTAAAACCAAACTGGAAGTAGGCGACAAAATCATCACCCACGAGGGTGAAGTGGCGGTAAAAGATATCATGCGCTTTGCAAAGGTCGAGCCAGTGAGCACCTATAACCTGCAAGTAGAGGGCGACAGCGATTTCTTCGCTAACGACATCGATGTCAAGGGCTTCCACAAAATGGAAATGCATTATGAATAAAGGGGACGCCATAATGACTAGGTTATTGAAACTATCGCGTCTTTTTTGCTCTGTCCGCGACGGGGGGGTGCTTATCATCGTGGCCGTGTCGTTCGGCGTGATGGTAAGTGCGGTACTGCTCTCGACCGAGATGTCGAATTATGCCACCAGCAAAGCGCGCTTCACCCAGGCCCTGGATGAGGCGACTCTGGCCGCTGCCGCTTCGAATGCTGAAAACCCGTTGGCATACGGCACCCAATATTTTCAAGCCAACCTGAATCTCCACCCGTCGAGCGAGCGTTTTGGTGACCCCTTGGTGGGCGATAAAATGACGGTAACGAATTTTGTGATTAGCGCCAACGCTGACCGTACGGAATGGACGGGGGTGGCGGAGGGTACGATCAAAACCAGCTTTGGTAAAATCATCGGCATCACCTCGATTCCGATTAGCAGTAAAGCCACCGTGTCGTGGGACAAAGACAGCCACAGTGAAATCGTGGCCATGGTCGATGTGGCAGGAATCGCATGCACCGACGTTAAACGCAACAGCCAGCAAGACGGCTCGGTAAGAGTCGATTTCGAAACCGACACTTCCTGCGCCAAGTTGGGCATGATGCATGATGCGCTGAAAAACATTGCGTCCATCGGTGTGGGCTACACGGCTGATAACGGCCTTGTCACCGATCCGGTTTACAAAGTGGGGATTGTGCCGTTCTCCTACAAGGTCAAAATTCCGAATACCACGAACTTGCCTAGTTTTCTGACCGCTGGCGAGAAGGCTGCGGGCTTTAATGGCGAGGCGTATTTCACCAACACGGCCGATGCTGAAAACGGGGTGCCACTGCCCTCCATCGTGCCGCTTACTTGGATTCGCAACGCCAGCGACAAGCAAGCACTGCTGGATAAAATCGACTCGCTGTTTACGCCTGACAAAAAGGAATTCTCGCGGCCTTTCATGGTGCGTCCGGCTCTTGGAGCCCTCGCTTCCGCTATGCTTCTTGACCCCGACTACCATACAAATTTCGGTGGCGAGCAGCCAGTGGCGTTCCACACGCCGAAAAACGACAAAATCGTCGTCATGCTTACCGATGCAGCAAACTTGGGTTGCTGCTTTACCAACTGGCCGAGCGGCAATTTTGCCAACCACTATGTCTATTCCTACAAGACCGATAACGACTTCCTCCACGACTCCAGCGGTAACGGGCTTTGTAAAACGATGAAGGAGCAGGGAATTGAAGTTTACACTGTACTGTTCGACGTCAGTAAAGACGACGTCGACGCAGGGGGTGAAATCATCAACGCATTCGATGCCTGCGCGACTGATGATGCACATAAGTTTCATATCGCCTATGGCGACACGGCTACCTTGCAACGGGTCTACACCCTCATCGGAAAAGCACTGATGAAGCTGAAACTATCTAAATAAGCTGCCAGGCCGCTTTGAGGCGGCGCATCAGTTCATTAAGGGTTTATTAACTCCTTGATTTTAGATTCAATATAAGTTTCAATAATCCTCAGCGCAATGGATAGTCTATTCTGGAAACGCTGGTTGAGTCGGAGACAAACGAGTCGTCGACTCGCACCTTAGCCTTCGCCGTATCGCCGAAATGCGCGAGCACGCTGTAAGTAAAGGCGGCGTCTAGCTTTTCACGCACACCTTTAACCCGCAACGCGAGTAAATGTCTACTGGCCCAAATTTGGCCCATGGCGGCCATTTTTCAGTCCCCAATAAAATGCTGCACTATATTTTTTATATAATTCAACAATTTATGGCAGGGGCGACAGGGATCGAACCTGCGGCCTACGGTTTTGGAGACCGTCGCTCTACCAGCTGAGCTACACCCCTACATTGACTTGCCGGCATGGCTAACGCGGTTTTGGGCGGAATGCAAGAGGGCGGCGCATAAAAAAGCGCGCCGGCGGTAATGCCGGCGCGCC
>JBJXEM010000014.1:0-36833 GCA_046154225.1 Rickettsiales bacterium
TTTCAATTAGTCCATTGTTTCTGAACAAGCGATATGAAGACTTTACTAATATATTGTTTGAGCCTATCAGCAATCGGCATTCACTTAAACCCACGGAGCATTCCATGACCCTCTCGATGTACCAGGCCTCCATCCCCGGCTTTATTCTCGGCTTCACCAATCTCAGCGCATTGCTCGATAAAGCCGCCGTGTTTTGTGAGGAGAAGAAAATCGAGCAGACGGTGCTGGTGAATGCGCGGTTGGCGCCTGACATGCTGCCCCTGTCGCGCCAGGTACAAATCGCGTCCGACATCGTGCGCCGTGGCATTGCGCGCATCGCGGGGGTGGAAGCGCCGGGGATCGACGACAAGGAGACAACGTTCGCCGAACTGAAGGCACGCATCGATACCACCATCGCCTACCTCAAAAGTTTCAAGCCCGCGCAAATTGACGGCACCGAGGGCAACAAGGTTTCGCTGAAAGTGGGCGGGCACGACCTCAGCTTCACCGCGCAGGATTACCTGCTGAAATTCGTGATGCCGAACCTCTATTTCCACGAAACCATCGCCTACGCCATTTTGCGCCATAACGGCGTCGCGATTGGTAAAATGGATTTCCTAGGCAACATTCAGTAGCGTTTTTCAATCGGTTTTTCACACGCAAATAGGGGTTCTTTATGCTCAGCACCGTTGATGCCATTCGTGGCCGCCGCTCCGTCCGCCACTACGATGCCAGCCATCGTTTCACCGCCGCCGAGCTCGACCAGCTCATCGACCTCGCGATGCAAACACCGAGCTCGTTCAACATCCAGCATTGGCGGGTGGTGAATGTGACCGACCCAGCGCTGCGCCTGCAAATCCGCGCGGCTGCGACCGACCAAGCGCAGGTGACGGACGCGTCGCTGCTGTTTGTGATCGCGGCGGATGTGAAAGCGTGGCAGAAAAACCCGGCGCGTTACTGGCGCAATGCCCCCAAGCAAGTGCAGGACATTCTGGTGCCGTGGATCACGCCGTTTTACGAAGGCAAAGAGCAACTGCAGCGCGACGAAGCGATGCGTTCGATTGGGTTTTTTGCGCAAACACTGATGCTGGCAGCCAAAGCCATGGGCTACGATTCAAGCCCTATGGTCGGCTTTGATTTCGACGCGGTAGCGAAACTGGTGAAGCTACCGGGCGATCACGCCATCGGCATGATGCTGGCTATCGGCAAAGCCACACAACCGGCGGGCCCGAAAAACGGCTTTATCGAAAAGTCGGAACTGATGGTTGAGAATCATTTCTAAACGACATTAGACGACAAGAGATAGCTGAGCGTATTTGGCGCGGCAATAGGAGCTGCGGTTGGTACCTGTTCAACCAGCGTTACGAGGTCGCGGTAGGTCATGCCGCGTGGCGCTTCGTCGAGGTAAGCGCGAATTCCTATCATGGATTTCGCCGCATTCGACGTTTTGATATGAATATGTTTTGCATAGGAGACGATATCGTTCGGATCGTCGGACGGGATTTCGAGCAGGTTGCGTAGGGCCCGCACGGCTTCCGGCGCCTTTTCGGGATGGTAATGCCACAGCGCGCCTGGGGTAATGATTTGCCCCAGCATAATAAGTGCGCCCGGGGCGTTATGTTCGGGGTTGTAGGGGCGTGACACGGCCAGATCGGTAATCTGTCCGCGATAAACATACCACGCGTGCGAAGCATAACAGCCGTTAATCGCATTACGGATAAAGCCAACCTCAACGCTTCCTTGAATGCCGTAGCGCTTCTTTAGGTAGTAGTGCAGAAAAAAACTATACTGGTAGCACGCCCCCTGCAGTGGCAGCCGGGTGTACAGGGCATGCGCCACTTCCACTATCCGTTGCTCATCGGCCGATAGATTCTGCGCCGGCGGGGGCGATGCGCTTTCGTGATGATGAATCGCGACAGATCTGTTCATGACAATCTCAACCCTAGGTTTAGTCATGACCTACAACCTAGGGTAATATAGTCAAGGGCAAATATACCTAAGGTTGCATCTGCTGCCTTAGTTTAACCCGTTGTGTATGCAATAACATTATCGATATAATACAATATATTGATGATTTACTGTCGGGTAGTCCATCTACAGGACTGTGGAATCATCTAATAGCTGATATGCTACTCTAGATTGAATTTTGTAGCTAAATAAGGTGCCTACAGATACCGACTCACCCATGCCGCCAGCACTTGTGCCACATAACGCGCGTCGGCGCTGCGGCGTAGCAAATGGTCGGCGTCTTCGAGTGAAATGAAGCTTTTGGGGTGTTTGGCGGCGGCGAAAATTTTGGCGGCGTTTTCGATGCCCACTACTTCGTCCTGCGGCGCGTGAAAAATAATCAGCGCCCGGTCCAAATCAGCGATCATCCCGTCGAGGCGGTGGCTTTCGATGTCGTCCAAGAACTGCTTTTTGATTTTAAAGGGCCGTCCGGCTAACATCACATCGGCTTCACCCGTTTCCTCGATCAGCTCGCACGCCGCGCCGAAATTATGGGTCACATGCGCCGGGTCGGCCGGGGCGTTAATGGTGGCCACTGCTTTCACTTCAGGAATGCTGCCCGCCGCCGCCAGCACCGCCGCGCCACCAAGCGAATGCCCAATCAGCACTGCCGGTGCCTGAAGGTTCACTCGCAGCCAATCAGCCGCCGCTTTCAAATCGGCGATGTTTGACGAAAAGTTGGTGTTCGAGAATTCGCCTTCGCTGTTGCCGAGGCCAGTGAAATCGAAGCGCAGCACCGCAAGCCCGTGGCGCGTGAGCTCGCTGCAGATATGGGTGGCGGCCAGAATATCCTTGGTGCAGGTGAAGCAATGCGCGAACAGGCCGTACGCGTTCGGTGCGCCGTCGGGCAAATCAAGCCGGGCCGAGAGCGTGTCGCCCTGCGAGCCGGTGAATTCGATGTTTTCGCTACGCATGACGCCTCATGAGCCGGGGTTGGGCGCGAATATATGGGATTGCCAAAATTTAACAAGCGCCGCGCGCACGGCAGTTGTCAGCGCCACCGGAATCGGCTAAAGCCTGCGGCATGAAAGCGCTTGTAAAGTCAAAATCCGCCGAAGGCATCTGGCTCACCGAGGTTCCCGAGCCCGAATGCGGCGTCAACGACGTCAAAATCCGCGTGCTGAAAACCGGCATCTGTGGCACCGACGTGCATATTTATAACTGGGACGAATGGGCCAAAAAAACCATCAAGGTCCCCACCGTTGCGGGCCATGAATTCGTCGGGCGCATCTGCCAAGTGGGTAGCAATGTTTCGGGCCATGCGGTGGGCGACCTCGTCAGCGCCGAAGGGCATATTGTGTGCGGCCATTGCCGCAATTGCCTCGCGGGCCGCAGGCATTTATGCCCCAATACGCAGGGCGTCGGCGTCAATCGCGACGGGGCATTCGCCGAATTCGTGGTAGTGCCTGCGGTGAATGTATGGCCCTGCGCTGAAAGCATTCCGCTCGAGCAATTCGCGATTTTCGACCCGCTCGGCAACGCCGCCCACACCGCCCTCACCTATGACCTCGTGGGCGAGGATGTGCTCATCACCGGCGCCGGCCCCATCGGCGTGATGGCCGTGAAAATGGCGAAGGCCTGCGGTGCACGCCATGTGGTGATTACCGACATCAACGACTATCGCCTGAGCCTTGCCGCCTCCATGGGCGCGACCGCGACCGTCAACGTGGCTAACCAAAACATCCGCGACGTGATGAAAAACCTCGGTATGAGCGAAGGTTTCGACGTGGGGCTCGAAATGTCGGGCAACCCGAAAGGGCTTGAAATGATGCTCGATGTGATGGCCAATGGCGGCAAAATCGCCATGCTAGGCATTCAGCCTGCCGCCACCGGCATCGACTGGGACCAGGTCGTGTTCAAGGGACTCACCATCAAAGGCATTTACGGCCGCCAAATGTTCGAGACCTGGTACAAACTCACCGCACTTATTGAGTCTGGCATGGATATCGCGCCCGTCATCACCCACCGCTTCCATTACACCGATTTCCAGAAAGGCTTCGACGTCATGCGCTCGGGCCAGTCGGGTAAGGTGATTCTGGACTGGGCGGAATAGCATTGTCGTCATTGCGAGGAGCCGCAGGCGACGTGGCAATCCAGTTATTGCTTGCATTTTGTGCGCTGGATTGCTTCGCTATCGCTCGCAATGACGGAGATTACCCATGAGCCCCTTCAACGACCAAATCGCCGCCGACCTTGCTGCCATGAAAGCGGCAGGCACGCTGAAAACATTCCGCCATCTTTCCAGCCCGATGGACACGGAAGTGACGCTCGCCGAACGCGGTGAAACGCTGGTCATGTCGTCGAACAATTACCTCGGCCTCGCCAATCACGCGGAAGTGGTGCAGGCAGGCATCGACGCGTTGAAGGAATTCGGCGCAGGCACCGCTTCGGTGCGTTTTATTTGCGGCACTTTTACCATTCACGATGAAATCGAAGCGGCGCTTGCAAAGCTGCATCGGCGCGAAGCAGCGCTCACTTACGTGTCGTGCTGGGCGGCCAACACCGGCCTTATGCCCGCGATTGCTGGTGCCGACGACGTATTGATTTCCGACAGTCTAAACCATGCTTCGCTCATTGATGGCTGCCGCATGAGTAAAGCCACGCGGCATATTTACCCGCATTCGGACATGACGATTTTGGAAGAAAAACTGAAAGCATCGCAAACGGCGCGGCGCATTTTCATCGTGACCGACGGCGTATTCAGCATGGAAGGCGACATTGCGAACCTGCCAGAAATCGTGGCCCTCGCCCGTAAATATAACGCCGTCATCATCCTCGACGATTCGCACGGCGTGGGTGTGATGGGCCCGCACGGGCGCGGCACGGCGGAACATTTTGGGCTCGAACATGAAATCGACATCGTGACCGGCACGCTTGGCAAAGCACTCGGGGGTGCTGCGGGCGGTTACGTGGCAGGCAGCCGCGCGCTCATCGATTACCTCAATCAAGTCTCGCGCCCGCAATTATTTTCAAACGCCCTGCCCGCCACCATCGCCGCCAGCGCTATGAAAGCGATTGAAGTGCTGGAGCGGGAGCCGCAGCGCGTGGCGCGCCTGCACGCCATTACGGCCCGCATGCGTGAGGGGCTGAAAGCCCGTGGTTTCAAACCGCACGACGGCGAATCGGCCATCGTGCCCATCATCGTGGGGGAAACCGCGTTCGCGATTAAAATGAGCGAAGCCATGCTGCGTGAAGGCATTTTCGTGACCGGCTTTGGCTACCCCGTGGTGCCCGAGGGAGCCGCCCGCCTGCGTGTGCAGATGTGCGCAACACTCACCGACGAACAGATCGATTTTGCCCTCACGAAATTTGAAAAAGTCGGCCGCGAACTGGGCGTTATCTAGCGACGACTTCCATCGCTTTATCCGGCGCGATATGTGCGACGTCGTGCGCAGCAATGCGCGTGGAAGGGCTTGTCCCTGCATCGCGCGCGGCGTGGTCGCCCTGCTTATCCAGCGTGGGTTTCACCAGCGCCAGTGCCGGTTCAGCCGCACCCGCCTGCTGTAGTGAAGCGGCTTTATTTTTGCCGAAAAACGGTCCGGTCACACGGGTGAGCGCATACACACCCCACGCTACCATCGCCGAAGTGATGGCTTCGCTAATGAAGTAGCTTGGCAGCGCGGAGTGCAGCGGGTCGCGAAGCGTTCCCCCTGCCCCCTCCTTAATGATACCCGGGAATTTTTTCCACACGTCATTGATTTGCGTGGTCACCGTTTTATTTCCGGTAACAAAAGCCGCACCCTTGCCTATCCATCGCGACACGATGGCAATTGGCCGCTCCATATACACTTTACCTTGGGTCAAGTTCGCGAGTGGACTTTTCTTTTCCCATAGCAGGCCAATCGTCGCGTAAAAGGGCACCAGTGCCAAGGCCCGCGCACTGAGGAATGATTTCCAGCCTTGCTTGGGTGCTTGCTCCAGCTCGTGCTCGGATTGGACAATGACGGGATCGGTGTTGGCGGCATCGCCGTAAATTTCGCGGTTATATTTTTTGACTTTTTCAACCTTGTTGTCCTCGAGCCACTTCATCGGGGCCATGACTGCAAAGCCTCCGGCAAGGTAGAAGGTGCGTTTCGCCAAACTTTGCAGTGTTTCGGCGCTAAGCCGCGTCCATTGAAGGTTGCCCTTAAACCATGTACCCGCATTTTCGATGAATTTCTGGCCGCCATGGCTGCGCTCGACCCACACCACCGCCGCCACGCTGAGCAGCGCATTCACCACATAACCCACACCCCAATAGGTGCGCAGGTCGAAGCGCTTTTCGCCCGCCGTCACGACGTGGCCGGTTTTATCGGCGTCCGCAGGTGATGGCATTGCTGTAGTTTTTGGGTTCAACGAACACTACCTCATGAAGCCCCCAGCATAGCGCATCCGTGACATGAGAATTATGACGATTTGATGAATTTATTGGGGCCGAAAAACGCTAGAGCATTGTTTTTATTGGCCGAAAGCCAACACCCCGTCGCCCACGATCTGCACGGCCATGGCGGCGAGCAGCACGCCCAGCAAGCGTGACAGCACCATGCGGCCCGTCACGCCCAGGAACTTATCGACCCGGCCCGCAATCACAAACACGCCATAGCAACTGCCGATCACAAGGGCGATGATGCCAATAAGCGCCGCCATGTTACCCACATTGCCCTGCACGGCACTCGCCTGCAAAATGGTGGCCGTGATGGCGCCGGGCCCGGCCATCAGCGGAATGGCGAGGGGGAATGCGGCGATGTCATGGCCCGGATCGTGCGCGACGGCTTCGCCGGCCGAGTTGCTTTTGCGCTCCTCGCGCTTTTCGAACACCATTTCAGCCGCGATGTAAAACAGCAGCAACCCACCCGCGATACGAAACGCCGGAATGCCGATGCCGAGTGAGTTGAGGAGCGGTTCGCCACCGAGCGCCGCCGCGAGTAAAATAATGAACGCAATCACCACGGAGCGGCGCGCTGTGCGGGCGCGTGCTTGCGCCGTCATGCTCGCGGTGAGGCCCAGGTAAATGGCCGCAAGTCCCGGCGGATCGACGGCTACGAACAAGGTGACGAATGCGGTTTTGAGAAAGGCGATTTCCATGAGGCTGATGTAGCAGCTTAGGCTGCGATGGGTAGTAAAATTTCCACCTCAAGCCCAACCCCCGACTCGGGCGTTCGCAGCGTAATCTGGCCCGCCAGACGGGTCACAATTTCGGCGACGATGGCAAGGCCAAGCCCCGTGCCCACGGCTTTGGGCGTGCCGACGCGGTAGAACCGCTCGAACACCAGCGCGCGTTCGGCCTCGGGAATGCCGGGGCCGCTGTCGCGAATCACCCAGCAATGCTGAGCGCCTTGCGTGGTGATACTCACCGTCACGCGGCCACGCTCGGGCGTGTATTTCACTGCATTCTCGATCAGGTTATACACCATCAGCCGCAGCAAAGTTTCGTCGCCCATGATGGTTGCATCATCGGGCGCGTCGAGCGATACGGTGAGGTTTTTTTCGCGAATGAGTGGTGCCAGCTCGCCCAGCACGTTCGTAGTAATGGTGGGCAGTGACAACGCCGTGCGAGTGATTTTTTGGTGGCTGACGCGGGCGCTGGTAAGTAACTGGCCCACCAGCTGAGATGCCCGCTCGATGCTGGTGAGCAGGTTGCTCAGTAGCAGTTTACGCTCCTTCGCATCACGCGCCTGCTCGAGCAGTTGCACTTGCAGTTTTAACGTGGCCAGCGGCGTGCGCAAATGATGCGCCGCATGTTCGGTGAAGCGTTTTTCGGCGGTGAAGGAATGCGCGATGGTGGTGAGCAACTGGTTAATGGAGCTGCCGAGCGGCTTCAAATCCTGCGGTACATCATCGAGCGTGAGGTGCGATAAATCATCGGCCGAGCGCAACTGAATTTGTTCGATCAGCGAGCGCAGCGTATTCAGCCCGGCACCAATGCCGTACCAAATGAGTGCCGCAATTACGGGCACCAGCAGCAGCAGCGGCAACGCCAAATCGATGAGGATATTGGCCACGAGCGACTGGCGCAGGGCGATTTTTTCGCCTGCCTCGACGGCAATCAGCGTGCCGGGAATAGGCAGGTTGTAAATACGCCAGCGCTCGCCGCCGGCCTCGATATTGGTGAAACCCGGCTTTTGCTGCGACACTTCCGGCCCCGGCGCTTTGTCGGTCAGCATCACCAGCCGCCCCGCGCGATGCACCCGGAACATGCGGCTATCGACGTAATCGCTGGCAAAACGATTCAGCGCTTTCTGATTGCTGACGTTCAAATCGATTTTGCGGATTTTGCGAAACCCACGCCGATCACTATCACGCAAATCGTCTTCCACCACCAGCCACAGCATGTTGGCACTCGAGATTAATTGTGCGTCGTATACGTGGTTGATCTGGTTGGTGGCGCTGCGATAGGCAAGCACGCCAACGACCAGAATCGCCGCCAGAACCGTGGGCGCAATGCGCAGAAATAACTGGCGGGTGAGGTTCGTGCTTCTCATGCCGTGACCTTGTAGCCAACGCCGCGCACGGTGGTGATAAACCCCGCGCCCAGTTTTTTGCGCAGGTTATAAATTGTCACTTCAACGGTGTTGCTCTCGGCCGCGTCGTCGGCGCTGTAAAGCACGTATTCGATGTCGCTTTTGGTAACGAATTTTCCGGCGCGTTCCATCAATAATTTCAGGGTGCGGAATTCTTTGGCGGTGGTGGTGACGAACTGGCCGTTATTGCGCACGATGGAGGCTGCGGGCTCCAGCTCCACGCCACCGCTGCGCAGCATGAGTTCGGTTCGCCCTTCACTGCGGCGGACGAGGGCGCGGATGCGGGCCAGCAACTCGTCGAGGTCGAAGGGCTTTACCAAATAATCATCGGCGCCGCTATCGAGCCCTTCGACTTTTTGCGCCCCCGTGTCGCGCGCGGTGAGGAGTAGCACTGGCACCCGGTTCTTTTTCGCGCGGATGGATTTCAGCACCTCAAGCCCCGACAGTTTCGGCAAGTTGATGTCGAGCACCACTGCGCGATAGTCCGAATCGGTAAGCGCCATCACCGCCGACTCACCGTCCTGCACCCAGTCCACGCCGTAGGCATGCCGCTCCAGCGCGTGGCGCAACGTCGCGCCCAGCATGTCGTCATCTTCTACCAGCAACAATCGCATGATGTTCTCATAGCAGCAGGAACAAAAAAGCCCACCCTGCAATAGGGTGGGCTTCTTTTAATCCTGTATGCAAAGCATACAGGACCAGAAACTACTTCGCAGCTTCTTCTTTGTGCTCTTTGTGGCCTTTATGTTCTTTGTGACCTTTGTGGTCTTTGTGGCCTTTGTGTTCTTTGTGCTCTTTGTGTTCTTTTGTCGGAGCAGCATCGGTGGTGGTGGTGGTTTCGGTGCTGGTGGTTGCAGCAACGTCAGCGGCGAATGCCGAGCTAGCAACGAGGGCAACAGCAGCGGAAGCGAGGATCAGTTTACGAAATGCCATGGTAGTCTCCTTTGGGTTAAATGAATTGGCCCGATGAGCTATAGCCTGGCAAGCTGATGCCAAACTGACGACAAACGATCTAGATATTATTTCGATGTGGATAGAGTCGTTCCAATTTTAATTGGGACGACTATGAATGACTGCGAAGCAGGAATTCCGCCGCGAAGCGAGCGTGACCCCAAATAAAAATGTCTCATTTTTATTTGGAAACACGATAACTGGCGAACCGCGCGTTAGCGGCTGTAGCGCGAGCCGGGTAAGTAGCCGGGCACACGCGTGCCGGAACTGGCAACACCCAGATCGGTGACGCGCCCGCACTTCAAATCCTCGCGCAGCTTCTCGCCTTCCGCATCAACCAAACTGCTGCAAAGTGACGAAATAAATCCTTCGCGCGCAAACGGACCCACGCGCAGCCATTGGCTGGTGCTGCCGCGTTCTTGGGCCAGCAGCGACGCCGTCACCCGTACCCGCACCACCGGGAAATCCGGGTGCATCAGGCGGTATTGATCCCAGAAGGCGAGCGCTTCCTGCGTATCGGCGAACGGGCCCATTTGCGCCCAGAAGGTTTTTTGCCCCAGCGTCGCACTCGGCGAAAGCGGCAGCACGGGCACAGTTTGCGCGGGCAAGGTGCTGACCGGCGGCAGTGCATTTTGCGTCAGCGGCACGCGCTGTGCCTCTTCTACTTTTACACTCCCCGGTGCAGCGCCAAAGCTTTGCGGGCCCGCGGGTATTGGCCGCGCCACGATGCTGCCGGTGGGCTCTGGCATCAGCGGTGCCGTGGGGGCGGCATTGAAGCCTTTTAGTGGCGCAGGGGGTGGCGGTAGTTGCAGCGACGGCGTGCTAAGCGGTGCTTGCGCCAGCACCACAGGCTGCGGCTGCGGCTGTGGCTGCGGTTCAGGTGCCGCGGCCAGCACCGGCGACGGGACACCTGCAGGTGTTTGTGCACTAAGCGGCGGAAGCGCGACACTGGCCGCTACCGGCGCGCCCGCAGGCACAGCCCCTCCTGCTGGTTGCAACGGCGCAAGCGGAACCGCAAATGCAGGTGTTTCGGCAGGTGCAGCCACGGGTGTCGTGCTTACCGGAATCACCGGTGGCGCGAGTGCCGCCACATTGGCTGGCGGTGCGGCCGGGGCTGCGGGCGTGGGTGTCGCGCTGTTGAAGGGGTTCAATCGCGACCAGAACGAGCGCGGAGCCGCCGTTTGCGGTGGCACCACCGACGCATTCACCTGCGCTTCGTTCGCCACAGCGCGGTCGAGCGCGGCCTGCAACTCAGGCGAGTTCGCAGGTGCAGGCGGCAAGGTAGCCGCCGCGTTGCTGCTCGACTCCGTGAGCGGAGCCAACGAAGGTTGCCCGGCCGAGGCGGCATCATTTACGGCAGGTGCAGCGGGCGCCAGCGTCGCGGAGGTGGGGCTGACGCTTGCCAGCGCGGCCACACTGCGCGGATCGCGCGCACTGGCCTGCGCGCTGAACGGCTGCGCCAGATCGGCATTCAGGCTCGCCGACGCATTGGGGGTATTGGCCAATGTGTCACGCGCGCCCGTGGCCACATCGTTCGCCTTGGCCACCGCCTGCCCGGGCACCGCCGAAGCGGCAGCAACGGCGTTGGCCGCGCTCGCCACTGACGGCGGTGTATCAATCATGGCCGTTTGCACCACGTAACATTCGTCGCCTTGCGCCGCGAGCTGCGAGCAGATGGACTGCGCCGTGGCTTTGCTGGCCACCGGCCCCGCCTGCGTGCGGTAGACGGTTAAATTATCCGGCGGCAGTTTCACTTCGCGAATGGTCACGTCCATCGTGCCAATGACCGCCGCATTTTTCTGTTTCACCAGGTTCAGCCGCGTTTCAGCTTCGGCCCGGGTTTCGAACGAACCGAACTGCAAATAGGTCACCGATGCCGCCCAAACCGGGCTTGCCAACAGGGTGCTGAGGGCGAACAGAAGTGCAAAACGGCGATGCGTCACGAAAAACCTCGGGGCCCGGGCAGTGCCCAGATGTGGTTGATAACGCTTGTGTCTAAGCGAATCACGCCCACCCCGCAAGCGGTTTTTAAGGCCTGATTTCTCGAGGAATCCTGCAAAACCGACGGGTTAGCGTATGAAACTATGCCGCACGCTCCGCATCATCCGTTGCCCGCTCCGCGTGATCGATTGGTCGACGCGGCCCCATAAATTCGGCTTCTGCCATTGCATCGCGCACCCGTTTTTCATGCACTGCGCCATGTGCTTGGGCACTGCGCTTGGCGATATTACCGGCGTGAATCGCTTCGGCGAGTGCCTTCGGGTCGGGCGCCGTCTCAGGGCGCTGCGCTTTCGGGTCATTCTGCGCGAGCCATGCAGTCACCGGGTCGGTCAAATCCATCTCCTGGATATGAGCCCAAATTTCGCTTTGTCTGGAAGGGAGGTTTCTTTTCAAGAGTTCCTTACCTAGATATTCTACTCTTTGGTCATCCATCCATGCAGACCATTTTTGAACAGCCTCGTGGTCCTCGCCCACGCCTTCCATCGTTAATTCCGGGTGCGTTTCATCATAGAAATATAATGCGTTACCGTTAAGGGGATGAAAAATAGGCCGCGTCCTTACCCCTTGTTCGAGAAAGTTATTATTCAGACTTAGAAGGGTACGTGTGTACCCTTTGCCGCTCACAAAATTCCAAAACTCTTTGTCGCGCAAAATGGTATCGAGCGCTTTTTCAAGTGCCGGCCCATGTGTAATGTCCACTTGCAGCAACGCAATGTCTCTCGGCCGCGGTTCCCACGACCCCGCCTGATGAAACCTGCCCGGAATTATTTCCGATTGCAGCCCGAGCGAAGGCTCATAGAGATCGCCCTCTTGCGCGATGCCAAGTATTTTTTTGGCTTTCTCGATATCATTGCCCGAGAGAAACAGCATGTTTGCGTGTGCGCTAGGAAGCGTGAATTCCTCATCTCCAGGAATTTTTACCAGCTCCTCGTTATCGCCAAAATTATCGATATTTTCAGCCAATTCCCTGACATTACAGCTCTTGGCATGCAAATAATACTTGATGATATTCGCAATTTCTTCATCTGCGGGGTTCGCCGTCTGGAAATGGGCGGGTTCACGGAAAGCACTTGGCGGAATCTCATCGGAATGCGCGGTTTTTTTGCGTGTCATGGCTTGCTCCTGAGTAAATAACTGAGGCCACTTTTAGCAGTTCAGCCCGTCTGAAGTATGACAGTTTTATGAATGTTTGCGGTGGGTGACTTGACGTTTTTCGTGCTTTGCGACCACTACTTTTATGCTTTTTCTTTTGCATTATCAGGCCGTCGCGCTATGCCGTAAGCCTCATTTCCAAGGATAACCTGCATGACGCACCCCGCCCTCACCGCCAAAGCCTGGCCGTTCGAACAGGCGCAAGCCCTGCTCACCCGCATTGAAGGGATGGCGAACCATTCTGGCACCGTCGTGTTCGAAACCGGCTATGGCCCCTCGGGCCTGCCGCATATCGGCACATTTGGCGAGGTGGCGCGCACGTCCATGGTGCGCCACGCGTTTGAAGTGCTGACGCAAGGCAAATACAAAACCCGCCTGATTTGCTTCTCCGACGACATGGACGGCCTGCGCAAAGTGCCCGACAATCTGCCCAATGCCGAGATGATCGCCGCTAACCTCGGCAAGCCCCTCACTTCGGTTCCCGACCCATTCGGCACCCACGAAAGCTTCGGCCACCACATGAACGCCCGGCTGCGCGCCTTCCTCGACACGTTCGGGTTTCAGTATGAATTCAAATCGTCGACCGCGTGCTATCAGGCGGGCGAGTTTGATACCGCGTTGCTTAATGTGCTCGCCAATTATGACAAAGTGCAGCAAGTGATGTTGCCGACGCTTGGCGACGAGCGGGCCGAAACCTACTCGCCGTTTTTGCCGATTTCTCCGGTGTCGGGCAAAGTGCTGCTGGCCAAAGTAGTAGCGCGCGATGTGGCGAAAGGCACCATCACTTATGTTGAGGAAGACGGCTCGGAGCACGAAATTCCGGTGACCGGCGGGCATTGCAAACTGCAATGGAAGCCCGATTTCGGCATGCGCTGGGCGGCCCTCGACGTCGATTACGAAATGTACGGCAAGGACCACCTCGCCAGCGAACCGCTGTATGATGCGATTTGCGAAATCGCCGGCGGCACCAAGCCTGCGCACATGATGTTCGAGCTGTTCCTCGACGAAAAAGGCCAGAAAATTTCGAAGTCGAAAGGCAACGGCATCACCATCGACCAATGGCTCACCTACGCCCCCGCCGAATCGCTGGCGTTGTACATGTTCACCAACCCCCGCCGCGCCAAAAAACTGCATTTCGACGTGATTCCCCAGCAGGTGGATGATTATTTGACGCATCTGGAGAAATACTGGCAGACAAAGGATTCAGGATTCAGGATTCAGGATTCGGGGAAAGATTCTTCCCCTGAATCCCGAATGCCGAATGCCGAATCCTCTCTTCTTGAAAACCCCGTCTGGCACATCCACGCGGGCAACGTTCCCAAGCCCGAAAGCCCGTTCCGCTTCAGCCTGTTGCTCAACCTCGTGTCGGCCTGTAATGCCGAGGATAAATCGGTACTGTGGGGATTCCTGAAACGTGAATTGCCGAACGCCACGCCCGAGAATTCGCCCATGCTCGACAAATTGTGCGGCTACGCGGTGCGCTACTACCACGATTTCGTAAAACCCACCAAAAAATTCCGGGCACCGAATGAGGTGGAGCGTCAGGCGCTGGGCGAATTGCGGCAGTATTTGCTAGAGATTGGGGCGAGCGGTTCCACAAACACCCACTCCCCCCTTGCGGGGGAGTCAAATCGCCGTTCAAGCGATTTGGTGGGGGGACAGCCTCCGCAAGATTCCCCCCACCAAAACCTCCAAGAAGGTTTTGGCTCCCCCGCAAGGGGGGAGCGAGCGCAAGCGACCACGCCCGAGGAAATCCAAACCCGCATTTATGATATCGGCATGAAATATTACTCGAAAGAGACCATGCGCGAATGGTTCAAGGGCATGTACGAAACCCTGCTCGGCGCGTCCCAAGGCCCCCGCATGGGCAGCTTCGTCGCTCTGTTTGGAGCCGAGGGAACGATTGGGTTGATTGATGCGGCGCTAGGGCGAGAAAAGGTAGCAGCTTAACCACGCCCACCCTTTTCTTTAGAATGATTTACAACTAGTTCAGCTATACCTTCTGCTAACCCATAAGGATAGCGATTCAAGTCAGTTCCTTTGATACCGTTCATTAGATATTCGAGTGTATTAATACCAATCCATAATCCATCTTTGGTGTCGACAATATCAGGACTTAGTATGTCAAATTCGTAGCTCAAATTATTTAACGCACGATATTCAGCAGAGTTGCGCGAGGCATATAAGCTGCGCTTAGAGCGCTGTTCTGATAGTTCTTTCCATTTAGGCTCTAATTGTGCCATCCATCCAGTAGCTTTCTCTTTAGATTCCAAATTCATTCGTATAAGATACCCACTCGGTAAAATGGTTTTTCCACCTTGCTTAAGCGTAGCCATTCCACCTGAAAATCTCTCTGCTTCCATCCACACCCCTAGTTTATCAAGGGCTTCATGCAGCGAATACAAACCCGCGTAGGCGTCATCACTCAAAAGCATTGGTTCTGCTGCTTCTTGGGGTGGCTGTTTGCACTCTGACATAATTAACCTCTTAATTAGCAATTTCTTCTGGTAATTATAGCGTGTTTTACTTTTCTATTTATGACAATTCCATGAAGATTGATATGACCCTTAATCTTGAAGAAATCATCACTAACTACGACGCCCTCATCGTCGATCTGTGGGGCGTGATTCATGATGGTTCCACGCTGTATCCCGGCGTGGCGGAAACGCTGGCGCTGCTGCATCAGCTCAACAAGCCGGTGCTGTTTCTCAGTAACGCGCCGCGCCTCGCGTCCAAGGCGCGCGAAAACCTCGACCGCCTAAACATTCCGCGCGCGCATTACCTTGATATCATCACCAGTGGCCAAGTCGCACACGACTTGCTAGCGCGCGACCCCGCGCCCAAACCCTACTATTACCTCGGCCCCAGCAAGGACGAGGGAATCCTCGACGATTTGCCGCACTTCTCCAAAGTCAGCGAGCCGCAGGCGGCGGAGTTCATCCTCTGCACCGGCTACGAAGTCGATTTCCAGCCGCATGACGAAATTATCCCGCTGCTCGCGCAACTCCTGCCCCTGCCAATGCTCTGCGTAAATCCCGACATGGAAGTGGTGAAGCAGGACGGCACCCACTGGCCCTGCGCTGGCATGGTGGCGGCGGAATATACTAGGCTGGGCGGCCGCGTCGCCTATATCGGCAAACCGTTCCGCGAAGTCTACGAAGTGTGCAAACTTATCCTCGGCAACAGCCGCGTGCTGTGCGTGGGCGACAACCCGGCGACCGACATCAAGGGCGCAAACGACGCCGGGTTCGACTGTTTGCTGGTGGTGAGCGACGTGCTGAAAAGCCGCTACGGGCCCGGAATTGGCGAAGCCGAAGCCCGCGAAATCTGCGCCGCGGCGGGCGTGAAGCCGACGTATGTGCTAGCGGGGTTTGGGTTGTAATTGTCTCAGCCCACCGTACGCCCTCACCCGAAATTCCCAAGAGAATTTCGACCTCTCCCAAGGGAGAGGTAGCGCAGTGGTAATGTTTGCTTACAAACGATGAGGCAGGAGAAACCTCTCCCTAGGGAGAGGTCGAAAAACCCATTTGAGGTTTTTCGGGTGAGGGCGTGCCGACTCACACCTTGCGCCGCACTCTCAATCCGCCTATAAGCTAAGCATGAGCAAAAAACCGGCAGCGAACACCATGTGGGGCGGGCATTACGCCCACGGCCCGGCCGACGCCTTCGCCGCGATCAATCCCAGCATCGACATCGACCAGCGAATCTACCGTCAGGACATCGAAGGTTCCATCGCCCACGCCACCATGCTGGGCGCCACGGGGATCATCACCAAAATCGAAGCCGCCAAACTGACTAAAGGCTTGCAGCAAATCGAAACGGAAATTACGGCCGGTAAGTTCGTGTTCAGCCATGCGCTCGAAGACATTCACATGAACATCGAGGCGCGCCTGGCCGAACTGGTGGGCGACGTGGCGGGCAAGCTGCATACCGCCCGTTCGCGCAACGATCAGGTCGCGACATCGCTGCGGCTTTATGCCAAAAATGCTGCGCAGCAAATTGACGCGGCGCTGCAGCAATTACAAGCCGCACTTCTCACGCAGGCCGAGGCAAATATCGCCACCCTCATGCCGGGCCTCACCCACTTGCAGCCCGCACAGCCTATCAGTTTCGCCCATCACCTCATGGCCTACGGCGAAATGTTCGCCCGCGACCGCGCGCGGCTGAAGGATGCCACTTCCCGCCTCAACGAATCCCCGCTTGGCGCGGCCGCACTTGCAGGCACCACTTACCCCATCGACCGCAGCATGACCGCAAAAGCGCTCGGGTTTTCGGGCCCCATGCGCAATTCACTCGATGCCGTGTCCGACCGCGATTATGTGCTTGAGCTCCTTTCTGCCTTCGCCATTTGCGCGGTGCATTTGTCGCGCCTTGCCGAGGAAATTGTGTTTTGGGCGTCGCCGCTCGTGGGGTTTGTGAAACTGAGTGAAGCCTTCACCAGCGGCTCGTCCATCATGCCGCAAAAACGTAACCCCGACGCGGCCGAACTGGTGCGCGGAAAAACCGGTGGCATTGTGGGTGCGTTGGTCGCACTGCTCACCACACTAAAATCCCTGCCGCTCGCCTACAACAAGGACATGCAGGAAGACAAACGCCCATTCTTTTTCGCCGCCGACGAATTGCAGCTATGTGCTAGCGCCATGACCGGCATGGTCGCCGACATGCAACCGCAAAAACCCGCCATGCGCGCCGCTTGCGCCAAGGGATTTTTAAACGCGACCGATCTTGCCGACTGGTTGGTCGTGCACGCCCATGTGCCGTTTCGCGAAGCGCACCAGCTCACCGGCAAACTGGTGAAACTGGCCGAAGATCGCGGCTGCACGCTTGAGGACTTGCCTCTCAAGGACATGCAGAAGATTCACCCCAAAATTACCGATGGGGTGTTTCGTGCCATCGACCTTGATGCCTGCCTGGCCCGTCGCGTCAGCTTCGGCGGCACCGCCCCTACCCAGGTAAAAACCGCAATTATTGCGGCACGTAAGGCGTGGAAATGAGTCGCGTGTTGCTGCTATTCTGTGCCGCTCTTGTGCTCAGTAGCTGCGGCGTGCGCCGTCCGCTGGTGAAACCCAAAGACATCCCGGCCTACGAAGAAGCTGAACGCCGCCGCATCGAAAAACTGCAGCGCCAGAAGGCGGAAGTAGAAGCCCTCCCCGAATCCCCCAAACCTGCCACAGCACCCGCCCCCTGATGGACCATTTTGCGTATCGCGACGGCATGCTGCATGCTGAAAATGTCTCGCTCGAATCCATCGCGCGCGCGGTGGGCACGCCGTTTTATTGTTATTCCACCGCCACCTTGCAACGCCACGCGCAGGTGTTTTCACAATCGGTTTCGGCATTAAAACCACTGGTGTGTTTCGCGGTAAAAGCCAACAGCAACGTTGCGGTGTTGAAAGTGTTGGCAGGCGCAGGCCTCGGGGCCGATGTGGTGTCGGGCGGTGAATTGCGGCGGGCGCTGGCAGCGGGTATTGCGCCGGATAAAATTGTATTCTCGGGCGTGGGTAAAACCAAAAACGAAATGCGCGACGCGCTTGAAGCCGGAATTTTACAATTCAATGTCGAGTCCGACCGCGAGCTTTTAGCGCTGAACGATGTTGCAAAATCCATGCATCAGCGTGCGCCAATTGCGCTGCGCGTCAACCCCGATGTCGACGCCATGACGCACGCTAAAATCTCGACCGGCAAAAAAGAAAACAAATTCGGCATCGCGATGGATGTGGCGCCTGCACTTTACGCACTCGCCGCCAGCCTGCCCGGCATTTATGTGCGCGGGGTGTCGATGCATATCGGCTCGCAGCTCACCAGCCTCGCCCCGTTTGGCGATGCGTATCGCCGCGTACTGGCACTGGTCGAGCAGCTTAAAACCCAAGGCATCGTGCTGCGCTCCATCGATTTGGGCGGCGGCCTCGGCGTGCCCTACGCCAACGGTGACGCACCGCCGAGCCCTGCGAAATATGGCGCGTTAGTTAGTGAGATTTTTGCCGGGCACGATTACGAATTTATTTTCGAGCCGGGGCGGCTGATTGCGGGTAACGCCGGGGTGCTGGTCACCGAATTACTGTACGTGAAGCGCACTGAAAACACCTACCTCATCGTCGATGCGGGCATGAACGACCTGATGCGCCCGGCGTTATACGATTCAGTACATGCGCTGGTGCCGGTGCGTGAATTGCAAAGCACATCCCAGCCCGTGCAGGTGGTGGGCCCGGTGTGCGAATCGAGCGACGTATTCGAGAAAAACGCGCAGTCGGTCATTCCGCCGGAAGGCGCGCTCATGGCCTTTCGTACCGCCGGGGCTTATGGTGCCAGCATGAGCAACAGCTACAATTCACGCCGCCTGATTCCCGAAGTGTTGGTCAGCGGCGACCGCTACGCGGTGATTCGCAAACGCCCCGATTACAGCGAAATGCTCGCCGGCGAATCGATTCCGGACTGGGCTTAGATTTAGGTGGGTGGTGGGCAGTGGGTTGTGAGTAGTAAAAAATCTTTCACTATGCACTACCCACCACTCACTATTCCCTAATGCACATCCAAATACCCGATGAACGGCAATTCGCGATAATGGTTGGCGTAGTCGAGGCCGTAGCCGACGACAAACTTGTCGGGGATAGAGAAACCCACGAAATCGGCTTTCACCGGGGTTTCCAGCTTGCCGGGTTTTTCGAGCAGCACCGCAAGTTTTACGTCAGCCGCGCCGCGTTGTTTCATCAGTTCCATGGCGTAGGTTAAGGTGCGCCCCGTTTCCAAAATGTCATCGACGATGAGGATGGTGCGGCCTTTCACCTCATCGGCAATATCGCGACCGATGGCGACTTCGCCCGAGCTGGTGCTGCGTTCGCCGTAACTGCTCAGCGTCATGAAGTCGATTTGCGGGTGCACGCCGATCGCGTACATTTCGCGCACGAGGTCGGCCGTGAACATGAACGAACCGCGCAGCAGCGACACGATAAGAAAATCACCGTTAATCTTGGTCGCGATTTCGGCGGCGAGCGATTCGACACGCTCCTTGATTTCGACGGCAGAAAACAAAATCGGAATGCTGCGTTTTTCGGCCATTAGCTGCGCATCATCAGTTGCAGTGCGTGGCCAACATCGAGCACAATGCTGGTGACGTTCGCGGCAAAGCTGGTTTCCACGTTAGCTATGCGGAACGGATACACCTCGCCTGCTTTCAGCGTCACATTTACCGCATATTCACGCGACCAGGCGGTTTTACCGTCGCCGGTTTTCAGCTTCACCCGCACCGTGGGCACCGTGCGGACTGTAGCGGCGTGGTTGACGATGCTGCCCGACAGAATGAACTGCGTTTTGCCCCCCTGGCCGACGGATTTTTCCATATGCACGTCGGCGAAAACCAAACCGTCGGTAGGTTGCATACCGAGCGTGCGATAGATGCCCGACAGCACCGGTGCGGTTTGCCATTGCGGGAAATAGGCCACGAATGCGAGCAGTATCCACACGAGTGCCAGCACAGGAGCCGCAATTTTAAACGGCTTGGCGCGCAAGCGACGGCGCTTGACCGCAGGGACGCTCGCCGTAGCATCGGCAGGCATAACGGCGGCAGGCGGTATTTCGGGTTCGGCTGAAGGCATGCCCACATCGGCCAGCGGCTCGGCTTCCATCACCGGTTCCACATGCCACTCATGCGCGCACTTGCCGCAACGCACGGTGCGCCCACCGGGCGGCACGGCGTTATCCGGCACCAGAAAACGGGCATGGCACGAAGTACATTCCAAAATCATGGGTCGACAATAAACCATTTGGTGCAATGCTTCCAGCCGATATATAGGGGTGGGTATGATTCGCTGCCAAAACATGTCGCTGGAATATATTGCAGGTAAACCGGTGCTGCGGCAGGTAAACCTGCATCTTGAGGCGGGCTCGTTCACGTTTGTCTCGGGCGCGAGTGGGGCGGGCAAATCATCACTGCTCAGCCTGTTGTCGCTGTCGCTGAAGCCCACAGGCGGCACGGTTGAGCTGTTCGGTTCGGATGTCACCGACCTGTCGCGCAATGAATTACCCGCCATGCGCCGCCGCATCGGCACGGTGTTTCAGGATTTTCAGCTATTGAACCACCTTACCGTTGCCGAAAATGTGGGATTGCCGCTGAAAATTATGGGCGAAGAGGCCTCAGACATTAACGAAAAAGTGCACGAGCTGCTGACATGGATCGGCCTTGATGGCTTTGCCGACGTGCGACCGGCGCTACTGTCCGGTGGACAAAAACAGCGGGTAGCGATTGCCCGCGCGGTGATTAACAAGCCGCTACTCATCCTCGCCGATGAACCGACCGGCAACCTCGACCACGAGCTGAGTATGAAGCTGATGTACCTGTTCCGTTCGCTGAACAAAGTGGGTACCACCATTGTGTTCGCGACCCACGACAGCTCGCTGATGGAAGCGTTCGACTACCCGACGATTTATTTGCGCGACGGCCAGCTGCATCGTTCGCGGCGCTAGGCTTTTTCGGGCCGCAGCATGGCCCCGTAATATTTATAATACTCGCTGAACAACAGCCGCCGTGTGTTGTCGTGCTGCCACCATTGATTGCGCTTAAACCCTTCCGGGAATACCGGGTCGGGCACGAGGTTTACATCCGGCATGGCGCGGCGGAATTCGAGCAGGCTACGCGGCATGTGGTAATGCGCGGTGATGAGGCGGATGGAATGGATGTTGCGCTGGCGCACGAACGCCAATGCCTGTTCGGCATTGCTTTGGGTGGTGGCGGCTTCGTAGTCGAACACGATTTCGGGCTGCACCTGATCGAGCCGCTGTTTGGCGCTGGCACTGGCATGTGCCGCCAGCATTTGCGCCTTGGTGACATGGGCGCCAACGCCGCTGATGAACAGCACGGGCGCCGCCCCTTCTGCCAGCATTTCCAGCCCGTGCTCCACCCGGTCGGCACCGCCGGTGAGGACGATAATGGCATCGGTTTTAACGCTCGCAGACACCGACTCGCGCGGTAGCGACTGCATGAACCACACGAACGAGCCTAACCAGAAAAGTAACGCCAGCATCAACAATGAGAGAAACGCACGCATAGCAAAAACCTAGCCGTTCGGCGGCGTGAGTGCCAGAATATATTCAACTGCCGCGCTCAAATCTGCCACTACTTCCACTGGCTGCACATGCGTGGGAATGCCTGCCGCTTCCAGCTTTGCACCTTTGCCGGTGCGTACCAGCAGGCGCTTGCAACCGGCGGCGAGCGCGGCTTCCATGTCGCGCAGCATGTCGCCAACGAAATACGTTTCGGCAGCGACGGCTGAGAATTCCGCGAGCGCTTCAAGCAGCATGCCGGGGGCGGGTTTGCGACGTAGGCTTGGCACATCCGGGTGGTCGGGGGCGTAATAAATCGCGTCGATTTTTCCGCCGGCTTTTTCGACTTCAGCGCACAGCCCGGCATGAATTTCGCCGAGCAGTTCCTCGCTCAGCCAGCCTTTGCCGATGGCCGACTGGTTGGTGCAGACGGCGACTTTAAACCCTGCCTGCGTGAGGCGTGCGATGGCGGCGACAGAACCGGGAATGAGTTCAAACTGGTCGCGGCGGATGACGCCCACCGGGTCGTCGAGATTAATTACCCCATCGCGGTCGAGCAGAATGAGCTTCATGCTAATGCATATGCTGCAGCATCGACTGCACGGTCAGGCGGGTGGCGACAAAAGCAATCATGGCGGTGAACAGCGGTAGGGTAAGGAACAAGATCGCATGCGCAAACCCCACCGAAATCACTGGCAGCACCGGGCTGTGCCAGCGCACGGAAAGAATCACGGCGGTAGCAAACACCAGCACCGCAAACATCACACCCACCAGCGCGCCACGCCCAGCCAGCCACGCGCTGTTCCACTGGAACTGGCGCAGAATATAATCGTCCGTCGCGCCGAACATGTGCAGCAGGCTGACGGTTTTAAAATGCAGTTTCAGGTTGGTTTTTGCGACCAGCACAATCATGCCGACCACGCAGGCAATCAGCAGCGCCGCCACCAGCAGCACCAGCGCCTGCAACAAGGTGGAGGCCCGCACTAAATGCTGCACCCACGGCCCGCGATCTTCGACCTTAATGCCGCGGTCGAGCTTGGCGAGTGCCGTGCCGAGGGCGGCTACGTCGACAATGGTGGCGTTATTTTTGACGGCGGTTTTCACGTCGAACATCGCAGGCACCGGCAAGTCGGCGAGCGCGAAATCGTCGCCAAGCCAAGGTTTCAGCAAGCCTTCCATCGTCGCTTCGGAAAGCAGCGTTACTTCTTCAACGCCACGGGCGCGTTTGATTTCGTTGGCGACAGAATCCATGAACGATTTATCCGCGGCGCGCGCGTGCGGCACTTCGATTTGCAGCACACCCGCTACGTCGCGCGCCTGCGCACTCAGCGCATCCGTCAGGCACATGGCGACGGCGAGCAGCAACGCCGCAAAGCCAATCAGGCACGCGACCATGCTCGGCAGCAGCCGATGCGCGTCGTCGCGGGCGAAGGGAATGTCGGTGGCGATAAGGGTTTTGAACCAGTGCATCATGCAAGGCTAGCGTGTTCCGCATTGGCATTCCAGCAAAAGCTGCGCTGAGTGCAGGCGTTACGCTTTGGTATCGACCTGCGGGCCCACGGTCGCCACACCCACCATGGCCGGGCGCAGCAGACGGTCGTGAATCTGGTAGCCGGCTTGCAGCACTTGTACCACGGTGCCGGGCTCGGCATCCGGCACTTCGATTTGTGCCACGGCCTGATGCAAATTATGGTCGAATTTCTGGCCCATGGGGTCGATGCGCTGGATGCCTTGGCGATTAAATACACCGAGCAGTTCATTCAGCGTCATTTCCACGCCGGTGGCGAGGCTGGCGACGGCGGGTTGCGCGGCTTTCAGCTCGGGCGGAATGGCATCGACGGCGCGTTGCAGGTTTTCAAGCACATTCACCAAATCGCGCGCGAAGCCGGTGACGGCGTATTTGCTCATGTCGGCCAGCTCGCGCTCGCCGCGGCGGCGGTTATTCTCCACTTCGGCCAACGCACGCAGCGCCTGGTCTTTCAGCGTGGCGATTTCTTTTTCTTTTTCCTCGAGCACAGCAGCAAGCGCGCGGGCAATCGCCTCGGGGTCGATTTCGTTGTCATTCACGGGTGGGGTGGGTTCTGTTTCCATAGTGACAGCTATATGTTCTGTGCCCCGTAAGATTTCAAGAGGGAAGATGTCGTCATTCCCCGAATTCGCCTCAAGCGAATTCTAGGGGAATCCAGTACACCACCTGTTTACTAGGTGGATGCCATCAAGAATCGTCATCAATTCTTCATAAAACTGTCACACACACAAATACATCCTTTGAGTAGATTGGGCCAAACTGAAAAAGCCGAGGAAATGATGACTAGTCAAGGTGCAGTTAACAACAACCAACAGTTAGAAAGTTTGCTTAAGAAAACTGATTCATCTTTATATAACGATTACAAAAAATCTTATCTTGTAGCGCTTGCAGTACAGCGCCTATATGCAACAGTTAAACAAATCGTTAGAGACAAAGCCACATCAGGTAATCCCGCAAGTTTAGATGATTTTCCTATCATAGAACTGCCTGAGTTCCTGGACTCAGGCAAGCGAGGGTTTGAATTTCATCCCGATGTACCAAAAGAAATACTACATTCGCTTTCTCATGAACGCACTAAAGTACGCAATGGAGATTTAGACCACGATCTAATTCGCACTTTAAAATTAGCCTCTGAAGATCGCTTAACGATGGCATGCACCGCTGTGGTAGATGCCTACATGCAACATGAAGAACCCGGGCGAATATCGAAAATAGACGGACACTTCACGCAGCTTAGTCGTCTGGTACAGTATCTGTCCGTTAATAAAGTGATGCGTGCCATGGCCGAAGAGGCGATAACCCAAATCCAACCCGGCGCTGAAATCAAGCGATAGTATTTTTCCGTTGCAAATTCTATTGCCCCGTAACGTAAAACGACTTAGGTCTACGGAATGAACCGTTCCTTTGACCGCGCGTTCGACGGTTTGCGCCCCGTCACCCTCACCCCAGCGGCCAGTCGCCATGCGGAGGGCTCGTGCCTTGTGCAGTTCGGGCACACGAAAGTGCTGTGCACGGCGAGTGTGGAATCGTTCGTGCCGCCGTTTTTGCGTAATACCGGTTCAGGCTGGGTGACGGCGGAATATGGCATGTTGCCGCGCGCCACCAATAGCCGCAACCCGCGCGAAGCGGCGAAAGGCAAACAATCGGGCCGTACGCAGGAAATCCAGCGCCTCATTGGCCGCAGTTTGCGCACCAGCATCGATTTAACTAAATTGGGCGAGCGCCAGATCGTCGTCGATTGCGACGTGCTCGAAGCCGATGGCGGCACCCGCACCGCCTCCATCACCGGCGGCTATGTGGCGCTGGCGATGGCCATTGCCACCTTGCAACAACGCGGCGATATTAAAACGAACCCGCTGCTGAAACCCGTCGCCGCCATTTCGTGCGGCATTGTAAAAGGTAAAGCCTTGCTCGACCTCGATTACGAAGAGGATTCCGGCGCCGAAGTCGATGCCAACATCATCATGACCGGCGATGGCCGCATGGTGGAAGTGCAAATGTCGGGCGAGGAAGCCACCTTCAGCGAAGCGCAAGTGGCAGAGCTGCTGGCACTGGGCAAAGCAGGCGTGGCGCAGCTGGTTGCGCTGCAGGCGCAGGCGCTGGGGGCTTAATGCGCCAGCTACTCATCGCCAGCCACAACCCGGGCAAAGTGCGAGAAATTCAGGAATTGCTCGCGCCATTGCACTTCAAGGTGGTCAGCGCTACCGAACTGAACCTGCCCGAGCCCGAAGAAACCGGCCATACGTTCGAAGCGAATGCGGCCCTCAAAGCTCTCGCCTGTGCCGACGGCGCAAACCTGCTGGCGCTGGCCGACGATTCCGGCCTCGTGGTGCCCGCACTCGACGGTGAGCCGGGTATTTATTCCGCCCGTTGGGCCGGGCCAACCAAAGATTTCCATGCCGCCATGCTGCGCATCGCGACGGAACTGCACGCACGCGGCATCGAGCCGAACGGCACCACCGCCTATTTCGTGTGCGTGCTGGCGCTGGCGCAGCCCGACGGCACGCTACAACATGTGCGCGGCGAGGTGCACGGCACCCTCACCTTCCCGCCGCGCGGCGTGCACGGTTTTGGCTACGACCCCATTTTCGTGGCCGATGGTTACGCCGAAACCTTCGGCGAAATGGACCCGAAACAAAAACACGCCATCAGCCACCGCGCCCATGCCTTCGCGCAGTTGGTCGCACTTTTGAAACAGGAACAGACCGCATGACCAAACTCCTCGCCATCGCCGCCAGTATTCGCCCTGAGTCGCTGAACAAGCAGCTACTAACGGTGGCCGTAGCCGCGGCAAAACAGGCCGGGGCGGAAGTAACCACGCTCGATTTCGCCGACCACGATGCGCCGAACGTGCATGTATATTCCGGACCGTTGCCTGCAAACATGCAGGCAATCGCCGACGCGTTGCTGCAGCATGACGGGCTGATACTCGCCACGCCGGAATATAACTGGTCGATACCGGGTGCGCTGAAAAACCTGATCGACTGGATGTCGATCGACACCCGCGCACCACTTAAAAACCGCACGGCGCTGCTACTAAGCGCAACACCCAGTACGCGCGGTGGGGTGAGTGCCCTGCTGCACACCCGCGTGCCGCTTGAGGTGCTGGGCATGTGGGTGTATCCGCAAGTCATCGGTATCGGTCAGGCCGGGTCGAAGTTGGGCAGTGACACCTTAAAAAATGAAAAAGAGCAAAAACATCTCGCTACCTGTGTAACCGATTTCGTCCGCGTCACGAATACATTGTCGAACCATGCGTAACATGAAACAGTTTATCTTCGCCCTTTGCAGCCTTGCTATCGCGGGTGCGGCCGCGGCGCAGGATATTCCCGCCTCGCCCATCGCCAAAACCGAACTGGTGCTGGATGCCGCAAATTTCGCACCCGGCAAAACGGCGTATGCGGGCGTACATTTCACCATGCCAGAAGGCTGGCATATTTACTGGCAAAACCCCGGCGATTCCGGCGTGGCTACCACCTTAAACTGGACGTTGCCCGACGGCGTGAGCGCCGGTGACATTGCCTGGCCCGCGCCCGAGCGCGTGGAAGTGAGCGGCCTGGTGAATTACGCCTACAGCCACGAAGTCACACTCGCCGTGCCGCTTACCGCAACCAAAGAAGGCATCAGCGGCCCCATTTCGGTGAAAGCCGTCTGGCTGGTTTGCCGCGATGTGTGCATCCCCGAATCGGCGACGCTGACGGGTGCGTTGCCGGGCACGAAAGGGGCCGAAGCAATTGCCAGCGCATTGAAAGCCGTGCCGCAATTAGCGTCGGTTGAGGCGAGTTTCCATGTCGAGGGCGAGAAGGTGATCCTTACCGTACCGGCGACACTGGCGCCCGATATCGGCCCGAATTCCAAAGCCCAGTGGTTCCCTATCGACGACGGCGTGACCAGCAACGCCGGCGCGCAGCAACTCAGCGTAGGGGCCACCGACCTGTCGCTCAGCATGGTGCGCGGCGGTCTTGATGTGCCGCCCCTGTGGCATGGCGTGTTGGAACTCACCCCCAAACCCGGCGCACCTGCGTTGTATTTCAATATCGAAGCGAAACACGCGGGCAACATTACACCTACAACCCGCGCTTCGACCGAACCGGCTTTAGCGTCAAACGCACCTGCCTCAAAAACTCTTCTAACGCTACTAGGCCTTGCGTTTTTGGGCGGCCTCATCCTCAACATTATGCCGTGCGTGTTGCCGATTCTGGCGCTCAAGGCGCTTGCCATTACCAAAAAAGCGCAGGTCTCGCGGGCAGCTGCGGCGCACCAAGGCCTTGCCTACACGGCGGGTGTGGTGCTGAGCTTCCTTCTCATTGCGGGCATCATGCTGGCGCTTAAGGCGTCGGGTGCGGCGATTGGCTGGGGGTTCCAGTTACAGAATATGAGCTTCGTACTGGTGCTGGGTATCGTGATGCTGCTTGTCGCGGCGAATTTACTAGGGATGTTTGAATTGCCGGTGCTGTTCGGCGAAAAAGCGACCGGCATCGACGACAGTTCGCTGCGCGGTTCGTTCCTCACGGGTGGGCTTGCGGTACTCGTCGCCACCCCCTGCAGCGCACCGTTTATGGCAACCGCCATCGGCGCCACGCTGGCACTCGCCACCCTGCCCGCGCTCACGGTATTTGCTAGCCTCGGGCTTGGCATGGCGTCGCCGTTTTTGCTCATCAGCGTGTGGCCAGCGGCGCGGCGCGTGTTGCCCAAACCCGGCGCGTGGATGCACCGGTTCAAGCAAATCCTCGCCATCCCCATGCTGGCTACGGCGGCGTGGCTGTTCTGGGTGGCAGTAGGCATGCATGGCGGCAACGACATGGCGATGCCGGTGAAGCAGGAAGCCTACTCCGCCACCCGCTTGGCTGAATTGCGCGCTGCCGGCACGCCGGTGTTTGTCGATGCAACGGCAGCCTGGTGCCTGACCTGTAAAGTGAACGAGCGCATCGCCCTGCGGCCCGATGCCACGCAGCAATTATTTCGCGACAACAACGTGATTCTCATGGTGGCCGACTGGACGAATACCGACCCCGCCATCACCGAATACCTCGCGGGCTTTGGCCGTAACGGCGTGCCGCTCTATGTCTATTATCCGCCGCATGGCGAGCCGGTAGTGCTGCCGCAAATCCTGACCCCCGGCACCGTGCGCGAGACAGTTTTGAATTCCGTTAAGTAAATAATATTTAATGGTTAATCTGCTTTCTTTTTGCCCGCCCGCCGCTACACTGCATGCGTCATTTCAGCAGAAGGATTTCCCATGCTACGCTCCCTTACTCTGACGTTTTTAGCCAGCCTGTTTTGCGTTGGGGCCATGGCGGCACCCACCATCGGCCAGCCCGCACCAGATTTTACCGGGGTCGACGTGATGACCGGCCACACCGTGCATTTAAGCGAGCTGAAAGGTAAACCCGTCGTGCTCGAATGGCACGAGTTCGACTGCCCCTTCATCAAGAAATTCTACTCGACCGGCACCATGCAGCAATTGCAGGTAAACGCCGCCAAGCAGGGCGTGCAGTGGATCAGCATCAACTCGTCGGCAAAAGGCAAGCAAGGCTATTTGCCGGACGCCGACACCGCGCGCAAACAAATCGCTGCGCATAACGGCCAGCCCGGCTCCTACCTCCTCGACAATGACGGCACCATCGGCCATTTGTACGAAGCCAAAACCACGCCGCACATGTTCGTGATCGACGAGAAAGGCATCCTCGTCTACATGGGCGCGATCGACAGCAAACCCACCGCCGACACCGCCGACATCGCGAGCGCCACCAACTACGTCACCGAAGCCCTCGCCGCCCTCAAAGCCGGCAAGCCGGTAAAAACCAGCGTGACGAAGCCTTACGGTTGCTTCGTGAAGTATTAGTTGTTTGAAGGCAGCAAAGCCGTCATTCCAGCGAAAGCTGGAATCCACCTGTTTACGAAAGATGGATTCCAGCTTTCGCTGGAATGACGCGTCGTATTTAAGTCACGCTCATTAAGAGTAGCCTTAGTAAGGTAAATCCTCGGGCTTCATACCCACATAATCCGGCTCTGGGTCAGACGCAAACCGGACAGCTTTTATCGATTCCAGCCCTTCCATCCATGCGCGGCAAATGCGGTGCATGCCATCGGCCACCCGTCCGTTGCTTAACAAGATGACGGGAAAACTCAGATCGACGGCCTGAATAAGCGTCGCGTGTTGCGCAATAGCCCTGCAGGTAGGTTCGCCACCGTCAGCATCGAACCAATAATTTTCGTCGAGTTCTTTGATTTTGGTGAGTGGCACGTCGATGATGGGGAATGCCTTGCTGAGCATGATCAGCCGGTCGACATCCCACGCCAACAACCCACGCTCGGACTTGCGAAAATGATATTGTTTGCGCATCAGGCCGGAATCCCTTTCGCCGCCCATTGCACCGGGCGTTTGGCGGTCACGGGCTGCATCACGCCCGCGTAAATCTGCTTCTCGGCATCGACAATCAGCACCCCGCCAAAAACGGGGCACAAGGTGCGCCCCAGCCACTCCATCACGGCCGACACGCGTTGCCATAATGGGTGCGCTGAGGGTGGGGCAAATAGTGCGGCGCTACTGTCGCGCAGAGTGAATTGCGCCGCCGCAAGCAACTCGCGCAGCTGCGACAGCGCATAGGGCGTGCCCGTCGCAAACGGCGTGCGGCCGATACCCGACCACAGACCACGCCGGTTGGGCACGACGAGCAACAAGCGACCGCCGGGGGCCAGTAATTCCCACGCGATGGCGAGTAATTCGTCGGGCCGCGTTTCGTATTCAAACCCGTGCAGCACCACGATACGTTGCAGGGTGTTCGCGCCAAAAGGTGGTCGCAGTGCGTCGCCCAGCACGCTGCGGTTCGCACCGTGCACCGGCCAGTAAATCGCCCCGGTTTCACGCGGCATCAGCGCCACTGAACGCGCGCCCTGGCGCTCGAGCACGCGCAGCAGCGGGGCCGCATACCCAATGCCCAGCAGCGTTTCGTCGCCCGTCATCACCCAATGGTCGAGCACGGCCTGACGCAGCAATAATTTCACCCGCCGCCCAAGCCGCGACGAATAAAACTGACGGAGGTTGACGATGTCCGGGCGCATGCCTACGTTATAGCGCATGATCGATCCGATTGCACAATTTTCGCAGTGGCTGGCCACCGCCATCGCCCACCCCGCCATTACCGAGCCCACCGCCATGACACTCGCCACCGCCACGCCCGAGGGCAAACCCAGCGCGCGCATTGTCCTGCTAAAGGACCATGGGCCCGAGGGATTTTTATTCTATACCAACCACGACAGCCGCAAGAGTGCCGAGCTAAAAGCGAACCCGATGGCGGCGCTGTGCTTCTACTGGATGCCACTCGACCGCCAAGTGCGCATCGAAGGCCGCATCGCAGCCTCGACCGCCGAAGAAGCCGACCGTTATTTCGCCTCGCGCCCGCGCGCGCGGCAAATTGGCGCGTGGGCTTCGCTGCAGTCACAACCCATGGCGACGCGCGAAACGCTTGAAGCCCGCGTGGTGGAACTCACCGCGCACTACGAAGGCCGCGACATTCCCCGCCCGCCGCATTGGTCGGGCTGGCGGCTCACCCCTGAATCCATCGAGTTCTGGCACCAAAACAGCGCCCGCCTGCACGAACGCGAAATCTACCGCCGCCGCGGTGCTGTGTGGGAACACACGTTATTGTATCCCTAAATAACCATCCCTAACCCCGTCATCGCCCGAATCGCACTTGCGATTCTAGGGCGATCCATAAGAAGCGCGGAGTGTGCGAATGCGTGGTTTGGATTCCCTTATAGTGTTTCCAAATAAAAATGAGACATTTTTATTTGGGGTCACGCTCGCTTCGCGGCGGAATTCCTGCTTCGCAGTCATTCATAGTCGTCCCAATTAAAATTGGAACGACTATAGAATGTTGCACGCAACATTCAGGGAATGACGGAGAGAAAGCGTAACCAATGCTTCTAAAACTGCCGCCCAGCGCCGGTGCCATATGCGGGCGACAGTGAATCCGCCGGCCGTGCGGGCTGGTAGGTAGCGGGCGCTTCGCTGTTGGCGGGCGGCGGGTTTGGCGAACTGCCACCGGGGCCGACAAAAGGCCTGGCTGATGGCTGGGCGCCGCTAGCAGCCGGGGTGGCTTCCGGTTGCGGTGCCGCGCGCGCAGCAGAAATGGCGGGCGGGAAGCTGGGGTTTAAATCGCCGGGCTTTGGCGTCGCGTCGCCCGCCACCGGCGTGCCGGGGGGCGTGTTGCCGGTTTTAGGCACGGCCACGTGCCAACCTGCGTTGTTCATGCATTCGCTGAAATGCGAGGCGAGGCTGTTGGCCGGGTCGGGCCGCACGGTGGCGTTGGGGTCGGTCGGCCCCGCCATTTGCTGCGCCACTTCCTGCTGCGCCTGATCGCGGCAAGTATTTTGCTGGCGGATATAACTTGTCTGGATTTTGCTTTGCGAAATGCAGCCGGAGAGCAGAAAGCCAACAGCCAACAGCCAACAGCTGCCACGAGGTATACACCGGCGGGCTGTAAGCTGTAAGCTGTAAGCTGTAAGCTCTCTAAGCATCTTTACGAACATACCCCCGAATTGCGATTTCGTCCATCTCCTGTTGCGAACGGCGGGCGGCGGCCTCATCGCGGCGTTTTTTCCAGTTGGCCAGCGCAATTTCGTATTTTTTCATTTCAGAAAAATGCTCGCGGATGAGCCCCGCCAACCGGTCGAGCTCATTATCGAGCAGCCGAATGCCGCCATGCACCGCCTCCTGCCGCTGTTTAATGGCGCTTGAAAAATCGCCGAAGAAACTCGCCATGCCGGGCAGGGTTTCCGCCGCTTTCAGTTCCTGCACCAGTCGAGCCGCCAGAATATCGAGGGTTTTATACAGCTCCTCGCGCTGCGCTTCCAGCAGCCCCTGCTGGCGCTTCAACGCATCCATTTCGCGCTGCTTGATGCGCAGGAGTGTGGTGATGGATTTCATTGCAGCACGCCCTCACCCTGAATTTGCGAGGGCGCAAATTCAGACCTCTCCCAAGGGAGAGGCTGGCTGGTGGCACTGGGTCGCCCCACGGGAACCTCTCCCTTGGGAGAGGTCGAAATCGCTTTAGGCGATTTCGGGTGAGGGCGTACGGTACTCGCAGCAAACTGAACCATCACGCGCCCACCTTACTCATATCCACCCCCAGCACTTTCGCCAGTTGGTCATACCCCTCCTCCAGCGTCGACGATTCTTTCTCGCGCTGCGTAATGAAGGTTTCGATTTGCGGGAAGTAGTGCATGGCGCGGTCGACGTCGGGGTCGGTGCCGCGGCGATAGGCGCCGAGGCGAATGAGTTCGGCCATGTTGTCATACGTCGCCAAATGCCTGCGCGCGATGGTGACGAGGGTGTTTTCGGCTTCGGAGTTTGCATCCGGCAGCATCCGCGAGACGGATTTCAAAATATTGATCGCCGGGTAGCGCCCGCGCTGCGCGATGTCGCGATCGAGCACGATGTGGCCGTCAAGAATCCCGCGCACGGCGTCGGCAATCGGCTCGTTGGTGTCGTCGCCCTCGACCAGCACGGTGAACATGCCGGTGATCGCGCCGCTGCCCACCAGCCCCGGCCCCGCGCGCTCCAGCAGCTTGGGCAATTCGGCGAACACGGTGGGAGTGTAGCCTTTGGTGGTGGGTGGTTCGCCCGCGCTCAGGCCAATCTCGCGCTGCGCCATGGCGAAGCGCGTGACGGAATCCATCAGGCACAGCACCTGCTTGTTCTGGTCGCGAAAATATTCGGCGATGGCGAGTGTGGTGTAGGCGGCTTGACGGCGCAGCAACGCCGAATCCGACGACGTGGCGACGACGACAATGGAGCGCTTGAGCCCCTCCTCGCCTAAATCATCTTCAATGAATTCCTGCACTTCGCGGCCGCGTTCGCCGACGAGGCCGATGACGTTAATGTCGGCCTTGGAATAGCGCGCCAGCATCGACATCAGGATGGATTTACCCACGCCCGAGCCCGCAAAAATACCTAAGCGTTGGCCGTAGCAGGTGGTGAGAAACGTGTTGATGGCGCGCACCCCCATGTCCATTTTACCGGCGACGCGGGCACGCTTGCTGGCGGCAGGCGGGTTGCTGCGCAGTAAATACGGAATGCCCCCGCGCGGCAATGGGCCCTTCCCGTCAATCGGGTCGCCCATCGCGTCGACAATACGGCCGAGCCACGCGTCGGACGGCTCAACAGCCGAAGCGGCGCTGGTGAGGGTGACTTTTGCGCCCAGCCCCACGCCCTCGACCGAGCCGAACGGCATGAGCAGCGCCACGTTATCACGAAACCCCACCACTTCCGTCAGCACCTGATGCTCGGCCGAAAAACTCCCCTGCACCATGCAGCGCGCTCCAACCGACAGCGCTTCCTCAATCCCCGTCACTTCAATCAGCAACCCCTTCACCGCCACCACCCGCCCCGTGAGCGCCATGGATGGCACGCGGTCGATTTCGCTGAGCAAATGTTGGCGGAGCGTGGTGGTCATGGGGTGGAGTGTAGCAGATGTTCCATGCCCTTTCCACCGCTGTCATCCCGGTTTGCGCCAGCAACACCGGGATCCCGCTTATCGCAGCGGAAAGCTGGATCCCGGCGCTCGCTTTGCTCGGCCGGGATGACAATGCGGGTGTTTATGGTAGGTTGCCCTCATGCCCCAACCCGCCTTCCTCGCCAAACCGCTCGACCAGATGACCCCCGCCGAGTGGGAGTCGTTGTGCGATGGCTGTGGGCTGTGCTGCCAGATTCGGGTGGAGGACGAGGACACGGGCGAAATGGCGCTCAGCAATGTGGCGTGCCGTTACCTGTGCCTGAAGTCGCACCAATGCACCGATTATGCGAATCGGCAGAAGAATGTGCCCGACTGTGTGAAAGTCACCCCGGAAAACGTCGCCGAGCTGACCTGGCTGCCGCACAGCTGCGGCTATCGCCTCGCGCTGCGCGGCCAGCCATTGCCGAAATGGCACCACTTAATCTGCGGCGACCGGCAACGGGTGCATACGCATGGGCCCAGCATGAAGGGAACCCTCATCAGCGAAGACGACGCAGAGTGGGAATAGTGTTATTTATTAAAAGCTTGTGAAGAATCAACGCGCATTGTCAAATCCCAAATCCTTAAAAGGTTAAAATTTCATGTTGAGTTTGGGGGCTGTTAATAGTATGTTAACACTTAACGCGTTAACAGATACCTAGGATTTTACCTTATTTCCTGCGGCTGAGGTTAACGGACTAGGCGAACCAACGAATAATTTCAGGAGGCATCATGCGCGTATTGTTAGTCGAGGACGATCCATCCACCGCCAAAGCGATTGAACTCTCGCTCGCCTCCGAAGGCATCATCTGCGACACCACTGAACTGGGCGAAGAAGGGTTGGAGATCGGCAAATTGTACGATTACGACATCATTATTCTCGATTTGATGCTGCCGGATATTGATGGGTACGAAGTGTTGCGCCGCTTCCGCGCCGCGAAAATCAACACGCCGATTCTGATTCTTTCAGGGCTCTCGGGCCCCGACCAGAAAATCAAGGGCCTCGGCTACGGCGCCGACGATTATCTCACCAAACCCTTCAACAAAGGCGAGCTGATTGCCCGCATTCAGGCGATTGTCCGTCGCAGCAAGGGCCACTCGGAGTCGATCATCCGCACCGGCAAACTGCTCGTCAACCTCGACACCCGCGCGGTGGAAGTGGACAGCAAGCCATTACACCTCACCAGCAAGGAATACGGCATTATCGAGCTGCTGAGCTTGCGCAAAGGTTCGACGCTGACGAAAGAGATGTTCCTGAATCACCTCTATGGTGGCATCGACGAACCGGAGCTGAAAATCATCGACGTGTTCGTGTGCAAACTGCGCAAAAAACTGCAGGATTCCTCGGGCGGCGAAAACTACATCGAAACCGTGTGGGGCCGTGGCTATGTGCTGAAAGACCCCGAGCCGGGCATGGAAGCTGCTCCGTCAAAGGAAGCTAAACGTAAGGCGCGGGAAGAAGCATAAGCGCTACGCTTACTTCACGGTTACCGAAATAACGCACCGTATACACATACGGTGCGTTTTTTTATCGACACTGGGGCTCTTTAACTTCAATAGTTCGTATGACTTCCCACGGCTTATCATGATGGGGAGATAAAGGGGGTGTGACGATGCAGCCGATGCGAACCGGCGGCCATTCCGCTGCGACCGACCGAATTAATGAAAAAATCAAGCGCATCGACGTGCTGATCGTCATCAGCAGCAGTAGGGCTGCGGACTTGATTCGTTCCTTGTTTGCCCAACTCGGCTTCCAGAACATCCACATGGCAAATGACGCCATCGAAGCGGTAGCCCTGATGCGTCAACTGCGCATGCATCTGATCATTGCCGATTCTGAGCTGCGGGTAAATCCGGCAAGCGGCGACATGCATCCCAATCATCCCAATACCATCGAACTGAGCGGTATCCACTTCGTGCAGCGGTTGAGGCAAGCGCCAAATTCACCGTCCCCGTTCGTGCCGGTTCTAATGCTGATGGATCAGGGACGCAGCCGCGAAGTCATCAATGCGCGCGATGCCGGGGTTAACGACATTGTGCTGCGCCCCATGCAGGCGCGCGACTTTTGCCAGCGGGTGATCGACATGATCGACAAGCCCCGCACGTTCATTACCGCTTCTACCTACAAAGGTCCATGCCGGCGGCGTAAAGGCAGCCCGCCCCCCGGGCAGAAAGACCGCCGCGTGCGTGATGTGCGGCTCATTCGTTGCAACGAAATGAAAGGAAAGACCACATGAACACCTCAACGACTGAGAATGACGCCATACTGGCTTATGAGCCCAATTGCGAACTACGCAATATTGTGGGTGAGGATTTCCGGCTTGCCGATATTGTCACGGACGAGAAAATTGCTGCCTGCGAAGCATTGCTAGAAAAAGCTGCTGCCGATTTCTTTATCGATGCGGCAGCCGATCTTTCAGCCTTGCGCGCGGTGGCAACACTAGGCTGGGCGAGTAGCGATTTTGAAGCATTGCTCACACATACCTACAATATCAAAAGCTTCGCTAAAGTGCTCGGCTTCACCCTGATTACCGACGTGTGCATGCATATCGTCAACACCGCCCATAGCCAAAAACTGGATATGAAAAAGAAGCAGGCGTTACTGGTACAATTGATTGGCACGCTGCAACTGACTTTCGATAAACAGCTGCGCAACGATGGCGGGCATTTCGGCCAGGAACTAAGCGCCCAGCTTAGCCGATCAATTTAGCAGAACACACCCCTACACCCATGAGGTAACACTGCTTAGTCGGGGCATTTTTTAATATTTTGTACAATTAGCCGCCCCAATCTTCATCATTCTGACATAATTCTTTGGTATTCTGTGGGAAGTTCTTCTTGTTTGTTGTCGCGTGTCTTTTCCAAAAGCCATGTTCCAACCTTCAGGATGCGCTGGCCAATCGTTAATCGGACGGTTGGTTTTCTTAAAGGCACTTGCTCAAAGGATATGGGCTATGTTGAACTTTCCGTGGCACTTATTTAACTTTACTACGGTTTCAACGAAAAATGCGGTCGCGGAACTTTCCGTCGACCAACTCGTGACTGCGGTCTCGGACGAAGTCGGCCTGCACACGCATGCCGTAACGTCCGAAACAGCACGACACGAAGCCGTTCTGGCCGCCGCCGCCGCTGCACACGATCGTAAGGTCGCGGCGGAGGATGACCGGCATACCACGGCAGT
>JBJXEM010000015.1:0-49101 GCA_046154225.1 Rickettsiales bacterium
TTCGTCATTGCCGAAAACATAAGCCATTTTCTATCCCCTGTGCGGTACTTTTTTGTAAGTCTTATTTTGTCATTAAACCATAAGTTTATGGGTTATTGTATTACAGTTCGATGACATTTTTCTAAACGGATGTTTTTTGCATGCATTTGGAAGATGCGCGGCAACAACAAAATCGGGCGGCTGTGAGGCCGCCCGTTTGGTTTCGTGGTTTGCCAACCGCGAGTAGCTAATCAGGAAGTCGTTTACATCGAGCTGGTTGGCACGGATGCCGACCAGGGTGATGCTGGCGTCGTTGCCGAAGGTGATCACTGCGTTGCCGTTCACTTCGTGGATGAGGTGCGAAATGTCGTTCCAGGTGTGAATGAATGCATCGGTGCCGCCTTCGAGCGCGATACGGTCGGTGCCGTTTTTGAAGTCGTAGATCGTATCGTGGCCGAAGTTCAGCTGCGCCGAGCTGGTGGCGTTATTGGCGTTGGTGAACACGAAATAGTCGGGTTCTACCACACCTAAGCGGCCGAGGCCATTGGTGCCGCCATACAGTGCGTCGTCGCCCTGATCGCCACGGATGGTGTCGGAGCCGGCGCCGCCATAGAGCGTGTCGTTGCCATCTTCGCCGTAAAGGAAGTCGGCACCGTCGCCGCCGTAGCCGAGGTCGTTGCCGGCATCGCCGTGCAGGCAGTCGTCGCCGATGTCACCATACTGGGTGTCGTTGCCGCCACCGCCATAGAGGAAGTCGTCGCCGTTGCCGCCGTACATCAGGTCGGCCTGGTCGTTGCTGCTGATGGGGCCGCCGGTGACTGCGGCGTCGGAATCGCCGTAGAGCGTGTCGTTGCCGTCGTCGCCGAACAGGGTGTCGGTCTCGCTGCCGCCATAGACATAGTCGTTGCCACCATCGCCGTGGGCGACGTCGTTGCCCTCGTCGGCGAAGATGGTGTCGTCGCCGTTGCCGCCCGAGATGTTATCGCCGGTATCGGCGCGCAGGCCGCCCACGTCGGACTCGCCGGCGTAATGGCCGCCGAGGATGGAGTCGTTGCCTTCACCGCCGTAGAGCTGGTCGGAATCCGAGCCGCCGAAGATGGTGTCGTTGCCGGCTTGGCCGTAGATGGTATCGTTGCCCGCGCCGCCCGCGAGGTTGTCGTATTCATCGGCCGGGCCTTCGGAGCCAACGCTGTTGCCGTAAATCAGGTCGTTCCCGCCGTCGCCATAGATGGTATCGTGACCGTCGCCGCCGCTGATGACATCGTTGCCATCGGGTGCGGCGTCGTTGCTGTCGTCGGGGAAAGCGCCGCCGTGGATGGTGTCGTCGCCTGCATCGCCGTTAATCGTATCGGCGGCTGAACCGCCCCAGATTAGGTCTTCGCCGATACCGCCGGAGATGAGATCGTTGTTGCCGCCACCGTAGAGTGCGTCGTTACCGGCTTCACCGAAGATGGCGTCGTTGCCTGCTTCGCCGCGCACATCATCGTTACCGTCGCCGGCATAGAGGGTGTCGTTGCCGTCGAAGCCGAACACGAGGTCGTCGCCGCCGCTGGCGCGCACGCTATCGTCGCCTTGGTCGGCGTAGATGGTGTCGTTGCCGTTACCCGCGAAAATGCTATCGTTGCCGGTGTCGCCGATAAGGATGTTGAAGCCGTTGCCGCCGTAAATCAGGTCGTTGCCGGTGCCGCCGTTCAGGATGCTGGAAGCCGCGCCGCCGTAAATGGTGTCATTATCGGCACCGCCGTAGAGCGCATCGAAGCCGCCATTGCCGCCGTAAATGAGGTCGGCACCGTCGCCGCCGTAAATGGCGTCGTTGCCGATGCCGGTGAAAATAACGTCGTTGCCCGCGTCGCCGCCGACGATGTTATTGCCGTCATAGGCGAGGATGACATCGTTGCCGGTGTCGCCGTAGATGGTGTCGTTGCCATTGCCTTCAGCTACGCGCAGGTAGTCGTTACCCGCGCCGCCGCCGAGATAGTTGTTGCCGGTGCCGCCATAGACAAAATCGTCGCCCTGGTCGCCGCCGAGTGTATCGTCGCCGTTACCGCCGTAGATCGTGTCGCTACCTTCCCAACCGTAGGAGTAGTCGTTGCCGTCGCCGGTTTCGATGATGTCATCCCCGGTCCAGCCGTAGGTTGAATCGTTGCCGGCGCCTGCGAAAATGGTGTCGTCGCCCGCGTCGCCGCTGACCAGATCGTTGCCGTTGCCGGTCACGAGGTAGTCGTCGCCGGTCCAGCCGAAGACGGTGTTCTGGCCGTCGCCGCCGTAGATGATATCGTTGCCCTCGTCGCCGGTAGCATAGTCGTTGCCGGAACCTGCGAAAATGGTGTCGTTGCCGGTCCAGCCGTAAATCAGGCTGCCGTCATTTCCGGCGACGATAAAGTCGTCGCCACCGTTGCCGCCGAGCAGGTCGTGGCCCGCGCCGCCGTAGATGATGTCGTTGTGAGGCGCTTGGGGATCGTTTGCTGAGCCGTAGATGGTATCGTCGCCACTGGTGCCGTTATAGATGGCGCCGCCATTGCTGGGGCCAGTTGGGACGGTGGGAGGAGTGATGACGGTGGCGTGCAGCTCGGCGAACTGGAAAGGGACCGAACGATCATTCGAGTTGTACCACTGGGCGAGACGATCCTTCTCAGCCTGCTGAGTGGTGCTGTCGAGGTGCGGGATGGTTGTCATGTGCGAATCCTTTTTAGCCCAGATAAAATTAGGTTCAATTTGAGCGAATGTTAATAATCATTAATTACTACACTTGCAAGCCAAGAACAATGAGGGATATGTTAAACTTTTATGACAGTAATTTTATTCATAAGAATCAGATTGTTAAATTTCCAGTATGCCGTATGAAAATATGAGTTAATTTCCAGTATGGAATTGCAGTTGCACCTTTTGGGATTATTCGGATGATAGCATCAGGAGAGATGCATGCTATTTCGAGCCTCTAAATCCGGTGGTGCCGGAATCATGACGTTGCTGCTGATTGTGGCGGCGTTGTATTTTACCGGTGCAGGAAGCTGGATGTGGAAACGCATGCATGGCTTGCGCGACGGCTGTTATGGCGCGCTTGCATCGGCGGGTAGCTCCGTCGCGGGCCCGGTGTGCAAGGGCCTTTCCCGGGCGATCGACGCGGGGGATCATTTGGGTGATTCGTTACAACTGGCCATTGGCGATATGCGCCAGCGTTTCGGGCTGGGTGGCACGGGTGGCTCGATGCAGGCGTTGGGCAACAGTTTGCAGCAGCGGCTTTCAGGGCTTGGCAGCAGTTCCGATGAGCTGGCGCGGCTGATTGGCGAGGGGCCGCGGGCGTTACTGCGCGGCAATGCAGCCCAGCAATTGCGTAATGGGGTGGATAGTTTTACCATCGGCAGCCAGTTTTTGCGGCAGGGCTCGACCGCGCAAGCATTGCCCTGGCTGCAACAGGGCGCGTCGCTGCCGTCGGGTTATGGGCTGATGTCGCAATTGTCGTTGGGTGACTTGTATACTAGAGGCGGCAATGGCATCGCGCCCGACGCGGCGAAAGCCAGCATCTATTACCAGCAGGCGCAGCAATCGCTATCGAGCCTGAGCAGTAGCAATAGCCCGCAGGCACAACAAATCCTGCAATCGTTGCCAGGCTCGCCCACGGCGATTTCTGCGCAGTTGAATCAGGTATTGGGCAATTTGCCTAAACCATAACGATAAAGCGGTTTACAGAACGGGCAGCACCTTATCCGCCACGTTGTTATACTGGCCCCCGACGCTGTTACCCAGGGTGACAATGCCGACCAGCGCCACCAGCACGACCACGGCACAGATCATTGCGTATTCAATCGCGGTAGCGCCACTTTTATGGGTAAGTAGTCGGTGTATCTGTCGCACTGAGCCCTCTGCGTTGTAACTATGAATTATGATATGCGAGCCACTAAACCAAGCTATTGCCATAGCGAAGTGGTATCAAGCCTTTTCAGCACACGGAAGGCGATTCGCATTGCTACCGGCATCGGCAGAGGTTTATCGCAACCCGATGCTTGCAGGCCTTGTAAAAGAAAAGGCCCGCAGCTGGTCGCTGCGGGCCCATTCCCTTAAACGGTCGGGTAGACTTAGAGTTGACCCGACACGTTGTTGAAGGTCGAGTTTAAATTGGTGCCGAGCTGCTTCATGGCGGCAATTGCAGCAACAGCGATTAGCGCAGCGATCAGGCCGTATTCGATCGCGGTCGCGCCGGATTCGTTGTTCAGGAACGATTTTACGAAGTGGGTCATGGTACTCTCCAAAAGATAGGCGCAGTTATCAAACGGGTTGAATGAACATGCGCAGGTGACGCTGGCTTACCAGCTACCTTCAGTTATTAGCAAAATTGCCCCGGTTACGCAAAATAATTCGCGCTTGCCGGCGCATTTTTATGACGCAATTTTAGTAAAACATGCCGGTATGTTGCACGCCAGTCGCAGGTGTAGATGCTTCCTTACGCCAAAGCGTGGTTAACAATTCGAGCCCTTGGGTAAGCTGCTGGTGGGCGTGATTGATCTGTGCGGCGATGCGCGCATCTTCCCAGCAACGTGCCCGAAGCCCCACACTGAGAAACGACGGCGTTTCATTGAACACCGCGAGACGCATCACAGGCTCGTAGCAACGATGGGCTTTCAGCAAGCGGCTGGCTTCGTGGTATTCCCGCTCGCGCAGGCTGCGCCATTGCCCGTCGTCGGCGGGGCCATCGCGGCAGCTGGCGTCGGCGTAGCGGGTGGTGAGGCTGGGCGCGCCGTAGCGCAAGGTGTACAACCAGCGAAGGTGTAGCCCGCTGCGGTGCTGGGCACGGCTGATAAGGTCGCGCTCCAAGCACACATCAATCGGCTCGGCGGTGAGGCCGTGGGCGTGCTTGAAACGTAATTCAGGTGTACCGTAATCGTGGGTTTCGGGCGATTTGGCCGGGCGGCCACGGCGGGTGGTGAATGCCATGGGTCTCTCCTAATGTTGGCTGGCAGGGGTGAGGCTGAGCACCGCCCGAGCCTGTGTGCGCCAACCTAAACCGGCGGGCAGACGCCAGGTGCAGCCACGGCCAAGCGCCTGGATGGCGCGGCCACGGACGTAATCGGGGTCGAGCCCGGCATTGTCGCAGACGGTTTCGAAATCGCTGGTGTCCGACATGAGCCACCGGATGGCGTCGTCGCGCGAGCGGCGTGCTTCGGATTTGTGCGACTGGCTGGCGGCATCCATAAGGGCTTGAGTGATGACCGCACGCCATAAACCGGGCTCGTGGTCGGCAAAAGACTGGTTGGTCAGGTGGTTGTGGTCGGAAGTGGTGCTGGAGTGAGAAGTAGTGAATGGCATAACTGGTTCCCCGCGTAATTTTTTTCTAGACACAGCCGAACGGCAGATTCGAAACGATTACAGTGGGATTGATGGGTAACTTCACCCGCAACCCGAGCCTTAAACACAATCATAGGTTGTGTAAGTGATAATTATGCAACCAGCAATACCAATTTTTTCTGCACGATGGGCTTCCCGGTGGTTTCTCATGCAGTTAGGCTCTGCCCATCGCATGCGCAAAGCCCCCAAAGTTTCAGCCCGTACTAAACGCCTTCCGCCCAAAGCGGATGCTGCGATGGCGAGCGCCTGCACGCGGGCAACGCGCTTGGTGGAATTGCTGCTGCGCGAATTGGAGGAGGGTTTGAATGACGCGTCGGAAAAACCCTCGCCGCAATGGCGTCGGCTGTTTGGTTCCACGCAAAGTGCAGTGGTGAATTTGCAAAAGCTGGTGGCGGCACTGGGGGCGCTGCCGGTGGTGACAGAGGCTAATGCAGAAGTGGCCCCCCGGGAAGAGCCGATGAGCCGGGAGGAACTCGCGTTACTCAAGGCATGGTTGAATGAGCAGGAATTACCGGACTGATGAGTCTACACTTAAGACACAACATACTTGTCATCCCGGCCTTGTGCCGGGATCCAGTCCGACCTTAGGCACATGGCGTTTGGTGGGGCTGGATCCCGGGATAAACCCGGGATGACAATGTGTGATGTTTAATGAATGGTCGGCAGTGCCGGAAATTCTGGCGGGCGGGCGGGTTTTTCGCGGTAGCGTTTTTGTTTGAGGGCGTAGCGCTTCCACACGGTGCCTGTGGGCGAAAGGGCGGTAGCTAATTCGGCGACGGGCGTGTGCAACTCGTGCAGGCGGCGGGCGGTGGCGAGCATTTCGGCAAACAGCTGTAGCAGCGGCCGGGGGCGGAAATGGCGGAATTCCGGCGCGGCAATGGCATGTTCGACCGCGCGCTCGACAATGGCCATCCATACCGGCGGCAAGGCTTCGTGCTGCTGGTGGGCGGCGCGCATGGCGGCCCAGCGTTGGCGCAGCAGTTGGCTGCGTTCGCCGGAGCCGTCGTGGGTGAGCATCATGGGTTCGTAGCGGGCACGTTCGAGTGCGGCTTCGAGCTGGAACTGGTGCACCAGCGGCGTGCTGTCGGCGAGGGCTTCACGCAGCAGGGCACGGGCTTCGTTCGGGCGAAGCTGTGTTTCCACATCGACGGCTTGTGCGAGGGTGACCATGCCCGCGATGAGCTCGAGGATTTTGAAGACCGGCATGTAGCGCATGTCGGGCGCGGAAAGCAATGCGCGTGCCCGGCTGGCAAGCTGCGATTGCAGGGCGCTGGCATGGGGGCCGGCGAGCGGTCGCGCGCGGAGTAATTCATCAATCACGGCCGTGAAATCAACGCTATCGGCGGAAGCAACCATGAAGTGAGTATAGCAGAGGAGAGAGAATTGGGGAAACAGGATTGTCACAAAAACTTCATGAAAATGCCCTTCAATTGTCACATAGGGGCAGTATTGGTTTTGTGATTATTTATTCATGCAAATGGTTTGTTACAGGAGTAACCAATGAGCGCTAATGGTCAAAATACACATGTAATCGTGCGTACTAATACAGCAAAGACTTCGACAACGTATTCGGACGGTCGCGCGACTATTGTGGTGGAAGCTGGGCGCATGACATTGCGGGATGCGGACGAAGAAATTGTCATCATGGACGATTCATCAGGCTATATCCATAAGTTAGGAAAGCGCGATGCAAGCGTGAAATATACCCCGCCAAACAATGTCATTCAGCAAAGCTTAATGGCGAGTGAAGGGATAAATTTACCCAGTAATCCGGCTTCATACGGCGTTTCATGCCGCAATGCCAAAACCGGTAATTCAAAATCGATCGAAGTGATTCAAGACGTTGCGGATTCTGTGTTGCGCCATCAAGCGCAAGATTTTGCGCGCCAACATCCTGAACTGGCAGCAGTGGTTGCAAGATCGAAAAAGCCCGTGGCGCATTACGATGGTAAAGACATCGATTTCGCGACATTACTACGCGCGCCATCGCATTTCGAGGCATGCCCCGCATCCGGTGCTGTTGTCGATAGAATGGGGCGCAAGTAAATTTTGTAGGCTCGTGCCTACACCTCAAACCCATACTTTTCCTTGAGGTAGTCGCGCACTTCGGGGGTGGGTTCTTCGCCGTAGCAGCTGGCGACCACTTTGCCGAAATCCTCGAGGTCGAGGGTGCCGTCGCCTTCAATCGCCTTCAAAAACGCGGCCTCACGCGGGGCTTCGACCAGCACGAAATAATACGCCCAGCGACCGGTGGTGTCCTTCGCTTTGAGTTTGTGGATCAGGTGGCCTTTCTTGGCGATGATCTGATCGACGAAGGATCGGCGCGTATCTTCCATAAGGGCGGTTTCGCTCACTTTAATTGAAGCCTGATTTTAATCCTGTCGCGTCACCAACACAAGGGAATCCCGCAAACGATGACAAAGCTCTCGCGCTTAAACGATGCCCGTGCCCAATTTGATGCACTGACGGCCGCGCATTTTCCGCTATTTCTGCGCCGGGTGGTGGCGACCAGTGCGCCCGGGGCCAGCTACCTGCATAACTGGCACATTGAGGCGATCAGTGAATATCTGAAGGCCTGCGAGACGGGGCAGGTGCGCAGGCTGATTATCAACCTGCCGCCGCGCATGTTGAAATCGACGCTGGTGTCGGTGGCGTGGCCGGCATGGCTGCTCGGGCAGGAACCGCAGCGGCGGATTATGGCCGCGAGTTACGCGCAATCGCTCGCCGAAAAACACTCGACCGACTGCCGCGTGGTGCTGCGTGCGGATTGGTACGCCCGCGTGTTTGCGGGCATGCAGTTGAGTGACGATCAGGACACTAAAACCAAATTTACCACCACGGCGCGGGGGTATCGGCTGGCGGTGTCGGTCGGCGGGGCGGCGATTGGCGAGGGGGGAGATTTTTTGATTGTCGACGACCCCATCAGCCCATTGCAGGCACGCAAACGCGTGGCGCGCGAAGCTGCCAATGCCTGGTTCGACCACACCTTCGCCACCCGCCTCGACGATAAACAGCGCGGGGTGATGGTGGTAGTGATGCAACGGCTGCACCCGGAGGATTTGTCGGGATATTTGCTGGCGAAAGGTGGCTGGGAGCATTTGTGTTTACCGGCCATTGCGCCTGAGCGAACGGTGATTCGCGTGGGCGCGTGGGCGCATGGGCGCGAGGCGGGCACGGCGCTGCACCCGGCGCGTGAGCCGCTTGCGTTGTTGGAGAAAACACAGGCCGAAATGGGCAGCCATAATTTCGCCGCGCAATACCAGCAAGCGCCGGTGAAGGCCGGTGGGCCGGTGATTCGGCCGGAATGGTTTTCGCGGTTTGCGCTGAAGGAGTTGTTGACTGAAGTGTAGAGATTGCACGCCCTCACCCAAAATCCCCCCTCCTACCTCCCCCCGCGGGCGGGGGGAGGGAGGAGGGGGGATTTTGACCTCTCCCAAGGGAGAGGTATCGTGGCAGTGTTTTTATACATGAAAAGCGAAGCTGGATTTACCTCTCCCTCGGGAGAGGTCTGAATTTTTACTTAAAAATTCAGGGTGAGGGCGTGCCCGCCTATGACTTGAACCAAACGAGAGAAATAAATGATAACTGACATACGCATTACCCAATCGTGGGACACGGGCATTAAGGCCGGGGCACAGCACGATGCGAGTGCGTGCGCGACGTTTATGGCGCGCGGGGGCGAGCATTATTTGCTCGATATGCTGGTGGTGAAACTGGAATATCCCGAACTCAAACGGCAGATGATTTCGCACGCGGCGTTATTCGAGCCGCACGCGATGCTTATCGAGGACAAAGCGAGCGGGCAGTCGCTGTTGCAGGATTTGAAGCGCGAAACTTCGTTGCCGGTGATTGGCATCAGCGCCACGGCCGACAAGTTGACGCGGCTGCTGCAAGTGACGCCGATGATGGAAGCGGGGCGTGTGCATCTGCCGGAAAACGCACCATGGCTCGCGGCATTTGAGAGTGAGTTTTTTGTCTTCCCGGACGGCGCGCATGACGATCAGGTGGATGCGGTGAGCCAGTATTTGAACTGGCAGCGGGCCCAAAGCGCCCGGGCGGAAATGAGTATCAGAAGGGTATAGGGTATAGGGTTTGGGGTATAGGGGTTAGGGGTTAGGGGTTGAGGAATTTCTCTATACCCTAAACCCTAGACCCTAAACCCTCCCTTTAACCTTTTTGTCACACAAAGTTCACAAAACTGGAACGCTGGAAGTGGTAAATTGTGAGTATGGACACCCAGAACCAGAATTCGGCGGAAAACGCCGAGCCTGCAGCCGTTGCGTCGCCGCCATCGCGGCGTGACGGGCTGCTGACGTTGATTGTAAGCGTGGCGGTGTTCAGTGCAGTGGGCGCGTGGCTAGGGCATAAGATGGGCAAAGCCTATGTGAAGAAAAGCAGTGAATCCAAACCAAGTGCTCTGCCACGGACGTTTGCATGGGTGATGGGTGTTTTTAGCGGATTGTTGGCCTTGGGCTCGCAGCCGAAGCCGCAAATGCTTGCGAGGGAGCATCCCTTTACATCTTCGCAAGAAGTGACGCCTGTTATCACGCAATGTGGGGATGGTTTAGCGCCGCGGCTTGAGATTGCCAACGCACAAGCGCAAGGGAAAATTACGCCTGACTCGGTGCGCGAACAAGGTGTGCAATTTGTGAGCTAAAGTCGCCAGTGCTGGAAAGAGGGCGGAATATAATTACGCTGCATGCACGTAAAAACAACGAATTCCAATGAAGTCTAAGAAAACTCGCAAAGCCTAAATTTGATTGGCGATGTTTATGACAATTGTGTGAATTTAGATGGCACCCTGTTGTCTTATTTGCGCTCACGATTAAGCTAGAAGAATTATTTTGCTCCGTTCGGAAAGTGCTTTTCGTCCGGATGCATAATAATGACGCTTCGGCGCCGACTTGACCTAGCGTGAATACGCTTATTGAGGAGTAAGTTTATGTCAACTCACACACTCAGCGAAGGAACTATTTGTGATATTACTAGAAGAGGTGGAAAAACTGGTCGTGCATATTTTTATCTTCGCGACTGGGATACCGGGAGCATTTTTACCAAAGGAATAGCTTATGGTGGGCGGTTCACTGCAACGATCTTGCAGGGGACAGACGAATACCCAACACGCATCCGTGTCACTAAAATGAAATTTTTTGGTGGCGATCAGGTAGTCGGAGAATTCGACGTCTCCGCTCACTGGGAATAGTTAAATAATACTGTCCGAGGAGAAGCACTTTTCCTCGGACAATTTTTAACGTTGAAGACTTAGCTGCTTTAATTCTCTTTTTTTAGAAAAAAATACAGTTTGCCACTTCCCGGCACCGCCAACCACGCGTAGAACTGTAAATGTAGGATGGAATTCCTGTGAGCGCAGTAGAGCGACTCACCTGATGCCGGGCGAATGCCTCGGCACTGGATTTAAAATTCCTCCATAAGTTCCAAAAACTTCGTTTCACCCTTTCAGATGGATTGGCACGTATGGTTTCGTGGCAGAAGCTTCGCCGTTCGCATAATGCGGCTTGTGTAGAGAAAAAATCGTATCCGGCGTCGAGTGCGTTCATGATTCCGGCGGGGCAGGCGGTGTGGATGCGGCGCGATTTCGCCCGTTTCGCCGACGAGGGGTATCGCCGCAACGTGATTGCCCACCGGGCGGTGGCGATGATTGCGACGGCGGCCGGTAGCGTGCCGTGGAAATTGTCGCAGCGCCGGGCGCGCAGTGGCACGCAGATGCTAGAAAATCACCCGCTGCTAACGTTGTTGAACAAACCGAACCCGCTGCAAGGTGGCACCGAGTTGAGCGAGGCGCTGGTGGCGTTCAAGCTGATTGCAGGGAATGCGTATTTACACGCGATTGGCCCGCGCGGGCAAGCACCGATGGAGCTGCATGTGCTGCGGCCCGAGCGGGTGACGATTATTGCGGGGCAAGGGGGAATTCCAAAAGCCTACCGCTACACGATTGACGAACGCAGCATCGATATTCCGGTGGATGCGGTGAGCGGACAATCGCGCGTGCTGCATTTTAAAAATTTCAACCCGCTGGATGATTGGTATGGGCTGTCGCCGATGGAGGCTGCGGCCTACAGCATCGACCAGCACAACCAGTGCGGGGCGTGGAACCAGGGGTTGCTGCAAAACGGCGCGCGGCCGAGTGGTGCGTTGATGGTGAAAGCGGCCGAAGGGCAACCCGCGACATTGAGTGAAACGCAGTATGCGCGGTTGCGCGGGCAGCTCGACGAGCAATTCTCGGGCGCGATGAATGCTGGGCGGCCGTTGCTGCTGGAGGGCGGGCTGGAGTGGAAGGAAATGAGCCTGAACCCAAAGGACATGGATTTCATCAACATCAAGCATTCGAGTGCTCGCGACATTGCGCTGGCGTTTGGGGTGCCTCCACAATTGCTGGGGATTCCAGGCGATAATACCTTTGCCAACCTCGCCGAAGCGCGGTTGGCGCTGTGGGAACAGACGATTTTGCCGCTGCTTGAGCACATGACCGACGCGCTGAATAACTGGCTGGTGCCGATGTTCGACACGAGCCTTGAATTGAGCCTCGACCAGGAAGCGATTCCGGTGTTGTCGGCCAAACGCGACGCCTATTGGGAGCGCATCGCGAAAGCCGACTTCCTGAGCGACGACGAGAAACGCAAGCTGCTAGGGATTGGCGTTTAGCGGAAGCTGAAGATTTGGTAAATGCGGTGGTGCATGGCTCCCGCTCCCCCCTTGCGGGGGAGCCAAATTTTCTACTCAGAAAATTTGGTGGGGGGATTTTTATGAGATGCTTCGACGCGCATGATTGAAATGAACGCCCATGCCCCCCACCAAAACCCAAGAGGGTTTTGGCTCCCCCGCGAGGGGGGAGCGGCTGGCCCCCGATTCCCCTGCCCATTTTTTGACGCATCCTATTTCAGCGAATGAGAAACATATGGAAAATAAAATGAACCACCGGCCACGGAACCGGAAATCGTATGGGTTTGAAGTGAAGTCGATCGCGGCAGATGGCACGTTTGCGGGGTATGCGAGTGTGTTTGGCGTGGTGGATAGCCAGCGCGACATTGTGTTGCCCGGCGCGTTTGCCGCCAGCCTGAAATCGCGAAAACAGCCGGTGCAGCTGTTATGGCAGCACCAGTGGGAAAATCCGATCGGCAGCATCACGAAGTTGTTTGAAGATGCGCGCGGCCTATATGTGCAGGGCAAATTGCTGATGGAGGTGGCACAGGCGCGTGAAGCCTATGCGCTGCTGAAAGAGGGTATTTTGCGGGGCTTGAGCATTGGCTACAGCGTCAAGCGCAGCAAACGCGACCCCGAAACTGGCGTGCGACAACTGATGCAGGTGGATTTGTGGGAGATCAGCTTGGTCACGCTGCCCGCGAATGATGCCGCGCAGGTGACGGTGGTGAAGCAGGCGGCATTGCCGGAGGCGATGCTGATGACGCTGTTGCAGCGCGCGGAGCGGGCGTTACGGGGGTGAGATTATTCAAGCGTCAGCACGCCCTCACCCTGAATTTTCTTCAAGGGAAAATTCAGACCTCTCCCAAGGGAGAGGTACGCTGCGGCGAGTGTGAGCATTAAAGGTGAGCTTGAACAAACCTCTCCCTTGGGAGAGGTCGAAAACGTTCTTCACGTTTTCGGGTGAGGGCGTGCGGCGTTGAAGTAAAAATTAGCGTTCGCGACCAGACTGAAAAGTTTCAATGTCGGCCATTGGTTTACCATCACGGACATCTCTAAATCCTGAACTAGTTGCTTGCGCGAGCAATATCGCCGGAACGTTTAAATCCTGTGCCGCAGCTTCAGCAGTCAACAGTGGCTCAATTTTAGTCAGTTCGGACGTGCGATGTATATTCTGGCATTCATAGGCGACCGTATAAACTTTATATAGCGCATCGCGTTGTTCGTTTGAAAGTGCCATCACTCTCTCCTACGCATCCGAATCGGCTTTGTGCAAACGGCCGCTGTGGGCGACGGCGGCGCCGAGGACGGAGCTGGCGGCGTTGTGCGAGGGGGAGGTGCGGTTGTCGACAAGGGCCGCGTCGAGCGAGGTTTCCTTGAGGTAAAACACGTTGGCGGCCATGGCGGCGTGGCGTTTGGCTTCGCGCAGATGTTCTTCGCTGATGCGGATGACGTTTTCGAACAGGTGGATGAGTTCGCGCCCGCTCATGCCTTGCACCCGCGCATCGAGCGAGAGTTGCAGTGCGGCGGCGACAATGGCGTTGGCCCATTGCGGCTCGGCGACGGAAAGCGGCAACGCGTGGATGTTGTAGTAAGCACGGGCGACGAAATCGGTGACCTGAGCTTTAAGTTCGGGATTCGCGGCAATAGCTGCCCGTGAAACCCGGCTGAACGCGATGGAGAAATCTTGCATAACCCTGCTTGCCCGAATCGGCCGGTGACCGGCCTTTGTTTTTATGGAATGCCTGTGCGCTAAGCCCAAGCCTTCCACGGAAACTATGCTGAAGTGTGCGTTCTATGGCAACTTCTTTCAGCGACTCGTTAACTAAGATCCCGGTAGAGCGATATTTCGGGTTACGTGGCGTTAACTTGAGATGACCATAACCGCGGTCAAAAGTTAACACAAGTTAAATTATCTCGAATTTTATTAATATTTCGTTTGACGTGAACTTTCGCCTGAAAGGCCAAGGTTTGCGCCGTTTTTATTCATTAACCAACCATGAGGATAACCATGACTATTCAAGAAGTGACCGAGCAAGTGCATTCGCTCGGCAATGCGTGGGAGCAGTTCAAGCATGTGAACGACACCCGCCTGAACGAACTGGAGCGCAAAGGCTATGCCGACCCGCTTTACGCTGAGCATCTGCAGCGTATCAGCGACGCGCTGGATAACCAGAAGCGCCGCATCGACACCATCGAAACCGTGCAATATCGCCCGGGTGCGGACATGAGCGGCAAAGCCGCGCGCCCCGAAGACGGTGAGTATAAAACCGCCTTCAATAGCTACCTGCGCAAAGGCTCGGAGACGGCGCTCGAGAAATTCGAGACCAAATATCTCTCTGCCGGTAACGACAGCTACGGTGGCTATCTGGTGCCGAACCAGCTGGCGGATTTGATTATCCGTATCGTCAACGAATCGTCGCCGATGCGTAAGCTGGCGAGCGTGGAGACCATTTCGTCGGACTCGCTGGATTTGATCGAAGATGTGGTGGATATGGACGCTGCATGGGCGGATGAAGTTACTGACCGCACCGCCACCGACAGCAACACCAGCACCCTGACGCGCAACACCATCGACACGTTCGAGTTGTTCGCCCAGCCGAAAGCAACGCAGAAGCTGATCGACGATGCGAACATCGATATCGAGCGCTGGATTGCGGAAAAAGTGGCCGATAAAATGGCGCGGTTGGAAGCGACTGCATTCATCAACGGCAACGGCACCACGCAACCCAAGGGCATCCTGAACTACACCAACGTATCGGGTGTGCCGGCCTGGGGTAGCGTGCAGTATGTGCCGACCGGTACGTCGGCGGTGATTACGGCCGATAGCCTGGTGCAGCTTTATTACTCGCTGAAGGACGATTACGCCAAGCAGGCTTCGTTCCTGATGCACCGCACCACGGCGCAAACCGTGCGGTTGCTGAAAGACACCACCAACCAGTATATCTGGCAGCCCGGCCTTGCGGCGGGTACGCCCGACACGCTGATGGGTGTGCCGGTGACACTGGCGGCGGACATGCCGACCCCGGCCGCGAGCAGCTACTCGATTGCGCTCGCCGATTTCAAACGCGCCTACCTGATTGTCGATAAATTTGGCATTCGCACCCTGCGCGACCCGTTCACCGGCAAGCCGTTCGTGAAGTTCTACACCACTAAACGCGTGGGCGGCAAAGTGGTGAACACCGATGCGCTGAAACTGCTGAAACTGAGCGTTTCGTAGCCGAGACAGCCGGGCACTCGCCGCTGATGCCCCACCCGTTAGTGGCGTAAACGGCCCGGCCGGGGAGGGTGTGGTTTCGTACCACACCCTCTTTTTTTGCCACAATGGCCGGAAAAACAGACATATTCGTGCGTAGGCATGCGGGCGGGCGTTGACGAAGCGACGGCCGTTGCGTAGCCTGAGAAATCAAGGGAGGGCCAAGCGTTGAGCGATCTGAGTCGATCCGATAAGATCCTCGCCGAGAAAACCGTCTGCGTGCTGTTGGTGCGCGGCGAGGATCCGGATGGCCAACCGATTTTCGCCTATGTGGGCGTGCGCGCCGACAAACTGAAAGCCTTCATGGAAGCGCAACGCCTGGGCATGTTCTACCCCGAAGAGCACGGGGTGATCATTGAATCGGGCGTGGGCGAACCGGATGCCGAAGTAAGGGCAAAAATGGAGCGCGATTACGGTTTCAACCACGAAGCGATGCTCGATATTCCCGACGCCGAAAACGCGAATAAAGTGGCAGCCGAAATGAGCAAAAAGGCGAACACGAAAGATGATTCTTTCGACGCGTAATTAATCCTCAGCTTTTTTCGAAAAAGTCATTGCGAGGCATGCACTGCTCTGTCCTGCGTCGCTGCGGTGAAAGGCCGAAGCAAACCAACTATAGCGCCGTAGTACATTCGAACATTTTCCCTCTGGAATAGATGGATTGCTTCGGCCTTTCGCATCATTGCCCGCGGATTTTTTTGCGCAGGCCTCGCAATGACGGTTTTTGTCTCAAGGATTAACGCGCCCCATGACCCTGCAACTGAACCGGCCATGCTACTGGTGGCGGGGTGGACAACTTTATTGGCTGCAAACTGCATACACCAAGACACTCAGCTCTTACGAAGCAGCGCTGCTGCAGAATTTATCCCGCGCCGGTTTGGCGCTTCCCCCGATAGCCGGAGATTTTATGAACGACGATCTTTCCACCGCGCTGACGCTGATCACGGCGCCGAGTGCGGAGCCGATTACGCTTTCGCAAGCCAAAGCATTTTTACGGATTGAACACACAGGCGACGATGCGGCGATCACGCTTGGCATCACCGCCGCGCGCCAGCATGCCGAGCATTATTTGCGCACGGCATTGCTGCCGCAGGTGTGGGAATATAAAATAGCGAACCCGTGCTTTGCCTCGGTGAGCCTGCCGCTCGGCCCGGCGCAAAGTATTGTGAGTGTAAACGCGACGACGCTGAATGGCGCGACGACGGCGTTGAATGCTGCGACCTATCGCCTCAGCGTGGATGGCCGAAAAGTGATTTTCGATCCGTTTCCGAACACTGATATTCTGAGCATTCGTTATAGTGCATCGCTTGTCGCGAATGCAGCCGATGTGCCGCCGCTGATCACGCAAGGCATGCTGCACCATGTGGCGGCAATGATGGAAACGCGCGACGGCAAGGCGCCGTTGCCGGTGCAATCCATCAACCTGTATCAGCCTTACCGGCGGATTTCGCTATGAGTGGGCTGGCGTCGAATTTGACGGAGCGGGTGACGTTTCAACAGCAGAGCGCGAGCGACGACGGCTATGGCGGCCAAGCCACTGCGTGGGCGGATGTGCTGAGCGTGTTTGCGCAGGTGCAACCGATTTACAGCAATGTGGGCGAAGACGAAGTGGCCGGGCAACCCAATGCCCGCGCGGGCTACCGGGTGATTATCCGCGCGCGCAGCGACATCAACGCGGGCATGCGTATTGTGTGGAAAAGCCACACGCTGCGCATCCACTCGCTGCATGAAGTGGCTGATACCCTAAGCATTCTGACCGATGAGGAGAATCTATGAGCGGACTGGCGTTGATGGAAGTGCAGCGCGGGCTGTACAGCAAATTGCATGGTGATGGTGTGTTGGCCGGCATGGTGAGCAGTATTTACGACGTGGTGCCGCAGCATACGTTGCTGCCCTATGTGGTGATCGGCGACGGGGCGCAGCAGGCGGTGGCGGCGGATGGGGTGAGCATCACCGAATGCCGCGTGGAACTGCAGGTGTGGACGGATACTGGCGGGCGCAAAACGGCGCTGGCGATCATGAACCGCATTCACGCGCTGCTGCATTTGGGTACGCTGAGCCTGAGCGGTTTGCAGCTGGTGTTGCTGCGGGTGGAGCAGGCGGACACCGCACTGGCCGAGCAGGCGACGCGCGTGCATGGCACCATGCGCGTGATTGTCACGGTGGCGGAGTAAACCATGAGCATTCTTTCCGCTGAAAATTTGAGTTTATTATTGGGCGACGGGGCGACGAGTGAAAGCTTCGCTGTGCTGAAAGCCGCGCGCGTGCTGCGGTTCGAGCTGGCGCAGCGCAATTATCCGAGCAGTGCTATCGGGGCCGATGCGTGGGCGGCATCGGTCAGCGTAGGCAATCGCCGTGCGGTGATTGACGGTGAAGCACTGGCGAGCGATGAGTCAGCGGCGCTGCGGTTGCGCAGCCTCGCACTCAGTGGCGCGCCGGGTAATTTTCGTCTTGAGCTGAGTGGTGCCCAAACGATGAGCGGGCGTGTGGTGGTCACCCAATATCGCGAGGTGATTGCTGCCGGTGACATCAAACAAGTGCAGTTTCGTCTCGAGACCGACGGCGCGGTGACTATTGCGTAAGCACCAGTTGCGTCCAGCGGTGGAGTTGGTCGGCGAGGGCAGGCAACGTCGGCGAGGTGCATTCGGTGCGGCTGTACACCAGCGCATAGCTGGTGGCCGAGGATTCGCTGATACGGCGCACGAGGCGTTCGGCCCCAGGTGCATCGGGCGCGAGATGGGTCCGCTCGGCGTAGAGAATCAAGGCGCGAAAACTGTCGCGATAAGCGTCGCGGTTGATGATGCCGCATTTGCTGAGCACAAAACTGGTGGTGAGGGCATGCTCGATTTGTTGCTCGATGGCAGTAGTAGTGAGCTGTTGCGTGAGCGACTGGTCGCTGGGGTTGAAGAGTTCGAGAATCAGCTGGGCTTTCGCCGGGTCGGGTGCGGGGGTAGGTGCTGCGGCTTGCACGTGTGCGGCGACTGGCTGCGGGGGCGCGGGCGTGTTATCCGGGGTGGTGAGGACGAGTAGTGCCACAAACCCCACGACGAGGCAGAAAGCCCATAGCCCGAGGCGATGCCACTTATTGCTTAGGCTTAAGGTCGGGATCATTGCAGTCGATGGTGAGTTTTTCGCCCTGGCGTACGGTTACGTTCCATAGCCGGTCGTAGGCATAGCAACGGTAGCTGACCTTCAGTTGCTTGAAGCAGCTTTCCATCGGCTCGACGCCCATGCTTTTGCTGTTGATCGGCATGGTGCAGGTGAGCTTGCCGTTGCAGGCATCGCTAATCACGGGCAGCACGTTATCGAGTTCCACGCGCTGGGGAAGGGTGGGTGCGATGAGCATGCCCTTGTCGTCTTTTTTCATGGGCGTGTTGGCGGCGTTGGCATCGATGTACGGGTTGCATTCCTCGCCCCAGGTGGCGCCGTATACCTGAATGTAGCGGTCGCCGAGTAGCGGCTGATCGGCCACGGCGGCGACGGGTTTGGGTTTGGTGATGAAGTAAACGCCAATAATCACCACGGAAATGATGGCAATAGCGATGGCATGAAAACGATAATTACGCGGCATACGCCTAGTAAGCCTAGGTGATGGTGTTCGTCAATGCTCTTTGACGCGGCAGGCCAGATGAAGGCACCACCGCAGCGCCATTCTGGTCAACGCCACTATTCAGGTTCAGGCTGACACTTTGGGGGTTCACTAAATCTGCCCGTTGGGTGCTGGTGCTGGCAACCTGCGTGAAGACGTTGCTGGCGATCACATCACGTGCGGTGGGCCTGCTGCCATCCATGGCGACGCCGCTGACGAGGGTTGCGGCTTGACGGAGTTTGCCGTCGGCGTTGTAGAGGTCGAGGAAGATGTAATTGGCCATGTCGGCAGTAGCTTTGTTTTCGCCGAATGCACTGGTTTCACTGCCGCGTGCTTTACTCCAGTCGGTAAAACCGGCCATGGTGAAACCGCCGGCATTCTGGCGCAGGCTTTCGAGTGCATACACGAACATGTTGATGAACCGCATGACGATGCCGTTCAAATCGCCGCTGAGCAGGCTGCCGCCATTGAATTCCCGGGCGCGACCGCGGATAATTTCTTCGAATTTTGTGCGCTCGGCCTCGTTGAAATCGATGCCTTTGGTGTGCAGTTCGGCATACATGGGCGCGAACTGGATGCGGCTGTCGAAGTTAGTCGCGACGGCGGGGGTGGTTGTGGCGGGAGTAGCCATCAGGTTGCTCTGCGCATGGCGCCGCTCAGGCGGGTGGCGGGCGGCGGGGTGACCGTATCGGTCTGCTGGCCGCCGCGGATATTTTGGTTAGCCGCGGCAAGTGCCTGCTGTTCGGCAGCTGTCGAGGGGGCTTGCGAGGGATTTTGGAATGCAGCGAGTTGTTGCTGGGCCTGCGTGATGCCACTGGTGTCGAGTGCGATTGCCGGGGCTGCACCGCCGGACTCTTTATTGCCTTGCGCAGTGGCGAGCATGGCGGCGTAACCTTTGGTTGGCGGATTCTTTGCGATCCAGCTTACCGCATCTTCGGAAGCGAGTGTGGCGGGATCAAGCCCGCTGACACTGCTCGCAGCTTTTTCGGCGATTTGTTTTAGCGGCTGCTCATCAGCAGCGGTGCGGCCATATTTATCTTTGAGGGCGTTGTAGATAATAGCGTAGACTTCATTATGCTTATCGACTGAATTCTGATAGCCTGCTTTCAGGTCGCTGCTGAAGCCTCCCCAGCCTGCCATGTTGCTGATGCCACCTTTACAGGCGTCCTGCACGGCTGCGCTGACATTGACCCCGAGGGCTGTGTCGAGCGAGGCGAAGGGATTGGCCCCGGTTTTCTCGGCACCTTTTTCGTCGAAGCCTAGGCGCGCGTATAAGTTCTTTTCCAGCGGTATGGCTTTAGCATCGAATATGCCGACCACTAAATTTTTCAGCCAGCTGAAAATGCCGCCAAAAAAATCGCCGATCGATTTCCAGATGGGTGAAGAGCTGGAAGGCGCGCCGCTTCCGAATACCTGATCGCGGATTTTTTTACCGGTGTCGGACTCGGTCAAAACAGACGGCACATAGCTGCTGACAAGCTCGTCAACGGCGCCGGCTGGATTGGAAATGAAATCGACTGACATAATACCTCAGTGCTCATCCTACCAAAATCGCCCCCCGCCAAGTGTGAAGATTATGTGACAATCGCGCGTATGGAAGGGGTGCAAGTTTCACAGAACTGTCACACAAGCCTCGCCTGCAATTGCGTATACTGCAAGGTGAAGGACTATGATGAGCGACGCGAGTACAGGCATTAACAAGGACGACATGAGCAAGCTGTTTATGGACAGCTTGAGCAAAGGCGCGGACTCGCTCGACAAGCACCATTATAAGGACGGCGAAGAAACCAAGAAGTTTTTGGGTTTTGAGTTAGATAGCGCCATCGCGCAGATGGCGGAGGTGGCGTACAACACCTTTATCGGCGGCTTTACCCGGAAGCTGGGGCCCACTGTTTACAATGTGGTTCAGGATTTCGGAAAAAACCACATTAACAGCACAACGACGCTAAACCGGTTGGCGGCAGGCGCCGCTTTTACCGTGAACACTGCGGTGTATGCAATGCCCTCGCTGAGTAATGCATACGGCATCTGGAATAAGATGGATGCGGCAGAGAAAAAAACAGCTCAGCAACTAGCGACGGTGCTAGACGACATTAAAGGCAAGCACGGTGTTGGGGCTTACCGCCGGGTGAGCCGCGCGGAAAACGGCATGATTGCGGCACATCGCTGGCGGCAGCGCAAGGTGGCCCATACAGCCCTGAGCAATTTCGTGATTGCGACCTTGCCGAAAATCGGGCCGAACATTTGGTTCCATGAGCGCGATATGCTGGGCGCGCTGCACCGCGGCGAAACGCTGGATGCCGTGCGTAATGAGCGCGTGCATCATGAGCTCGCCGAAAACTACCCGGTGGAGGTAGCGGCAATCCACAATAAAAATGTGCCCGAGGGCGGACAAAAACTTCATTACGACGACGTGACGATTGAGCATGTCGAAGCGCTGGCGGAATCGAACAGCCCGGCGCTGGATAAGCTGCGTAAACAAAAAGGCAGCGGCAAATTGAACCGCAAGCATGGCGATGAAGGCCTGAACCTTGGCGGGTTTGGTAGCCAGCTGGCTTCGAACGCGACGCTCACCACCATTGCCAACAAATGGGTGGAATCGAGCAACCGGCGCCTGAAGAAAAGTTTTAGCGGTGATGTGACTTCGCTCGAGATGGTGCTGGCGCTGCAGGAGCAACTGGGTAACGACCCACGCCCGCGTAGTTTCCAACTGCCCAAGGGTGGCCGCTCGTTGCCGCTTGAGGCGTATGTGATGGAGATCATGGCGCAGTATCAGCGCGACATGTCGGACATGGACCCCGAATATAGCGAGCTGCGCGATGCGCTGAAAGAGAACGTCATCGCGGTGGCTAAGCCACTCGCTGCCGCCATCGAGCAGGGCGATATCAGCGCACTGACGTTGGTGAATTACATCGGCGGTGGGAAAATCATCCGTAACAAAGGCCGTTTGATTGCGCCGCCGGAAGAAGTGGAGGCAATGATCGCGCACGATGCAGGTCGCCACCAGCAGCGCGCCACGACCGACCCCAAATTATTCTGGGAAGAATTCCCCCGCACCCCGGCCGAAGCCAAACAAGCCTTGCATGCACTGGAAGGCGAGGAGCGGCAAATTGTTATTGCCTGGATGCCGCCGGAAATTCGCAAAGAGCTGGGCGTTTCCGAGCATGAGGGTAAGCAGGTCGACGAGGCCATGGCCGCCCAGATGAACCAGATTACGGCGGAAGTGCTTCTGGGCATTGCAGCAACCGACGATTCAGAATTGCAAAAGCTAGGCATGGCGAATGTAGAAATCAAACTGCTGCGCAAAGCTGCAACGATGATTGAACAGGATGGGCTGGAGGCATTCGGCAAATGGCTGGCGACGCCGGCGCAGACGGCGAACATCCACCGGACGCTGCTTGGGGTGGCCGTGGGGGGCACGGTACAGGGCGATAAAACCTATCTCGGCACATTGCGCCACAAAGGGCGCGAGGCGCTTGAAGCCCTTGAAAGTGAAGCAGATTCGCCTCAAGGTGATAAAAACCATATTGGCATAGATAAAAACCATATTGGCATATTGCGCCACTCCGATAAACACCGGCCACGCGAACATGGCGACCGCGAAGCTGAAACCACGGCGGGCATCAGCCATGCCGAGCGTTTGCATGCCAAGCGCGGCCAGGCGCATCGCGAATTGGAATAAGCCTCAATCAGTGGTATTTCGGCGCTGAATGACGCGATATTGTCATCAAACCTTCACACTCCGCACCTGTCGGATTTGGTAGTATTTAAGGTGAAGGAAGCCTTATGGACCCACTGACCAACTTAGCCATTCGCCCGCCGATATTGCCGCGTGTACCGCCGCATGTCGCGCCGATGCGTGTGCCTGCCGCCGCGAACGATGCGCGCATGGGCACGGTGGTAGCGGGTGGCGAGAAGCTGCACGATGAAGCGCAGGCGCTTCACCGCCCACCGCAACTGAGCGCCGAAGATCTGGCGCAACAGAAAAAACTCGATCGCCTCAACACGGCAAGTGCCGCATTTGAAGCTCCACTGACGATGGAAGGTATCGGCTTTGTCGGCGGTGGCGTGTTAGGTGGTGCGGCCGGTATGCTGAAATGGACGCGGGGTAAAGCCGGCATTCAATCGGCCCTGATGGGACCGGTGCAGGCACTGCGTGAAACGCGGTTGAACAATGTGTTTCTTTTGCCGGCCAAGTTCATGGAAAGCGTGGCTGGCTTTGCGTCGGGCGCGGGTGGTAAAGCGCAAGCGTGGGCAAGCCCCGCTGCAGCGCGCGCCGAGAAACTAACGGTGAAAGCGACGAAACGTTCAGCAAGGCTGTCAGAAAAAGCAGCGCCGATATTTAGTTGGGGCGGCAACGTCCTCGACCGTTTTGCCGAAACGTCTGTGGGTGGCAAGGTTCAGAACTGGGTGGGGAGCAGCTCGGCCCGGCGGCTGGAGAGCGTGAGCCGCAATCACGATAAAATCGTGGCTAAGACGTTTGATCTCGCGACCACGGAAGTAAACGGCGTATTTACCAAACTTAAAAATCTGGTAACGGGCACCAAAGCGGCCACGGGCCTTGCGGTGCCCAGCGAATTGCACACGGTGATGGGCGAGCTGAAAATAGCCCACGGGCTGACAGGCGCCAAAGCGCGCGCCGAAGGATTTGCCAAGGCCGCCCAAGAGCTGCAAAAAGTAATGCAGAATACCAAGCTTGAAGGTCAGGCGGCCGGTGTAGCCGGTAAACTGGCGACGCAACTGGAAAGAGCGGCGACCAGCGCCATGGCCGTTCACAGCTATCAGGGCGCAGCGAATGGCACCCTGCGCATGGCCGCAAAAACTGCGCTGCAATCAGTGGGCCGTGTGCCGTTGTTTGGGGCAATTGTCGGTGTCGGTGTTGCGTTCGGTATTGGCGCAAAAGTAGTGAGCCACAACATCGAGAAAAAACGCACGAAGGCGACGTATGACGCGATCGTCGCGGCCGCTGGGGGGAATGCGAATAGCCCCTATGTGCAGAATATTCTGAAAGCCTCGCACGGCGAAGGCCGCACGGGCATCATGAAAACGGTTTCTGGCATTGCAAGTGAGGGAATGAACGCCGTGTGGGGCCTGGTGCCGCATGGCGGCGGGCCTGCCTTGATGGCCGGGCAGTTTGCGCCGATGGCCATGGATATGCTGGCGACCAGCGACCCGACGCTTGCCGCCTTTAACCTGCTGGACGCGCACGCCAAGGGCACTGCCCCCGCGCCGGATGACAAACGTATCGAGGCCTATCGCCACCTGATTGCACCTCGCCCTGAAGCGGCGGCGAAGGGTGGTTTCTATGCCAACATGAGCCGTCCGGTGGCGGAAGAATTCCTGAAGAAAAACCTGTCGCCGCAGGCAGCGATTGCGCTGCTGACGGACGATGCGCGCTACGACGCGTTCCTGCGCGAAATGACCGATGCCGCCAAGGCGCAAACGGGCAATGACAACGAAACCGGGCAGGTGAATAGCCACCCGAACATTGGGCCGAAAGCCGCGGTGGATATGGCGCAAAAAGCGGAACGTCCGCAACTGCAGTTGGGCCAGGAACGCCAGCACCATGGGCGCATTGAACACGCCCAACTCGGCCACGCGGCCGGTTAATCGTCACAAAAGCTTCACACTGCTAGCCCCCCGTCCTTGCTAGAATAAGGGTGAGGAATTGTAAGCTATGGTTTCACAAGCAAGAGCAATGAGCAATGGAATGCGCGCCAATGTAGGCGCGGTTGTTGTGCATGCGCGCGACACCATGCAGCAGGTTCTGGAGAAAGCGAAAACGAAAAACGGAGCCTCGGCGATCTGGTGGATATCGCTCGCGGTTGGCATTATTCCCGTCGTTGGATTGGGTGCACAATTTTTCCTGACGCGCCACTATAACAGTGTCGTGGCGCAAAACCAAAAAGAAGCGGCGGCTGAACATCTCGGAATCGGCCAGGGTAAAGCGGGCGTGCGTAAAATGGAAGCCGCCGCGCGCCAGGGCGACGTAAAAGTTTCGGGCATTGTCAATCAGATTGATCGTACCCAACGGGAAGAAAATCGTAGCTCGACCGCAGCACTGGCAGGTGCCGGCGCCATTACTTATGCGACGGGCGCTGGATTTATTCCGGGTGTGAGTGCGGCATCTGGCTTCCTCGCGACGGAAGGCCTGAAAATGGGGGGCAGTGTCGCGGGCGGTTTAGCCAGTTCGCTGCTGAATAAGGACGAGCTGACGGTGACCGACGCCTATTCGCTAATTGAGCAGAAGCGCAACGAAGGCCAGCCGATTAGTGCGTATGACATTGCATTGCTACGCATTGCGCAGAATCCTGAGCGCCAACAGCAGATTAAAAAAGCCATGGGGCACCCGCTGCATAAACTGGATGCGGAAGGAAGAAACCGGATTATCGGTCAATTGCCGGAATTATTCGCCGTACCCAAAAAAGTGCTCGACGGCGTGAACAGTAACATGCTGCCGCTGGATATTGTACTCGACCCGAATGCAGGCGCGGAGAGCAATTTTACGAACATGCACACCAGTGTACGTTCGCGCGGGTCGTTTACCAACATGGTGGATGACCGTAGGGTGGTTGCCGCACAAGCTGCGGCCCAAGGTGCAAATCAAGGCGCCTAAAGTTAGGTCCTACACCTAAGTTTTTACAATTTTTCCATATTTAGGAAGCGGGATCCCGGTGTTTTCTACGCAAAACCGGGATGACAGCCTGTGTCTTTTGGCGCTGCCTAGCGCTGCACTCCATCCATTCGCAATTCACCATTCACTATTCACGATTTACACGAGGAAATCTCATGGGATTTGTCGAGATACAGTTTCCGGCTGACATCAGTTATGGCAGCGCGGGCGGGCCGGAATATGCGACCGATGTGGTGGCAAGTCAAAGCGGCTTCGAGCAGCGCAACGTGGTGTGGGCGCAGGCGCGGGCGCGTTACAACGTGGCGCATGGGGTGAAAACCAAAGCGCAGCTCGATACGCTGATCGCGTTTTTCAGGGCACGCAAAGGCCGCGCCTATGGGTTCCGCTTTAAGGACTGGACGGATTATCAGGCGAGCGCCGAAACGCTTGGAACGGGTAATGGGATTCTGAACCAGTTCCAGCTGGTGAAGCGTTACGTCAGTGGTGGGGTGAGCGAGCCACGCACGATTAAAAAGCCGGTGGGCGGCAGCGTGCAGGTATTTGTGAATGGCACCTTGCAAACCGTGGGGGTGAGTGTCGACACGACCACTGGGATTGTGAGTTTTGCGGTGGCTCCGGTGAGTGGCGCTGTCATCACCGCGAGCTATCAGTTCGATGTGCCGGTGCGGTTCGACACCGATCGGTTGAGCGCGACGCTTGAGGCGTATGGTGTGCATGCGTGGAACGAGATTCCGCTTGTGGAAGTGCGGGTGTAGCATGCAGATACTCGACGCAGGAATTAGCGCGCATTTGGCGCAGGAAGTGACGACGTTGGCTGGGTGCTGGAGCATTACCCGCCGCGACGGCGTGGCACAATATTTCACCGACCACGATGCGGACGTGGTGGTGGACGGCAATAGCTATCGCAGCACCAGCGGCGTGAGCCCGAGTGCGGTGACATCGATGGCGGGTTTATCGGTCGATAACCTTGAGCTAGACGGGTTCGTGAATTCGCTGGTGGTTGATGAGCAGGAAGTGCTGAGCGGTAAATATGACCATGCGGAAGTTTCGATGTTCCTGGTGAACTACCAGAATCCGGCGGATGGAAAATTAAAGCTCAAAACCGGCTGGCTGGGCGAGGTAACGCTGCGAGGCGGCCAGTTCGTGGCCGAAGTGCGTGGCTTAAGCTCGCGCCTGCAGCAGGTGGTGGGCGAGGTGTATACCCCCACCTGCCGTGCCAAACTGAGCGATGCGCGCTGCCGGGTGAACCTGGCGAGCTATACATTCACCGCGACCGTGACGGCGGTCGAGGCGGCGCATGCATTTAGTGCCAGCAGCCTTACTCAGGCCAACGATTATTTCGCCTACGGGCTGGTGACCTTCACCAACGGTTTGAATAACGGGTATAGCATGGAGGTGCGCGATTTCAGCCAAGGGCGGTTTGGGTTGTTTTTGCCGCTGCCGTACAGCATTGCGATTGGCGACCAGTTCCGGGCGGTGGCCGGGTGCGACAAGCAGTTCGATACCTGCATCGGGAAGTTCCATAATGCGTTGAATTTTCGCGGTGAGCCGCATGTGCCGGGCAGCGACAAGATACTCGAAACCTCGGCGACCCGAAGTAAATAGCGGCGCTTGCAACTGAACCGCGAATGACGCATGATAGCTGCATGCTGTTATACTTGCTGCAAGGGTTGTCGAGCGGGCTGCGGGTGCATGAAAGTGCGCTGTATCGCTACCCGTACCGTAATGCGGCGGAAGCGTTCCGCGGCGATGCCAAGCGCATCGGCGCGGACATCGAACATTGCTTGGAGCCGAACGATGGCTGAGCGGCCTTTTAACCGAAATCATCGCAATGACTCCGCGAGCCGACGCACATCGGAAGGGTTGCCTTCGCCGGAAGTGCTGGAGGCCTACGATACGGTGCTGGCCGGTTCGGCGACGCGGATTGTGGAAATGTTCGAGCGCGAGCAAATGCACCGCCACCAATGGGAGCACCGGGCGCTAAAGGTGCATCAGGTGTCGACGATTCTGGGCCAGTTGCTCGGGTTTTTAATTGCCGTCGCGATTTTCGCATCGGCCACGGTGATCGGCCTGCAGGGCAATGCCAGCGTAGGCGCGTTCATCTGGGTGTTCGGCATGGCGATTGTGACGATGGCGGCCGTGGTATGGTGGTATGCCAAAAGCCTCGGCCAGCGGCCTTTATTTGCGCGGCCCGCGATGCGCAGTAGTTTCCGCCCCGACAAAACGGCGCGCGAAGAATAACCTCTTTATTCACGGATGATTATGACGACGGCACACGAACTCGTGGCGGCGGCGCGCAGCTATTTGGGTGTGCGTTTCGCTCATCAGGGGCGTAGCGATGCGGGGCTGGATTGCCTTGGATTGTTGCTGCTCAGCGCCGAAAAAGCAGGATTGCGTTTTGGTGGATTAAGTGCGCTCGCGCTCGACGTGCCGCATTACGGCACACGGCCCGACAGCGTATTGCTAGGCAGCAAGCTCGGCGATTATCTGGTGGCGGTTCACGTCGCGCAGCCGGGCGATATTTTGTTGCTGGCGATTGATGGACGGCCACAGCATCTGGCGTTGGTGAGCGATTATCCGGCGAAGGGAATGCTCGGGATGATTCATGCCTATGCAGCGACACGCAAAGTGGTGGAACATGCCTATGACGCGCACTGGCAAGCCGCGACCCGGCAGATATTTCGTTTGCCGCAGCTAGAAACTAAAGCTGGTTTGCATGCCGACGAAATTATTGAATTCGCGGGTGCGTGAAACGGTGAAATGCGATTCCATGCCCATGTCGGGATCGTCATAGACCGGCGCTTCCATTGCATAGCCACGCGGCACCTTGCGCACCGTAACTTCATACGGTGCCTGCGTGTCGGAATAGCGGTAGGTGAGGGTGGCCAGTGCCGGGTTTTTTGCTAGCGCATCGGCCCGAAAATTATCGCTTCGCACGGCGTAATCCATGCGGCTGCATGAAGTGGCGAGGCTTGCCACGATCAATAATGAAACCATCAGCGTCTGATGACGGAATGTGGGCGCAGTGTCACAGCATGTGGTATCGAAATCCATAACCCCAGTCTAACAAAGCGAACTTAACGATTCGTTAAGGTTGCTGGGTTATCGTGGGAAATTTTATCGAATAGATGCTGCGCCGCAAAAATCAGAATTTGCAGTGCTTCTCGACCGCCAGCGAGCGTAATTCTTTCAAACGCGCTTCGCCGGATTCCTCCGCAGCGTCGCCTTCCATCATGTTACCGACACCGAAATCAGCCAATGCGCCCAACACATGAGCGCCGCTGACACCACGGCGTTGTTCGCGGATGGAATCAAGAAATTTCTGAGATTTAGCACTCTCGATTTTAATCTCCTTGCAACTGAATTCAGTGCGCTCGGTATCCGACAATTCGGTCTCGCGGCCATAGCGTTGTGTCGCGCAGGCACTGAGAGTGAGGGTAACGAGGACAAGTGTGATCGCGGTTTTAGAGCATTTCATGTTCGGTCCTTTACCATAAAAATAAACATAACGTCATTCGTAACAAAGCATGGTTGGCGCGATTGCGCAACACGAACGTAGGAGTTTTCATGGCCTCGGATATACTCTCGATTGTCGGCCGCGCGGTTGGCACGTATTTCGGCGGGCCGCTTGGTGGCGAGGTTGGCGCGCGCCTGGGTGGCGCGGTGGGCGGCGCCATCGATGGCAGTAAAAAAACCCGTTATGAAGGTGCGCGGCTTGAGCAGTTAGCGGTACAGACTTCGACCTATGGCCGGGTGATTCCCATGGTGTTCGGCACGGTGCGGATTGCGGGAAACGTCATCTGGTCGCGGCCCATTAAAGAAGTGGCGACGACGACCAAGGCCAGCAGCGGCGGTAAAGGTGGCGGCGGCGGACAGAAAAGCGCGACGACGACCACGACGCAGTATAGCTATTACATTACCCTGGCGATTGCGATTTGTGAGGGCGAAATCACGCGCCTCGACCGTGTATGGGCGGATGCCAAGCTGCTGGACTTAAGCAAGGGCACGTACCGGATTTATAACGGCACGGAAAACCAGCTACCCGACACGCTGATTGAAAGTTACGAAGGCGTGGGTGGTACTCCGGCGTATCGCGGTATGGCGTATGTGGTGATCGAAAATTTCCCGATGGCTGATTTTGGCAACCGCATTCCGAACTTCACGTTCGAGGTGACGCGCCGCACACCACAAGTCGATGGCGGTGACACACCCGTCGAGTCGCAGGTGAAATCGGTGATGTTGATTCCGGGTTCGGGCGAGTTTGTGTACGACACGCAAGGCGAGTTTAAAATAAACGGCACCGACGCGAGCGGGAATTTCGTGCAGAACGGTTACCAGATTCCGCTCAACACGCACACGCCCGATGGCCGCGCCAACGTCGTAGTCGCGCTCGACCAGATGCAGCAGACCTTCCCAAATCTTGAGTGGGTGGGGCTGGTGGTGAACTGGTTCGGCACCAGCATGGACATCGCGAGCTGCGGTATCTGGCCATGTGTGGAATATCAATCCGGGGTGAAAACGACACCGGATGACTGGCAGGTGGCGGGGTACACGCGCGCCACGGGGCGGCCTGTCGGTAACGATGCCGGCAAGCTGCGCTATGGTGGCACGCCTGACGATGACAGCATCGTGCGCTTGCTTGCGCATCTAAGGTCACGCGGGCTGAAGATTTTTTTCTACCCGCAAATGCTGATGGATGTGGCGGGAAAACCGTGGCGTGGGGACTTGACCGGGAGTGCGTCGAGCGTCAGCAGTTTTTTCACGGCGACGCGCGGCTATAATAATTTCATTCTGCATTATGCGAATTTAGTCGCGGGCAAAGTAGATGCATTCGCGATTGGCACCGAGATGAAGGGCCTGACTAAAATCACCAGCAGTGCAGGGGTGTTCCCGGCAGTGAGCCAATTAGTGTCGCTGGCGGCTTCGGTGAAATCGATTCTCGGCAGCAGCGTGAAAGTGACGTATGCGGCAGACTGGTCGGAGTATCACCACGACGATAATGGCTGGTATCACCTCGACCCGCTATGGGCGAGCAGCAGCATCGACTTCGTCGGCATCGACGCGTATTTCCCACTCACCGACGGTGTGCAAACGGGCTACGATGTGGCCGCGATACGCGCAGGCTGGACCTCGGGCGAGGGCTATGATTTTTATTACACCGACGCGGCGCGCACGACCAAAGCCACTTTGGCTGCACGCTATGCATGGAAGAACATCGGCTGGTGGTGGAACAATACGCATACGAACCCCAATGGCAGCACGACCGCATGGGTGCCGGGCAGCAAACCGATCTGGTTTACGGAATACGGGTTCCCAAGCGTCGATGGCGCGACCAATCAGCCGAATGTGTTTGTCGATAATACTTCTTCGCTGAGCGCGTATCCGCGCTTCTCGCGCGGGCGGGTGGATTTTATGGCACAGCGTGCAGCGATTGCGGCGAGCGAAACGCAGTGGGCCGGAAGTTCCATGGTGCAGCGCATGTTCCTGTGGACGTGGGATGCGCGGCCCTATCCCTACTGGCCTGACTTGACTGACGTGTGGTCGGACGGTGGCAACTGGGTGACGGGGCATTGGGTGCAGGGCAAGCTGGGTGCAAGCCATGTGGCGGCGGTGATTGAACAGCTCGCTACGCGCTCGGGCCTTAGTGCGGCGCAGGTGGATACCGGGCAGTTGCAGCTGTTGCTCGACGGGTTTGTCATCAGCCAGCGGGTGACGGCACGTGCGGCGATCGAACAACTGATGCAGGCGTATTTTTTCAGCATCCGCGAGACCGGCAATGCGCTAGTGGTGGTGCCACGCGATGCGACCGTGGATGCGACGGTGGATGTGAGCGATTGCATTCCCCAAAAATCGGGCGATCTTGAGGTGCCGTATGTTTTGAAGCGGCAGGAAGATTTAGTGCTGCCCGACCGGGTAGAGGTGCAGTACCTCAACCGGCTACTGGGTTATAACGCCAGCGTCCAGGCGGCGTTCCGCAGCACGCAATCGGCGACGGACACGCAGTCGCTGGCGGTGAGTCTGGTGCTGTCGGATAGCCACGCGCGGGCGGTGGCGGAAACGTTGCTGTCCGACCAGTGGGCCGAGCGCAGCAGCATCGAATTCCAGTTGCCGATGCCGCATGCGACACTCGAACCATGGGATGTGGTGCAGCTTAATGATGGCGCCATCACTCACCGCATTCGCCTGACGCAGGTGCAGGTTGGCAAGCCGGGTGTGGTGCGCTTGAAAGGTTTAATTGATGCGGCGCAGGCGTGGGATGGCTATATCGCGCCGACCGTTGGCAGCGACGGTTCGCTGGTATTGCCTAACCCCGACACGCGGCTTGAAGTGCTGGATATTCCGGCGCTACCAAGTGACACGCAGGACGCGCTTACCCTACGTTTTGCCGCGACGGGAATATCGTCGGGCTGGACAGGCACGACGGTGATTCGTGAGCAGGGCAGCGGCAACGACGAAGCGCTGATCGATCTTTCAACACCTGCCACTATTGGCTCAGCACTTGGCGTGCTGGTTTCGGGCCCAACGCAGGTATTTGATCGGCTAAACACGCTGGACGTGGCGTTACTTGGTGACGTGACGCTCGATAGCACAACGGAGCTGAGCGTACTGAATGGTGCTAACGTGGCCGTGCTGGGTAACGAAATCATTCAGTTCGCCACCGCGACATTACTAAGTGACGGTATCTATCGCCTCAGCAAATTATTGCGCGGCCGGCAGGGCACGGAAGACCAAGTGGGAAGCCATGCAGTGGGCGAGCGTTTTGTGCTGCTCGATAATGCGGTGCAGTCGATCATCTTGCCGGTGAGCAATAACGGGCAGGCATGGACGCTGCGTGCCGCGACGTTTGGCAGCAGTTTAGGCAGTGGCACGACGTCGAACATCACCGTTCAGGCGAATAGTTTGAAGCCGTTCGGCCCGGTAAAATTGCGTGCTGTGGCCGATGGTGCGGGCAATATCACCCTCAGCTGGGTGCGGCGCGCGCGCATTGATAGCGGCCTGCGCGATTATATCGATATTCCGCTGAACGAGCAGAGTGAAATGTACGACGTGGCAGTGCTTGCGGGCAGCGTGGTGAAACGTAACTGGCGGGTGACGAGCCCGAGTGTGGTGTACAGTGCGGCGCAGCAGGTCAGCGACTTCGGCGCGGTGCAGTCGAGTTTGAATCTCAAGGTCACCCAACTTTCCGCATTAATTGGTGCGGGGAAACCCGTGCTGCAAATAGTGCCGGTGCAGTAAGGTTTTGTTAACGTTTCTAGGGTAATCTCAGGGAATGAGCGAGTTACTCGGCAAGCAAACAGGGGAGCACCCACCGGAGCCATGGCAACAGTTTCTAGCGAAATTATTGCCATGGCCCGGTGGCAAGTTCGGCCATCCGTTCCATCAGGTATACGCCGCGCAATCGCTGAGCCATTTTCCGATTGATGCAGTGGCATTGATGGAGCGTAACCGCGAAGCCGTGGCATCGCAACTCGCCACCAGCATTCGCCTGCAGGGCATCGATGAGGAAGCGAACGTGATGCTGGGCCTGCTGGTAACGCTGATTCAGGCAGGTGAAATCACGTTCGCTGATTATGCGCGACGGGTGCAGAACTTATTCCCGCAGCAATGTGCAGGGCTTGACCCGGCACTCAGCCATAAACTCACGGCCATGTTACCCCAGTAATTTTGCTTTTGCGGCGCTGTATTCGGCGTCGTTCAAATGGCCGTCGGCTTTCAATTTGCTCAAACGTTCAAGCTCGTGAATGAAATCGGCCTTGTCTGGTGCGGAATGCTGGGCTTTGGTAGCGGCGGCAGCGATGTCGAAGACCATGGTGCGTTTGTAGCGGTCCATGGCCTCCTGTACGATTTTCACGAACGGTGCGATGGTGTATTTCAACACCAGCCCAATTTGCATGGCGCTTGCCCCATCGTAGACACGGATGGTGCCGAAGGCGAGTCCGAAGCTGGAGTCGATTGACTGTATACGGTCGAGGTTCAGCTGAAACTGGCGCAGGCCAAAAAACATGCCACGATCAAGAAAAATAACCCGCTTGCTGGTGCACGCGACCAGCCATGTGCGGTTCTGCATGAAGCCGGATGTGACGGCCAGAATGCGTTCGTCCTCGGCGAGGATTTTCGGCAGGTAGCGCACTTCTTTGCGGGTGTAGAAAATATACTTCACCGGCAGCGCATCAATTTGTTTCCAGACTTCGGCAATCGTCGGCATCGGCGTCTCCGTCGCAGCAATTTTTTACAGTTTAGCATCAACCCATCGAGGAATCCATGACGACAACGACCAATCTCGGCATCACCCTGCTCGAGCAGGCGCAGGCGCAGAAAGAAGTGACTATCAACGAGGCGATAACCGCGCTCGACGCGCTGATTAGCGGCGCGGTAGCGGATAAGGATTTGAGCGCGCCGCCCGCATCGCCCACTTCAGGCGTGGCCTATATCGTGGGGCCCAGCCCAACCGGTGCGTGGGCGGGGAAAGCGACGAACATTGCGTATTTCGACCAAATCTGGCGGTTCGTGGTGCCGCAAGCCGGTGCGCGCATCTGGGTGACGGATGAAACGGTATTCTATGTGTTTAACGGCACCGTGTGGAACATCCTCTTTACGGGCGATATGGTGAAAGCAGTCTACGATCCTGCCAACATTGCGCAGCAAGTGGTCGGCACGACGGCGGCGCAAACCCTGACCAACAAAACCATCAACGGTGCGAACAATACCCTCACGGTGCGCGCCGCAAACGACATCACCGGCACGCTGCCGGTGAATCGTGGCGGCACCGGCCAGACCGCATTCACCGACGGGCAGTTGTTGATTGGCAATACCGCCAGCGGTGGTGTGAATAAAGCAACCCTGACGGCAGGCAGCAACGTCACCATCACGAATGGCAACGGCACTATCACTATCGCGGCGAGTGGCGGTGGTGGGGGTGGCCTCGCACCCATGGTGTGCGAAGGGCGGCTGACGCTAACTACCGTCACCCCTGTGACGACGGCCAACGTCACGGCCGCGACGACGCTTTATTTCACGCCCTATCGCGGTAACCGCATCGCGCTGTATGACGGTACGAGTGCCTGGGCGACACTGGCGTTTAGCGAGCTTTCACTCGCCGTGCCCGCGGTTGCGAACCAGATGTACGATGTGTTCGCGTATAACAACGCAGGCACCGCGGCACTTGAGGCGACGGCATGGACCAACGACACCACGCGTGCGACCGCTCTTACGCGCCAGGATGGGGTATTTGTACGAACCGGTGCGACCACACGGCGGTATCTCGGAAGTTTTCGAACCATCGCCAGTGGTCAGACGGAGGATTCCGCCAACAACCGTTATATGTGGAATTATTACAACCGCACCCTGCGCCCTATGAGCGCGTTCGACGCAACCGCGAGCTGGACTTACAGCAGTCCGGCATGGCGGCAGGCGAACGGTAACAGTGCCAACCAGTTGAACTTCGTTATTGGCGTCAGTGAAGATGCGGTGAATGTAGCCCTGATGAATTCCGTAACGAACAGCACGGCGACAGCACGTACGGTGTATGCGACGGTTGGGTTGGATAATACGGCCGGCACGCCATTTACCTTCGCGGGATCAGGTGTGATTGTTAATAATTATTACAACCTGACGAATATCGGCACAGGCTTGGTTGCCGCAGGTCGCCATTATCTGACGTGGTTGGAATATGGTGCAGGTAGCGATGTGCAAACCTGGGGTGGCGGGAGTGCGCGCGGGTTGATGGGTTCATTATTGGCATAGGGAGAACATATGAAACTTTGGGAACTGGACGAGGCCATCCGCGCGGTGTGCCCGATTGACGGCATTAACAGCGACGGTGTGATTTTCTTTCATGACGAAGCGACCGACGCACAACGCAGCGCCGCACACGCGTTGATGGACGCACAGCGCGGGATGTTGGAATGAGCATGCTACGCGAGGAAATACGGCAGATTGTGCAGGCGAGTGTGCTTGAAACCTTAGCACATTTAGGTTTCACGGTCGACGACCCGAACGCCATTCAGCGTGACATGATTCACCTGCGCCGCCTGCGTGAGGGGCAGGAAGAAACTGCAATCTGGATTAAGCGCTCAGCAATCGGCGTCTTTGTGACGGCGTTTTTGTTTGTCGTTTGGGACGGGTTTTTAAAAGAAGTAGTTAAAAAATGAGGATTTGATGATTGCATTACTCAGTGCCTTGCTCGGGTTCATTTCAAGCGCCGTGCCCGAAGGATTTAAGCTGTTGCGCGAAGCGCGCGACCGCGACCATGAAATCACCTTGCTGAAACTGCAAATGGATTACGACCGCGAAAAACTGGCGGCGCTAGCAGAGGTAGGAGCTGCCGATCGTGCCGCGCGCCTTCAGGAAATCGCGGTGAATGCCGATAGCGCGGAAGGGGTGCAGCTGAACGACCGCTTGAAAGCCAACCTCACCGGCATTCACTGGGTGGATGCGTTAGCGGGCTCGGTGCGGCCGATACTGACCTACGCATTTTTCAGCCTCTATTTTCTGGTGAAATGCGCGCAGTTTCATTTGCTCGTCGACCCGGCACTGCCGTGGCAGCGTGAATTGACATTGGCGCAGGCACTTACCAGTTTGTGGACGGAAGAAGACATCGCTATTTTCTCGACCATCCTTGCTTTCTGGTTCGGCCAGCGGGCGCTTAGTAAAATGCGGTTGCGATAAATGCAGGTGTCAGCGGTAGGGTTATCGCTCATTCGACGCTTTGAGGGGTGTTCGCTCGTGCCCTATCTCTGCCCGGCACATTATTGGACGATTGGTTACGGACATGTGCTGACCGGAGCGACGCCGCAGCATCACCCGCCCATTACGATGGCAGATGCAGTGCGATTATTAGAAAGTGATGCGCGGCTAGCGGCAGCGGCCGTTTCGCGGTTGATAAACGTGCCACTTAGCCAAAACCAGTTCGATGCGCTGGCGAGCTTTACCTTCAACCTAGGCGCCGCAGCATTGCAACGCGCGACGCTGCGGCGGGTGGTGAATCGCGGCGACCATGCGCAGGTGCCGACTGAGCTGATGCGCTGGGTGTGGGGCGGCGGCCAACAATTACCCGGCCTCATCGCCCGCCGCGCGGCGGAGGGTGCGCTATATGGACGAATTGATTGAATTCGCTTGCTTTGTCATGCCAGCGAATGCTGGCATCCAGTTTATATGTACGCTCCGCGCACTGGATGCCAAATCAAGTTTGGCATGACAAGTTGAGCATGCAAGGCGTAAAATCTGCGGGCTAAGCTTGAAATTCTTACCCCTCATATTTCACGAAACTGTCACATTACTCCCGGCCCAATCTGCTAAACTGTAAGCATGAAATAGTGCCGAGGGAGTGGCAGATGAAAGAATTTGGAATATTTGATACGCTAGACGCGCTGTTCGATACGCCGCTCAAGGATAAATTTGCGAAGCTTCATGATTCGGCCACACAGCTGCAGCATCTGCATCTGGACGCACTTGAGGCTGATCTGCATAGCGCCGCAGTACTAAAAGATATCACCGAAAAAGCCACGCCACATGTGGAAGTGCTGAAGGCACATGGCATTGCTGAAAATGGTGCTTTTCACCTGAAATCGGGCAGCACTAGCGAAGCAAAAAGTGCCTTCGAAACGGCACAGAAAGCCGTGGACGGGCTTAAAGAACAAACCGTCAATTTTTTCAAAGGTGGCAGTTATAAGATTGGCGATGTCGAGCACAAAGCGAGTGAGGCAGTAGTCAAAACCTACGGGGAAGCCGTAGCGGGTGCAAAAAAAGTGGTGGGTCCGGCGACGGGCGCTTTCGGCATTGTCCGCACGCAGGAAAAAGGCTTCGTGGAGGCACTGAAGCATAACGGCGAGCAGATGAAATTCTGGAGCAAGGGCATGACCCCTACGGCGCGCGGCAAAGCATTCGCCCATGGCAGTGCGGCCGTAGGCTCGGCAGTGCTGCTCAGCGACGCTATATTGCGCAGTAAAAATGCCGAAGGCGAAGACCGCAGCACGGCGTCGCGTGTGCTGCAAGCCGTTGCAGCCGGCGCTATTGGCACCGCCGCCCTGCTCGGCGGCAAAGTCGCGTTGGCGAGGTAGGAATATGGCCGAGGCAATCACCCGCACCCAAGTGTTGAATGCCTCCTGCGGCGTACTGACCGACGCCAAACTGACGCGGCTGCTGAAAGAAGCGCAACAAAGCCAGCTACTCGCCGGAAAACCCGAGCCGTTAGTGTTGAAAGCCATCATGTCGGCGGTAGATAATCATCGCAATGGCGTGAATCTGATGAGCGAGCCGCAGAGCATTGCCGCTGTGGCTGACAAGTCGGCGATCTGGGATCGTAAGGTGACTCCTGAAATGCTGGGCGGCAAAGCACCCAAAGCCGAGGCGTTTTCGCTTGAAGTGGGGCATGTCGAGAACGCTTTTCGTGGCCACAAAGCGGAAGCAATACTGGCGGCACCTTCCGTAACAAAAGTACATATACCGGCGAGTTCACGAAAAATTATCGACGAGCAGTTCAAAAGCCTGCCGGGCGTGACCGAGCCTGCCGCCCGAATACCCGCCTGGAAGAAAATGTCGGCGAGTGACCAGATCACGACCGGGATTTGCCTGCTTACCGCCGCTTCGTTCATACTCTCGGGCGCGGCCCGGGCGCAGTCGGCATTTGCAAAAGATGAAGAGGGCAATCGCAAAATTAATGCTACCAGCCTGACCATTGCCATGGGCGAAATGGCGGCAGGGATTGCCGCAGGCATTTTCGGCGCGCATATTTACCGCAGCGCCTCGCGCTAATTCCCCCGTGTCGCAAACCGCGCGGCGTTCGCGGTCGATAAACGCACCGAATACAGCGCATCATTTTCATTTTCCTCGCGGCTCATCACTTGCCCATTGGCATACAGCCACGCAATCGCGCGGCCGTCGGCGTGGGGGATGGTGAAATGGTAGGTCGAAAGCAATTCAGCCGAGAGTGTTTCGTCGATGCGCGCGAGCAGTGCGTCGCAGCCTGCACCCGTGAGGGCCGAGACGGCCATTGCCTCGCCACTCGGCAAATAGGTTTCATTCGGGTGGTCGGCTTCCCACTGGTCGAGCTTGTTATGGACTTCGATGAGGTGGTCGAAGGCGGCGTCCTTGCCCAATAAACTCTTCAGCACCCCCATTACATCGTCGCGCTGGGCGGCGGAATCTTCGTGGGCGATGTCGCGCACATGCAGCAGAATATCCGCCTCGAGCACTTCTTCGAGCGTGGCACGAAAAGCGGCGACCAGTTCCGTCGGCAGGTTGGATATAAACCCCACCGTGTCGGATAGCATGACTTCGAGCCCTGACGGTAATTTCGCGCCGCGAATGGTGGGGTCGAGCGTCGCGAACAGCATGTTTTGCGCCACCACGTCGGACGCGGTGAGGCGGTTGAACAGCGTGGATTTACCCGCATTTGTATAGCCCACGAGGGCGATGAGCGGATAGGGGACATCCCGCCGTGTAGCGCGGTGCAGGGTGCGGGTGCGCACCACATTGGCCAGTTGTTTTTTGATTTTGATAATCCGATCGCCAATCAGCCGCCGGTCGAGCTCGATTTGGCTTTCGCCCGGGCCGCCCAGAAACCCGAAGCCGCCGCGTTGGCGCTCAAGGTGCGTCCAGCTGCGCACGAGGCGCGATTTCTGATAATTCAACGACGCTAGCTCGACCTGAAGCTTGCCCTCGGCGGTGCGCGCGCGGGCGCCGAAGATTTCGAGAATCAACGCCGTGCGGTCGATGACTTTGCAGCCCCAGGCTTTTTCCAAATTGCGTTGCTGCACGGGGCTGAGGCTGCAATCCATGATCGCGAGGGTGATTTCGTTCTCCTCGATCAGGGCTTTCAGCTCCTCAACCTTGCCTTTGCCGATGAAGGTGGCGGAAGTGCGTTTTTGCAACCGCACAATAGCGGCGTGCACGACATCAAGCTGGATGGCAAGCGCGAGGCCCACCGCCTCCTCAAGCGACGCGTGCAGCGACCGCTCGCGCTCAGTACCGCTGAGGCTGGGGTGGATGACGAGGGTGTGGGTCATGGCAAACGTAGCACGCCCTCACCCTGAATTTTCTCAAATGAAAATTCAGACCTCTCCCGAGGGAGAGGTAACGTTAAGGCAGCGCTATGCGCAAACGGCGAGGCGGGATTTACCTCTCCCTTGGGAGAGGTCGAAAAACGTTCTGCACGTTTTTCGGGTGAGGGCGTCATGCGGTGAAACGTGGTTATGCCTGCGCTGCAGGTGCTTCGGGTGCAGCGTCGTCGCCGTCCTCGCCCTTGTACAGGCTGATATTGCCCGAGGGTACGACCGTCGCAATGGCGTGTTTGTACACCAGTTGCACCTGCGGGCTGCGGCGCAGCACCACGCAGAAATTGTCGAACCCGGAAATATTGCCTTGCAGCTTGACGCCGGAAGTGAGGAACACCGTGACCGGCACTTTTTCCTTGCGCAGGGTGTTCAGAAAAACATCTTGAATATTCTGGCTTTTTTCGGTTGCCATGGTTGCCTCTTACGGGGGTTTACTGGTCTATCGTTGGATTAAGGCACCGCCAAAATCCCGCCACCCTTAGAGATAAGCGACCGGGAATGCAAGAAGAATGCGGGTCTAGGGTCTAGGGTCTAGGGTTTAGGGTTTAGAGAAAGAGATTCCGCTTAACTATACCCTATACCCTATACCCTATCCCCCATCTTCACCCAATCGTCACACAAATTAACCTGGGTTAACGCTATACTGGGTTCATTACTTGGATAGTAACCCGCACGGGTTCACGAGTTTATCAGTTTCTTCTGTGCGAGGAGAGCTTGGGGTGGTGGAGTAATCCACCACCCACTTTTTTGTGCCTATTGCTTGTGCACGCTGCTCATGTTTTTCACGCAATCGTTATAGGCTTTGGTGCCGGGTTTGTAGTTCCAGTCGCGGCAGTTGGTGGTAGCCTGAGCGCCGTTATTTGGATTCGAGGCGCTGTGCTTGCCGTCATGCATGTTACAGGCGGCGAGGGCGAAGAGCAGGGCAGTACAAAAAATCGATTTCATGGGGAACTCCGTTAGGTGAATGGAGCTTATCCATTGCGCTTCATGCATAAAAATTCGATAGGGTTAACGCGGCTAGGCTGCATCGGCCTCGGCGGCGAGGGTGATTTCGTAATCGTAAAGGTTCGGCTGTGTATTCGTACCAGTTTCCCAGACTATGGATAATATATTGCCTGCGGCTTTTATATCGTCCAGTGCACTTGTGTGAGATGGCTTCAATCTCTGGTCGTTTGGAGGCAAAAAGATTTTGAGTTCAGTTACGGGATATTTGATAGATTTATTCGCTTGGGATTTCTTCTGCCGAACAAAGTCTAGTGTAATCAGGCATCCGAATCCAACATCGAGAGCTTCTGCATGCAATGGATAATCCTCCACTTTCGGCCATTGACCCATGGCGTGCAGCGAACCTTTCGCGGCGAAGCTGTCGGCGAAAATGTGGCTGTATAGTTCCTCCGTCACGTGCGGAGTGAAGGGGGCGTAGAGTTTCAAAATGCCGTTGAGGCAGTGATAAAGCGTGACTACCGCCGATTGCTGGGCGGCAGGTGATGCCGAGCCATCCTCGTTATACACCCGCTTTTTAATCAGCTCGAGGTAGTTGTCGCAGAAATCCGCCCAGAAGAACTCGTTGGTGGCATAGAGAGCATCCGCGTATTCATAGCGCGTAAAGGCATCTGTCGCTTTTGCGATGGTTTCGTGAAGGCGCGAGAGAATCCACTGGTCGAGCACTTCACTCACACGACCTGATTCCATATCTGCTCTTGCAGTTGTCGGGGCCGCGTCGAGCTTGCTAAGGTGTATCGCCGCGAACGCCGTCGCGTTCCATAATTTGCCCACCAGCTTTTTGCCGATTTTCAACAGGTCGGGCGAGAAGGCGGTGTCGGTGCCAAGGCGTGAGGTTCCGGCCCAGTAGCGCACCGCATCCGTCCCGCGTTCTTCGATGAGCGCGACGGGGGTGACGACATTGCCCTTTGACTTGCTCATTTTAGATTTATCCTCAGCGAGACACCAGCCCGAGATCATGAGGTTGTGCCAAGGAATAGTCGCATTATGCAGGTGCGATTTAACCAACGTATAGAAAGCCCACGTGCGGATAATCTCATGCGCCTGCGGCCGCAAATCGGCGGGGAAGAGCTTTGAAAAACGGTCTTTCACTTTGTCATCCCGGCCTTGCGCCGGGATCCCGCTTGGTGCGCCAGAAAGCGGGATCCCGTCGTTCGACGGGATGACAGTTTTCGAGATAGCTCCCGCACTGAGTTGCGGACTGATGGAGGAGGTGGCCCAGGTGTCCATCACGTCGGGGTCGGGGCGTAAAAAATACGTTTTGTTTGTCGCATCTTCCCGCACTTTCATGAAGCCTTCCCACTCACCCGTCTTTGTATAACCAGCGGGCGCATCAGTGAGAGGGTTTACCGGCAGTTGGTCTGTTGAAGCGTATAGTGCTAATTCTTCTGGACTGTTATCGCTTGGCTGGCGGTACCACACCGGAAACGGCACGCCAAAATAACGCTGGCGTGAAATACACCAATCTTGGTTCAGCCCCTCAATCCACTGCTCGATGCGCAGGCGCATCCATTCGGGGTTCCAGTTGCACTCGTGGGCGCGGGCGGTGAGGGCATCTTTTTTGTCTGTTACCTTCACGAACCATTGGTGCGTTGGCAGAATTTCGAGCGGCGCGCCGCTGCGTTCGGCGCATTTCACGGCGTGGGTGATGGGTTTTTGTGAAACGAGCAACCCGGCTTCTTTCAGCAACTCAATCACCAACTGCCGCGCGCCGGGGTGTTTAGCGTCGGCGTTGCTGACTTTTTTGCCCTGTAGCATTGCCCACGGATTGTCATCCCGGCGTATGCCGGGATCCATCTTTTCTACAGCAAGGTGGACCCCGTTATCCAACGGAGTGACAGGCTGGAGATGCGGCACAGCTTCGGGCAGACCCGAAAAATCAATTTTACCGAATTTGTTCAGCACGACGCGCGTGGGCAACTGATGCTTTTGCCATTTCACAATATCCGCTTCGTCGCCGAAGGTGCAGCACATCATGAGGCCGGTGCCTTTTTCGGGTTCGACGGTATCGTCAGCCAGAATGGGCACGCTGAAGCCGAACAGCGGGACCGAGGCGGTCTTGCCTATTAAGTGCTGGTAACGAGAATCATCCGGGTGGCAAAACAGCGCAACGCAGGCGGGCAGCAGCTCGGGCCGCGTGGTCATGATGATTAAATCTTCGACCTCACCCTTTGCGTCATCCCGGCCTTGCGCCGGGATCCCGCTTTGTGCCTCTCCAAGCGGGATCCCGTCGTTCGACGGGATGACAGCTGAGTTTGGGGCGAATTTGAACACAATCTCACACGCGTGGCTCGGCAGTTCCTTGTCCTCAATCTCGGCGCTCGCGATGGCGGTTTGGTCGACGGGGTCCCAAAAGAAGGGCCGCTGGGCGCGGTAGACTTCGTTTTTCTCCACCAAATCCAAAAACGATAGCTGGCTTAAACGCCGCGAGGCGTCGCTGATGGTGTGGTATTCCTGATCCCAATCGACCGATAGGGCAATGCTGCGAAACAGGGTGCGGAATTCGGCGCGGGCTTCTTCGCTCACGCTCAAACACTCGGCGATGAACGCCTCGCGCGACATGTCGCTGGCGCGGATTTTTTTAGTTTTCTCCACCAATCGCTCAGTCGGCAGGCCGTTATCGTCGAACCCCATGGGGTAAAACACGTTCTTGCCGTTCATGCGCTGGAAGCGGGCGATGAAATCGGCCTGCGTGTAGCTGAACACATGGCCCATATGCAGCGTGCCCGACACGGTGGGCGGCGGCGTGTCGATGACAAAGCTAGCCGCGCGTGCGATTTGCGGGTTCCACGCATAGGTGCGTTGTTCCAGCCAATGCGCCTGCCATTTTTTCTCGATGGCGGTGGTGTCGTAGCTGCCGGGCAGCGCAGTCATTGTGTGCGTGTAGGTCATGACGGGCGTGGATAGCGCGCTTTCGCGGGCGGCGCAACTGCGACGATTATTCCCCTAATGCATCCGCGCGCGGCGCGCTTCATGGGCATTTTCGCTAACGGCAGTGTCGGCGACGGTAGTGGGGGCAAGCCGCTTTAACTCGGGCAGGATAGTGATGGGCGTCAGCCCGTCGCGCGTGGGCAGATAGGGGTCGGCGCCGTAGCGCAGCAGCAATTGCGCCATCGGCAAGCTGCGCTCGAGGCTGGCGATGGTGAGGGGGCTCACGCGGCTGTCGGGAATCAGGGCGTTGGCGTTAGCGCCGTGGGCGAGTAGCAATTCTGCTAACCCGAGCGTGTCGTTAATCACGCAGTGATGCAGCGCCGTGGTGCCCTCATGGTCGAGGGTTTCGAGCGGGCAGTTTTTTTCGACCAGCAACAGCGCCAGTGCCTGCATATCCACGCGCATGGCGGGGTCGGCGGCTTCCATGCATAAGGTATGCAGCGGCGTGCGGCCATAACCGTCAAGCACGGCCACGCTGCCCATGCGGCGCGCCAGTTGTTCGGCAATGGCCCAATGATGCCGGCGGATGGCGCAATGCAGCGGCGTACCCAGTGGCAGCCCGCACAAAAAGGCCGGGGCCGCACCATGCGCGAGCAACCAGTGCACGAGCGTGGCGCGGCCCAGGCGAGTCGCCTCCATCAGGGCTGTCGTGTGACGAAGGGGGTGGGGCACATCGATTGGCACGCCATGGGCGAGCAATTCATCCAGTAGTTCGGCATCGCCGGACTGTAGCGCGGAAAACCACGCATACGCACGGGTGAGGGCAGGGCTTTCACGGTGCAGTTTGCCAGGCATATCAACCCCAGATTGTTTTGTTGGCCGAATACTTGCAACCCAAGGTGTACTACTCGCGCCCAGATTGCAACTATAAAGTTTTTAAAAGCATATCATGCAATCTTGGATTGCAATTAACACCGCATGCAACGCCTATACCCACTCGCGCAATTCATTAAAAAAGTGCATAGTCTTTTGCATAAATAAGCGAACATTGCGTCAATAATCCAACGCTGTCATCCCGGGTTTATCCCGGGATCCAGCCCACCACATGCCCTTTGCCTGAGGTATGGCTGGATCCCGGCACAAGGCCGGGATGACATGTTTGTAGTGTTCTATGGTGCAAGTAAGCACAAACGATCCCTGCGGATTAGGATTGCGATGTCCGCCACCCTTCGTCTATGACACCGGCAGCAATGCGGGTGTGGCGGAATTGGTAGACGCACCAGATTTAGGTTCTGGCGGGGCGACCCGTGAAAGTTCGAGTCTTTTCACCCGCACCACGCTTCGCCCCGATGGGGCTACGCGTGGAGCAGCCACGGGGAGCGCCATCGGGGCGAAGCAGTGTCCGGCATAGCCCGCAAGGGCGACGACGGACGGGGGCCTGCTAGCGTGACAAAACCCCTACGGGCTTTGCACCCGCCCCTTGAGTGGCAAGCCGCTGGCTGAGGCCGTGAAGCCGCCGAGTGTTTCGCCCCTGGCCGTCTGTAACTCAAACCGCGTCTGGCTTTTTTTGGCATCGGCTGCCGGGGCAAACTGCACTTGCACCGGCTGCTCCATCCAGCGGCTGATTTCGCCCACCAGATGCCCAAGCCGCTCGCGCGTGGCGCCTTGCTGCTGCATCTGCCCGATTTCAGCGCTGACCACGCCCGCGTTGGTAAAACGGTGCCGCGATGCATCGTAGGCATTCACGAGGGGCGACACGCCGCGATGGTAACGTTGCGCATGGGCAAAGGTGAGGGTTTGCACTGTCGGTTTATTGGGGTCGTAGTCGCTGAAACGGATCGTCATCGGCAGTTGATCGATACGATAGGCGGTATCCGGAAAATCCTGCGCACGGCTGAAGAAAAATTGCCCCGTATGCACGTCAATCGCCACGGTCGATGACTGCTGGCGATAGAAATGAATGCGGGCTAGCTGCGGCGCGGCTGCAAGCAATTGCAGCAATTCCTGCTGACGGTAGGGGTTCCCATTTTGATAACTGCTGATGAGTGTCGCCTCCACCGTCGCACCGGCGGGCATGGTGGCCAATAATTGCTGCAACGCGCGCTCGGCCCGGTTACCGACATTGATGTGCGAGAGCGTCGTGCGCAGCACATGCCCCTGCCGGTCGCGCGCGACGAGGGCGATGGCGTTGCAGTCCAGCAGATAATCGGTGGCAATGAGCTGTGTTTCATTTCCTGCCTCGCGCGGCGACAGGCTGATAAATTCCCCCTGCTTGATACCAAGGCCCGCCGGGCGTTTCTCACCATAAGCGCGGCCGAGCTGGGACAGTGTTTGCAGCTGCGAGGGGGCTTGGCGCAGGTCAATGCGTGCATCGCGCTGCATCAACGTACTCACATAGCCATCCAGCACAGTATATCCAGCACGCATTTCATTGGTGAATGCCAATTGCTGCGCCGGGCTCAGGTGGAGCAAGTCCCACGTGTAGAGCATCTGGTATAGCCGGTCGCGGCCTGTTGCATGTTTCGCTGACATGCGTCAATAGTAGCGGCACTATATGACAGAAATATGACATCCGAGAGGAATTTTTATGCGTAGTAAAACCGCCCTCACCGCCGAAGACGCGGCCGATATCGTCACCGCCTGCAAGGCCGAAGCGGCTGCCAATAACTGGAATGTCGCGATCGCCGTGGTCGATGAGGGGGGCTACCTCATGCATTTGGAACGCGTCGATGGCGCACCCTTGCAATCGCCCGAAATCGCACAGCTGAAAGCTCGCACCGCCGCCATCGCCAAAGCCCCCACCAAAGCGCTTGAGGACGTGGTAAAAGACCGCCCCGCCGTCGGCCTCATGCCCGGCCGCCTGCCCGTGCAGGGCGGCGTGCCCATTCTGCATAACGGCGAATGCATCGGCGGCATCGGCGTCAGCGGCGTGAAAAGCCACGAAGACGAAGTGGTGGCGCTGGCGGGGTTGAAGGTGGTGGCGGGCGCTTAGGTGGTAATGAAGCGCTTCAGTTTCCAAAGCACTCATCCGCGCGCCATGCCTGAGCGCGAAAGCGCAGGGGACTATGTGTTTCCTATTTACGAAAACAACCGATGGATAGGCAATTTTCGGCACGATTTTCGCGGCGAAGAGGCTCGCGCGCTGGTTTTTGGCAAGGATGAATACGTGCCAGATGATTTCACGATGAGTGTGCCTGACAAAAATGCTGACGGACAAGTAGTGTATCGAAAAGAAATCTCCGATTCTGGCCAAGAATTTCTTGCGCGGCTGGCAGCAAGCACTGCAGCAGTCAGTGACACCCCGTCGGCGGTACAAAATGTGCTGGGTGGCTTTTTCAATAAGCTAAACAAGAACAAGTAAGGTCTCGAGCCAGCCACGCTTCCACTCAAATCCTGCAAAAACCCCTTGCCGGGGCGGGGTTGTCGTGGCATTGAGGCGACCTCTTAACCTGCGTAGTTTGGGCGCGGCGCTCTAGGTTTGCGTCATCCTGAACTTGATTCAGGATCCATCCAAGCGCCGTCTGGCGCTTAAAAACTGTTGAATTGTCATTGGCAACCCAGCAGTTATTCAGCCGCAGACGCGGCGGGATGGATCCTGAAACGAGTTCAGGATGACGTTGCCGCAAGCACCCTGCTACATAATGGCGCAAACCAACCGACAAGCGAGCATCCCATGCAAATCACCGACAAAGAACATTCCGGCCTCAGCCACAGCTTTCACGTTATCGTGCCCGCAGCCGACATTGCGGTGGAGACCGAGAACGAGCTGCTAGCCCTCAGCAAAAAAGTGAAAATGCAGGGCTTCCGCCCCGGCAAAGTGCCGATGGCGATGATGAAGCAGAAATACGGCCGCGACGTGATGGGCGATGTGCTGCAAGCCAGCGTCAGCAAAGCCACGCAACAGGTGGTGAAAGAGAAAAACCTCCGCCCGGCCGCGCAGCCCGACGTGAAAATCGTGAGCTTCGAAGAGGGCCAGGACCTCAGCTTCGACATCACCGTGGAAGTGATGCCCACCGTGCCCGCCATCGATTTCGCTAAAATCACCGTCGACGAACTGACCTACGACTTGCCGGAAACGGAAGTCGAGCAGGGCCTCGCGCGCCTCGCCAAATCGCGCCAGCACCCGCATACGAAGGACGGCGCGGCGGAACTGGGCGACGTGGTGAAAATCGATTTCGTCGGCAAGCGCGACGGGGTGGAATTTAACGGCGGCGCGGGCAAGGGTTTTCAACTTGAACTCGGCAGCAACCAGTTCATTCCGGGGTTTGAAGAGCAACTGGTCGGCGTGAAAACGGGCGATGAGCGGCTGGTAAAAGTCACGTTCCCAACGGAATACCACTCGGCTGACCTAGCAGGTGCGGAAGCCACATTCGATGTCACCGTGCATGAAGTCGCCTACCTGCACACGCCGGACGTGAGCGATAAACTCGCAGAAACCCTCGGCTTCAAAGACCTTGAGGCACTCACCGGTGCCGTGCGCCAGCAAATCGACTTCGAATATAAACAAGCCGCCCGCGCCAAAGCGAAAAAGCAATTGTTCGACGCGCTCGACGAAAAAGCCGCCTTCGACGTGCCGCCCACCATGCTGAAATTCGAAGTGGAAACGGTGCTGAAACAAGTGCTCGACGCTAAAAAAGCCGGTGACCCGCAGTTGAAAGACAAGTCCGACGCGGACATCACCACCGAATACAGCGCCATCGCCGAGCGCCGCGTGCGTTTGGGTATTTTACTTTCCGACGTGGCACGCGCCAACAACCTGCAAATCAGCCGCGAAGAGCTTTCGGCGGCCGTCATGAGCCAAGCCCGCCAATATCCCGGTCAGGAAGACAAAGTGTTCGACTTCTACCGCAAAAACCCCGGCGAAGTCGACCAGCTGAAAGGCCCGATCCTCGAAGAAAAAGCCGTCGATTTCATTCTGGGCAAAGTGATGCGGGCGGAGAAAAAGGTCACCCTCGAAGAATTGATGGCCGACGATGAAGAAGAGGGCGATGCCAAACCCGCGAAGAAGGCGAAGAAGAAGTGACAGAAGTCTTAGCGCCTTTGGCGCTTTAGACTTGCTGTCATCCCCGCGCAGGCGGGGATCCATTTACTAAAATAATTGCTGGAAAAACATCGTACAAAAAGGCTGCGAGTAGCTGAGATTATAGCTGGAGCTAATTCCTGTGCTGTCCGCAGCAGTGGTGCAGGAGGAAAATCCACCAACTGCAGCCCTTGCGACCACTTTGCCGGTGGCGGGCTTGCCGTCATCGATTTTGGTGTCGATGTTCCACGCTTCTTCGGGTTTTAGCACTGGGTAATAGTTATCGCCATTCGTAACCGCCGCGCCTAATTGAAAACTGTTGCCATGAGCGCCATCAAAAAGTGTCAGGTCACCGCTGGTTGTTCCCCAGTTTGCAACTGACCATAAGCTATTACTAAGTTTGCTAGAGGGAGCATTGGCTTTAACAGAGACGTAGATACCTGCACCGCTGCCCGTCACACCGTTATAGCTGCCCTCAATCAATCCTGCATTGGCCAAATGTTGCCAAAAACGAAAGGATTCATTGGAGGCTGCGGCGCCCGGGGTAATCAGCCCATCGCCATCGCCATTGCAGGTTTTGCCATCGGTATTGCCCTGCGCCGAGGTGCCCGGGCAATTGGCTGAACTCCCCCAAAAGCTTTGCGCATTGGTCATGTCCCCCGGCAGCGCGAAATACTTGTCGCGGAAGGTTTG
>JBJXEM010000016.1:0-2964 GCA_046154225.1 Rickettsiales bacterium
TCCTGCTCGATCGACTCGAACAGCGCACGGAAATTCCCTTCGCCAAACCCTTCGTCGCCTTTGCGCTGAATGATTTCGAAGAAAATCGGCCCGATCACGGTGCTGGTGAAAATCTGCAGCAGCAACCCGCCATCGCCCGCACCCGGTTTCGATTCCGGCGCACCGTCGAGCAAGATGCCGCTTTTCTTCATGCGCGCCGTGTCCTCGCCGTGGCTGCCCAAACGCTTGGGCAAATTGTCGTAATAGGCGGCAGGTGGTGGTTTCATGAAGGTGACGCCGCTTTGGTACAATGTTTCCACCGCGCCGTAAATGTCGGTAGCGCCCAGCGCGATGTGCTGAATCCCCTCGCCCTTATACTCACGCAAAAATTCTTCGATTTGCGATTTGTCGTCGGACGATTCGTTGATGGGAATGCGGATTTTCCCGCACGGGCTGGTCATCGCTTTACTCACAAGGCCGGTGAGTTTGCCCTCAATATCAAAGTAACGAATTTCGCGAAAGTTGAACACGCGCTGGTAATAATCGGCCCACACGCCCATGTTGCCGCGATGCACGTTATGCGTCAGGTGGTCGATATAGGTCAGGCCGCTGCCCACGGGGTTTTTATCGACGCCCGGTAAAAACGTAAAATCCACATCGTAAATCGACTGTTCGCCGTAGCGGTCGACGAGGTAAATCAGGCTGCCGCCAATGCCTTTAATGGCGGGCACATGCAACTCCATCGGCCCCACTTGCGTGTCGTAGGTTTCAATGCCCAGCGCGCGCGCATGCTTCATGGCCGCCGCCGCATCCTTCACCCGAAACGCCATGGCGTTGGCCGAGGCTCCGTGGGCGTTATAAAACCCTTCCGCGTGGCTTTGCGGCTCGGCATTCAGAATAAAATTGATATCGCCCTGACGGTACAGCACCACGTTTTTCGAGCGGTGTTTCGCCACTTTGGCAAAGCCCATGTTGGTGAACAGTGCCTCAAGCTCGCCCGGCTGCATGGCGGCATATTCCACGAACTCGAAACCGTCGGTGCCCATGGGGTTGCTTGCGGGTGCCAAGTTTGGTGCTGCGGTCATGTTCATCCCCTGCGCGGTTATAGAAACAGGGTCTCAACATAGTCGAGCTTTTACGGCATGTCCACACTGCGTGCTAGCCATGCGAAACGGCACGGATATTTACTTCTCGTCGCCCATTTTCAGCGCGGCGATAAACGCTCCCTGCGGGATTTCCACATTCCCCACCTGGCGCATGCGTTTTTTGCCTTTTTTCTGCTTGTCGAGCAGTTTGCGTTTGCGGCTGATGTCGCCGCCGTAGCATTTGGCGGTGACGTCCTTGCGCATGGCGGAAATGGTTTCGCGGGCGATGACTTTGCCGCCGATGGCCGCCTGAATGGCGATTTGGAACAGGTGTTTTGGAATCAGGTCTTTCAACCGGCTGCACAGGGCGCGCCCGCGCGGGTCGGCCTGCGTGCGGTGGACGATCATGGAAAGCGCATCGACCGATTCGCCGTTGACCAGAATACTCACCTTTACCAAATCGGCTTCGCGATAACTGTCGATTTTATATTCGAAGCTGGCATAGCCTTTCGAGCCGGATTTCAGGCGGTCGTAAAAATCGAACACCACTTCGTTTAGCGGCAGTTTATATTCCACCAGCGCGCGGCTGCCCACATAGGTGAGGTTCACCTGCTCGCCGCGTTTTTCTGTGCATAGGGCCAGCACATTGCCCAAATAATCGTCGGGCACGAAAATGGTCGCGTGAATCCAAGGCTCTTCCATCATCGCGATGTAAGTCGGGTCCGGATAGTCGGCGGGGTTGTGCAGCTCCACCATTTTGCCGTTTTGCATGTGCATGCGATAGACCACACTGGGTGCGGTGGTAATCAGGTCGAGGTTGAATTCGCGCTCGAGCCGCTCCTGAATAATTTCAAGGTGCAGCAACCCCAAAAACCCACAGCGGAACCCGAAGCCGAGCGCCGTCGAGCTTTCGGTTTCGAAACTGAAACTCGCATCGTTCAGGCGCAGTTTGGCGAGCGAATCCTTAAGCATTTCAAAGTCGCTCGACTCGCTTGGGTATAGCCCGCAGAACACCACCGGCTGCACCGGTTTAAAGCCCGGCAGTGGCGCCGCGGCCTGATGCCGCTCGTCGGTAATCGTGTCGCCCACGTTGCATTCATCGACCATTTTAATGCCGGTTTGAATGAACCCCACTTCGCCCGGCCCCAACTCGCCCACGGTCACTTTCTTGGGCGTAAACACGCCCACGGCTTCCACGGTTTGGGTCATGCCCGCGTTCATGAAGCGGATTTTCTGGCCCTTTTTAATGCTGCCATCAAACACGCGGATGAGGATGATAACGCCGAGATAGGTGTCGTACCAGCTATCGACCAGCAGCGCTTTCAGCGGCGCGTTTGCGTCGCCCTTCGGCTGCGGCACACGCGTCACGATCGCCTCGAGCAGCGCCGGAATACCAAGGCCGCTTTGGCGCTGACATGCAACGCGTCGGTGCAATCGATGCCGATCATATCCTCCACCTGCTGGGCCACGCGGTCGGGCTCGGCGGCGGGCAGGTCGATTTTGTTCAGCACCGGCACGATTTCGTTTTGGTTGTCGAGCGCCTGATAGACGTTGGCGAGCGTCTGCGCCTCTACGCCCTGGCTCGCGTCCACCACCAGCAGGCTGCCTTCGCAGGCGGCAAGGCAGCGGCTCACTTCATAGGCGAAATCCACGTGGCCCGGCGTGTCCATCAGGTTCAGTACGTAATCGTGCCCGTCCGCCGCCTTGTAGTTCAGCCGCACCGTTTGCGACTTGATTGTGATGCCGCGTTCCTTCTCGATATCCATCGTATCGAGCATCTGCGCCGTCATGTCGCGCAGCTCGACGGCATTGCAGCCCTGAATCAGCCGGTCGGCCAGCGTCGATTTCCCATGGTCGATATGGGCGATGATACTGAAGTTGCGAATCTTGGATATCTCTG
>JBJXEM010000017.1:0-7063 GCA_046154225.1 Rickettsiales bacterium
GCGTGACGAAAAACAGTTGCTGCCCTGCGCGGCGTATCTCAATGGCGAATACGGCCAGAAGGATATTTATGTCGGCGTGCCCTGCATCATCGGGGCTGGCGGCGTTGAAAAAATCGTCGAAATCGCCCTGCCGGACGAGCAGAAAAAACAGTTCGAGCATTCGGTCGCTGCGGTGAGGGAGCTGGTGGCGAGCACGAAACTGGATAAAAAGGCGGCGTAATATTGAAACCTGTCACCCCGTCGAACGACGGGGTCCAGCTTCGAAAAACGGGATCCCGGTGTTGCTTCGCAAACCGGGATGACAATCTGAGGAGTGCACTATGAACATCCACGAATACCAAGCCAAATCGGTTCTTGCGAAATACGGCGTTAGTGTACCACGCGGGGGCGTTGCCTACACTCCGGCTGAGGCCGAGCAAGTCGCGCAGTCGCTTGGTGGTGCGTTGTGGGTGGTGAAAGCGCAAATCCACGCGGGCGGGCGTGGTAAAGCGGGTGGCGTCAAGCTCGCCAAATCGCTCGACGAAGTAAAGCGCCTGACCAAGGAAATGCTCGGCATGATTCTCGTGACGCACCAGACCGGCCCGGAAGGGAAAGAAGTCAAGCGCGTGTATATCGAAGAAGGTTCCGACATCGGCACCGAGCTTTATCTGTCGGTCGTGATCGACCGCGCGACGAGCCAGGTGTCGTTCATCGCCAGCCGCGAAGGCGGGGTGGACATTGAAGAAGTGGCCGCGCATCACCCGGAAAAAATCATCACCGTAGCGATCGACCCGGCCGCAGGCATTCAGCCGCACCACGCGCGCACGCTGGCGTTCGGCATGGGCCTGCCCGCCGAACTGCATGGCGATTTCGGCAAAATGGTAGTCGGTATTTACAATGCGTTTCTGGGTACGGATGCGAGCCAAGTGGAAATCAACCCGCTGGTCATCACCAAAGCGAACAAGCTGATCGCGCTCGATGCGAAATTCAATTTCGACGACAACGCCCTGTTCCGCCAGCCCGACATTGCCGAAATGCGCGACGAGTCCGAAGAAGAGCCCCTCGAGCTGCAAGCCGCCAAATTCGGCCTGAGCTACGTGAAAATGGACGGCAATATCGGCTGCATGGTGAACGGCGCAGGCCTTGCCATGGCGACCATGGACATCATCAAGCTGTATGGCGGCGAGCCCGCTAACTTCCTCGATGTGGGCGGCGGCGCCAGCAAAGAAAAAGTGACCGAAGCGTTCAAACTGATTCTTTCCGACCCGAACGTGGAAGGCATTCTCGTCAACATTTTCGGTGGTATCATGCGCTGCGACATCATCGCCGAAGGTATCATTGCCGCGGCGCGTGAAGTGAGCCTGAGCGTGCCGCTCGTGGTGCGCCTCGCGGGCACGAACGTGGAACTTGGCAAAAAGATGTTGTCGACATCGGGCCTCGCGATCCTCGCCGCCGACGACCTCGCCGACGCCGCCGAAAAAATCACCGGCGCGGTGAAAAACAGCAAAGCGGCGTAGTTAAATGTACCCGTCATCCTGTGCGTAGCGAAGCGAAGGCACAGGATCTAGATCCTGCGCAGCCTTCGGCTCGCAGGATGACGAAATGAGGGAGAAGTAGCGAGTGGTTACTTTATGAAGCAAGGCTTTGTGTATTTCATGACCAACAAAAAACGGGGCGTTATTTATATTGGTGTGACGGCAGATTGGGTGCGGCGAGTGTTTCAGCATAAACAAGGGATGATTGAAGGATTTACCAAACGCTATCGCTGCCATACATTGGTGCGGCTTGAAGCATACGAAACTATTCTGGAGGCGATTACGCAGGAAAAGAAATTGAAGAATATGCGCCGCGCGAAGAAAATTGAAATTATCGAACGTGACAATCCGGACTGGAACGATCTATCACTTCATCAAGCATAGATCCTGTGCCTTCGCACAGGATGACGGGAGAATAATATGAGCATCATGATTAACAAAAACACCAAAGTCATCTGCCAGGGTTTTACCGGGCGCGAAGGCACGTATCATTCCGAACAGGCGATTGCCTACGGTACGCAAATGGTCGGTGGCGTCACACCGGGCAAAGGCGGCACCAAACATTTGGAGCTGCCGGTGTTCAACACTGTGCATGAAGCCAAAGCCAAAACCGGCGCGAACGCGACGGTGATTTACGTGCCGCCGCGTTTCGCGGCCGATGCGATTTTAGAGGCGATTGACGCAGAAATGGAACTCGCCGTGTGCATCACCGAAGGCATTCCGGTGCTCGACATGGTGAAAGTGAAACGTGCGCTGAGCGGTAGCAAAACCCGTCTTGTCGGCCCCAACTGCCCCGGCGTCATCACGCCCGGCGAATGCAAAATCGGGATTATGCCGGGCCATATTCACAAAAAAGGCCGCATTGGAATTCTGTCGCGCTCGGGCACGCTCACCTATGAAGCCGTGGGGCAAACGACCGCCGTGGGCCTTGGGCAGTCGAGCTGCATCGGCATCGGCGGCGACCCGGTGAACGGCACGAATCATACCGACGTGCTGGAAATGTTTTTGCGCGACGACGAGACCGACGCCATCATCATGATCGGCGAAATCGGCGGCGACGCAGAAGAAATGGCGTCGGAATTTTTGAAAAAATCAAAAATCAAAAAACCCGTGGTTGGCTTCATCGCGGGCCGCACGGCACCTCCGGGCCGCCGCATGGGCCACGCGGGCGCGATTGTCTCAGGCGGCAAAGGCGGCGCCGAAGACAAAATCGAAGCCATGAAATCCGCTGGCATCAAAGTGTGCGACAATCCCGGCTACATGGGTAAAACCATGAAGGAATTGTTGGGGAAGTGAGCGTAAAGCTTGGCGGCTATGCCGCTTAGGTTCCGCTCATCCACGCGCAGGCGGGGATCCAGCTTCGTTTGTTACTGCTAAAGCGGGACCCCGTCGTAAAGACGGGGTGGCCAAGCGTGTCAGATTCGCAAGCAAGCGCCATCGTAAGTGTCGCGGCAGGAAGATTTCAGCCTCAAGCCCGCAAATCTGCTTGCGTTGGGGCACAACCGGGCCTAGAAACGGGGCATCTTCTCAAGGTCCGTGCGGAGCCCCTTTATGTCGAGTGAAACACTTGAAAATTCGTATCTTTACGGTGCGAATGCGACGTTTATCGAGGAATTATACCAGCGTTATATGGCCAATCCTGCAGCGGTCGATGCCAGCTGGCAGAAATTTTTCGCGAGCCTTGGCGACCCGGCCACCCGCGGCCCGTCGTGGGACAAAAGCCCGAGCGCCGTGATCGGCCAGCCGGGTGAGGACGCGCCAGCTTCGGCGACCGCAGGTAAGGACAAAAAAGCCGCGAGCGAAAAACCCGCCGCCACGTTCGACCCGAAACAGATGGAAATGGCCGCACTCGATTCGTTGCGCGCGCAGCAACTCATTCGCGCCTACCGCGTGCGCGGGCATTTGGCGGCGACACTTGACCCGCTCGGCCTCGAGCAACCTAAAATCCACGCCGACCTCGACCCCGCGACATACGGCTTCACCGCCGCTGACAACGACAAAGTAATTTTCCTCGCTGGCAATATGGGCTTGCAGCGCGCCACGTTGCGCGAAATCATCAACACCCTGCGCGCCACCTATTCCGGCACCATCGGCGTCGAGTTCATGCACATCCAGGACCCCATCCAGCGCGACTGGGTGCAAAGCCGCATCGAGGCCGCCCGCGGCCGCCCGCATTTTTCGGCGGAAGAGAAGAAGAAAATCCTCGGCACGCTGCTCGAAGTCGAGGGATTCGAAGAATTCGTGCAGGTGAAATATACCGGCGTGAAGCGCTTTTCCATCCAAGGCGGCGACGCCATGGTGCCCGGCATGGTGGCGATTTTGGAAACAGCTAGCAAGCTGGGCGTCGAGGAAATCGTCATCGGCATGCCGCATCGCGGCCGCATGAACGTGCTGACGACCATCATGGGCAAACCCTATTCCGAGCTATTGTCGATTTTTAATGGCAACCTCGATTTCCCGGAATCCATCAACAGCTCGGGCGATGTGAAATACCATCTCGGCGCCAGCCACGACCGGGCGATGGACGATGGTAAATCATTGCACCTCTCGCTCACCGCCAACCCCTCGCACCTCGAAATTGTGAACCCGGTTGTCGTGGGCAAAGTGCGCGCGAAACAGGACCAGAAAAAAGACGACGAGCGGCATAAAGTCATGGCACTCACCCTGCATGGCGACGCGGCGTTCGCGGGCCAGGGCTCGGTGCCGGAAACCTTGTCGCTCGCGGAACTGCGCGGCTACCGCACCGGCGGCACGGTGCATGTGGTGGTGAACAACCAGATTGGTTTTACGACGGCCCCCAGCTATTCGCGCTTCACGCCCTACCCGACCGATGTGGCCAAGGCTGTGCAAGCCCCGATTTTCCACGTGAATGGCGACGACCCCGAAGCCGTGGTGTTCTGCTGCCGCTTGGCCACGGAATTCCGTCAGGCGTTTGGTCGCGATTCAGTCGTCGATATTATTTGCTACCGCAAATACGGGCATAACGAAGGCGACGAGCCGATGTTCACCCAGCCCATCATGTATCGTAAAATTGCTGCACACCCTTTGCCTGCCCATCTGTACGGCCAGCAACTCATCAGCGAAGGGGTGATGAGCGAAGCCGAAATTGGCGCGATGGCCGAACAGCTCAACCAGCATTTTCAAAAGGAATACGACGCGGGCAAGGAATTTAAGCCCAACAAGGCGAACTGGCTTGAGGGGAAATGGACGGGCTTCACCCGCGCCGAATCGGGCCTTGGGCGCGAGCCGGATACGGGTGTGGATGTCGGCATGCTGAAGTCTGTCGGCACGGCACTGGCGAACGTGCCGGAAGGGTTCAACATCAACCGCAAAATCGACCGCCAGCTAAAAGCCAAAATCGAGATGATGGAGTCGGGCGAGGGCCTCGACTGGGCGATGGGCGAAGCGCTCGGTTATGGTTCGCTGCTGGTCGAAGGCACGCCTGTGCGCCTCACCGGGCAGGACAGCCAGCGCGGCACGTTCAGCCACCGCCACTCGGTGCTCATCGACCAGGACACCGAAGCGCGCTACACGCCGCTGAACAACATTGCAGCCCAACAAGCTCGTTACGAAGTGCATGATTCCTCGCTGTCGGAACTTGCGGTGCTGGGTTTCGAATATGGCTATTCGCTCGCCGAGCCCTCGGCCTTGACGATATGGGAAGCCCAGTTCGGCGATTTCGTCAACGGCGCGCAAATGGTGATCGACCAGTTTATTGCTTCCGGCGAAATCAAATGGCTGCGCATGTCGGGTCTCGTGATGCTGCTTCCGCACGGCTATGAGGGGCAAGGGCCCGAGCATTCCTCCGCCCGGCCCGAGCGGTTTTTGCAACTCTGCGGCGAAGACAACATGCAGGTCGTGAACATCACCACGCCCGCGAACTTCTTCCACGCGCTGCGCCGTCAGGTGCGTCGCAACTTCCGTAAACCCCTCATTGTCATGACGCCGAAATCGCTGCTGCGCCACAAGCTCGCCGTCTCGACGCTCGAGGAATTCGCGCCCGGCACCCATTTTAAACGGGTGATTGCGGAAATCGATACGCTCGCGAAAGATGCGAACGTGAAGCGCCTCGTCTTCACCAGCGGCAAGCTGTATTACGAATTGTTGGAAGCGCGGCGCGAAAAGAAAATCGACGATATCGCCCTCCTGCGCGTCGAACAATATTACCCCTTCCCGGCGGCGGAAATCGAAGCCGCCATCAAGCAATACCCCAATGCCGAAGTGGCGTGGGCGCAGGAAGAGCCCGAGAATATGGGCGCCTGGCGCTTCATCGGCCCGCGCATCGGCGACGTGATGGATACGCTCGGCCGCGCCAGCAATCGCATTCGCTATGTGGGCCGCAAGGAAGCGGCAAGCCCGGCGGCGGGTTACGCCAAAATCCACGTGGTCGAACAAAAAGCCATCGTCGACGACGCGTTGACACTGGATGCGGCGGCTGCAGCAAAACAGAAAAAGAAAGCATAACAGAAAATGAGTTGTTCGTTGCTCGTCATTCGTTTCTCGTTTCACGAACAACCAACAACGAATAACGAACAACGTCATGGAGAGAAAAATGGCCGGTGAAATTGTAGTCCCCACATTGGGTGAATCTGTCACGGAAGCGACCATCGCCAAATGGTTTAAGCAAGTAGGCGACGCAGTGAAAGCCGACGAGCCGCTGGTCGAGCTCGAAACCGACAAAGTCACGGTCGAGGTGAACGCCCCCGCCGCCGGTGTACTGCGCGAAATCGCCGCGAAAGACGGCGCAACGGTGGAAGTCGGTGCATTGCTGGGTAAAATCGATGTGGGCGCCAGTGGCGGCAAAGCCGCCGCCGCACCTGCCAAAACAGAAGCACCAAAAGCCGTGGTACCTGCTGCCACTGCGGCAGCACCTGCGGCGCAAAAACCAGCCGCTGCACCCGCCACTTCTAACGGCCCTGCGGTCACCAAAATGGCCGCCGAAAATCCGCAGATCAACACCGCCGCCATCGCCGGCTCAGGCCGCGATGGACGCGTGACCAAAGGCGACATGCTGGGTGCGATTGCCGGCGACGGCATGGGGGCCGCGCCAGCCCAAGGCCCGCGCGAAGAGCGTGTGAAAATGAGCAAATTGCGCCAAACGATCGCTAAGCGATTGAAACAGTCGCAGGAAACTGCCGCCATTCTCACCACCTTCAACGAAATCGACATGAGCGCGGTGATGGCGCTGCGCAATGAGTATAAGGACGAGTTCGAGAAAAAGCACGGCGTGCGCCTGGGCTTCATGGGCTTTTTCGTGAAGGCGGCGGTCGCCGCCCTCAAGCAAATTCCGGCCGTGAACGCCGAAATCTCGGGCGACGAAATCATTTATAAAAACTACTACGATATTGGCGTCGCCGTGGGTGGCGCGAACGGGCTGGTGGTGCCGGTGATTCGCGACTGCGACAAAAAATCCCTCGCGCAAATCGAGGCAGACATTTCCGCCGCCGCGCAAAAAGCGAAGGACGGAACGCTCAGCATGGCCGACATGACCGGCGGCACGTTCACCGTTTCCAACGGCGGGGTGTACGGCTCGCTGATGAGCACGCCCA
>JBJXEM010000018.1:0-41069 GCA_046154225.1 Rickettsiales bacterium
GCAAGCGACGAAGCTAACTCACAGGAGAATTTCTATGCAACGCATTCAAACACTGACCACCGCCACCGCTCAGGGCAAAGGCAAAGAGCTGCTGGAAGGCGCCAAAAAAGCGATGGGCAAAGAGCTCAATATTTTCGGCAATTTTGCTCACTCACCCGCATCGCTCGACGGTCTGCTCGGCCTTGTCGGCGCACTCAGCAAAGGTAAACTGTCGCCCGCACTGCGCGAGCAACTGGCGCTGGTGACTGCGGGCAACAACGCTTGCGATTATTGCGCCTCGGCCCATACCTACCTCGCTGAAAAAGCAGGTGTCCCTGCGAACGAGCGTACCTCGAACCTGCAAGGCAAATCGGCCGATAGCAAAACGCAGGCAGCACTCACCTTCGCGAGCCAGCTGGTTGAAAAACGCGGTGGCGTCAGCGAAGCCGAACTGAAAGCCGTGCGCGATGCCGGTTTCAGCGACGAAGAAGTGATCGAGATTCTGGCGCATGTGGCCCTGAATACCTTCACCAACTACTTCAACGAAGCCTTCAAAACCGAGATCGATTTCCCGGTCGTGAATGCACACGGCGTGCGTAAAGCCGCGTAACGAATCGGGGGCGGCTTGAACGCCGCCCCTTTTTCACCGGAGAAATGACATGATCCAGAGATTCATCCATAAACTATTGGGCATGGTGAGTACCAATCACTCCGATTGCGGGGCGATGCAACTCACCAATCATTTCCTCAAAGCGCACAGTATTGGCGGCGATGCCACCACCTCGTCGCTTGTCGCGGTGATTCCGTGTTCGCGCGAAATTGCCCGCCGCCTGAAAGCGCAATGGAGCATGATCCGGGCAAACTAATAAATTATCGGCAGCACATGCCTATAAACGGTGAAAGAAGAAACCGGGCGATGCGTCTCTTCGTATCGTTATCATCTTCAAACCAGAGTAAACCACTTACAGGAGAATGATTATGAGCATGAAAACCAAGTTAATCGGGGCCATCGCGGCTCTCGTCTTACTACCTTCGATGGCTTCCGCCGCAGAAGTTGCCCACAGCACCGTCGGCGTTCAGGGCTACGATGTGGTCGGTTATTTCACCGAAGGCAAACCCGTCAAAGGTAACGGCGAGAATGTCGTGGTGCATGAGGGGGTGAATTACCTTTTCGCTACCGAAGCCAACAAAAAAGCCTTTGAAGCAAGCCCCGATAAATACCTGCCGCAATATGGTGGCTGGTGCGCTTTTGGGGTATCGGTGAACAAGAAATTCATTGGCGATCCTACCGTGTGGAAAATCGTCGATGGTAAACTCTACCTCAACCTCAGCCGCAAGGTATCCGACACCTGGGTGAAAGACATCCCCGGAAACCTCGCCAAAGCCAATACCAACTGGCCAGCAATGGCCGATAAAGCACCTTCCGAACTCTAGCAAACCCATGAACGGGCGCCCTCAAAAGCGCCCGTTTTTTTACATGGTGCGCATGGCAGGTACTTCACAGACTCGACTTATCCGCGACGCGCGCGCCTGCACCTTGTGCGCGGCGCATTTGCCGCTTGGGCCGCGGCCAGTGTTTCAGCTCCACCCGAAGGCAAAAATTCTGATCGCCGGACAAGCGCCGGGCGCACGCGTGCACGCAAGCGGCGTGCCATTCGATGATGCGAGCGGCGACCGCCTGCGCGATTGGCTGGGCGTGACCCGCGAGATATTTTACGACGCCACAAAAATCGCTATTCTGCCGATGGGGTTTTGCTACCCCGGCACTGGCAAAAGCGGCGACATGCCGCCACGACCCGAATGCGCGCCCGCGTGGCGTAAGCCGCTGCTGGCCCTGATGCCAAACATCCAACTCACCCTCGTCATCGGCCAATACGCCATCGACTGGCATTTTCGCGACCAGCAGAAACCAACGCTCACCGAAACGGTGCACAACTGGCGCGACTATTGGCCCAGCCACCTGCCACTGCCGCACCCCAGCCCGCGCAACAATATCTGGCTGAAGAAAAACCCATGGTTCGCCCACGACGTGCTGCCGCAATTAAAAACCCGGGTTGCGGAGATTTTGAGCTAACCCCGCCGCCGCCAGATGCTGGCGAGCGTGATGATGTATTCAAACCGCCGCGCGTGGTCGCGGATGAGGAAGGGGAGTTCGTGGGTTTCGACTAACTCAAATTCGCTGAGCACCGCAGCGATAGCAGGAACGCCGTTGAGCCATTTTTCGCGCGGGGTGTATTCCGCAAGCCAGCTGAAGGGCGTGGTGAGCACCAGCACGCCGCCGGGGTTGACCAGCGCATTACTGCCCTGCATGCGCTCGAGTGCGGCGACAGGGTCGGGAAGGCGGCACAGCACGTTGGCCATCAACACTGCGTCGAACCCACGCAGGTGTAGCGGTAGCGCACAGGCATCGCCCTGCTCGAAACGTATGCGACTGCGGTCGATGGCGGGGTCCACCCGCGCGGTGAGTGTTGCGCCTGTATCGCCACTGTCGCGCCGCCAATATTCGAGTGCGCCATGGGTTTTGAGGGCAGTGGCGCTATCGACGAATTCGCGGCTGTAATCGATGCCGACCACTTCGCTGAAATCGCGCGCCAGTTCAAAACTCGACCGGCCCACGGCGCAGCCGATATCGAGCGCGCGCGCTTTATTCGCGGCATGCTTCACCACCAATTCCGCGCAGGTGATGGGCAGATGAACTGCTTCCGGCGCTGAAAAATCCGTATGCGGAACGTTTGCGCGAATCTCGGCATCGCTCCCCCAATGCATCAACAGATATTTGTTGAGCATTTCATGTGTTTCATAGGTATTCATGCTTTCGCCGGAGCGAGTATGTCTTCAGGCAGCCCGTAAAGTGATTCATCGCCATATTCCAGTGTCGCACCTTTACACATTCGGAACATATGCCACTCTTCCTGTTTTGGTCCGTTGTATTTGATAAGAAAGGCAACGAGCACTGCCCTAGAATCATCCGTTTTCAAGGTGCCTTCTTCAGCGCAATGACCACTATGATATTGAAACGGGCAGAACAGTGTGGCCTCACCAAGGCGATATTTTTGTAGAACAAAATTGCGTTCATGGCGCATCGCAAGCAACGTTTTTCCATTGACGCCTTCTTCACTATGGAATGCATCGTAAAGCTCAATACCAGATCCGGCGCTCGGCAACTCTATCGCAAGAACAAGTGCGATTGAATGGCTTGGATCATAATGCGGGAGATCGGCTTCAACGGCAAATTCTCGCATGCATTTAGCGTAATTGTTCCAATCGTTGTGTATGAATCCGGAAGGCTCTTTCTCCCATTTTGAATCAAAAATATCGAAGAGAAAAAAATCAAGAGGCGTTTTTAGAACTACTGGAATATCTAAATGGCGGGAGAGACTGCTGATCAGGTTTTGGTATAGTAACGCGTATTTTTCTTTATCTGCAGTAAGCTTGTAGTTTCCTTGTTGAATCAAGCGTTTCCACAGCGATTTATCTTGACGTACATAGGTGCTGATGAGGTGAGTTTGTGCTTCGTCAAGTACAGGAATTTGCGCGCTTTCATTGAATTTTGGCACCATCATTGTTCGCGTAAGATTAAATGGGAGCGCTTGCAGCATTTTGGGTCCTTCAGGATTTAAAAATAAAGGAAGTTATATTGAGGCGTTTCGCATCACTCGCGGGGTTGCCATCGTCGCTGCGGGCGAGGCGGAAGCTGGCGTGTTGGGAGAAATGCGGGCGGAAATGGAAGCGGGCGAAGCGGCTGGCTTCGTCGCCGGTTGAGGCGAACGAGCCGCCGAGGATCATCTGGTGTTCGCCGTCGTAACACGGGGCGCTGAAATCGTCGTAATAGGGATGGGGTGTGCCACCTGCCAGCGGGTGAAAATGGTCTTCGCACCACTGCCACGCGTTACCGAATACGTCGTGAAACCCATGGGCGTTGGCGGGATAATGCGTGACTGATGTTTCGCTGCCATGAGTGAAATGCAGGTTGCCGGGCACGGCATCGGCCACTTCGCTGCCATCGCGCATGGCGTGGTGTTCGGCTTCGGTGATGAGGCGGTAGGGCATGGTGGCCGCGTCGCGCGCGCTGGCCCAGGCGGCGTAGGCTTTGGCTTCGTGGAAGTTCACGATGGCGGGCCAATCGGACGGCATGGGCACCACTTCGAACACGGTGCGAAGCTGATAGTCGTGCAAGCCTGCGGGGCCCGTGGGCAGCCAGAAACTGGGGTGTTTCACGTTGCGAAACCGCCGCCAGCCCAAGCCTTCGCGCGACCAGTAGGCTTCGTTCGCGTAGCCGCCTGCTTTCACGAAGGCGAGAAACTCACCGTTGCTGATGAGGTTCTGGCTCGCCGAAAACGACCGCACGCGACGCGATTCATGGCCATATTCGTTGTCCCACCCGAAGCTTGGAAAGTCGCGCGGCTTGCCGATTTCGACAGTCGTTTCAGCGCGGGCGATAAACGGATTGTGCGGCGTGGGGCGCGAGGTTTTTTCAAGCACCAACGCAGGCCACGCCTCCGGCACGCGCACATATTCCAGCGGCAATTCGCGGATGAGGACGGAGCTGGTTTCTAGGTGAATCCGCTCATGCTCGAACCCCATGACGAGCGCCCACATGGGGTCGTCGATGGTGATGGGGCGTCGCGCATCATCCAGCGCCGGGTGGGTTTCAATCAGGCGCACGATGATGTCATAGACCTGCTGGCGGTAGGCACGCACCTCGGCCACGCTCGGCCAGATATGATCGGCGCCTTCGTGCAAATCGTCCCACCGCATTTCGTCGACGCCGGTTTCGAACAGTTTTTCCATTTCGGCGTTCACCGGCCCGTCGAGCAACCCCGCGACGCGCAGCTTGTTCACATACAGTGAGACCGGGTGGCCGTAATAGAATATCATCGGGTGACGCAGCTGGTGGTAGGGGCGGCGGTAATAGGCCTCCTCATTGGCGAGGCCCGAAAATACCACTTCCGTGAGTGTCCAGGTGTTGTTGAAATAGGCGAGAATGTCCGCACGCGACGCGGTGAGTTTTAGTTGCGGCAACGCGTGGATGCGACCGTGCGTGTCCACTCCCGGACAGCGCCCAGGAATGGGCGGCAGGCCGGTGAAGGCGAAGCCATATTCGGTGGGTCGTTTAGCAGTCGCACTCGGCATGGGGCCCTATCGAACGGTTGGTAAATTTTATCATGCGCATGACAGCCGTTTTGACAATCAAAAAAGCCACGCACATCACTATAACGGGCCTGCGGCCTGCGCAAAGTTAAACTTCAGTAAGTCTACCGCGCCTGCTTAAAGCCGCACACCCGCGCCGAGCAACGGCCCGAGGCCGGGGGTTTGCACCAGGATGGCCACGCCTTCGCTGGTGGTGGGTTGTAGCGCAATGCTGCGCTTGCCCTCGGCGGTTTTCCAGGCCCCGAGCGAACGAATGCGGCTGACATTGTTGACACTCTCAAGGGTGCGCCCGCCATTTTCGCCAGCGGCCACTTGGGTTTTGGAATAGCGGTTGAATTCGACCTGATAAATCTCGGCCTCTGCAGGTAGGCCGCTTGCGCGGTCGACCGTGAGGTTGGCCACTAGCGTTCCATTGGCCCCGGTACTGAGCGTGACGCCAATGGGAGAGGGGTTCGTTTTTGCGGCCTCAATGGCGCGACGCACTTCGCGTGTGCTCGAGCCGACCATCGAAGCCGTGCCCCCCACAATCAGCTGCGGGGTGAACACGTTGTTGGCACGCATGGCACGCGAATAGCCGCGCTGGCGGGCGGTGTATTCGGGCGAGGAATGCACGTCCTTCCAACTCAAATAATCCCAGTAATCGACATGGAACGACAATGGCAGCAGCGTCGGATCGCTGGCCGAAAGCTCCTTCAGTAATGCATCGGCCGGCGGGCACGACGAGCAGCTTTGCGAGGTGAATAGTTCGAGCACCACCGGATGCGCCGCATCCGCCGCTTGCGCCCCAGTACCCCCAAATGCCATCACCGCCGCCGACAACATGGATTTTTTGAACATGGAAGTTCCCCCGTAGCAGTTGGCGCACCCACATGGCTGTGCCTCGTACTACCTTATTCGCACGCGTGGAGCGGAAGGTTACAGGGCAGCCGAACCCGCAAATACCTCGCGTGCTCGTTCATGCTGCCTCCATTCTCGAGGGCATGGAGCCGCATTCGGCATTAGGAAAAAACGGCACAGGATGCAAGATGCGGAGGAATTCTCCTTCCAAAGTCAGGCAAGCTATTTATTTAGCGTGATGGAAGGCGAAAGCGCACGTGAAACGCAAATGCACATTTTGCCCGCAGCTTTTTCCTCTTTCGTAAGTACGACATCGCGGTGATCGGGCGAACCTTCCAGCACATCCACCGCGCACGCGCCACACTCGCCGCGTTTGCAACCAAAGCTGCAATCGACACCTTCCGCGAGCAACGCATCGAGAATCGAGATGCCAACCGGCACCGTGATGGTTTTGCCGGATTGACGGAGCATCACATCGACTGGCTTATCTGAGGTCTGTGCGCTCGCGCCGAATGATTCGAAATGCAGACGTGTGCGCGGGATACCAAGGCGTTCGCCCGTATCGATGATGGCTTGGATCATTCCCTTTGGGCCGCAGAAATAAATATGCGTGTCAGCAAAAGCGGCAGAAAGCAGTGCATTCACATCCAGTTTCTTACCTTCATCGGAAACGTAAACGTCGGCGCCCAGTGCCGCCATTTCATCCGCGAATGCAAGTTTATTGCGGCCGCGCACACTATAATGCAACTGATACGCAGCACCTTTGGCCTTAAGCGCCTGCGCCATGGCATAGATCGGTGTCACGCCAATGCCACCCGCAATCAGCATGATCGGGGCTGCGGATTCCTGCAGCGTAAAATCATTCTTCTGGGCGGAGACATACACCGTGTCGCCTGTTTTTAAGCGATGCATAAAGAGCGATCCGCCCGCACCCGCTTCTTCCGCCTGCACCGCGATATGGTAGTGCTGTGAATCGCCCGGCGCATTCACCAGCGAGTAGTGATTGAGTTTGGGTTTGCCTTGCGCATCCATCACCGCGATTTGAATGTGCGAACCGGGTTGCGGTGTAAAGAAATGCGTGTCCGCCAGCGCGAACGAGAAATGATGAATGCCCTGCGCGCACGGCGTAACATTGGCAATCGTGGCGGGGAAAAGCGAAGTGTCGAGGCCTTGGGCAAGGGTCTGGGTCATCAGGGTCATGAAATAAACTTTCTTTGTAATTCGTTGATGTGTCGTTGGTCGTTGACGTTATGCGCGCTCAAGACGGATATCGACTTCGCGGTCGACATAGGTCCATTCCTTGCTGGCGCGCAGGGTTTTTACCAGCTGCTCGAACGCATCGGCATGTTCGGGCGCGTATTCAAACCAGGTGAGGAAATCGAACGGCTCGCCGATATCGTGGCAATGGTGCAATTTGCGCGCAATGGCGGGCAGGTAGGGCATGCTGTTGGCCGTGTGGTGCGACTGGGTCTCGAAAATATCGCGGCGTTCTTCCTGCGAGAGCGCCCACCATGCCGCATTCTTGCGGATGGGAATGAGTGCTGCGCGCGTGGCCTCAGGCCGGTCGAGGCCGGATTGCTTGGACAGCAACTCCGCCTTTTCACTGTTGGTCACGTAGCGGGTGTTGCTTGAAACGCCACGCAATGCCCATACGGGGGCGGTGGAGGCCGCAGCAGGCATATGGGCGAGCGCGAGGTGTGAGGCGGTGCCTGCAAGCCCTTCGCCCGTAACCGGCGTGACCGCGCGAATTTTCCACTGGCCAGCATTGCCGGCGGTAAAATAGGTGAGGCGCTCACCAAGATTAGAGAGGTTATCCATGGTATCCTTCGTTGTTGGGTTCTGGGTTGCAGCTTTGTTGGCCGCAGCAAACGCGCTAAAAACTGCGCCACTTGCGATGGTGAGTGTCGCTCCGGCGAGCGATTGCATGAACAGGCGGCGTGAGATCATTATGTGTCGACGAATATGCAAAACTTTTCTTTTAGTCAATGGCGGAAGCGGTGAGATTCGAACTCACGGTACGTTGCCGTACGCTAGTTTTCAAGACTAGTGCCTTAAACCACTCGGCCACACTTCCTTGAGGGTTGGGTAGAATAAATCCAACGCTTCGGCAATTTGTTATTCGCGGGCGCTACGGCTTCATCGGCATGTTGAGGGTGTAGGTGCCGGTGACTTGGCCCATGGCGAGGGCTTTGGGGGACAGGGCTTGCCACGCCTGTTTGGCGGTGGTGGTGGCGGGCAGGTTCACCGTGGCGGTGGGCAGTGCCAGCACGCGGAAATGGTAGTGGTGCAGGCGCTTGTCGTTCCAGGGCGGGCAGGGGCCACCGAACTGGGTGGGGGTGGAAACATAGCTGCCCAAATCGTTGGTGAGTTCGCGGCCGACGGGTGCCGGAGTGCCGGTTTCGCCGCCCGCCAGTTGCTCCGTGTCGGCTGGGATATTCACGACGGCGTAGTGGTAGAAGTCGCGGCGCGCGGCCTCGGCGGGAATGATTTTACCGGGCTTGCCGGCGTCGGTGAAATCAGCGGGCACGTCGGGGTCGACCATGAACACCGCGAACGACTGAGTGCCCTTCGGCGCGCCCGACCAGTGAATGGCGGGGCGCATGTTGCGGCCGGGGCCGCTGCGCCCGTCGGAGGTGGAGACGCACAGGGCCAACACATCCGGCACCGGCGCGCCGTCGGCGAGGCCGTCGACCTGCACGCTGAGGGAGGCGGGGGCGGCGTAGCTGGCAGTGGCAATCGCCAGAGTGGAAAAGCAGCAGATGGTCTGGATGAGGTGGCGCATAACGGCTCCATCGATAAGGTGAGAATTAGCGCTATCTTAGCGCGCTGAATCCGAAAAACCAGCCTTGATTGGTGGCGCCGGGGTGACAAACGACGGAACATACACCAGCGCAAAATGGTAACGGCCAATGGTTAGCCGTTGCAGCAATTGCGCATGGGGTTGCAGCTCCCACGGCATGTTATAGCGCAACACCAGCAGCACGGGTTTGCCTGCGAGGCTGGTTTCGTGCGTCAGCAAATCATAATGGTCGCGCACCTGCGGCGTGGGCCATTTGTATACAGGCGTTTGTGTGCCGCGCAGGGCGCGTAGCTGGTAGGTGAGGGCGGCGGCGGCCTTGCGTTCGTCGGTGACGAGCACGGCATCGGGATAGCGCGCCACTTCCTGCGCAACGGGTTCGGCGAGGGTGTTCCACACAGTGATGCGCGCCAGCGGGTCGTAGCGCGTAGGCAAATGCGGTAGCAGCGACGGCGTGGCATAAAACAACGCCAGCATCGCGAGGTTAAAACACAGCGTGGCATGCAGCCAATGGCCGCGGCCAGTGTAGCGTAACCATAGCACGGCAGCGAGTGTGCCCGCCGCATAACACGGCGAAATCCACTGCGCTTGCGCGCTCGCCAACGCGCTGATGAGAATGCCGGTGAGCGCCAGCGGCCACACGAACAGGTGCAGCGATCGCAGCGTTGCATCGCTGCGCGCACCGCGCAGGCTGCGCACCAGTGCCACGCTCAGCCACGGCCCAAATAACAGCAGCGGTGCGGCAGTAAAAATCAGCAGGTCGCGCTGATACAAGGTGACTTGCTTGGTGATGACGTTGTCTTCGGTGTGCTGGAAGGTGACGAATTGGTGCGCTGCGTTCCACCACAGATTCGGCGCGAACAGTGCGAGGGCCAGCAGCACCCCCAGCCACAACCACGGCGACGCGAACTGGCGACGCGCACCGGGCACAGTGATGAGCGCAAGTAGCACCGATGCCCCAAACGCCACCATGGTGTATTTGCTTAAGAGCCCCAAGCCCGAAGCCAGCCCCACCACCAGCCACCAGCGCCCAGCGCCCGGCACCGTGATGGCCTTGATTGCGGCATAAAGCGCGACCGACCAGCACAATAACAGCGGCACATCCGTCGCGAAGAAATTCGAGTTCACGCTGACGAGCGGCAGGGTGACATAGATCATTAACACCCAAGCGGCCGTGTCGCGGCTTTGGCCCAACAGGCGGGCGGTGGCGGCAAGCACAAGACCTGTACCAAGCTGCAGCACCGGGGCCAGCAACCGCACGCCAAACACGTGGTCGCCAAACAGGGCGGTCGAAAGCCCCATCGCCCACGCAATCATGGGGGGTTTTGAGTAATAACCGAAGGCCGGGTGCTTGCCCCAGAACCAGTATTGCGCTTCGTCGTACATCAACCCGTAGGTGGGGCCCAGTTGGTTCAGCCAATGCACGGCAAGCACGGCGAGGCAGACATAAAGCGCGGCGCGTGTTGGGTTTTGGGCGATGAGGTTCATGCGGCCTGCGCTTTCACGGGCGTGGGGTGCCAACGCAAATACACCACGGCGCCCACGAGGGGAATACTGAGATTGATGAGCGAAAAGCTGAGCGCCAGTGCCACGCCCTGTTGTGGTTCGAGACCCAGCCAGCTACTGCCATGCAGCAGCGCCAACTCACGCACGCCAATGCCGCCGATGGAAATGGGCAGCATGGCCAGTACGCATGACAGCATGAACAGCACTACATATTCCAGCGTGTGATCGCCCAGTTGAAGCCCCGCGCCAAGTGCGAAGGCACAACCGATGGTGACGGCCTGCAACGCAAACGAATACACTCCGGCGCGATATTGGTGGGCGAGTGGCTCGCGCAATGCCACCCGCGCCAGTGCGTGATACGAAACGGTGCCTGCAAACATCACTGCCAGCAGCAGCGCCGCCATTTGAGCGTGCAGTGCGGAAATCGCACCGCTTGCGAGCGCCAGTGCACAGGTTAGCACCCCGAGTGCCCACAGGCCGTTGACGCGGCCCGCGACCATCAGCACTGCCATGTTTAGGAACGAGCCGGAATGGTATTTCTGCACCCACCACGCTTTGTAGGCATCGCCACCGGTGCCGCCGGGTAGCAGCGCGTTGAACAACCCACCCACATAATGCAGTCGCAGCGACGGCGCGATGGGCATGGATATCGCTTTCGTGCTGAGGTAATACCGTGTGCGCAGCGCGCTGAGAATTTGCGCGGCGTGCAGCAGCGCAAGCCCCAGCAGCAACGGCAGCCAGTGCATCTGGCGCAGCAGTGGTACTACTCCCGCCGCCGGCACCTGCGAAAATGCGAGCGCAATGGCACCGACAGTGACGCCAAGGCGCAGCAGCAATCCGGCGATGCGGCGGCCGCTCATGCTAGGCGCCGACATGCTCTTTGATGACATAGGGCTTTTTCTGCTGCGATTCGAAGTAAGTACGCATCAGCAATTCGGCGATAAAACCAGTAGTGATGAGTTGCAGCCCCGTGATGAGCAACAGAATACCGACGATGAATAATGGCCGCGTGCCGATCGATTCGCCGAACAGCTTTAGAATGAACAGATAACCCAGAATGAGGCTGCCGATGCCGAACGAACCCACGCCCAGTGTGCCAAATAAATGCATCGGTTTCTGGCGGTATTTCTGGAAGAAAAACATCAGCAGCAAATCGCTGATGACGCGGAACGTGCGCGACAGGCCGTATTTGGAAACGCCGTATTGCCGCGCGTGGTGACGCACCGGCATTTCGAGGATTTTTGCGCCCGAAAGCGAAGCGAGGATGGGAATAAAGCGGTGCAGTTCGCCGTATAAATCGAGCTGTTTCGCGGTCGATTGCGTGAACACTTTCAGCGTGCAGCCGTAATCATGCACATACACGCCCGAGAGTTTGCGGATGAGTTTGTTCGCGATTTTACTGGGGATTTTGCGCAGCAACATGCCGTCTTGCCGCTTCTGCCGCCAGCCCACCACCACATCGACTTTCGCGGTGATTAGCTTTTCTACCATCAGCGGAATGTCGGCGGGGTCGTTTTGCAAATCGCCGTCCATGGTGGCGATCACTTCGCCGCGCGCGGCGGCAATGCCTGCCGCCATGGCCGAAGTTTGGCCGTAATTGCGCTGGAACACGATGAGTTGCCAGTTCGGTTTCAGCAGCTTTTTCGCGGCTTCCACCGTGCCGTCGGCCGAACCGTCATCGACCAGTACCAGCTCGTAATCCTCGGCCGCAAGCGCCGTTTCGACCGCTGCAATCAGCGGGCCGATGGATTCGATTTCGTTATAGAGCGGAATGACGACGGAGAGTTTCATGGGCCTATCCATAATGCGAACGGTACCAACTGACAAACGACTTTAAGCCATCGGCGAGGAGAGTTTTGGGGGCGTAGCCGAAATCACGGGCGGAATCGCTGATGTCAGCGAACGTGTCGTGCACGTCGCCCGGCTGCATGGGTTGCATGTCGAGCACGGCTTTGTGGCCTAAATGCGTTTCTAGATAGCAAATCATATCCATCAGTTTTTCACTGCGGTGATTGCCGAGGTTATAGATGCGGTGATCCGCGCCTGCGCGGCCCATCGCGCCCATAATCCCCGCCACGATGTCGTCGATATAGGTAAAGTCGCGGCGCATGTCGCCGTGGTTGAACACCGCAATCGGCGCGCCTTCGAGGATGCGTTTGGTGAAGCTGAAATACGCCATATCCGGCCGCCCCCACGGGCCATACACGGTAAAAAACCGCAGGCCTGTCGCTTTGATGTCATAGAGCGTGGCGTAGGAATCGGTAATCACCTCCACCGATTTTTTGGTCGCGGCATAGAGCGATACGGGATGATCGGTGCGTTGCGCGGGTGTGAACGGTGTGTCCGCCGAATTGCCATAGACCGAGCTGGAACTGGCATAGACCAGATGCGTTTTTTGCGTGGCACTGCGGCACAGTTCCAACACCTCAAGCGTGCCGGCGATGTTGGCGCTGATGTAACTGCGCGGCGCTTCGATGCTGTAGCGCACCCCCGCTTGCGCCGCGAGGTGGACGATGTGGGTGAGCTGCTCGGCATAAGGCGCCATCGCAGTTGCGAGGGCGTGGGGCTGCGCTAAATCGACCTGCAAAAAAACCAGTTTAGGAAATTCCGCGGTGAGTGCTGCAAGGCGTGCTTGCTTCAATGCGGGGTCGTAATAATCGTTGAGGCTGTCGAGGCCGATGACCGCTTCACCCGCCGTGAGCAAGGCACGCGCCGTGTGCATGCCGATGAATCCGGCGATGCCGGTGACGAGTATCATGGCCGCCCGATGCTGACATAGGTGAAGCCGACGTCGCGCATGATGTCGGGGCGATACACATTGCGCAAATCGACAAACACCGGCTCGGCCATCGCGGACTTCAGGCGCTTCACATCGAGCGCGCGGAATTGCTCCCATTCCGTCACCAGCACAATCGCCGACGCATCGGCCGCGCACGCATAGGGGTCGGCGGCGAATTCCACGTTTTGCATTATTTTCGCGGCTTCGTGCATGCCTTCGGGGTCGTAGGCGCGAATCACCGCGCCTGCATCGGCCAGCGCCTGCACAATCATGATGGAGGGGGCTTCGCGCATGTCGTCGGTGTTGGGCTTGAAGGTGAGGCCCAGCACCGCGATGGTTTTGCCGCGCACATTGCCGCCCATGCTAGCGATCACTTTGCGCGCCATGGCGCGTTTGCGCTGGTCGTTGATGGCGACGACGGTTTCGACAATGCGCTGCGGCGCGTCGTGGTCCTGCCCGGTTTTGACGAGCGCGAGCGTGTCCTTGGGAAAGCACGAGCCGCCATAGCCCGGCCCGGCATGCAGGAATTTAGTGCCGATGCGGTTATCGAGCCCGATGCCGCGCGCCACGTCCTGCACGTTCGCGCCGGTTTTTTCGCAGAGGTCGGCGATCTCGTTGATGAAGGTAATTTTGGTCGCGAGAAAAGCATTCGCCGCGTATTTAATCAGCTCCGCCGTGCGACGCCCGGTGACCATGAGGGGGTTACTGTTGAGGTAAAGCGGGCGGTAAATATCTTCCATCACGCTGCGCGCGCGCGCGTCGTCGGTGCCCACCACAATGCGGTCGGGGTATTTGAAATCGCGGATGGCCGCGCCCTCGCGCAAAAACTCGGGGTTTGAAACTACAGCAATGTCGGCATCCGGGCGGTGTTCGGCCATCAGCCGCGCTACTTCGTCGCCGGTGCCTACAGGCACGGTGGATTTAGTGACGATGACGGTGAAGCCCGAGACGGCTTCGGCCACGCTACGCGCCGCGTCGTACACAAAACGCATGTCGGCATGGCCGTCGACATAGCGGGTGGGGGTGCCGACGCAAATGAACACCGCATCGGCGCTTGCGACGGCGGCTTTCAGGTCAGTCGTGAAGTGCAGCCGCCCGGCGGTTTGGTTAGCGGCCACCAGTTCCTCCAGCCCCGGCTCGAAAATGGGGATGACGCCGCTTTTGAGGCCTGCGATTTTTGCTGCGTCGTGGTCGACACACATCACATCGTGGCCGAAATCGGCGAGGCACGCGCCGCTCACCAGCCCCACATAGCCGCTACCGATCATTGCCAGTTTCATGCGATTCCTCCGTATGCGCTTTCTCTAGGAGATGGCGGCCACCGATGCAAGGCCGCTAATGCGCGGCCGCGAGGGTACGCTGAATATACGCGTCGATATCGTCGAGCAGCGGTGCTTTACCCCGAAACCCGCGCGCCAGCGATAGCACAATGCCGATATGCGCGACGGAATCGTATTCGTGCAGATCCACCGACGTATGGTTCGCCTTCAATTTCGCCGCAAGTGCGGTGCTGTTGCGAGGCATCACCGTCGTGTCGTCGGTGCCGGTGGCGAGGAAAAACGGGGGTAGTCTGCCGCCGACAAAATGAATCGGCTGGGTGTCGTGCCCACTCGCTTTGCTGAACACGGCGATAATGTCGGGGTCGGTGAAGGGCAGGAAATCATAGGGGCCCGCGAGGCCGATGACGCCTTTAATCCATTCGCGTTTCGCACCGGCTTTTTTGAGGAGCGGCTCGTTCAGGCTCAGCATCACGGCGTTGAACGCACCGGCGGAATGGCCCGCGACAAAAACCTGCGCCGGGTTGCCGCCATAGCCCGCGATGTGTTGGTGCACCCAGCTAAGCGCCCGCCCGCTATCGACCACGAAATCGGGGAAATAGACTTCGGGGTACAGACGGTAATTGGCGATGGCCACCACGTAACCGCGCGAGGCGAGGGCCTGGCCTAAAAACAGGTAATCGTCCTTATCGCCCCATTGCCAGCTGCCGCCGTAAAAGAACAACACGACGGGGGCGTTTTTTGCGTCGTCGGGCGTGTAAATATCGAGCTGCTGACGTGGGTTTTCGCCGTAGCTAAGGCCGCGCTGCAGCCGGTAGCCATCGCGCGGGATGGTGAAGTTCAGCGCATCCGCGCCCGAGCAACCGATGAGGCTGAGCGCGCCCGACAGCAGGGCGATGGCACGGGTGAGTTTTTGGCGAAGCATGGTCATAAAGCGCTTTTGGTAAGGAGTGGATTTTTGCCGCCATAGGCGCGCAGGAAAAGCTCCACGGTTTCGCGCACATGTTGCTCTTTTTCGTGGCGGGCAGGGAAGGGTTTGGCGCGCAGCATGAGGCGAAGGTAATACTGGCCCTTCAGCATGGCAAAGAAATACGACGCGGCGCTGGCACAATCGCCGATATGCAGCGCATCCAACGCGTTTTGCTGTGCAAGGTAAGCCGCCAGCGCGCCGATAACACGCTGCGTGCCGCTTTCGTAATAAAGCTGCGCCAGCTTCGGGTGGTTTTTCGATTCGGCGATGACGAGCCGCGTGGCGGCCAGCACATCCGGGTGGCTTACCCAGTCGCCCAGCGCGAGGCCGATTTGGTAAAGCTGCTCGGGTAGGGGTCTTTTCGCATCGGCCATGTTATCGAGCGACGTATATTTTTCGCACAACGCTACAATCATTTGCTGGAATAATGCATTTTTATTGGGGAAATACGCATACACGGTTTGTTTCGTAACGCGCGCCCGCGACGCAATCGCGTCCATGGTGGTAGGCGCGTAGCCGTGCTGCAGAAACAGCCGCGTGGCCGCCGCCAGAATATCGGCGCGGCGTTTGGTTTCGCGGACGGTGAGTGCGGGTTTCATTCATTACCGAAATGTTAGGCAGGGAGCGCGAATCAAACTAGACTTGTCGGTATGATAACCGTAAGGTGCGCGAACGTCCAGTCACATATCATCGTAGGTTCATGGCCTCCATCGCAATCATCGGCAGCGGCATTTCGGGCATGGGGGCGGCGCACTTACTGCACCCGCACCACGCTATTACCGTCTACGAAAAAGCCCCGCGCGTGGGTGGGCACAGCCGCACCGTCACGGTGGATGCGGGCGGTAAATCCATCGCGGTCGATACCGGGTTTATCGTGTATAACGAACCGAATTATCCCAACCTCGTGGGCTTGTTTAAACAGCTCGGCGTGCCCACACACGAGAGTAACATGAGCTTCGCCGCCAGCATCAATCGCGGCGCGTTCGAGTGGTGCGCGCGCGATGTGAATGGCATTTTCGGCCAGCGCCGAAACATCTTCAGCCCCAAATTTTACGGCATGGTACGCGACGTAATGCGCTTCAACCGCGAAGCAATGGCCGTGGCTGAAGCACAGCCCGAACTCACCATCGGCGGCCTGCTCGACGCGCTGAAACTGGGTGCGGGCTTTCGCCGCTATTACCTGTTGCCCATGGCCGGTGCCATCTGGAGCTGCCCGCCGGCGCAAATGCTAGAATTTCCGGCGGCGACCCTCACGCGCTTTTTCAAAAACCACGGGCTGCTTACCTTGTCCGACCAGCCGCAATGGTACACCGTCACCGGCGGCGCGCAGGAATATGTCAAGCGCATCACCGCCGCCTATGCCGACCGTATTCGTGTTAATTGCGGTGCCGTTTCCATCCGCCGCGTGGGCGAGCGCGTGGAAGTGACGGACACGACGGGCGCGTGCGAAACCTACGACCGCGTGGTGCTCGCCTGCCATGGCGACCAGGCGTTGGCGCTGCTGACTGACGCGAGCGACGACGAGCGGCGCATCCTCGGTCATTTCAAAACCCAAAACAACATGGCGTACTTACATGGCGACGTGACACAGATGCCGGTGCGTCGCCGCTGCTGGGCCAGCTGGGTCTATCAGGCCAAAGGTGCGGTGGGGCAGGAAGCGAATTTAGGCGTGACGTACTGGATGAACAATTTGCAAGGGCTCGACGCGGCGGTGCCGCTGTTCGTCACCCTCAACCCCACGCACCCAATCGCGCAAGACAAGATTTATGACCAGCACGCTTTCGCCCACCCTATTTTCACCCGCGAGGCGATTGCGGCGCAGGGTGAAATCGAACGTCTGCAAGGCCAGCGCAACACCTGGTTTTGTGGCGCGTGGCAACGTTACGGCTTCCACGAAGACGGGCTTGGCAGTGCCGTGAAAGTTGCGCAGCAAATGGGAGCGCCCATTCCATGGCACTAGCGCGCGGATTATTCACCGGCAGTACGGCGCATGCCCGCACGCGCCCGCGCCGCCATGCGTTGCGCTATCGCGTGTATTATCTGTGCTTTGCGCTCAGCGAAATGCAGCAGATCAAGAACAGGTTTTTGTCGCTCAACCGCTTCAACCTGTTTTCATTCTACGAAGCCGACCATGGGCGCGACGGCGTGGGCATGCAGGAATGGATTGCGCAAGTAAAACGCGCCCACAACCTCAGCGCTGCCGATGGCGAAGTGGTGCTGCTTACACTGCCGCGCGTGCTCGGTTACGTGTTTAACCCCGTCAGTTTCTGGTTCCTGCTCGACCGCGATGGCGGCCTACGTGCCATGCTCGCTGAGGTAAATAATACCTTCGGCGACCGCCACAGTTATTTGCTGCACCACGACGACCAACGGGTGATTGCGGCGAACGACCGCCTGCCGACACGAAAAGTATTTCATGTGTCGCCGTTTCTAGATGTGGCGGGGCGCTACGAATTCCGCGTCGATTACAGCGCAGAAAAAATCGACCTCGCCATTAACCATTATGACGAAGATGGCCTGTTGCTCGCCACCTCTCTCACCGGTACACGTGGGACTCTGGATAGCCACGCTATGCTGCGCTGTTTTTTCCGTTTCCCGCTGATGACATTTATGGTCATTGGCCTGATTCACTACCACGCGCTGCGGCTGGTGCTGAAAGGCATTCGCTATCGCCGCAGGCCGCTGCCACCACTTGAAGAGGTTACACGATGAGGCTGTTCTCGAACGATTTCCTGCGCCGGCATTTTCTCGGCGCGCTAAAGCAGCTGGAAGTGGGCACGCTCGAATTTATCACGCCGGAGGGTGAGGTGCATCATTTCCGTGGCGAAAAAGCGGGGCCCGAGGCGCAATTTCATATTCATGAATGGGCGGTAATTCGCCGTGCAGTGCTGCGCGGCGATATTGGCCTCGGCGAAGATTACATCGCCGGAAAATGGCAGACACGCGACCTTGAGCAATTGTTCCAGTTATTTCTGCTGAACATGGAAGCGCTTGAAAATTTCGCGCACGGCAATTGGCATAACCGGCTGCTGTTTCGGTTCTACAACATGGTGGTGCGCGCCAACAGCCGCCGTGGCAGCCGCGGAAATATCAAATCGCACTACGATGTCGGCAACGATTTTTACCGCTTGTGGCTCGACGAAACCATGACTTATTCCTCGGCTATTTACGCGCAACCGGACGCGGCTCTGGCCGACGCACAACGCGCCAAATATGGCCGCATTCTCGATAAAACCGGCGCTGGCCCTGACGCGACAATGCTTGAGATTGGCTGCGGTTGGGGCGGCTTCGCGGAAGAGGCGGCCAAGCGCCGAGCGCAAGTAACCGGCCTGACCATTTCGCCCGCGCAATTTGCCTTCGCCAGCGCGCGGTTGAAGGACAAAGCCGATATCCGTTTTCAGGATTATCGCGATGTGAAAGGCCTGTTCGATGCCATCGTGTCGATCGAGATGTTCGAAGCCGTGGGCGAGCGTTACTGGCCGCGATATTTCAGCACCGTCGCGGCTCGCCTAAAACGCGGCGGCACAGCGGTGATTCAAACGATTGTGATTCGCGACGAGCTGTTTGCCGATTACCGGCGGTGGAGCGATTTCATCCGCCATTACGTGTTCCCGGGCGGCATGCTGCCTTCGGTGAAACGCTTCCGCGAAGAGGCAAAAAAAGCCGGGCTCGACGTGCGCGAAGTGTTCGCCTTCGGGCCGGATTATGCGGCGACATTACGTGCGTGGCTCGCCCGGTTCGACGCGCGCATCGCCGACATTCACGCCATGGGCTACGACGATGCATTCGTGCGCAATTGGCGGTTTTATCTCAGCATTTGTGCGGCGGCATTTGCCGTGGGCCGCACCGATGTGGTGCAAGTGGAGCTGGCCCATGCATAAGCCCTATCGCTTTTTAACACCGCCTTGTGCAATCACGTTTTCGAAGGAGACTCTCGATGAAACATTCCCGCCTCATGGTATTTGCGATGTTTAGCTTTCTCAGCGCCTGCTCGGGGCCGAAAATCGAGGATTACGAAGGCCGCACACCGAAGGCCGATATCCGCCAGTTTTTAAATGGCGAGATCGCGGTGTGGGGCACGTTCACCGACCGCTCGGGCGACGTGGACCCTCGTTTTACCGCCACGCTGAAGGGCACCTGGAAGGGCGACACCGGAACGCTGGAAGAGCATTTTGTGTATAGCGACGGCAAAAAACAAACCCGCGTCTGGCACATCACCATGGTCGACGACCACCATTTCACCGCCACCGCGGCCGATGTCGTGGGCGTGGCTGAAGGCGCGCAATACGGCAACGCCATTAACCTGAAATACGTGCTGACGGTCGAGAAAGACGGCACTTCGCACGACTTAAAATCCGACGACTGGATTTTCCTGGTCGACGAAAAACACGCCATGAACCGCAACGTGCTCACCAAATTCGGCTTCAAAGTAGGCGAGTTGGCTATTGCGTTTGTGAAGAAATAACGGCGTACAAAATCGGCACTTGCCTTGGCTAGGGCACCGTATTACCACGACGCCATGAGCCAGAAACTGCATCGTTACGTCGCCAAAGCCAGCCTTCGCGCCAGCCCCACCATGTCGGCCGCGAACATGGCGAAGGCCGCCGTGGCGCGTGGTAAGCAGGTTGAGGTAGTGACCATCGGCGATTTGTTCCCCAAACCTACGCCCTCTGAAGTGGCGCAGTGGGAGGCGCGGCTGCATCAAGCGGCTGCCGACCCAACCCATAAGGGTAACCCCATTTACGCGTTACGCAACGACAAGAACGTGTTTGCGTATTCCGAGACCACGGGCCTGCCCAGCTTGCGCGCTACCATCGCCGAAACCTTTTCGCGTGACACCGGGTGTGTCGCCACCCCTGCCGAAGTGATGGTTGGCACCGGCGGCAAAGGTGCGTTGAACGGTGCGTTTTTCAGCGTGCTGAAAGCGGGTGACGTGGTGGTGCTGGCCGCCCCCGGCTGGCCCACGAATTATGATATGTTCCCGGCAGGCGTGGTGTTGCTGGAAATCACGACGGCGGACGGGTTGATTCGTGCCGCCGACCTGCCGGCGATTTTAGCTGAAGTGCCGCAACCGGCGATGATTCTCATCAACGCGCCGAACAACCCGACGGGGGCGAACTATACTCCCGAAGAGCGGGAAGCATTTTTCGCAGCGGTGACGAAACTAACAACGAACACCCTCGTCGCGAGTGACGACCCTTACGGCAAACTGGTCTATGACCGCGAGCCGTATGACATTCGCGCTGTGCTACAGCGCGGCCCGCATGAAAAAGCGCTATTTGCAGCCGGGCGGCTCGCGGTGTTCCGCACCGTGTCGAAGGAATATGGCCTCGCCGGATTGCGCGTGGGGTTCGTGGTGAGCAAAAACACCGCCATGCTGAGCTCGCTGCAAATGTGGAACGAAGGCAAAGGCGGCGGCATGGGCGTCGAGGACCAGCTGAAAGCGCAGGCGGCGCTTTTATATGGCGACGAATTCATCACCCGCACCGTTGCCAGCCTGCAGCAAAAACGCGCAGTGCTGGTGGAAGGCATTGCCGTATTGAAGCACGCCACCATGGACGCGCCACGCGGCACGATTTACGGCTGGGTTGATTTTTCGGGGCTTGAGGGCTGCACCGTGAGCGCGTCGCACTCCGAAACCGGCGAGGCGTATGTGATTGATTCGCCCGCCACGATGATGCGCTATCTGGTGAATGTGGCAGGGGTGTGTGGCGTACCCGGCGGGCCGTTCTTCGCGCCGGATTCACCGTCCGCTGCGCGCGACTGGCATGTGCGGATTTCGTTTTGCTGCGAACTGCCGCAGCTGCAACGCGCGCTCGCCGGGCTTAGTATAGCGGAGAGTAACTTGCAGTCCCCGGTTTCGGCGCGCGCGGTATCGGCCCACGCTTAAGCGGCAGTCCGCGATCGCGCAGTTCTTGTTGCACCGCGCGCCGCTCGGCCTGATACGCCGCGTTCATTTCTATCTGCTGGTAGACCAGCCCCGCCATGCGCTTGCCCGCTGCGACATCGTGCGGAAAATGCACCCCGGCATCGACCCGGTGAAAGCCAATTTCGTGCGCACGTTTGAAGAGCGCCTCATGCATTTGCGGAAACAAACCCGTCAGCATATAGGCCCACACAGTGTTCGTGGTGGTGTGGCCGCTGGGGTAGCTGGGGCGCGTGATGCGTGGCACCAGTAGTTCCACGCGATCGTCGCTGACCCAGGGGCGCGGGGCGTTCCAGTAATCCTGATGCGCATCGGCGGTGCGCCACGCATCGGATGCGCCGTGACGCAGCCAGCTGTAGAGTTTGGGGTAACTGGCTTCGGCGTAGCGCGAACCCAGTACCGGCAGCACGATCATGCCGGGGGTGATGTGGTTTTCGGAAACCAGCACGGCTTTCTGTGCATCGGTCAGTTTTTTCTGCCGCGCGATGATGGCGTCGATTTCCTTGTTCCATTCTTTGGAGCCGACCGCAGGCGGCGCACCGAGTGCCGTGATCGGAATCGAGTCCGCCGACATGAACTGGTAGTCGTAGGGATATTTGTCGCCGGCGCAGGCGCTGAGGAAGAACAGCGCGGCTAGGGCAAACTTGGAAATATGTTTCATGGGTATCCTCGGCATGTCGTCCCGGCCTTGCCTGCCTTGCCGAAGCCTTGGCGAAGGCTGGTGCCGGGACCCAGCCGTCATGCTTGCGCAGGAGTTTCGGCTGGATCCCGGGATAAACCCGGGATGACAGATTAGTAATAGTGGTTATTCAGTGCCATTTGCCGTGAATAGCAAATGAAAAAACGGCATGCCAGCTATGACGCCTTCACATCCGCCAGTTCCGAGCGGCGCAGATGCAGGTAGATGAGAATCGTCGACGACACATAAATCGATGAGAAAGTGCCGACGATAACGCCGAAAATCATGGCGGCCGAAAAGCCGAACAGCACGTCGCCACCCAGCACCACAAGGCCGATCAGCGCCATCAGCACGGTGCCGCCGGTGAGGAAGGTGCGCCCGAGTGTTTCGTTGACGGCGAGGTTGAGCACATCGCCCACGGGCCGCACTTTGTATTTGCGCAAATTCTCGCGTACGCGGTCGTAAATCACCACGGAATCGTTGATGGAATAACCGATGACGGTGAGCACGGCGGCCACCGAAGTGAGGTTGAATTCAATGCCCGTGACGGAATAAAAACCGATGGTAAGGATAGCATCGTGCAGCAACGCCAAAATACCGCCGACGCCATATTGCCACTCGAAGCGGAACCACAAATACAGTGCCATGGCGAGCATGGCGAAACCCAGCGCATAGAAGCTGCCGCGAATCAGTTCGCCGCCCACTTGCGGGCCCACATAGTCGGTGCGCAAATAATCGATGGGCGCGCCGTAACCCGCATCGAGCGCGGTGCGCACCGTTTGGGCGACTTGGGCTTGGGCTTCGTCGCCTGCGGGTTTTAGGCGGATGAGCACTTGTTTGCCGTCGGCGCCGACCGATTGCAGGCTGGCGTTTTTGGTCTGCGGCGTTTCCAGCAGGGTGCGCATTTTGGCGATGTCGGTGGTTTGCTCGGTGCGCACTTCCATCACCACGCCGCCCGAGAAATCGATGCCGAAATTCAGCCCGTTCACCGACAGTGAAACAATCGTGGCGATGGTGCCAATGAACGTAATGGCAAACCCAACCTTGCGGTAGCCGATGAAGTCGAACGTGGGCACGTTGCGGAAGATGTGAAACGGGAAGGTCATCGGGAGCATTCAGGATTCGGGATTCGGGATTTAGGGATGCACGGTATCCCATGAGAAAATGAATCATTAAAAAAGAAAGTCGATAAAATTCTTCTGTCAGAGACCTGCCTGCCTGAATCCTGAATCCCGAATCCTGAATCCTTACTTTGCATAATACGCCTCTCTATCCAGCGTTTTTTCCGTCGCATCTACCATCAGGGTAATGGCGCAATCGCCGGTGATGTTGATGGTGGTGCGCACCATGTCGAGCACGCGGTCGACGCCGAGTAAAAGGCCGATGCCTTCAATCGGCAGGCCCACCGAGTGCAGCACCATGCCCATGAAAATGATGGAGCCGGACGGAATACCCGCCGCACCAATGGAGCCGAGCGTGCAGGTGAGCAGCAGCATGGCATAATCGGTGTTGTGTAGCGCAATGCCAAAAAACTGCGCGAAAAACAGGGCACAGATGCCAAGGTAAATCGCCGTGCCATCCATGTTGATGCAGGCGCCCAGCGGCAGCAGAAATTGCGTCGACTGGCTGGAAACCCCAAGCTTGGTTTCAAGCTCGCGCATGGCGGTGGTGAGGGTGGCTTTCGAGCTGGAGGTCGAGAATGCCATGAGCTGCGTCGTCGCCAGTTTGCGGTAAAAAACCAGCGGGTTCAGGCGCGCGACCACCAGTATCATCACGCCGAACATGAGGTATTGGAACAGGCATGCGGCAAGCACGGCCACCACCAGCTTGATGAGGATTTTGATGATCTCGACCCCTTGTGTGCCAACCGACCAGGCCATATAGCCAAACACCGCCAGCGGCGCGAGGCGCACGATGTATTCAATCAGCTTGAACACGATCTGGCTGAAATCATACAGTACTTGACGCGGGCGCGCGGCCTTGTCGCCCATCATGTTCATCGTCATGCCGAAAATCACCGAGAAGACGATCACCTGCAGCAAATTACCTTCGGCGAAGGCCTGAAAAATGTTGGTGGGAATAAGGTTGAGCAGAAAATCCTTAACGTTCATGGCCGGCATGGCGGGTGTGTCGCCGCTGCTGGCGAATTCGTTGATGTTCACCTGCAGCCCGGCACCCGGCTGGAAAATGGTGCCCGCCACCAGCCCGATGACGACCGCGATGAGCGCCGTGAACACATAGGTGCCCACACCCTTGAGGCCGACGCGCTTGAAATTCGCCCCGTCGCCCATGCTGGTGATGCCCGACACCAGCGCGAGGAAAATCAGCGGGGCAACCACCATTTTAATGAGGTTGATGAAAATCGTGCCGAGCACCTTAAACACGGCCGCGTCTTCGTGCAGCGCGAAGCCCGTAATGATGCCGAGAATGAGGCAGATCATCACCTGCTGCCACATTTTCAACCCGAAAACGGTGAATTCTTTGACGTCAGCTCCGGCCATTCAACCCTGCTACCTGCGTTGGAAAGCGCCTACGGCGCCTACTCTAAGGGCCGCCACCATAGCAGCGCATTTGCGCATTTCTAGTCATTTTATAGGCGGGCTGTGCGCTGCAAAATGCTTATGCAAAAATCTTCGCAAAACCGCGCTTCGCGCGGGGTTTCCAGTGGCCGCGGTGGTAGGCGTCGGAGCACAGGAGCGGCAGTACCGAACCGGCTTCGGCGAAGACCATTTGCTCGAGCGCGGTGTCGACTTTGCCCCAGCTGCAAGCTTCCTTGAGGGTGCTGCTGCTGCACGCGCCGTCGCGCACGTCGGCGACGGTGATTTGAATCGCGTAAGCATGCATCTCTACTTCATGGCCGAGGATTTCCGCGCACACCACCGTGTCCTGCGTGAAGTTTTTAGGCACGCCGCCGCCGATCATCAGCAGGCCGGTTTTGCCGGCCTTGATTTTAATGTCGGTGAGTTCGCGGAAGTCGGCGATGGCGTCGAGCACCATGTGCTTTTTCGGGTTCTCGACCTGATGTTTCACGAGGCCAAACCCGGCCGATGAATCGACGAACGCAGGGCAGAAAATCGGCACGTCGTGCTCGTAGGCGAGCTGGATGAGGGAGTCTTTTTTCTTGGCATTGCCCGCGGCGAGCCACTTGCCCATTTCCTTGATAAATTCGCGGCTGCTATAGGCGCGCGGCTCGAGGCTGTTGGCGATTTCCAGAATGGTGTGGTCGCACGCCTGCAGTTCTTCTTCGTCGATATAGGTGTCGTAAATGCGATCAATATAGAGCTCGCGAAGATATTTGTCGTCCTGCCCACTCGCGCTGCCATGGTAGTGCTTGAAGCCGAGCGCTTCGAAGAAATCCATGTCCACAATGCTGGCGCCGGTGGCCACAATGGCATCGACCATGTTGTAGCGAATGAGGTCGGCGTAAAGCTTCATGCAGCCGCCGGCGCTTGTGGAACCGGCGAGGGTGAGAATGATGGAGCAGTCCTTATCGGCCAGCATGGAGTTATAAATGCCCGTGGCGCGCGCGAGGTCACGGCTGGTGAAGCTCATATTCGCCATCTGGTCGATGATGGGTCGCGCGTCGAAGCTCGCGATGTCGATATGCTCAACGGTTTTGCCGAGCAGTTCGGCCTTGGCGTTCGATTTCTGTTTGGGGGCAGCGGTCATAAATTTTACTCCGTAAAATTAGGGTATAGGGTTTAGGGTCTAGGGTATAGAGCGGGGCTTACTAAACCCTAGACCCTAACCCCTAAACCCTTCTTAATTAAGCTCTCGCCCCCACGGCCACGCGGCGTTCCGGCTGGGGCGTGTACATGCTCAGCAGCGGCTCGTCGCGGACGATGACGGCGGCGTTAGCGACCGAGAAGCCGTTGAAACGCGTGGCCATAGTGCGGCCATAGGCGCCGAGCTGGCCGATTTCGATGTAGTCGCCCTCTTGCACATCGGCAGGCAGGAAGAATGGGCCTTTCATGAAATCGAGCGTGTCGCAGGTGGGGCCGTAAAAGCTGAAGCCTTTTTCCTCGTCGCTGCCGGTACGATTCAGCAGGCGCGAGGGGTAGATGAACTTCGGCGTGCCCGCATCGAACAACGAGCCATAGGTGCCGTCGTTGATGTAGAGGTAATCGCCCTTGCGCGCTTCAACCCGCACCACCACCGCGCCGGATTCGGCGACGAGCGCGCGGCCCGGCTCGCACAGAAGCTGGCAGCCATGTTGTTTTACGAGGTCGCGTGTGGCGTCGTGGATGGCGTTGAAATAGCCCGACAGGTCCGGCGGCGTCATGCCGGGGTAAATGCTCGGGAAACCGCCGCCGACATCGAACGAGTCGATTTTCACGCCGGAGGCCTTCACCACTTGCTTGGCCAGTTTAATGGCGAGCTTGTACGCGTCCGGGTGCATGCACTGGCTGCCCACATGGAAGCACACGCCCGCATGCGCGGCCACGGTGCGCACACGCTGCAACAAAGCCGGTGCACGGTCGAGCGGGCAGCCGAATTTGTCGGTGAGCGCCAGTTCCGCGTACGTGTTGGGAATGGCGAGCCGTACATGCAGCGACAGATCGTCGGCATATTTGGTCTCGACCAGGATTTTGGCGAGTTCTTCCTCGGAATCGAGCGAGAAGTGGCGCACGCCGTAAGTGAAGTACGCCTCGCGAATCGCGTGGCGGGATTTCACCGTGTGCATGAAGAATAGTTCCGCCTCGGGGAACAGCCCGCGCACCATGGCGATTTCATGAAGCGATGCCACGTCGAACGTGCGCACTCCGGCGGCCCATAGGTCGCGCAGTACATGCTCGTCGGGGTTGGTTTTCACCGCGAACATTACCGTGCCGCGAAAACGCGACAGGAACAGTTCAGCCGAACGCTTCAGCGCGTGCGGGCGGTAGAGAATAACAGGTTGTTCGGGCTGTAAATGCTTTACAGCGGAATCGGGCGATGTGTAGCTTCGCATGTCATAAATCCTCATTGATACGTTAAACCAAACGCACCAACCGAACCTTGCGACGGATTTATGACAGGTGTGCCAAGGTCACCTTGCTGGATCGGCGGTTAGTCCGTACATTACTCGGACTTGGCCTACCCCTCTAGGGATCTCTACACGCCATGGGATTCAGCGGTCGATGCCAATTATACACGACGTGCAGCTTTGTAAAGTAAAAATATTGTAACGGAATGTTGCGGGGTGATTTTTTTTAGTGGGGGTGAGTCATGTCACTATGCCCTCGTCATTCCCCGAATCGGCCGCAAGCCGATTCTAGACGAATCCTGCGTATGGCTGCTGACTGCACTCAAGCGTAAGTTTAGAAGTTCATTTCTGGATTCCCCTAGAATTTTCCCGGGAGAAAAATTCGGGGAATGACGGCCGCGGCTAAACGTTGCCAAAAAAAGAAGGCGTGGATTGCTCCACACCTTCAGTTTGTGACTTTACCTGCAGGTTATTTGCCTGCTGGCTTCACCGAGATAGGCCGCCTTAGGCCTGTTCGTCTTCGGCGGCCGCGGTGAAGGTGCCGTCCTTGTCGAAGGCGCCGAGCAAGTCGCCGTTCTCGTCGACCAGCGTCACGTCGGTTTCCCCGATGATGAGGGCGCCGAGGTCAGTTGTCCCGACGCTCGTCCACAACGTGACATTTCCGGCGTTGTCGAGGACGATTTTGCCGTCTTTGCGCACGTAGGCGTAGTCGTCGTCGAGGCCGGGGACGGTGTAATCGCCGTCATCGTCGACATTCACCTCTTCCGGGAGGTCCGGAAGAGGATCCACGCCGTTGTGAACTGCCAGCGCATGCGCGCTGACGGCAAGCAGCAGATCACGTAACGTCATGCTGAGTTTTCCTTTTCACTCAATATGAACAAGCACCACCACTGATACGCCGTGGGAATGGATGCTATACTCATCGGGGGTTGTTCGTCACCCCGATGTCAAAAGGCGATTTTCCAGAGTCGGGGTGCGAGATGCATCACGAAACCAGAATCTACCAAGTGAGCATCCCTTCTAGCGGAGGAGGGAGAGTAACGGCAAGAGGGCGCGAGCAAACTTCACGAAACTGTCATAGATGGGGAGGGTGTTGCCAGTGGCAGCCGCGTGGCAAAAAAAGAAGGCGTGGATTGCTCCACGCCTTCAGTTTGTGAACCTGCCTGCAGGTTATTGGCCTGCTGGCAGTACTGCTTGGACTGCCTTAGGTGCCGGTGTTAGCACCGTCGCCTTCGGTTACAGGCACGAGTTCGTCGTCCTCGTTGAACGTGCCGACCAGATTGCCTTCGCCGTCGACCGCCGAAACGCCGTCATCACCGATGACGAGCGTTTTGCCGTCGTACTCGAGCGCAATGTCACCCGCCTCGGTCTTGGTGGCGGTGACAAAGCCCTCGTACAGCCCAGGAACGCCGAAACTGACGTAACTGTCGTCGGTCTCCTCGACCGTCACGTCATCCGGCAAAACCGAAATGGCGAGATAGGCCGTGGCATAGGCGATGGCCGCCGCGTACAGGCCGTTGACGCCCTTGCCTTCAGCAGTGCCGAGGTAACGAATCGTCACCTCGTACTTGTTGTCGGCGAGGACGAGATTGCCTTCCGCGTCGATCGAGATCGTATTCTCGACCGAATCGGTCAGCACGACCTTGCCGTCAACCAGTTTGGCTTTCAGGCCCGGCCACCAGCCGTCGAGGTTGTCGACGCCTTCGTTGAAACCGAACTCGACATACTCGCCGTCATCGGAATCGTCCACATACACCCCTTCCGGCAAAGCCGGGAGGGCGATATCGGCAGCCGCATAGGTTGTGGCAGCCAGCAGTTTTTCACGTAACGTCATCTCAAGTCTCCTTAAAATGAACAAGCACCACCACAAGATACGCCGTGGGAATGGATGCTATACTCACCGGGGGTTGTTCGTCACCCCGATGTCAAAAGGCGATTTTCCAGAGTCGCGCTGCAGATGCATTGCGAAACAGAATCTACCAAGTGAGCGTTTCTTCTAGCGGAGGAGGGAGACTAATGGCAAGAGGGCGCGGGCAAACTTCACGGAATTGTCATATTTGGGGGAATGTCATCCCGGTTTTATCCCGGGATCCGCGGTTCAACGCAAGCGGCACAGCGGATCCCGGCACAAGGCCGGGATGACAGTTTCTTAAGCGGCAAAGCCGCTAACGAAACATGTCACTTCGCCAGTTTCGGATGCAGGATTTCCTTGCGGTCGACGCCCATGTTGAACTCGCCGGCATGTTCGAAATAGTCAGCCGAGGTGTGCTCTTTGGGTTTTTTCACCGAGTTGTTGTTGGTGAGGAACGCATGGTAAGGCAGCTTGCGCACATGCGAGAACAGGAAGCTGGCGGCGAGGAAGAAGGTGAGGGTGGAAGACAGGAAGAACCCGTAGCCATAAAACTGGTAGCCCCATTGCAGGAACAGCAGCGTCAGCAGCGCATTGCTGAGGAAGTAGAACGCGAAAATCCACATATTGGCGCGGCGGCAGTCAAAATAGGCGAGGATGATACTCGAGAACAGCACCAGCACCTGAAAGAACGAACCGAGCACCCCTAAGCGGAAAATGGAAAGCTGCACGTAGAACATGTGCATTTTCTCGAAAATCTGCGGTGCGAGGATGATGAACATGAACGAGATGACGCCCTGCATCACCACGAGGTTACGGCCACCGTTGGTGATGGCGGTCATGATTTTGCCGTGGAACTGGCGAATGCGGCGAAGCGACGCGTGGGCCAGAATATTGCCGTAAAACCGACGGTAATGGTGGAAGAAATCGGTCTCGATGGAGAATACAAACAACGCGATCGACGGCAGAATGGTCATGGCGGCCAGGAACATGGCGCTGTCGTAATCCGGGAAAAAGCGCATTTTCGATTCGAGCTGCACCGCTTCGGGCGCGAACCACATGATCCATTTATCAACCCACAACGCCGCATTGTAAAACAGCCCACCCACGGCCAGTTCCCAGTATTTGTGCCAGAAAGGCTTGGTCGCGAAATGGGTAGTGAGGTGGTAGGGATATTCGGCAAAAATGCGCCCGGCGAGCAGGAACACGATGACGGCGAGGCCCACGTTATAACCTGCCACCATGCCCGCCGCGTGGCGATTGCCGAAAAATTCGGCGCATAGCACCGCAATCGTCATGCCGATGATGAAGGTCCATGTCACGGCCGAGAAATCCTTCAGCGCGGTGAGGTAAACGCTGAGCAGCCACACGCCCGCAATCAGGAAGATGTTGGCAAATGCGGCGAGTCGCAGCGGCAACGGCATGTCGAAGTAAATTGCATAGAAAAACAGCGCAACCGGCAGGATAGTAGCGAACACAACCATCATGCTTTCCAGCATGACGGTAGGCACGGTGGTCACGTTCTTCACGTGAATCTGGTCGGCCAGATAACGCGTCATGATCATGAAGGTGGGCGCGGCCAGCACCAGTGAAAACGAGAAGTTATAGACAATGATGCCGCGGAAATTGAGCAGCTCGAGCGAGTTGTAATTGCCATAGAGCCACGTGGTGATGCTGAGGGCTACGACCGTGAACAGCCAAGGCCCGGCAATGGCGAACGCCGAGTGCAGGTACGCGCCCGCGATGCCCATCAGGTCATCGCGACGTGCCATTTTATTCAGTTCAAAACCAATGCCAGCCATTACTCACTCCGTTCGTAGGGTATGGGGTTTAGGGTATAGGGTATCGAAATGACTAACCCCTAAACCCTAGCCCCTAGACCCTTTATGCGCCTCGCCGCAAATACTGTGCGTATAAATTCCTGTATGCCTGTTGTTGAATCGCTTCGTTGTAATATTGCGCACAGCGGGTGCGGATGGCGACGCTCGCCGCTTCGTAGCGTGTATTTTCCGACAGCAGGGTATAGATGGCATCCGCCGTCGAGGCGGGCGACGCTAATGGCGTGACGATGCCGCCGAGCCCGAGTTTGGGGTCTTCCTCGGGCGTGCCTTCAATGATTTCGCGGCAGGCGCCGACATCGGTCGCGACGATGGGAATGCCCGCAGCCCCAGCTTCGAGCATGACAAGCGGTTGCGCTTCGGAAATGCTGGTAAGCACCAGCACATCAAGCTGCGGCAAATATTCGTCGACCTTCGCTTGACCGGTGAAGGTGATGTTGTGCTCGAGCCCCAGAAGCTCCACGAGGGTCACGCATTCGGCGTAATAATCGCGGTCTTCGTCGGTCGGGCCGATGATGTAGGCTTTAATGTCGGGCGCGGCTTGACGCAGCAGACCCACGGCACGGATGAAAGTTTTGATGTCCTTAATCGGTACCACGCGGCCGATGAGCGCGATGGTAGGCACCGCCTGACGGCGGTGGCTGAGTGCGGAAAAACGACGAATATCGACGCCGTTCGGGATCACGATCATTTTGTTCGCTTCGGCCCCGTCTTCCAGTTGCGGGCGCTGGTTGCCGGCGAACAGGGTGATGATGGAATCGCACGCCTGATAGCAGACGCGGCTGAAATTGTTGATTGAATCAATCCACATGTCGCGCAGGTCGCGGCGCGGCTTGTCGATGGTGAGGGCTTTGCTTGAAGTCGCTTCCAGCCAGTCGGCGGCAGTCACCTCGATGCGGCGTTCGTTGGTGTAAATGCCATGCTCGGTCACGAATACCGGCTTGTTGGTTTCAACTTTCGCACGCGCCGCCATCAGGCCCGCGTAACCGGTCGACATGGCGTGGTAGACATCGGCCTGTGGCAAGGTGGCCAGCAGCACTGAATACAGTCCACCGGCAATCGCGCGGTACGACCAGAAATAATCGAGGAACGAGTGCTCGTCGAACGCGGCTTCGTAGAGCGCAATCAGCTGCTCCCACGCTTCCTCGCGGTCGAGCAGCGTGTCGCTGCCGAGCGGCGTGTTGGCGCTTTTAAGCACGTCCATGATTTGCTTGAGGTCGGACAATTGCATCGTCCGGTCGCTGGTGAGGGTGGAGAGCGGTTCGCGCAACACGCGGTGAATGCGGCTGGCGAGGTTGCCGTTGATTTCGGAGCCCTGCGGCAAATCATTCAGGCGAATCGTGGTGAGGCCGATCACGTTGCTGGGCAGATCGTATTTCAGTTCCAGTTCCGCGTCGCGCGGCACGATGGCGCACAGGTGAAAGCTGAGATGGCTTTGCTCCTTGATGAGTCCGTGCGCCCAGCCGGAAACGCCGCCCGTGACATAGGGGTACGTGCCTTCAAGAATCAGGCAGACATCGGCTTTTTGACCCATTTTCATCATGCGTTACTCGTTACCCGTTTGGTGGTTCATGCCACTTGCATCCATAGCGACACCGCTTCGCGGACATCTTTTGGCATTTCTTCCTGGTTCACAATGCCGCGGCCATATTCAAGCAGTGCACGGCGCAGCTCGCGGAATTGGCCGAGGCGGAACAGACACTCGAAATACCACATCAGCATGTGGTTCATTTTCCAGCCGCGATCGAGTGCATGGCGGAACCAGTCGGCGGCCTCGGCCCATTTTTTATCGCGGAATAGCAGACGGCCGATGGAAACCCATGCGTCCGACGAATTGGGGTCTTGCTGCAGGTAAGATTTGTAGGTGTTGACGGCGCGCTCGCGGTTGAGCTTCTCGAGTTCGCTGTCGAGGATGCCGGTGAAAGCGTAATCGTCGTAGAACTTGGCGAGCGCCATAGTGAGGTGAGTGTTGCGCGGCTCACGCACGCGTGCTTCCTCGATGCGCTCAAGCCGCTGGCCGAAATCGCGTTCAATTTTCGCGATGGCCGTCGCGGCCTGCACGCGAATGGTGTTGGAGGAATCGGCCAACGCCACTTTGAAAGCCGGTGAAAAGCGCGGCGAAAAGCGCGAGGTCATTTTAGCCAGTGCGCGGCGTTTCTGGTTTTCTGAGCCCAAACGCATCACATCGACAAACGGCATGACGCCGTAATGGCTTGGGTTTTCGTCGATGCCTTCCAAAATGCTGTCATAAATCACCTGCGCGTCGGAGGGCGTGTCGGTCGGGAAAATGCTGGCGTACCACTCGGCAAAATGCTGCGAGCGGGCCCGGAAAATAAGGGTGCCGACAAAGCCGAACAACGCACCTAGCGTGCCGAAAATGCTGGTCGTCGCCGACACAATCGTCAGCATCGCCAAATGCTGCACGTCGAGCCCTTTTTTATACTGCGCGTAAGTGAGTATGGCCGTGACGCCAACGACGGCGAGGTGAATAATAACGGGGATGATCGGCCACAGACTCGTGGCGAGCAACAGATACAGGTTGAAGCCATGTACCAGCGTTAAGATAAGTGCCAATACTACAAACAGCCCGTTGGTAGCGGTGGCTTCGGTCACTACGCTCGCGTCGTGCACGTCCTCGGCGGTGAGGACATCCTCGACGAGCTGGTAGTAATCGATGGGTGCGGCTGTATCAGCGGGCTTCATGCAATGCCTGAACAATGTAGTTGAACGCCACGTCGCGCTTGCCGCGCAGGGCGCGTTCCATGTCTTTGGCAATTTTGTCGCGCACGATGGCAGCCCCGGCCTGATTGGTGGCGGGCAGCAGCACCGAATATTCTTCACCGTCGGTTTGGTAATCGAACGCGAGGTCGACGTTACGCAGCGCGGTTTTTACCGACTCGCCAATTTGCCGGGCCACGGTGATGCGGTCGGCGTCGGTCAGCGCTTTGGGGTCGTTGACCTTAATGACCAGCATCGACAGGTCGAAGCCCACACGCTTGGCCAGCTTGGCGAGGTAGTCGCTTTGGCGTTTGAAGTAGTTGTAGGTGAGCAAATTGCGCTCGGGGTTGACGATCGATTCCGACTTCACGGTTTGGTAGTTGCGGGCGTTGATGAGCGCAGTTCCAATCCACTCGCACAGCGCGCGGAAGGTCTCGACGGTGTTGAGCGACAGCGAAATGAAATCCATCTGCTCGACTTTCAGCATGCCCACCACGCGGCCCGATTCCACATCCACGATCGGCCCGGCCATGATGCCTTGGCCGTCGAGTAATGCTTCGTGCTGCTCGTTCGCAATCACCAGCGTTTCCTGACGACCCACCACCGCCTGATAGAGCGGGCTGAACGAGTCGATTTCCTGCGTGAAGCTGTCACTCGGCGCCCAGCCATGAAGGATGGTGGCGTTGAGCTTATTATTGTGAAAAATATACAGCGAAAATTTCTGCGGCCCGAGTACCGATTTCACGAGTTTCTCGACGCCCTGCATCACCGATTTAGGGTCGAGCGTTTCGACCGCTTTCGCCGCGCGGTATGCTTCGATGGACGAAACCAGCTGGCCCGACACCTGCACTTCAAGCGATTCCTTGCGGGTTTTTACAAATTTATACGAATCCGAAATCAGCGTTTCGCGTTGAGTGGCGTCTTCCACTTCGCGGCGTAAATTATCGCGTTCGGTAATATGCATCTGGCGCAAGCCGCCCACAAACAAACCGGCGACAAGCCACAAAATAGGGTTCACCACGATGGCGTAAATATAGTCGTAGCGGCCCATGCCTTCGGCCTGATCGGGAATGTTACCCAGCAGGTAAAACAGCGACGCCATGATGGCCGCAAATAGCCCCTCGTTGGTGCCGTATTTGGCGGCGACGAAAATCACTGCGATCCAGTACGGGTGGGGGTTCACATACCAGAAACGGTCGCCTTGGCCCAGCACTACATCGAGCAGCGTCAGCAAAATCAGAATGCCCAGCGTTTCCACCAGCGCCGTGGCACGAAGGCCCAGAATGCGCGTGGGGTTGGTGTTGGTCGGGTTATCCATAGGGGCGGCCTTTACTCGTCGTTAGAATTGATATTGCAAGCCAGCGCCCACTTCGAGCGCGGAGCTGTCGGAATTAAAGGATGAGCCGCGCGACACCAGGCCATAGCGGCCATGGACATCGAACTGCACCTGCTGGGTAATGTCCTGCCCCACGCGGCCTTCAACCACCGGGCCGTTTAAATCGTTTTCGCTGTCATAAACCCAGCCCGCGCCGAGCAACACATGCGTGCCGGTTCTGAAGTCGTCGCGGTACACGCCGGTGAGCTGGTTGACCTGACGTGAATCGAGGAAATTGATGTTGGGCTGATTGCGGTTGATGACGTATTCGGTGTCCACCCCAAGGCCCACACCCAGAAACGGCTGGGTGGGCGTTTGCAGCAGGAAGCCATAGGTCGCCGACAGGCGCGCCAGCACGGTTTGCAGGATATCCTCACCACTATCGACCCCCGCCAGTGCAAAGGTAGGCGATAGGTCACCGGTTTCGATGTTGTAGCTGTTGTAGGACAGTTCGCCACCAACCGACAGGCGCGGGTTGATCGCGACAAAATGCTTGATGCCACCACGGGTGCGGGTTGCATAAAACGCTGCCGCGTTCGGGAAGTCCCAATAGGGTTTGCTGTATTCACCGATCAATTCGCTGCGGCCCAGCGGATTGTCGAATGCATAATACAGCCCGCCGCCGACATTGCTTTCGTCCTGATAAAAACCACTGTCGAACCATGCGCCGCTGGTAAACACCGAACCTTGCAGGCGGCTGCCATTGTTGAAATAATGGGCCAGGAAAAGCTCGGCCGAGTTGCGTTCCGAACCCAGACCATTCACATGGTCGTTGCGCAGGGTTAGGCCGGTTTCGTTGTTGCCAGGCAGACTGGCCACGCCCGACAGGCTGTAAATGCTGTCGGCGTCTCTGCCGTAGCGACGATAATCGTAGCCGGCACGCACATATTGCAGGCGCTGCGCCGAGCCGCCGCCGCTCTGGCCAAAGCTGCGGATGGTGGCGGCGATGTCTTCGTTGTCGGGGGACTGCACATGCGCTTGTTGCAGTAGCTCAAGCGCATCGTCGCGATTCCCTTGTGCACTGGCGACACCGGCTTGCGCGGTGAGCAGTTGCGGGTCTTGCGGGTAATATTGCTTGATGGCAGCAAGGCGTTGCTTGGCGCGTTCGGTCTGGCCGGTTTGCTGCTCGATTTGTGCATACAGCAGTTGCAGGCGAAGCTCCTGCTGGCGTTCGGTTTCCACCTGCGGCGATACTTCGGGGCTGGCGACAACAGCAAATTGCTCGTTGGCGGTGGGCACGTAGCGCACCACATAGCCGGGCTTGGCACTGATGGTCAGACTGTCGTAGCCCAGTTCGCTACGCTCCAGCCATGCGAGTTTGTCGAGGTCTTTCTGCTTCACCGGCGCGCGGCCCTCGATGGAATCGGCGAAGCTGATTTTGATTTCGCGGCCTTTGCTGAAACGCTCGATGGCCGACACGTTTGCGGCACTGCCATTCAATGAGGCACCTTTACCATAATAGGGCGAGGTTTTGTCGTACTGGTTGGCCACGCGCGTCGCGTCGTCGAACATTTTATTCTCGATGAGGGCACTCATGTAGTCGGCGAGGATGGATTTATCGTCGGGGTGCGAAGCCAACAACGCCTCGAATCCGGCAACAGCCTGCGCGTTCTGGCCGAGGTTGAATTGCGCGGTGTACAGCCGCGACAGCGCGTCGGGCGCTTGGCTGTTGGTCATGCGCACCACTTCGTTAAACTCTTGCGCGGCGGCGGCTTTGTTGCCTTGGCGTTTCAGCAATTGTGCCTTCAGGAAATGGGCTTGCGCGGGGTCGGTATCCGGTGCGCCCTGACCGGTGGCGAGGTATTGGTTCAGCGGTGCTTCCGCCGATTTATAGTTACCCTTCGCGAAATCGAGTGAAGCCATGGAGCTCAAGGCCTTTGCGTTGTTCGGGTCGAGCGCCAGCACGCGGCTATAACCAGCGCGCGCCGCTTCGCGGTAGCCCGAAGCCAGCGCGATCGAGGAATAATCGGTGAGGGCCGGCACATCGGTAGTTTGCGCCACCCAGTTGCGCATGGCGACTTCGTAATTCTGGCGGCTGCCGGTGCGCGCCAGCACGCTGAAATAACGTTTGCGCAAGGGGGCGTTGTAAAGTGCGTCCGGCGTGGCGCTCACATATTGCAGCACGGCCTGGTCGTCGGCGCGGCCGTTAATCAGCTCGGCCCAGCGGTTTTTATCGTAGGGCGAGGCACTTGCGGCTCGCGTCTCGATCCATTTCAACTGCTCGCCATTCAGCTTGCCGCCCCACAAGAACAGCAGGTCTTTTACTTCCTGGCTGTCGGGTCCTTTGTCGCGGGCGAGGTCGGCGAACACGGTGGTGGCGTCGGCTTTGTAGCCGTCGTTCAGCAATTGAAATGCAACCTGACGCTTGTTGGCGGCGCTGATGGTTTTGCTGTTGGCCATGGCAATTAACTGCTCACGCGTTTGCTTCACGGCGGGGGCGCCACCTTTACCCGGCTTCTGGGTGAGTTGCGCGTACATTTTCTTCCACTCACCGCCGCGTTCGGACGCGTATTGTTTGGCGAAGGGAATGGCCGCATCGCGGCGACCGTTATTGATGAGAATGTAGGCATAGTTCAGTTGCTGGCGCGCGTCACCATGGCCCGATTGCAGCGCGGCTTGCGCGTAGTCGGCGATTTCTTTGCGTGCATTCGCATCCTTGCGGGCGAGCTTCGACAGGACCGACAGATATTGTCCGTCATTCGTGCCGGGCTCGCGTAATTTATCACGCAGCAGGGGCACGGCTTTGTCGTAATTCCCCGCGCTGACGAAGCCGTTGATGAGAATGTCGCGGTTGATCGACGACGGATCGCGCGCGTACAGACGCTCGGCAATGTCGCCCGCCACAACACCCTGATGACGGTCGTTCGCGAGGTAGAATAATTCCTGCAAATGCGCTTCCGGCGTGGTGTTGGCATTCTGCTCCAGCCACGGCTTCAGCACATCGTGGCGACCTGCGGCAGCGGCAAGGCGATGCCAGGCGCTTTGTACATCGGCATGGGCGTTAGGCAGTTGGGCTTTGGCACCTACAGGGTCAACCAACTCGCCCGGACGCTCGGCGATAATGAACAACTGCGCGTATTCAGCGATTTGCGCAGGCGACATGTTGTCGAGCGGCGGGAATTGTTTCAAAATAGCGTCGAAGCAAGCCGTTTTGTGGGCGCGCGCACACGATTCTCCGAGGCGAATACGCTGCACCGAACTGAGCTGCAGATTAAGCGCGGTTTCGATTTTGCTGTCCTGATCTTTGCTGTTTTTCAGGATGGAAATGACCGCAGCCAGCACCGGTTTGTTCTCGAGCACTTTCGCATCGGCAAAGCGGGTGGTGAGGATGGTGAGCACGCTTGGGGCTTGGCCTGCGCGCGCCACTTCAATGATGTCGAGCGCCTGTTCTTCGCTGAACACCAGAGTGTCGAGCTTGTTGGCAATGGTCTCGGCGGCGGGCACGTCTTCGCGCTGCAGGGCGAGTTTGAGGTAGGGCACATAAAGCGCAGCAGTCATTCTCCCGGCTTCGTCGATTTTCTGCAAAATGGCGTAAGCATGATCGGCGCGACCGGCGGTGATGTTGGCGTTCACGTAAGCCACCACCAACTCAGGCGAACGCTCAAGCATGTCCAGATGCGGCTCGACGAGGGCGATGGCTTTGTCGGCATAGCCGGCATAATGCAGGATGTTGCACAAATCGGCGAGTTCGCCGGGTTTGGGGTCGGCAGTCGCGGCATCCAGCGGGGTGGCGGGCGTGGCAGGTGCCGCGTTGGCGGGCGCGGTGGGGTTGGCAAGCGGTGCGCTCGGCGCGTTAATCCAGTCGTTTGCGATTTTAACGGCTTCGTCGATTTTCCCTTGCTGGGCCAAGGAACTGACGAGGATGCGTGTCATCGGGTAGCTGGTGAAATCCGGGTGTTTGGCGCGCAGCTCGTTGACGGTTTTATACGCCCCGTCCTGATCGCCGATCACGACCTGAATCGTGGCGAGATCGACATAAGTCTGCGGCTTTTCGCCCTTGGTGATATCGATTATTTTACGCAGCACTTCGGCTTGTTTCGGGTAATCTTTGTTGGCGTTGTAAATGTCGCTCAGCACGCGCAGGTTGGCTTCCGTCGGCTCGGCGCTCGCGACTAGTTCGAGCTGGGTGTTGTAATCGGCCTGACGGCCTGCGAGCTGATATTGCTCGGCCAGTTTTTTATGGCCCTGCGCGTCGTTCGGGTTGGCGGTGGCGTATTCTTCCAACAGCTTGATCGCGTCGTCGCGCTTGCCCTCGGCGACACGCTTGTCGGCAAGGCCCGCGATGATGGGGAAGCTGCGATTGCCCTTATTATATTCCGCCTCAACATCGACATTCGCGGCGAGTTGGGTGTTCGGTGCCGCAATGCCCGCGTCAATCGCCTGATTATGCGCGACTTCCTCTTTGCCTGGAATGAGCAGGATGCTTGCGCCAACGCCGAGAACGACCAGAACAAGGGCAATGACGATGTACTTACGCATGGAAATCCTCAGTCAACGGCGAGTGGGCGGCCGGCAGGTGCGGGCTCGGGCGTGAAATGCTGCAGATCAGGCGTAGAAACGTAGGGGCTAAACCCGTTCGCACGCTGACGCGCGTATATAGATTGCACACCGTGAACATCATCCTGGTTCCAGTAATCAAGCGTCAGTATTTGCAATCGCGGTGCGAACGCGACGGCGCGGCGCAGCTGTATCACTGCTTCGGCGTAGCTAATAGCCGGGGCTAACACGAATTGTCCAGAAGTTTCATCGGGCTGCGTGTAAATGCTCTCAATTAGCAGGAAGTCGAGTTGCGAAGCTGCATCAGGCAGCAGTGCAAAGCCCCGGTTCAGCATGAGCAACATGTCGGGGTATTTCTGGCGGATGGCCTCGATTAACATCAGGCAGGCCTGCTGCATGGCCGCCAGCCGCTCCGGCGATTCTTTCGCCGCCAAGGCAAGCGGGCTGTCAACGGTGTCGAGCATCACCCCGTCGAAGCCTTTTTTGCGTGCGTCGGCTACTTTCTCGAGCACGGCGTCGCGCCACGCGGGTGCGGTCACATCCACCACGTGGCTTTTCCATTTATTATTGCGGGTAAGCAATAGCCCCGCTTTTTCCAGCGATTTGCGTTCAGGTGCACTGTCTTCCACTTCGCCGATGCTAATGTAAGCGAAGGCTTCCGGCCCATCTAAATGCTTCAAATCCGGGTGGTGGGTGCGGTCGAACACCACCACATCATACCCATTAAAGGCCGAAGCCGGAGTTTTGGTATGATAATACACCGCCCATTTTAGCGCACCCGGCGGTGGCGCTGGCCTAAACCACGGCGCACAGCCGCTGAGGCACAATAACGCCATGATGCCCTGCCACAGACGCTTACGCATGGGCGGCCAAAGTCTGTTCGAGGCCTGAGCGCAGCGCTGTCCAATGCCCGATCTGCATGGCGTCCATGATGGCAGCGGGGTTGGCGAGCGAGCGGGTGATGTCGCCCGCGCGGGCAGGCTGGAAGTCGAGATCGGGGTCGCGCGCGTGCAACGCCATGCCGATAGTGCGGGCCAGTAATTTCAAATTCGTCGCGGTGCCGGTGCCGACATTAAACACCGAAGCGTTTGCGTCATGCCCAAAAGAGCCTTTCGCATAGCTTTCGCTCGTCAGCAGGGTGTTCACGATATCGCTCACATAGATAAAATCGCGAAACTGTTCGCCGTCGCCGAAAATGGTGAGCGGTTTTTCGGCGCGGGCGTTGTCGATGAATTTGCTGATAACGCCGGAATAGGGCGAGGAGGGGTCTTGCCTGGGGCCGTAGACATTGAAAAACCGCAAGCCCACACTGCGCACGCCATGTTGCGTAAATGCCCGCGCGGCGATGCGTTCGTTCTCGAGTTTATGCTCGCCATACAGGTTAATGGGGGCGGGCGTTTCGCTTTCGCTGAGCGGAATGTTCGGGTTGTCGCCATACACCGCCGCGGATGACGCATAAATAACCGGAATCTGCCGCCCCGTCACTTTTTGCGCGGCGGCCACGGCGTCGAACACGGCTTGGGTGCCCGCCACGTTGGTTCGCGTCGCCCGCTCGGGCTCGGCCGTGCACACCGGCACACTGGCGATGGCGGCGAGGTGATAGACCACATTCGCCTCGGCCACCAGTTTAGCCACCAGTGCCGCATCGGCTACGTCGCCTTCAACGAGGTTTACGCAGCCTTCCGCAACTAAATCACCCATCGGCAGCACAAAATTGCTGCGCGTGCCACTGCTTAAATCGTCGAGTACCGTGACGGGCAAACCACGCGCGCCAAACGACTCGCACAGATGCGACCCGATAAACCCCGCGCCGCCGGTGATCAGAATGCTCATGGGACGGGGATAACGGATAGGTTTGTGAAGAGCAAGAGCTGCCGTCATTCCAGCGAAAGCTGGAATCTATTTGTTTTTACAGTTAGAAGATG
>JBJXEM010000019.1:0-11462 GCA_046154225.1 Rickettsiales bacterium
ACAACGACTGCGTGCGTGTGCTTGATCAGGCCGAGCAAGTCGCGGCGAGGGCGGGCGACAGCTTCGTCACCGTCGAGCGGCTGCTGCTCGGCCTCGCGCTGTCGCCGACGACGGCGGCGGGCAAGGCGCTCGCGGTGGCGGGGGTGAAGGCCGAGGCGCTCAACGCCGCGATCAACGAACTGCGCGGCGGGCGGACGGCCGACAGTGCGGGCGCCGAAAACCAATATGATGCGCTCAAGAAATTCGCCCGCGATCTGACGCAAGCGGCACGCGACGGCAAGCTCGACCCCGTCATCGGCCGCGACGAGGAAATCCGCCGCACCATTCAGGTGTTGGCGCGGCGCACCAAAAACAACCCGGTTTTAATTGGCGAGCCGGGCGTGGGCAAAACCGCGATTGTTGAAGGCCTCGCGCTACGCATCATTCATGGCGACGTGCCGGAAGCGCTGAAAAACAAAAAACTGATGAGCCTCGATTTAGGCGCGCTGATTGCCGGGGCGAAATTCCGCGGTGAATTTGAAGAGCGCCTCAAAGCCGTGCTAAATGAAATCGATGCGGCGGCGGGCGAGATTGTGCTGTTCATCGACGAGTTGCACACGCTGGTGGGTGCCGGTGCGGCGGAAGGTTCGATGGATGCGAGTAATTTGCTCAAACCTGCGCTTGCGCGCGGGTCGCTGCATTGTGTGGGGGCCACTACACTCGCCGAATACCGAAAATATATCGAGAAAGACGCCGCACTCGCCCGCCGGTTTCAGGCCGTGTTCGTGAGCGAACCGACGGTCGAAGACACGATTTCCATCCTGCGCGGGCTCAAGGAAAAATACGAGCTGCATCACGGCATCGCCATTGCCGATTCGGCGCTGGTGGCGGCGGCGACGCTGAGCAACCGCTATATCACCGACCGGTTTTTGCCGGATAAAGCCATCGACTTGGTCGATGAAGCAGGCTCGCGTTTGCGCATGCAGGTCGACTCCAAACCCGAAGCGCTGGATGCGGTGGACCGCGATTTGATTCGCCTGCGCATCGAGCGTGAAGCGTTGAAAAAGGAATCCGACAAAGCCAGCCGCGACCGCTTAGGCAAGCTGGAGGATGAAATCTCGATTCTCGAAGTCGAATCCGCCACCATGAGCGCCAAATGGCAGGCCGACAAGGAGCGCCTCAGCGGTGCGCGCGACATCAAAGAAAAACTGGAAACGGCGAAGGCCGAGCTCGATGCTGCACAACGCAAAAACGACTGGGCGCGCGCGGGTGAGCTCACCTATGGGGTGATCCCCGAGCTTGAGAAAAAACTCAGCGCCGCCGAACAATCGCAAGCGGGTGGCGGCGCGCGCGAAACGGTGCGCGAGGGTGACATCGCGGCAATTGTGAGCCGTTGGACCGGCGTGCCTGTCGAGAAAATGCTCGAGGGCGAACGCGATAAATTGCTCGCCATGGAAGTGGCGCTCGGCAAACGCGTGGTGGGGCAGGAGGAGGCGGTGCGCGCCGTTGCCACCGCTGTGCGCCGTGCGCGCGCGGGGCTGAAAGACCCCAACCGCCCCATCGGCAGTTTCCTGTTTTTAGGGCCCACGGGTGTGGGCAAAACCGAGCTCACCAAGGCGCTCGCCGGGTTCATGTTCGACGACGACGCGGCCATGATCCGCATCGACATGAGCGAGTATATGGAGAAACATTCCGTGTCGCGCCTCATCGGCTCGCCGCCTGGGTATGTGGGTTACGATCAGGGCGGGGCGCTCACCGAAGCAGTGCGGCGCAGGCCCTATCAGGTAGTGCTGTTCGACGAGGTGGAGAAAGCCCACCCCGATGTGTTCAACGTGCTGCTGCAAGTGCTGGATGACGGCCGCCTGACCGACGGGCAGGGCCGCACCGTCGATTTCCGTAACACCATTATTGTCCTCACCAGTAACCTCGGCGCGGAGTTTTTGGTCTCTGATGGGAACCTTGTCCCCAAACCCCTGCCGCTTCGCGGCTCGCCTTCGGCTACGCACGATGATCCGACCGCAGAGATTTCGGACAAAGCGCGCGGCCAAGTGATGGACGCTGTGCGCGCCCATTTCCGCCCGGAATTTTTAAACCGGCTCGATGAAATCATCCTGTTCCACCGCCTCGCCATGGCGCAAATGGGGGCCATCGTCGATATTCAAATTCGTCATCTCGAAAAACTACTGGCCGACCGCGAAATCACCCTGTCGCTCGACGACGCGGCCCGCGAATGGCTGGGCAAACAAGGCTACGACCCCATTTACGGCGCGCGGCCTTTGAAGCGCGTGATTCAGCGGCAAGTACAAGACCGCCTCGCCACCATGATTTTAGAAGGCGCCGTGAACGACGGCGACCATATCGACATCACCGGCACCGATTTAGGGCTGCATGTGGCGGTGGGCGTGCCGGTAGTAAGCCCCGCCAAAGCCAAACCCGCCACCAAGGGATTGCGCAGCAAAAAGATGCATTAGGTAGAATATGCATCTGGCGCGCGGCGATGGGGGCCGAGCAGTCACGCGCTAAAATACTTTAGTATAGGCTAGGGCGCAGCGTGGCCCACTCAGATTCAGCGCATAGCTGGCCGCGGTGTCTGTGTTGCTGGCGGCGGTGGTGCAGACGGACCAATACCAAGCGACCAATCTACCTTGCCCGGGCTTGCCGTCATCCACTTTTGTGTCGATGTTCCAGGCTTCTTCGGGAGAAACGATACCGTTATTGGCAATCGACGGCGGGTTGGGGGCGCCAAACGATAAATAATTGCCGTAATCGTAGGCGAATGCGTAGGCGTCGCCCGCATAATTTGAGTAATTGTAAGCGCTCCATACGCCATTGGCGAGTTTGCTGCGCGGCGCATTTGTGCCGCCCACAACCTCCCACTGACTTCCAGCTCCAGCGAGCCCGCTATAGGTTCCCTCAATCAGTCCAGCCAATGCCAAATGGTTCCAATACTGCAGTTGCTCCCCCGTGGCACCGGCGGCGGCAGCTGCGTTCAGAAGCCCATCGCCATTGCCGTTGCAGGTGCCGGGGGTGCCGTTGGCAATCGCAGCATCCGGGCAGGCGGCATTGTTGTCGCCCCAAAACGCGGTAGCATTGGTCATGTCGCCCGGTGCGGCGAAATACTTATCGCGAAAGGTTTGGGTGGCGGTGACGTAGCGGTTGAATTCGGTGGTCACTGCGCGCAATTCCGCGGCGCGAATGAGCGACTGCCCAGCCAAAATTCCACCCGTCAGCAGGCCGAGGATGACCAGCACGATGGAGAGCTCGACGAGGGAAAACCCCTGTTTAGCGGGGGGGGGGGTGACACCCGGAGTCTTTCCAATATGCATGAAGACAGGTTACTGGATTGTCTATGAGAATGCAAAACAATGTTGCTGAGGGAAAGCTAATAGAATATAATAGTACCTAATAGAAGCTATTAGGAGCTATTCACCATGCAGACATTATCCTTCCAGGCGCCGGACGAAATGAGCGAGGCGCTCGCCAAATATGCCAAGGAGTTCAAGCTCAGCAAGGCGCATCTGATCCGTCAGGGGCTTGAGCAATATCTTGAAGATTTGGAGGATATTGCGGCCGTCCAACGCGCCCGGAAAATAAGCAAGGGGCAGCCCACCTACACGTTGGACGAGATGCGCCAGCGCTATGGGCTTGAATAGGTTGCACGGTGTCGTGGCGCGTCATTTTTTCTAAAGCAGGCGATAAAGAGTTTTCACGGCTGGACAAGCAAACCCAGCAACAAATCCTCTATTACGTTGCAAAACTTGAGGTCGCGGAAAACCCGATAAGTTTTGCTAAGCCGCTCACCGGCACTTTGGCAGGTCTCTGGCGCTACCGTGTCGGCAAATACCGGCTGATTTGCGAGTTGCGTAAAAACATCCTGACGATTGAAGTCATCACCATCGACAAGCGCGATACGGTCTATCGCTAGCGGCTGGCGAATTTCTGGGCTTTGGCCGATTTGCCATTCGCGGCAGATTTGCGTGGTTTAGCAGGTTTCTCGGCGGCGCTTGCCACCACCGGCGCACCGCCCAGATCGGCCAGTTCACGGACAATTTGCGCTTTGCTGGCGTTAAATGCCGCGAGCGATTTGCCCGTCAGGCCCGAAGCCATGTTGAACTGTTTGGAAACCGGGTTCACCTGGTCGCCTTTTTCGCGCACTTCGTAGTGCAAATGCGGGCCGGTGGCCATGCCGGTCATGCCCACATAGGCCACCACCTGGCCTTGCTTCACGCGTTGGCCCACCTTGATGTTGGCGAATTTGCTGAGGTGCCCGTAGGCGGTTTCATAGGCGCCGTTATGTTTCAGCAGCAAAAAATTGCCGTAGCCGTTTTTCCAGCCGCGTTCCTCAACCACTGCATCGCCTGCGGCCATGACCGGGGTGCCGCTCGCCGCGCCGAAATCGACGCCTTTGTGGAATTTGCTATAGCCCAGAATAGGGTGGGTGCGCATGCCGAAGCCCGAAGTGATGTGCGCCGCTTCCAGCGGGGTGCGCAGCAGCGATTTTTTGATGCTGTTGCCGCGCGCATCGAACCACGCCAATTGGCCCGAGCCATCTTTATAGGCGAAAATCTCCTGTTTTTTGCCGCGCAGGGTGAGGGCGGCATAGCGCAGTGCGCCGAAGCTGGGCTCGGCACCCTTGTTTTCCTTACGGCTTATCAATACTTCAATCGTGTCGCCCGGGTGAATGTCGCGCTGGAAGTCCACATCGTAGCTGAACGCCTTGACAATTTCATGCATGATATTGGCTGGAATCCGCCCATCATCGCCTGCCTGAAACAGGCTGGTTTTTACCACGCCGTAGCCCCGAAACGCCGTGGCCGACATGGCGGCTTTGGTGGCGGCTACATTAAACTGGCCATTTTCCAGCCGCTCCAGCTCAACCGTCGATAAATTTGGCAGACGCATGGCCAGTTCCTTCACCGCCGCCGCGTCGCCGATGGATTCGTGGCGGGCGAGGGTGACTGAGATGCGCTGGCCGGGCTTCAATTGGTCGGCGGGCACATTGGTGCTGATGGTTTTCATCACCGCTTCCGCATCGCTTTCAGCGACGTGGTTGGCGATCAACATGTCGGCGATGCTTTTGCCTTGAATGAGTTTGAGGGCCAGTTTGCGCGGGTAAGAAATAGAGGGGGTTTCGGGTTTCGGGTTTCGGGTTTCGGCGAGTGCAGGTTGAGCCTGAGCTTTTACGTCTTCAGCCCGATACCCGAGCCCCGATACCCGATCCCCGTCCTTCGTTTCCGCCATCTGCACCGGTTCATGGCGGCCCATCACCACGTTATATTCGGGCACCACCACACTGGTGATGAGAAAATTCATGAAAAATGAAATGCCCACCCCAAAAATCGAGCCGACCATGAACCAGTTGATGCGCAGTCGCGCCACGCGTTTCACGCTCATGGGCCGGGGCGCAGGCGCAGGGCCCGTAGCCGGCACCGGCGAGATCAAAATCGGTTTCACCATCGTTTTGCGCAACGTGCAGCCCTTGTTGTTGGCACTCACCCTTTGTCATTCTGAACGTAGCGGAGAATCCCTTGAGCAGAGATCCCTCGGTTCCACCTCAGGATGACAAAAAAAGAGGCATCACTATATCTTGTGGTCAGGCAGTGCCACACAATCTACCCATTTGGGCCGCGATTGCAATCACAATTTATGCCGATACCCAACACTAAAGCGAAAAAATAGTGAAGCAATTCAAGCAAAATTACTGGTAGTTTGCATCCACCATAAACTCGCTCCTGTAGGGTAAAATTTTACCCGTAGGCTTAATACCCAACGGATTAGGGGTGCAACTCTCATTCCAGCCGCATTTGGAGGGCAGTGATAAGCGCAGCAATTGGCGCTCTGTGTCCTCCGGTTGTTCCATAGATTCATGAATACAGAAGGGATCGAGCCAGTAGACCATATTCGGGGCGAGTATTTCCGAAGTGCCTTCGTGAATCTGCTCACGCAAATGATCGCATTCGCCGTTTAGCCCCGGCACACCATCGAACCATTGCTTCCACACGCGGCAGCCGGGGAGCGAGGAAACCAATAGCATGCCATTGCCAACACCCGATGTGTAGGGCGATGCTTCACGAATCCCGCCGTTACCAGGGCCGCGATCTGAGCTGGGTTTATTTCGGTCACGCCATTTTCGCGTTTGTTCGTCAAGCGTTCCATCTATTTTTTCAAGTTCGCTACGTTCAATTTTTCCCCTGCGGATTCTGGCCAATTCATCAGTCGTTTGCTCCAGTTCACCTTGGAGCGGCGCAATCTCGCCCTGTCCCGATTTCTCGATTTCTTCGATAGTCGGTTTGTGTTTCTCTGTAATATCACCGGGAATTTTTTTTACTTCTTCTTCCAATTCCGTTTTGCGTCTTTTGGCCTCCTCAATATCATTGAGAATGGTCTGCCTAGTTTTTATTATCTCCTCCTGACTAAGAGCGTCAGGCTCACTTTCACGGTTTTGCTTTTTAGCAAGCGCATCACGCTCAGCCTTCAATTCCTCGTATTGTTTCAGTTCTTTCAACTGACGTTCAAGTTCCTTTATTCTACGGGCCTCTTCTCGCGTTTGCTCCTTATTCGTTTTATTTGCCTCGTCTATTTCGCGTGAGACGTTTTCTTCTGCCGTTTTAAGTTTGTTGGCGGTTTTCCTTCTAACGGAACCAATTTTTTCTTTGAGGCTTTCAATTTTAACAACCAGTGGCCGCTCATCGTATGGCAATGCTTCTAATTCTTTAACTCTTCTGATTTTTTCAGGATCTCGATACTCAGGGACTGGCTCAGCACGCCTGTAGGCGCTGGAGTGGCCAATATTGCCCATACCATCGTCGTATGCTGGCGCGGCCCAGCTTCCGCTGGCACTTATAACTTCATGAGGGGCAAAGAATTCAGGAAAGTTTCTTGGCTCCATGCCATCAATGTGCATGCCTTTGCGTCGCTGCGATTTTCCTTTGAGGACTTTCTTTTCATCAATGGTCAGATAGCCCACTTCACCATGATGTTTTTGCATTTTGAATAATTCGGAAAGCAGTGGCTTGTAATGGCTCAGGGAGTCTGGAACGCTGCTCAAATCGCCGATGATGATTGGCATCATCAACACCTGAGTACCAGAGAATTTTGGAAATTGGACTGAATCTTTCTTCTCGTAGTTGCTAAAGAAACTCAGAGTGTTGGCGGTCATTTGCTGCTCCGTTCGACATGATTTTACAATTTTATATTAGTAAATTTTTGTAAGTCTGGGTTTATGACTGCTGAATATGCATCAAACTTAAATAATAATGCCTGATAAAATAGCACTTAAGGCCAAAAAGTAAATAAAAATTAATCATTTTTATTTCTGCATGTTGAAGCTCTTCTTGGTAGGCGTTAAAAAGAACTGCCGTTCACATCGGGCCCATTTAGTGGCGCGTTGGGCATGAGCGCCAAAAGGTGGGTTGCACCGCGTGCCCCCCACCAAATCGCAAGGGCGATTTGGCTCCCCCGCAAGGGGGGAGCGGGTGCGCATGGTGGCGCTTAGCTTCTCGTCAGGGCCGCGCGCGAAGGCGTTATCTGCAAAAGAACAGCGCCCACAAAAATTCCCCAAAAACCCGCTTGACGTTTGATTGAAACCCTTTATAACACGCGCTCCCAACGCGGGAAAAAGAACAAAAAGACGTCGGCAACGCCACAGTTTTCCTAGTGTTTTTTGAGTTCGCGAAGGGGAGTGATTGCATCGCTTGGCAGCCTTACGCTGCGATGCAGTTTAAAGAAGCCTGCATCGCTTGGCAGAATATCGCTGCGATGCAGTTAATAAACGAAACCTAATTATCGTGGCTTGGGCCCATTAACCCAAATACCCGCGGATAAGAAAGAGGACTGCACATGCCAACCATTAACCAGTTGGTCCGCAAAGGCCGCGCGCCGCTCAAGGCTCGCGATAAAGTGCCTGCGATGGAAAAATGCCCCCAAAAGCGCGGCGTCTGCACGCGTGTCTATACCACCACTCCGAAAAAACCGAACTCGGCACTGCGTAAGGTCGCGAAAATTCGCCTGACCAACGGGTTCGAGGTCATCGGCTACATCCCCGGCGAAGGCCACAACCTGCAGGAGCACTCGGTAGTGCTCATCCGCGGCGGCCGTGTAAAAGATTTGCCCGGCGTTCGTTACCACATCATCCGCGGCACCCTTGACACCCAAGGTATCGCCAAACGCAAAAAGCGCCGTTCGCATTACGGCTCGAAACGTCCGAAATAGAGGTAATTTATGTCACGTCGCCACGCGGCCAAAGAACGCAAAACGCTTCCCGATCCCAAATTTCACAATGGGGTAGTGGGCAAGTTCATGAACACCATCATGCTCGACGGCAAAAAGTCGGCGGCGGAAGGCATCGTGTACGGTGCGTTCGATATCATCCAGACCAAAACCGGCAAAGACCCGATCGTGGTCTTCATGGAAGCGCTCGACAACGTGAAGCCGACCGTGGAAGTGCGTTCGCGCCGCGTTGGTGGTGCTACCTATCAGGTGCCCACGGAAGTGCGCAACAAGCGCCAGCAGGCCCTCGCCATTCGCTGGCTCATCATTGCGCTGCGCAACCGCGGCGAAAAAACCACCCGCCAGCGCATGGCCGGTGAGTTGATGGACGCAGCCGCAGGCCGCGGCAACGCCGTGAAAAAACGTGAAGACACCCACCGCATGGCCGAAGCCAACAAAGCTTTCAGCCATTATCGCTGGTAGCCTCGGAACCATTAAAACAGACATCGGAAATCAGAACACATGCCACGTACGACACAGTTAGACCATTACCGCAATATCGGCATCTGCGCGCATATCGACGCGGGTAAAACCACGACGACCGAGCGCATCCTTTACTACACCGGCAAAAGCCACAAAATCGGTGAAGTGCACGAAGGTGCTGCGACCATGGACTGGATGGAGCAAGAGCAAGAGCGCGGCATTACCATTACTTCGGCGGCCACCACCTGCTTCTGGACCGGTGCCGACGGTGAGCAATACCGCATCAACATCATCGACACACCCGGCCACGTAGACTTCACCATCGAAGTCGAGCGCTCGATGCGCGTGCTTGATGGCGCAGTGGTTGTGTTCGACTCCGTTGCCGGAGTCGAGCCGCAGTCGGAAACCGTTTGGCGTCAGGCCGATAAATACAGCGTGCCGCGCATTTGCTTCGTGAACAAAATGGACCGTACCGGTGCCGATTTCTATCGCTGCGTCGACATGATCGTCGACCGCGTAGGTGCCGTGCCGCTGGTGTGCCAATTGCCGCTGGGTGGTGAAGAGCATTTCGCGGGCGTGATCGACCTGGTGAAAATGAAAGCCATCGTGTGGGGCGGCGAAGAACTCGGCGCGAAATTCGAAGAGCAGGAAATCCCCGCCGAATACATGGCCAAGGCAAAAGAATACCGCGAGAAAATGGTCGAAATCGCTGTTGAGCAAGACGACGCGTTGCTGGCCGAATATCTCGACGGCAAAGAGCCGTCGCTCGCCGACCTTAAAAAATGCATCCGCATCGGCACCGTAAAATTCAAGTTCGTGCCCATCTTCTGCGGCTCGGCATTCAAGAATAAAGGTGTGCAGCCCTTGCTCGACGCGGTGGTCGACTACCTGCCCACCCCGCTCGATCGCGGCATCATGGACGGCATCGACCCCGACGCGAAAGACCCCGAGAACAACATCATCCAGCGTAAGCCGGACGATAAAGAAGCGCTCTCCATGCTCGCCTTCAAAATCATGGACGATCCGTTTGTGGGCTCCATTACGTTCTGCCGCGTCTATTCCGGCATGGTTGCCTCGGGCACTTCGCTTTCCAACTCGAGCAAGGACCGCAAAGAGCGCGTCGGCCGTATGTTGCTGATGCACGCCAACAGCCGCGAAGACATTAAAGAAGCGTACGCGGGCGACATCGTGGCGCTCGCGGGCCTCAAAGAAACCCGTACCGGCGACACGCTGTGCGATCCCTCGAAACCGATCATCCTCGAGAAAATGGAATTCCCCGAGCCCGTAATCGAGCTCGCGATCGAGCCGAAATCGAAAGCCGACCAGGAAAAACTGGGCATCGCACTCAGCAAGCTCGCGTCGGAAGATCCGTCGTTCCGCGTGTCGACCGACCACGAAACCGGCCAGACGATTCTGAAAGGCATGGGTGAATTGCACCTCGACATTAAAGTCGACATCCTGCGCCGTACTTACAAAGTCGATGCCAACGTGGGCGCGCCGCAAGTGGCGTACCGCGAAACCATCAGCAAAAAATACACCGAAGACTATACCCACAAAAAGCAATCGGGCGGTTCGGGTCAGTTCGCCCGCGTCATCATCGATTTCGAACCGCTGGTTCCAGGGTCGGGCTTCGTGTTCGAAAACAAAGTGGTCGGCGGTTCGGTGCCGAAGGAATTCATCCCCGGTGTCAACAAAGGCCTCGAGTCGATGCTCGGCTCCGGCGTGATGGCGGGCTTCCCCGTGATCGATTTCAAAGCCACCCTGATCGACGGCGCTTACCACGATGTGGATTCAAGCGTGATGGCGTTCGAAATCGCAGCGCGCGCTGCGTTCCGTGAAGGCATGGCGAAAGCGGGCCCCAAACTGCTCGAGCCGATCATGAAAGTCGAAGTCGTGACCCCGGAAGATTACATGGGCGACGTGATTGGTGACCTTTCGAGCCGCCGTGGTTCGGTGCAGGGCATGGACAGCCGTGGTAACGCCCGCGTGGTGAACGCCATGGTGCCGCTGGCGCAAATGTTCGGCTACGTCAACACGCTGCGCAGCATGAGCCAAGGCCGTGCGAGCTACGCGATGACGTTCGACCATTACGAAGAAGTGCCCGCCAACGTGGCGGAAGAAATCAAGAAAAAGGCGGCGGCGTAGATGAAGCTTGTTGGTACAGTCGCTAAATTGGTTCTTGAGCAGATGGGCGCTATTGCTGCATCTGAAGACCGCGCGCTTGATGAAAGTTCGCGTAGCGTAGTTTTGCCGAAGGCTTCCTGCGTTCACGCATTCCCAGATGAGCAATCTCAGAATGAAGCGTTTGATAGGGGTGTTTTGGAGGCTCATGGCCCCCAAGATTACACCGTAGACTTGATGAAGCTTAAAGCGCTTGCAAAATATAACGGCATCGGACCAATTCCCGGCACCTCAGAAATTAAAATATAAAGGAGATACTACCATGGCTAAGGAAAAATTTGCGCGGACTAAGCCGCATTGTAACATTGGCACGATTGGTCACGTGGACCACGGCAAAACGTCGCTGACGGCGGCGATTACGAAGGTGTTGGCGGAAACCGGCCAGGCGCAGTATCGCGGCTATGACAGCATCGACGCGGCACCGGAAGAAAAGGCACGCGGTATTACCATCAGCACCGCGCACGTAGAGTACGAAACCAACAACCGCCACTACGCCCACGTAGACTGCCCCGGCCACGCCGATTACGTGAAAAACATGATCACCGGCGCGGCGCAAATGGATGGCGCGATTCTGGTGGTGAGTGCGGCCGACGGCCCGATGCCACAAACCC
>JBJXEM010000020.1:0-144895 GCA_046154225.1 Rickettsiales bacterium
ATGACCAAAACCGGCGGCGTTGAAGCATCCAAACTGAAATCCTACATCGAACGCATCGAACGTTTGGAAGAAGACAAAAAAGGCATCTCCGACGATGTGCGCGACGTGTTCGCGGAAGCCAAAGCCAATGGCTTCGACACCAAAACCATGCGCCAGATCGTGAAGCTGCGCAAAATGAAAGCCAACGAGCGCACCGAGGCCGAATACATGCTCGACCTTTACAAACGCGCCCTCGGCCTCGACGGAGAGCTGGAAGAAGCGGCGTAATAGTGATGGAGAGCCACGACAACGTTTCGTCATGCGCAAATAGCACCTGCGGCAAGTTTAATTATTGCCTGGTTGCCAAAACCATTGTGGCCATCGCGGCGATTCCGATGATTGGGGCGGTAGTGGCGGGGTTTTTCACGAACCCCGCGTGGCAATTCACCATGGCCACCTATTCCGGCGCGCTGGTCGTGCTTGTTGCCCAGCGCATCGACCGCATGAAGGCATTTTCGGCGATGGTGGTGAAGAAGAAACGCAGTTAGTTTGCGTTATCCGGCGTGTAATCATCGTATTTCTCGCGCGTGCGCCGGCCATGTTTTTCGATCACGGTTTTGGGTAGGTGATCGACAGCGGTGAGTCGCTGGAACTGGCTGCCCGCCGCGCAGCGCTTCACTTGCTCATTGCCCGCGTCGCACTGGGTGAGCATGATATGCTGGCCGACGTTGAATTCGGGCACATCCTCATCCTTTTCCTGCACGATGGTTTTGATTGCGCCCGATTGCATTTGCAGCGTGTATTCGATGCCATCGCGCTCGGTCAGCGCGTCTTCGATGTAGCGGCCCGCAACGGCACCCGCGATGGCCGTACCGGCGGTAGCCCACACATTCCCGTCGCTCTGGCCGATGTAACTGCCAGCGCCAGCCCCCGTGCCCGCACCAAGCAAGGTGCCATTACCGCTGTTTTTTCCTTCGATCGTCACATCGCGGCGTTTACGCACGGTGCCGAATTCCGCCACATGGCTGACGCCCACTTCGCTTGCGAAATACGTGTTCTGGTCGCGCTTTTTTTCGCACGCGGCAAGTGCCAGTACCGATGCCGCTACCATCATCCATGAATATCGCATGTGCTGCCCCTTAGTTGATCAATCCGGGAAATTAAATTCGCCTCAACCCAATCACCATATTACCACGCTATTTTTTTACCGTCGCGGAAGAAGCCGCCCGTTGGCCCCGAGTCGGCCAGTGTGGCGCCCCAAACGATACTTGCAGCACCCTCGGCTACGGGCCGCGCGCCTTGTGTTTCCGCGCCGGGGTAGGTTGCTGTCCATCCCGGGCACACGGCATTCACGAGGATGCCGCTGTCTTTAAGTTCCGCCGCGAATTTTACGGTCAGCGCCGTGAGCGCCGCTTTTGACACAGCATAGGCCGGGGCCATGCCGCCCATGCGCTGCAGGCCAAAAGCGATGTCGCTTTCGAATGCGCCCGCGCCGCTTGAAACATTGACAATGCGCCCGTGCTTACTTTTACGCAGAAGAGGCAACATGTGCTGCGTGACACGCCAGGTGCCCAGCACATTCAACTCGAATGTCTCCTGCGCATACGCCATGGATACGCTGGTTGTCAGTTGGTCGCTGTCGAAATTGCCACCGGCATTGTTGACCAGCACATCGAGCCTGCCGAAACGTTGTTCGATGTACGCGGCGGCCGCTTCGACGGAAGCTTCGTCGGACGTGGCAAGCACGAGCGGCGTAATCGCGCCACCTTCTTTGGTGAGTTCAGCGCTGGCAAGCTCGACCTTAGTTTTGTCGCGCCCGCTCAGAATAATTTCGCAGCCATATTTTGATAGTTGGCGGCAGACTTCGTAGCCAATGCCGCGATTGGCCCCGGTGACTAATACAATCGTTTTCTCGCTCATAAAACCCCGCCGAGTGGCTTGTGTCGGTTATTTTCAGATGTTTTGCCACAACCAGCAAGAGCACCCCAGCATGACAACGTATCAGCTACGCATGAGTTGAATGACGACACGCAAAACGTCAAGAAATTACGCAAAAAGAAGCCCCGTAAACACAAGGTTCCGGGGCTTCCGTTTAAGGGGAACATGTATGTCCCCCGCTCGAAGTTCCGATGGTTTGAGCACCGGAGCCTAAATACCCTCCAGCTCCTTCAAGGGCCGAAGGTATTGGTTGGGGCGCAGCGCCTAAGTGGCCGTTCCTTAAAACAGGCACCCGGGCGCGCGCCCCGCATTTGCTTCACGCAGCGCTTAGGCGCATGCGCTCCAGCAAACGTAAGCGTTCGAGCTCTTCCTTGAGGAGAAGCTTCTGTTTTTTCCAGGTTTGTAATTTGCCAAAATCCGGAAAGGCACAGGTATTTTCCTGCTCGATCCAGCCATCCAGTTTGTGGTGTTTTTCTTCGATCATTGAAAGGTGCGATTGTAACGACATAAGCCTACCTACCCATACCAACGGTTGCTACCCCAGGGCCTGCCCCCGAGGTGGGGGAATCTACCGACGTTTAGAACTATTGAATGACTCGTGTTTTGCTTGCCGGTGACAGACTGATAAAAGCAAACCGGCCTTAATAGGGCAACAAAAAACACAGTCAAGCAATAATATATATTTTTGCGCTGCGGATTGACTTTTTTAAAAACAACGGCAGCCGCGCCACAGCGCGCAGTTCGCTTAACGGTAATTTAGGTTAATTGTGGAAATTAAAAGCGGCCCGTCTGTGGAAAACTATTCGTCTTCCTCGAACCGGCGGCGGATGAGGGCGGCGATGGCGTCGATGGCTTCCTGCGCCTGCGGCCCCACCGCGTTCAGTTCCACTTCAACCCCAAGGTCGGCGGCCAGCATGAGCAGGCTGAGGATGGAAGTGGCCCCGGCGCTGGTGGGTTCGCCCCCCTCGCCCGCGCGCGGCAAGCGCACCACCTGCACTTTGGCGTCAAAGCTTACGGCAGTTTTGACCAGTTTGGCTGCCGCGCGTGCATGCAGGCCTTTTTTATTACATATCGTCGCGCGGGTGGAGGCGTTCATGGGGCATAAGCTATGCTCCGATTCGTGGAATATGCGAAGTAAATTCGCGGGGAATCCACAGGAAGCTGGTTCAACTTTTAACGATGCAACACCTGCCAGCGCTGCCCCGCCGCTTTTTTGCGGCCATGCACCATCAGGGCACCCGTGAGCATAAGCAGTGGCAAACTGACATACTGCACCAGCATAAACCCGTAGGCCCACGTGTGCAGCGAGGTATAAACGAACAACACGTTATACACCGCCGCGGCGACATGCAGGATGCGAATGAGACGGCGCTGCACTTACTTACCCACGCTTGCCGCAGCGGATACAGCACGCAAGCTGCCGAAGATGCCGTCGGTTTCGTCACGCGGCCCGGCGGCGAAATACAGCGCGTTCGCATCGCCGAGGCTTTCGCCGTTGCCGAACAGGATGCCCCAGATTTTATCGATGGCGACGGGCTTGCCGTTTTTGCCGCGCATTACATCTACAAACTGTCGCGTTTCGGGGTTGAACGCGGCAATGGTGCCGTCGCCAAAATTGCTGACGAGCAATTGGTTCGAAAGCGCACCGAAATTCGCCGGGGCAAACGCGACCCCCCATGGGGCCGAAAGTTTTCCGCCATCGTTCCACACGGCGACCAGCGCGCCGTCTTGCGTGAATTCAGCCAGCCGGCCCAGCCCGGGCTTGCTGGTATCTTCTTCGCCCACGAACAGTTCGCCCGCTTTACAGCTGCCTTTTTTGATTTCTGCTTTCGGGCAGGGTTGTGTTTTGGCGTAGGTGACGAACAGATGGTTTTTGCCTTCCGGTGTGGTGAGTGCCTGTATGTTGAACGGCGCATATTCACCGGCATCGACCCGGCCGTTTTTGTTGGTGTCGAAAGGCGTATCGAACGTCACGCGGGCGGGGCGGAAATCGCCATCGTAGCTGCGGATTTGCGGGGTGGCACCAAAATCAGCGGCGTAAAGCTGCGTGAAATCGTGGCTGATGGCGAGGCCGAAAAACTGTGCGCCTTCTGCCGATTCGTCGATCACGCTCAATGCCTCGCCTGCGCGGTCAAACGTGCCGTCGGGTTTTTTGCGCTCAGTCCAGGCCGAAATAATGCCGCCGTCGCTAGCGAATATAAATTTCGCGGGCGCGGTGATGGGCGGCACGCCTTTCACCTGTTGCGTGATGATGAATTGATCGGTGCTGCCGCTAAACACGGTGCCCGTCGCAAATTTATCGTCGCCACCTACGGGTAAAGCGACGGTTTTCAGTTCGTCCTGATGCAACGTGCGTAGCTGCATTTTATCCGACGCGGCAACGTCGCCCACATACTCGTAACTCACATCTTTTGCTGTGACCCAAAAGTGACCCCCCGCCCCTTTGGGTCGAATCGAGATGCCCCAGCCATTGATGAATTTTTTCTCGACGCCTAAGGTAGGACGATATTTCGTTTTGTTGGCGACGAAATTGGTTTGCGCATAGCTATTGACGATGGAAGCGCTATCCACTGCCAAACCTGCAGATGGCGCGATGACGGATAGCAAAAGGGCTGAAATAATTCCACGCGCTTTAAGATGCATCATACTCGCCTCTAATGATAATGGTTATCATTCGCACTTAGTCGGTAAGCGCATGGCCTGTCAAGTGCGGCAGAGTTAGCTGGCTTTTTTTAGCAGGTTGCTGGCGACGTTGATGTATTTGCGACCAGCTTCCTGCGCGGTCATCACGGCGTTCATCAGCGGCATGGTGGCGCGCACGCTAAGCAGCTTGATGAGCATGGGCACGTTCACCCCGGCAATCACTTCCACCTTGCCGGGCACCATGACCGAAATGGCGAGGTTGCTGGGTGTGCCGCCAAACATGTCAGTGAGAATAGCAACACCCGCGCCCTGGTCGATGGCGCCAATGCGGTTGATGATTTCCTGACGGCGCTGCTCGATGTCGTCTTCGGGCCCGATATTCACGGTGACCAAATGCTGCTGGCGGCCCACCACATGCTCGGCGACATGGATGAGTTCCTGTCCCAGCGCCCCGTGCGTTACGATAATGATTCCAATCATTGGCTGCGTTTAGGACAGCATGGAAGCAATTGCAACATGAAATCAGTCTGTTTTTACCGGCTGCCAATCGGTGGGTAACAAGCGGTGGTCGCGCAATGCCTCAAGGTAAAGCAAAAGCGACGCGCATGGTACGGTGGGGTGAAGGCGCACCAGTGGCAGCGCGATGCCCATAAAGTCACGCGTTTGTGGCTCAGGTAGGCGCTCTGGCGCAGCGGCCACCAGTTCAGCGACGAGGTGCAGCGGGTGGAAGGCCGCACATTCCGGCGCACGGATAATGCCGAGATGGCGCAACTCCAGCAGCGTTTCATACCCCGGTACCGGGTGAGCAATCAACAAGCCGGATTCAACCGTCAGGTTCACCCGGTCGTCGGCGACGAGGTGCGCGCCGTGTAGCAGCATGTGTGCCGCCAGTTGCGATTTACCACTGCCCGAGGGCCCAAGCATCAACAGCCCAGCCCCGCGATAGGCAATGGCGGTAGCATGCAGGCTGAGAGTCATGCGCGTAGCGGATTAGGCCGCGACTTCGGTTTCGGGGTCGACCCACGAAATATTCCCGTCGGTACGGCGGTAGATAACATTGAAGCGGCCCGAGCCTGCGTTGTAGAACATAAGCGCAGGCAAATCGGCGAGGTCCATTTTCATCACCGCTTCGCTGACGCTGAGCGTTTCGATGTTAGTGGCTTTTTCGGCCACCACCACGGGAGCACCTTTGGCTTCGAGTTCGCCGTCATGCGACTCGGGTTGCAGCACGTATTTTTTAGCGGTGAATTGCCTGAACTTCGCTTCTTTCGAATCGCGGCCGGCATGGTGGTCGGTCAGGCGGCGCTTGTAGCGGCGCAGTTGTTTTTCCACGCGCGTCGCGGCTTCGTCGAACGCGGCGTAAATTTCACCGGCCGTCGCCTGGCTTTTCAGCACAATGCCCGCATGGGTGCCGGAATTGCCGTGGATATCGACCTGATACTGGTGGTGCGCGGCTTTACTCACCACCACATCGACACTCACTACGCGGTCGAGGTATTTGCTTAAGCCCTCAGTCAGGCGTTTTTCGGCGTGGGCCTGGAAGGCCGCACCCAAATCGACATGACGGCCGGAAATTTGAAGATGCATAGGTTCCTCTTTGTGTGGGAATTTTTTTGATGCGAATGCGCTAGCGAGCGCGTGCTTGAAGAGAACCCCCACTATACCAAATCGGTATCAGGATGCCAGTGGCATTTGGGGTAATTTCTAAGGCGGTGGATAGCTTAAGTTCGGCAATTTGCTCACACCCCCCGGAGACACAACGGATTGTCATCCCGGCCTTGAGCCGGGATCCAGCCCGGCATCTGGCACATCGTACGCGGTGAAGCTGGATCCCCGGATAAACCCGGGATGACATTGTGTGATTATCTACACGCTGCGTTCTACTTGCATGCAAACACGATAGGCCGTGCAGGCGCGATGGCACTGCCGAACCGGAAGCTGAAAAGCAAACGAGGGGGGTTAAACATGACTCAATGTCATGTTTAACGGGCAATCTATGCTTGCCCCCACGCGGGCACCGCCCGCCACTTAAATCTTCGGCAATTTTACGCCCAGCGCCTGGCTTAGGCGGTCGGCCTCGCCATAATAGGCAATGCGACGCAGGAAGCGCGGCATGATGCCCGACCACTTAAAATCGCCGGTGAGCTTTCCGTCCGGCGTTTCACCTTTGGAGTGGTAAGTGAATAAATCCTGCATGGTGATAATGTCGCTCTCCATGCCCACGACCTCGGAAATATAGGCAATGCGGCGCTGGCCATCGCGCATGCGGCTGACTTGAATGATGATGTGAATGGCCGAACCGATTTGCGTGCGAATGGCATTCGCGGGCAGGTTCAGGTTCGCCATATTAATCATGCTCTCCAGCCGCGCTAAGGCATCGCGCGGGTGGTTGGCGTGAATGGTCGTGAACGAACCCTCGTGACCGGTATTCATGGCCTGCATCATGTCGAACGCTTCGGCGCCACGCACCTCACCCACGATGATGCGGTCGGGCCGCATGCGCAGGGCGTTTTTCATCAGGTCGCGGATGCTGACTTCCTCTTCCTTGCTGGCGCCCATGCGGAAGGGGCGGCTCTCTAGGCGCACTACATGCGGTTGTTGCAGGCGCAGTTCCGCCGCGTCTTCAATCGTCACAATGCGTTCGTCGAGGTCGATAAATTGCGAAATGGCGTTCAGCAACGTGGTTTTCCCCGAGCCTGTACCGCCGGAGATGATAATATTCATTTTGCAGCGGGCAACGATTTTTAAAAACTCGGCCATTTGCGGCGACATGTTGCCGCGCTCGCGCATGTCGTTCAGGGTAATGGAACGTTTGGCGAATTTACGGATAGAAATCGCCGTTCCGTCAACCGCCAGTGGCGGTGCGATGATGTTCACACGGCTGCCGTCTCGCAGGCGCGCATCGAGCAGTGGTCGACGTGTGTCGACATTGCGCCCCACTTGTTGCGCAATCAACTGAGCAATAGCAAACACATCGGAATCGGAAGAGAAATGCAGCGAAGTGCGCGACAATTTTCCGTCGCGTTCGATAAAAATCTGGTCGGGCCCGTTGATGAGAATGTCGTTAATGGAATCGTCGTCGAGTAGAATTTGAAGTGGCGCCATCGCCGCCAGCGAATCGACCAGTTTGCGGCCCAGCTCTTCGGCCCCAACGGTTGGAATTGCTGCGGCGACTTCCTGCGGGTCGACATCCAGCAGGCGGCGCATCAACGCCACCTGATGCTCGAGCGACGCGAGGCGCTGTTCCATGGAATCGGTCATTGTAGGTGTCCCTGCTGAAATGCGATCATGCAAGAACATAGCTGACACGACGGCTATTGGCGAGGAAATGACGACGTAATCAACGTATTCCGCGCATATATCCGGCAGCACGTGCCGCTTCCGTCACAACCGCATTGCGCGAGCTGCCTGCCATCCAGCGATAACCCGCCGGTTGGCCGCCCGCCGCTTCCTGATACATGATTAAATCCTGCATGATGATGGTTTCGCCCTCCATGCCGCCAATTTCGCTGATATGCGTCATGCGTCGCTGGCCGTCTTTAGTGCGATTCATTTGAATCAGGATATGCAAAGCACTGGCGATTTGGCTGCGAATCAGGCGAATGGGCATCAGCGGCACGGCCAGCGTCACCATGGTTTCCAGGCGCGAGAGTGCGTCACGCGGGGTGTTGGCGTGCAAGGTGGTCATCGAGCCATCGTGCCCGGTATTCATGGCTTGCAACACGTCGAACGCCTCGGGCCCGCGCGACTCGCCGACGATGATGCGATCCGGGCGCATGCGCAGTGCGTTTTTCACCAGGTCGCGAATGGTCACGGCGGTGTGCATCGCATCCATCGACATGGCCTGTTTGGCTTCAAGCCGTACCACATGCGGCTGTTGCAGACGTAATTCGGCGGAATCCTCGATGGTCACGATGCGTTCATTAATGCCGATGGCGGCGGAAAGCGCATTCATCACGGTGGTTTTGCCGGAGCTGGTGCCCCCCGCGACAACGGTATTCAGGCGCGCGCCGATGAGGTGCTTCAAAAACACCACGAGCTCGGGCGTCAACTGGCCCAGTTCGGCCATGCGCTCAAGCGTGAATTTATGTTTGGGAAATTTGCGGATCGACATGCTGATACCGTCGAGCGCCATGGGCAAGCCCACGAGGTTGACGCGGCTGCCGTCGGGCAAGCGGGTATCGAGCATGGGGCGGTCCTTTTCCCAGTGCTGGCCGACGGAGTTCATGATGGCATTGGCCACCTCATAAAGTTCTTCGTGCGATGAAAACCGCGACCCCGCATCGACGATTGTGCCTTGCTGATCGATGTAAATACTGTGCAAGCCGTTCACCATGATTTCCTGAATGGAATCATCCTCGATGAATCGATTCAGCAGCCCCAGATTGGGCATTTTTGTGTTGGGTCCGTGGGCGCTGCTCGGGCTGAAAGTAGCGGCGGGTTGTTCCATAAAATTGCTCAAATCCTGAAGTTGTGCCGCTTGCTGCATAATCGATCCTCGAGTGAGTTGCTACCCTTTGTAACGCAAATGACTGAAGAATTGGTTAATCCATGGCCGCTAACCCGCCTTCTGTCGCCGCCGCACCACGGATGAGGGGATATGCATTTCCTCGCGGTATTTGGTGACGGTGCGGCGTGCCACGTCGATGTTGCGGTCTTTCAGGCGTTTCACGATGGCGTCGTCGGACAGCACGGCTTTGGCGTCCTCCTGCTCGACCAGTTCGCGGATATAATACATCACCGTTTTGCTCGAAAAATCGTTGCCGCCGGTGCTGGCGTTGATGGCCGAGGTGAAAAAGAATTTCAGCTCGAGCGTGCCGCGTGGCGTGGCCATGAATTTGCTTGTCGTCACCCGGCTGATGGTCGATTCATGCATGCCCACCGCCGCCGCAATGTCCTTCAGCACCAGCGGTTTTAAAAAGCGAATGCCGTGGGTGAGGAATTTATCCTGATTCTCGACGATGGCCTGTGCCACTTTCAAAATGGTGTTGGCCCGCTGGTCGAGGGCTTTCACCAGCCAGTTGGCGGTGGCGAGCTGTTCGCTCACGAATTTTTTGGTGTCCTTATCGCCCGCGCGCGCGCCCACGTCGGTGGCGTAGTGGCGGTTTACCAGTACACGTGGTAGCGCTTCGGGGTTTAGCTCGATATGCCAGCCCTGCCCCTTTTTGCGCACCAGCACGTCGGGAATTACCGCCTGCGCGTCCTCGCGGGCGAAACCGGCACCGGGCTTGGGGTTGCAGCGGCGAATATCGGCCAGTAACGCCGCAAAATCCTCCTCATCGACATGGCATTTTTTGCGTAAGCCCACCAGTTCGCCGCGCCCCATCATCTCGATATTGTCGAGGAAGGTTTCCATGATGGGATCAAGCCGGTTCATGTCGCGCAGTTGCAGGCGCAAGCATTCCGTCAGGCTACGCGCAAACACGCCCGAAGGCTCCATTTGCTGCAGTTTTTCGATAACGGCTTCGATTTCAGCCGCAGTGGCGCCCAGTTCGGCGGCCAGCCCCGCAGGCTCCTCACGCAAGTACCCTGCGTCGTCGAGCATGTCCGTCAGCTTTTCGGCAATCAGCAACTGAACAGGATCAGCAATGTCCATCCGAATTTGCTCTAACAAAAATTCGCGAAGGGTCTGGTCGCGGCCTTGCGCATCGTCGATGTCGGGCCCGTCGCCTTCATAGCCGCCGCTGCTGCTTTGGGCGCTGGCGGCGCTCACGCGGTCCTGCCCCGCGTCTTCGACGAAATCGTTGGCATAGTCTTCGCCGTCGAGCGATTCGGCAGCGGAATAGTCGGAGTCGGACACGGTGATTTCGGCAGCATCGCCACGCTCGGCTTCTTCGGCCTGCGCTTCGCTGAGCGGTTCGGCGGCCTCGCTCTCGGGCGCTTCTTTCTCCTCGCCGTCATCGCGCGACAGGAGCGGGTTTTTCTCGATTTCAGCGTCGATGAATTCCTGTAATTCCGCCGAAGAGAGTTGCAGCAGTTTGATGGATTGCTGCAGCGCCTGAGTCATCACCAGCGACTGCGACTGCCGGAACTCCTGCTTCATGCCAACCATCAGCAACCCCCTGCATTCATGCAAGAGTTATACCAAATAACCACCCCTATCTCAAGCATTTTGGCCCGAGTGCGCCGCCATTGACCTTGAGCGATAAATAGGCTAGCTTGTAGGCTAGCCTGTTCATCATATTAACCGGGAGAATCCCATGCTGGAAATCGGTGCCTACGAGGCCAAAAATAAACTGAGTGCCTTGCTTGACAGGGTAGAAGCAGGCGAGGAAATCATCATTACCCGCCGGGGCAAGGTGGTGGCACGTATGGTTCAGCCGGTTGCAACGTTCGACCGGGAGGCGGCGGTGGCGGCTGTAAAGCGTATGCTTGAGCGCAGCAAAGGCGTGACTACCGGCGGCATTTCTATCAAGGAAATGATCAATGAAGGTCGCCGATGAGCGCCGTACTTGATGCTTCTACTACCATCGCCTGGTGTTATGAAGATGAACAAACCCCCGCTATTATACGTTTCATGAGCGGCTTGAGTGCGGATGCTGCTTATGTACCCGCAATATGGCGGCTTGAAGTCGCGAATGCGTTGCGTACGGGGGTAAGGCGTGGCAGGATTTCCATTCCTCATCGCGATAAGCAATTGCACGATTTGACTTTGCTCAACATTGTGACCGATCTCGCAACGAATCGCCATGCCTGGGGTGCTACAGTCGCGCTCGCCGATCGGTATGAGCTCACACCCTACGACGCCTGCTACCTCGAACTGGCGATTCGACTGAATCTCCCACTCGCGACACTGGATGCTGCGCTGGCGGCTGCAGCTAAAGCGGCAAAAATCAAACTGGCGTTATAAACTGAATTTTTCGCCCAGATACACGCGGCGCACTTCTTCGTTGTTCACGATTTCGCCCGGGCGGCCTTCCATGAGCACGGTGCCTTCGTGGATGATGTAGGCGCGGTCGATGACATCGAGCGTTTCGCGCACGTTGTGGTCGGTAATGAGCACACCGATGCCGCGATTTTTTAGGTGCCCCACTAGCGCGCGCACATCGGCGATGGCGATGGGGTCGATGCCCGCGAGTGGTTCGTCGAGCAGGATGAAACTGGGCCGCCCGGCAAGTGCTCGAGCGATTTCCGCCCGGCGGCGTTCACCACCGGAAAGCGCCAGTGCGGGTGCGGCGCGCAGGTGGGTAATGGAAAATTCCGCCAATAATTCGTCGCACATGGCGCGGCGTACTTGCGGGTCGTTTTGCCCCACTTCCAGCACGGCCATGATGTTTTGTTCTACCGTAAGGCCGCGGAAAATACTGGCTTCCTGCGGCAGATAGCCGATGCCCAAACGCGCGCGACGATACATAGGCAGGTTGGTGATGTCGGTGCCGTCGAAGAAAATGCTGCCGTAATCGGGCGCAATCAAGCCGGTGATGATGTAAAAACACGTGGTTTTACCAGCCCCGTTCGGCCCCAATAGCCCCACCGCTTCGCCGCGTTGCAGCTCGATGGATACGTTACGCAGCACCGGCCGTTTGGCGTAATGTTTGCCAAGGTTTTTGACGACTAGGCCAGAGTTTTTACTTACCAGTTCGGGGCGTTTCGGCTCAGCCGGTAGCGGCTTGGTGAGCGGCAGAATCACCGCTTCGGGCATAGGCTCGGGCGGCGCGTTCTCAAGCAGGTCGTAGGCAACGTGTGGCAGTTGCGCGACCTGTTCGAGATCGACGATTTCATGGACGGGCTCGGCCAATGACTCCGGCATCGGGGGCGCTTCCGGCACGTTATCGTTGCTGCTGGCCGGGCGAATCAGCCAGTCTTTGCCAAGGCCATCGGTATCGTCGTCGGTCATTTTTTGTCTCCGCTGCCCGGCATAAACAACCCGTGCACGCGCGCGGGTTTTCCGGCGGGTGTGGTTGTGGTGCCGCCCACTTCTGTCGCGCCGTTGCCACTCGTCAGCACGCTGCGACCGGTGCTCATGTTGTAGGTCAGGTTGGTGCCTTTCAGAATATTGCCGCCACGCGTAAGTGTGACCACAGGGCCCGTGAGGTTGATGGTATCGGCGTCGACGTTATAAATTCCATGTTCGCCGCGTGCGGTTTCCGTCGGGGTGGTGAATACCACGTCGCCCGTTGCATCAATGCGGCTGATGGACTGGCCCGACGAAGGTTTGGCCGCCGCCCCCGGTGCCGCATCAGCCGAGCTATCGGTGTAGAACACGGTCATCACCGCCGAGCGCATGGTGCTGGTGCCCTGAACCGCAATCACGTTGCCGGTGAATATGGCTTTGTGCTGGTCTTGCAGCACGTCGAGTTTGTCGGAGGAAATTTCGATCGGCTGGTCGCTGGTGCTCGATTTTTCGGCGGCATGCGCACTGGCAGCGAGCACACTTGCCAGCATTATTCCACCCAACATGTATTTTGCGCGTGTCATCAGCGTTTTCGTTGTGGGTTGCCGGTACGTTCAATCTCAAGCTTCACCGGCGATTTTGGCCCCCGGGTAAACACGATATGGGCACCATTGTCGGTGATTTTAAAGCCGCTGGCAAGCAGGTTGCCAAGCGGCCCGGTGCCCGAAACCGGCGATTCGCCCTGCATATCCATGGTCTGCGTGTTGACGGTCGCATGCTCGCTCACGAAGGCATAGCCTTGGCTATTGATGAGTGTGACGTCACCTGAAAGCTCTACCATGCGCTTGTCTTGGAAGTAATCGGCGCGTTTTGCGTTTAGTTGCATCCAGCTGCCGTTTTGTTGCAACATCTGCCCGTCGACCGCCTCGAGTACGACTAGGCTCGGCGTTGCCTGTGTCGCCTTGATGCCTGCGACTTTGAATTGCTGGCCATGCTCGCCGATGCTGCGATAAATGGGGCTGCTCATCGCGGGTGACGCGATGGTGTTCGCCCCGGTGGTTTTAGCGTCGGTGAACGACAGGCGGATGCCGGTTTCGTTTTTGCTGAGCAGCGGCCAGGCAATCAGGCTTACCATCAGGGCGATGGCAAACACGCCCAAAAACCATTTACTGAACAGCACAAACCGCGTGTAACGGCGAAAACGCGAAAAAAGCTGGTCCACTTCGCGCACCGCCCAGTTGGCGGAGAGTCCGGGCGTGTGCGAATCGTCGCGCTCCATGCGCTACATCACCCCGGCGCGCAGGCAATCGTGAATATGCAGGATGCCAACGGGTTTGCCCGCTTCGACCACAAACAAGGTGGTGATGGTTTTGCTGTTCATGATGCCAAGCGCTTCCGCCGCCAGCGTTTGCGGGGTGATGGTAACCGGGTTTTTGGTCATCACATCCGCTGCGTGCTTCTCCATGAATGTGGAATCCATATGCCGACGCAAATCGCCGTCGGTAATAATACCGGCAAGTGTGCCATCAGCATTGACCACGCCCGCGCAGCCGAAGCGTTTGGCGGTCATGGTGAGTAGCGCCTGTTGCATCGGTGTATCGGTATCGACAAGCGGCAGTTCCTCGGCCCCGTGCATCAGTTGCGCCACGTGAATGAACTGCGCGCCGAGTTTGCCGCCGGGATGAAACACCCCGAAATCGTCCTGGCTGAAGCCCTTTTTCTCGAGTAGCGCCATGGCGAGTGCGTCGCCGTAGGCCAGCATCATGGTGGTGCTCGTCGTCGGCGCACCGATGGGCGAGGCTTCTGGCACGGCCGGCAGCACGATCGCAATATCCGCCGCCTGCACCAGCACCGAGCTTTCGCGCCGCACCAATGCCACCAGCGGAATGGAAAAGCGTTTGGTGTAGGCAATCACGTCGCGCAGTTCGTGCGTTTCGCCGGAGTTACTGAGGCACAGCACCAAATCATCCGCCGTGATCATGCCTAAATCGCCGTGGCTGGCTTCCGACGGGTGCACGAACATGGCGGGTGTGCCGGTGGACGCCATGGTGGCCGCGATTTTGCGCCCAATATGGCCCGATTTGCCCATGCCGGAAATAATCACCCGGCCCTTAAGCGTGGCGATTTTATCGACAAGCGCGAGGAAAGTTTCGTCAAGCGCGCTCGATACCGCCTGCAACCCCTCGACCTCACGCGCAATGACGCCACGCGCGGTGTCGAGTAGACGGTTGGCAGATAAAGTCGGTTTTGTTTGAGCCATCACTTGCCTATAGCGCGTTATGCTTTACGCGGCGAATAACAAATCGTTAATGCGCGAAAATGTCGAGTTCGGGCCAGCCTTCGAGGTCGAGGGCGGCGCGGGTGGGTAGGAAGCGGAAACATTCCTGCGCCAGATGGGTGCGGTTTTCGCGCTCCAGCAGGGGGTTAAGCTTGTCGCGCAGGCGGTGCAGGTAACGCACATCGCTTGCGGCATATTCCTGCTGTTCGGGGGTGAGCACTTCCTGTCCCCAGTCCGAAGTTTGCTGTTGTTTCGAAACATCCACCTGAATCAAATCGCGGCACAAATCTTTGAAGCCATGGCGGTCGGTGTAGGTGCGAATGAGGCGGCTGGCGATTTTGGTGCAGTAAATGGGGGCCGTCGTCACGCCGAGATACTGCTTGAGAATCGCCACATCGAACCGCGCGAAATGGAAGATTTTTACGCGCGCGGGGTCGGTGAGAAGTTTTTTCAGGTTCGGGGCCGCATAAACGCCCGGGAAGAATTGCACCAGATGCTCGTCACCCTGCCCGTCGGACAATTGCACGAGGCATAGCCGGTCGCGGTGGTTGTTCAGGCCCATGGCTTCGGTGTCGACCGCGAGGTCGCCCGTGAACGTGACGTCGGCCGGGATATCCCCGCGATGTAGAAAAATGGCGATAGCAGCCTCCTCCAAATAGGGGCGGAAGATGGCATAGGCCATTCAAAAACTCAAGTGATTGCTTGGAATTCCTAGCGCTTCACGCGAACGCGGATGGCCCGAGGCTTAGGCGCCTGCATCAGCAGGGCGAAACAACTGAGCGAAAGGACTGTGGCGATGAGGATCATAAGGTCAGTAAACCATATAATTCCTAAGGAACCGTTAACGCGCGCGTTTGAGAAACGATCTATTCAATGGCACAATTATGCGTAACTCAAATTTTATACTCCCCCCTTGAGGGGGAGCCAAATCCGCCCTCAGCGGATTTGGTGGGGGGTCTCTGAGTCACAATACGCGCCGGTGTTTGTGTCACCTTCTGCACCCCCCCACCAAATTTTCTGAGGGGGAAATTTGGCTCCCCCTCAAGGGGGGAGCATATTATGTGGCACGACCACTTATTCGAATGCAGGCCCGCCCTGTTTTTTCCCTGCCGCCTCTATCGCGCGGGCGGGTTCGCTCACTTCAGTCGTCGGGTGTTTATCCTGCAATTCGGCGAGATAATGGTCGACATCGGCGGTGACGAATAAATCATTGTCCGGCATTTTTCTGATATCCCTCAGTGCCGCACGACAGCGGTCGATTTTGTCGTGGTCGACGGCCATGACCTCCCATGTTTTTTCGTGGTTGGTAACGATTGGGGCATGGCCCGCTTCGTGGTCGAGCACGATGCGTACACGTCGGCGCTGCGACAGGTCGGATTCGATGGTCACCTCGCCGAACCCATGATTGTGCAGGGCGTGGCGGATATGTTCGCTCATGCGCGCATCGTCGCTGTGGCAGGCGCCGGGTGCGAATTGCAGGTACAGCACGTTGTCGGCACCCTCGGGCGACAGGCACACGGTGGTGACGGCCTGAATGCCGTGCAAGCTGGCATAAAACGCCGCGATTTCGTCGCGTGCGACTTCATAGTTCGGCTTGTCGGCATTGCGCGAATCCATAATGAAGCCGGTGCGCGGCGGCTCGATCACCCGACCCTCCGCATCGCGCACGCCAGTGGTGCCGAGCGTTGCCTTCACGCTGTGGCCGGATTCTTCGGTGGTGCCCTCAATCGGCACCAAACGGTCCGACCAGCGGTCGTAGGCTTTTTTGTTGGGCAGCACCAAATGGCCCGCGGTGTAGTCGTTGGTGTTGACGAGGGTGACGCGGCGCATGCCCACCACGTCGCGCTCCGCTTTTGACAACGGCACTTCGCCGGGGGAAATGGAGAGTATGCCGATGTTGCTGATGATTTGTTTCATGTCAGCATCTGTTGCCACCCGGGTGCTGCCATCCGCCTCGCGAATATGTATCCGCTGGCCAAGCGCCGCATGTTCCGCGAACAAAAAGCGTAACGCACTGGCCACGCCTTCCGCACCTTTGCTGAAACCTTCCAGCTTGATGCGCTGGGCGATGCGCGTTGCATCGGCGCGGATAACCAGCCCCGCGTCATGGTCGTCGGCCACGAAGGGGGTATTGGCGTATTCCTCCTTGGCGCGCGCGAGGTCGACCAGTTTGGGCCGTGCAGGATCGGGCTCTACCAGTGTTTTTAATATCAGCTTGGCCAACCGAGGCGACACCGGCGACATGTGCGCGCGCGTGCGCTTGGCGGGATGGTCGATATTCACGTCTTCCTGTAGCGCAATGCGCCGGTCGATCAACTCGGCGCCATTCAGGAAAATGTCGCTTTCAGTATGGCACGCGAGCGCGATGATGGTTTTGCCGCGTGTGTCGCCCGGCGGCACGCCATGGCTCAGGCGGCACAGATCAATCTCGCGGTCCCACGCATCTTCGCCAAGTTTGCGAAATCCCTTCATCAGCTCCGACAAATCTTCGGTTTTTCCCGCGCGCGCATGGTTGGCGGTGAGCAGTAGGTTCGGCCAGTCGGCTTCGTGCCCCGGTGCAAATAACGGCACAATGTCGCTCGACTCGATGTAATTCAGCGAGCCATCCTCGTTATGCGTCCACAGACGATCGTTGCAGGTGCGCTGCATTTCGGTCTGGTCGAGGTCGGGGTTGCCATGCTGTTTGCTCAGACGCCGAAACATGCGCGAGGCATCGCGGCCTTGGAAATCTTTGCTGCTGGTTAGGGTGTCGATGTAATAGTTGCGCAGGAACGGCGGTACCAAATCGAGCCAGACATCGAACATCTGGCGGCCATTGCGGTACAGCCCTTCCGCCCGAGCGGCGTGCGCGTGAGGCTCCACCCTTACCCGATGGGTGGTTTCAAGCGGGTCGCCCTCTTCCGATTCCAATGTCATGCCGCGCCAGATTGCGTGAGTGTTTCAACTTCCACTTTACGCAAAATAACGCTTAGAAATGTGACGTTTAGATGAAGAGTTTATGCTGCATCGCAACATTTTGAGCAGGGCGAATTCACCAGTCGTTGCTGCGATCATTTATGCTTTAGCCAATGGCAATCAGCTGGTCGCCCGGCACCGTATCGGTCGGTTTGTGGGAAGGCTGGCCACGCAGTTCGTCATAATACGGCGCGAAATCGGGTCGGGTGGCGTCGAACAGCTGCTCGAAATCGTCGATGACAAAATAGAGTTCCTGCAAATCGGTGATGTGAAAATCCGTGCGCATTATGCGTTTGATGTCGAACGCCACGCGCTGCGGTTTGGGGCTGGTGAGGCTATACACGGTTTCCTCGGACGACGAGAGAATACCGGCGCCGTAAATACGCAGCTCGTTATTGTCGCGCTTGCTGCGAATCAGGCCGAATTCGACCGTGTACCAATACAGCCGGCCCAGATTCTTAATCCCTTTGAGCGCCTGCGCCTTCAGCCCGCCTTGGCCATAGGCCTGCATGTAATCGGCAAAAATGGGGTTAATCAGCAGCGGCACATGGCCGAAAATATCGTGAAATACATCGGGCTCTTGCAGATACGCCATTTGCTCGCGGGTGCGAATCCAATCGGTCGCGGGGAAGCGGCGATTGGCGAGGTGGTCGAAAAATATAGGGCCCGGCACCGCGCCCGAAACAGCCACTACCTGCCAGCCGGTGCGTTTCATTAAAATCTCGCTGAGCTGGTCGAAGCGCGGCACACCGCCGCTCATGTCCATCTGTTTCAGCCCGTCGATAAATTCGTGACAGGCGCGCCCCGGCATCAGCGCTGATTGGCGCGCGTAAAGTTCCCGCCAAATGGCATGGTCGTCGGCCGTGTAGTGGTCCCAATGCTGGTCGACCGTAAAATCCGGCCGCATGTGTTCACGCAGCTGCATTTTGTATTTTTGATTCGGCGGGGCTTCCAATGTCATGCACTACCTTCCGGCGCGATTATACTGCACAATACATGCTTAGCCAAGTGATGCTTGGCACAGGTAGAAACCGATTTATCGTAGCCTGAATCCACAGTGGTATGTGACACCATGAAGAGTACAACGCGATTCTGGCAAGATCCGCGAATAACCAAATGAGTAAAGACAGATTCGAAGAGGCATCATTATTTAGTGAACAGAGAGAGAGAGAGAGAGAGAGAATCATGATTCAAACGCATATTGGCAACGAAATTCTGTTTTTATTTCATCAAATCTTCATATTGCACTCATCGCATTTGCGATAAGTAAAGTTTATGAAAACTTACACCGCAAATGCACTCATTCGCTGCGTGCTGAACACGGAAGGAAATATCGGCGCGGCTATTCAAGCGCTGGATGCCGAGGTAGAGTGCGGCCATAAACTGCGCTTGGAAACCGTGCTCGATGCTGCGCGCGGTGTTTTTGATCTGCGCGATGCTATTCCCAGTGCCGCGTCATGGGCCATGCGCTTATGCGATTATACCTGCAAGCCTGAACACCAGTTTCATCCCATCTGGCGCGCGGTGGCGCTCAAAGTTTCACTGTACGAAAAACTCGGTGATATACCAAACGCCACCCGGCATTATGACCAGCTGGTAGCCATGGGCGATGCTAGCCACGAAGCCGCAGTCGTTGCAGAACGCCTCTATCAGTCACTCTGCCAACACGAACAATTCTGGGCTAAATAACACCCACCAGGCGTTTGCGCCGCATGGCAGAAAACGCCATCGATAAGGTGCAAAAGTTCGAAAAACGCTAGCCTACTTTGCGTTTACAGTTGGAAAAACTGCCTAAAGACTTGCACTAGAAATCGCGAGAGACCTGCAGAAAACCTAGTGGTGTCGCCTAGCGGACGTTAAACGAACCTCACCGGTCCCACTACGCTCACTTCGTGAGCTTCGAGGGACACTCCTTCGCCTAAAGACGCCTTCGCGCGACTTACGCAAAGTGGCGTAAGCCACCCGAAGCCGAAGGCGAAGGGTGGTGCCAGGACTGCCCCCGTTTATGCATAACAACACTTTGTATTGAATAATAAGTTTATTATTTAGAATATTTTATACCCCCACTTGTACCCCCGAGAGCTGGTGCAAGCAACGCATGCATTTCAATATCATGGCCTGCGTGAAACATAAAAGTGTATCAGACCTCTCGTAAACAAAAATACACGACAATAGGGGAGAATGAGAGAATCAAGAAGATAGTGATAACAGCTACTTAATTATCGGCGCGTGTTTCTGCCTATCACCACGAATCAGTGTTTTTCACGAGCAAGTGTCCCTGTAGTGTCCCTGAGAATCAACTACCTCACTGCGCGTTAGGTGAGCGGCGACATTGTTGCAATGGTGCTGCGCTTGCTTTCCCCACGACGTAAAAATGCCAGCGTCACTGCCAGTCGCCGCCGATTTTACCTAGCCAAAGCCGCCCTAGAATGCGTAGCGTGCGGTCAAGAACACGGACTGGAACTGCGCATCCGAACCCTCGTCCTCGCGCACGTAGGCGAGGTTGAAGCTGGTGGTATCGTCTGCGCGGTAGGTGGTGTCGATGCCGGTGCGGAATATAAATGGCGAGTTCTCGATGCCTTGTACTGCAAAGCCGCCGCCGCCACCAACAAACGACGAGGCGATCGAGTTGCCACGGTTGAGCAGATCATAGCCCACCCCCGCATTTGCACTCACGTTCCAGCGATCGCTGACGCCATGATCAAGGCGAGCACCCACCAGTGGCACCAACTCATCGAAATACTGGTCCTCGACATTCAAATTCAGCGCCCCCGCACCGGATTCGCTGTACGATTCGCTGTAAAGCACGGTGTAATCAATCCGCGCTTCCGGGCGAAGGAAGGTGCGCGGCGCGAGCGCAATGGTGTGACGAATGCCCGCACCAATGTTGCCGCTGAAGCTGGCGTAGTCGCCCTCGGCCGTGGAGTTCAGCCCGCCGAAATTGATGGTGCGGTCGGAGTTGTTGTCGTTATACCCGCCGCCAATCTCGAAGATCAGGTCGGTCGCGGGGGCGATGGTGTGGCTACCATACGCAGCCACATGATAGCTGTTGGTGGTCGCGTCCTGCCGGCCATCATCCGTTTCTTGGCTGGCGTTTGCATAGGTGCCCGCAAGCCCAAGCGTGGTGCCGGATGCGGTTTTACCGTCCGCCCCGATGGTGATGCCGTAGGTTTGGCCATCCGAACCCGTGATGCCGTCCTTGCCGTCTTGGTTATTGAAGGTGCCAAAGGGCCGCGCCCAGAAATGCTGATCAGCGATGATGAAGCCGTTACCGCCCGATTTACCGGTGCCCGCCTGACGATCCGCGATGGTCGATTGAATGACGCCGAGCGTTGCGAAGTTGGTGTTGTTGATGGCGTTGTTAATGTTGGGCACCGTGGCATTCACCGCACTCGCAATTTCCGCATCCGTCGTCAGGGTGGCGAAGGCATTGGTAATGGCTTGGTTGGCGCCGTTATCCGTCAGGGTCGTCAGTGCACTCGCTGCACCACGGTTAACGTTACCCACCGCCGCCGCATTGCTCTCGGCAATCGCCGAAACTTGGATGGCATTAAAGCTGATGCTGTTGCTATCGGAAACGGATTCAAAATCCCACAACCGGCTGTTGTCGGTGATGTTCAGGGTGGTCGAGCTAAGGGTGCCGGTGGTCGTCACCACATCGCTCAGCCCGTTGGTGAAACTGCCAGTGGTGCCAATCACATCCACCGCAAGGGTGCTGCCCGCAGCAAATGTCGCATCCCCAAGTATGGAAAGCCTACCGAAGCTGGCGTCGCTGCTGGCGCCGATGGATAATGTACCGCCAGCAGATTGCGTATAATCTCCGATGATATTCGTGGTGGTGTTGTTCACCAAATTCAAGGTGCCGTTGTTGGTGAACCCGTTGGAAAGCGCACCAGTGCGCACCGTGTAGCTTGCACCGTTGGTGCTCAACCGCGCAGTGTTGGCAATGGTGAAGCTTTCCACATTGAAATCCGCGTTCGTATTGTTGGTGTAGCGGCTGCCGCTGGTGACGGCCACGTTACCGCCCGAGAAACCAGTATTGGCCGATACATCGCCATTAATCACCGCCGTGTTATTGCCGGTGATGTTCAGGTTGCCCACCTCCCCAAGCGTCACATTGCCATTCAGCGTGCCCGCATTGTTAATGGTGGTGGTTCCAGAAACATGGTTGATAGCAATAGAACCTGTTGGCCCGCTGATGACCCCGGCCGCCTCGTTATTCAGCGTGGTGAGCGTTTCGTCGCTACTAACCCCAAAGCCGCTCATGCCAGTGGCTTCTATCGTGCCCGAGTTGGTAAGGGTGGTGATTCTGCCTGAACCGCTACCATTGGTAATCCCATTATCTGCAGTCCCTCGGATGGTGCCTGAGTTGTTAAGGGTGGTGATTAAGCCCCTATCATTAAAAATGCCAGTTCCCCCGCTGATCGTCCCCGAGTTGGTGAGGGTGGTGATGGTACTGCCCGCATCACGCTGTAAAATCCCAAATCTTCCGCTGATGGTGCCTGAGTTGGTGAGCGTGGTGATGGTGGCGTCGCTATTATTAATCGCAGTGTTGTTAATATCCCCACTAATCATGCCCGCATTGGTAAGGGTGGTGATGCTGGCGGAGTCTCGGTTCGAAATCCCACTAATCGTGCCGCCAGCTTGGTTAGTCAGGGTGGTGATGCGTGATCCCGAACCATCATTAAAAATACCAACACCTCCGCTGATGGTGCCGCCCGTTTGGTTGGTGATGGTGCCGATGGTGCTTGAATTTTGATTGAGAATTCCACGGCTACCAGCACCAGTCCCCGAGATGGTGCCCGAGTTATTGAGGGTGCCGATGGTGCTTGCGTTTTGATTAAGAATGCCTTGAACGTTTGCGGTGATAGTACCGGTGTTGGTGAGGGTGGTAAGGGTGCTGTTACCCAATAGAAATCCCTGGCTACCCGTGGCGTTAATGGTGCCATCGTTGGTAAACGCAGCGACGTCATCGAAAAATCCATCGACAGTACCCGATATAGTGACGCCGCTATTAATGGTGGTGTTAACACTGGTTTGCAGTCCACACCCTGCGCCATTCGCAGAAACAACAGCGCCACAGACTGCTTGTGCACTTGCGCTCATGGGGGCAGCAAGGCCACCCAGTGTCAGCATCAGCAGGGCTGCGTGGCGCACGCCTTGGAAGTTTAAAACAAGTGCGGTGCTGGTGGTGAAACGGTTGCGCATAAAAATCCCTTTTTTGTGTTACGGATGATAAAAGGGCATGTAACAACCGTTGCTATCTACCTCATGTATAATCAGGAATCGATTAATGTGCTATTTACTGCATAGCAAGTGTAATTTCCTTCATGGCCATCAAACGCCCAGTGAACGGCGATGATGAGCGATGATAGTGCACCATTCGCCCTGTGGTTGCGGCGCGCTGTGCTGGGCTGCGCCGCGCTGGCGCTTGTGGCCTGTAGCAGCGTGCCAACACCCGCCATACGCACCGCCATTGCGGAAAGCCAGGTTGATAAGGCCGGCTGGCACGCAAATGTGATTGAGGCGCAAAGCTACCGGATTTGGTCGGCGGGGCCAGCGCCCGAAAAAACCGCAGCGGCTGAGGTACTCAACATCATGATCGAGGGGGATGGGCTGGCGTGGCTGAATCAGCACACCCCATCGCTCGACCCCACCCCCATCAACGCTGAGGGGTTGCGCTTAGCCCTCACCATACCGGGTAACGTTGTTTATCTCGCACGGCCATGCCAGTTTGTGATGAGCGATGCTTGCACGCAAAGTGATTGGACTGAGGCGCGTTTCCACCCACGCCTCGTGGCGGTAATGAACGCGGCCATCGATCAGCTAAAAGCGGAGTATGGCGCAAAGCAGGTGAAGCTTGCCGGCTATTCCGGCGGGGGTGTTATGGCGGCACTCATTGCCGCCCGCCGTGCGGATGTGGCGGGGCTTACCACCATTGCGGCCAACCTCGATACCGCTGCATGGGTGCGCCACCATGGCTTAACGCCGCTGACAGGCTCGCTCAACCCGGCGGATGATTGGGCGGCGCTCACCACTATCCCCCAACGCCATTACGTGGGTGCGGACGATACCACCGTGCCATTTAGCATTGCCCACGCCTACGCGGCACGTTTCCCGAGCAACGCAAAACCTGAAATCATTATCGAGCACGGCCAAGGCCACGAGGGCTGGCAATGGCCAGCGGCAAATGCGCAGTCACAGTAAATTCGACGAAATTGTGCCGTGTTATGGTGGTGGTTAATGGTGTAACAACTCCAGAAATTTTTGCTCTTTCGAGCTCACTCACCAAGCCAATGTTAAAGCTTGCAAATATTGGTCCACATTGATTGATGCAAACTCCGCGTATCACTTTTAAGCACACTACCGTTGCTTGCCGATAATGAAGTTTCAGATACAAAATCAGCATAAGAAATTGGCGGACGTATGAAGTCACTGCGATTAGGTCGATTACTTGACGGCACATGCACTGTGCACACCTATACAATTATGGAGTTTGCAAAAATAACCTATTTGCTATATCCAAGTGACGGAAGCGTTTTGTAACGTTTCTGGGGCCTTAGAAACCTCTGCAAATAGCGGTCCCAGTGCACCGCAAGCACTCCCCTACCGTATGGTCGGGGAGGCGCATGTGTATGTTCAAGGCGCAAGCCCAAAGACATGCGCGACCTCTCTATTTGCAGGTTTTCTAACTCCCCGATCACAGTGATGGTGGTTGCATAAACCTATGCACCTACGGAGAAGTTATGAGCACAAAAAAAGAACGTGATTTGAATAGATGGATTGTCGCCGCGATCCTCGGCCTTATTACCGCTGCTGGTCTTACTTATTGGCTAGGACTAGGCTTTTGGGGCTTCATCATTATTTTTATGTTAGCCACAGTCGCCGTACAGAATATGGTGCTAAAAGACGAGGCTGCACAAGTGACCGTCGATACTCAAGACAGGAAATAAATCATGCCATTATGATGGGCATTGATAGCCCATCTCATAGTAATCAGCCGCCAACATCATCATGCGAGGAAATATGGAAAACCAATCCACCAAGCCCAAAAATCGTATAAAGCGTATCGCGGTGTTATTTTGCAAAACAGTGGCAGCGATATGCATACTGATTGTCGGTGCAGCAATCATTTCCGTTAGCGTTAACGGCTCTAAGAAATCATCGGATTCAGCTAATTATGAGGCACCCCCTGTAGCTATAAACGCTAATAACAGCGCTCCTATTCCACAAACGCCTATGCCACCAAAGCCTGTGACCCCACAAATTCCAGCTGATCAAGCTGCCTTCTATCAGATCATTCAGCACGCCCGTAATGAGTTCTCTTCGGCACCCAATGACATGCTCAAGGGACGGGCACGGGCCAGCCGCAAGCAAGCGATATGCAAACTATTGCCATCACGCAAAGCGATAAATTGGCTAGGCACGATTGAAAAGCTTTCATCAAACAACGATGGCAAAGGAGTGCTCGCTATCCAGCTCGACCATGACATTACAGTTCAAACGCATAATAATGACTTATCGGACGACATATCTGGCCGCACTATGTTGGCACCCAATTCGGCCCTATTCAACAAAGTAGCTGCTATGAAAGAGGGTAACGCGGTAATATTCTCGGGGACATTTATCTCTGGTGCAGACGATTGTTTCAGCGAGATGAGCTTGTCGCAGCGCAGTAGCATAGATAGCCCTGAATTTATAATCCGTTTTAGCGATGTGGCGCTAGCGCAATAAGTTTGATTGCTATGCATGCTAGAGAGCTATCAGCCGCCAATGCGTAAAGTTCTGGTGTTGTGCGAGGCGAATCAGGCAGTAGGGTCATAACGCATCACGTTGTTCATCGCCTGTTGCACCATACGCTCAATGAGTATCATCGTGTCGTGCGGCATCTCTGGCGCCTGCGCCTTTACGCGCGCCGGTATGGGTTCAATCTCGGAGCGCAGCACATACAGTATCTGCTCGAACTCCGCGCGCACCTTGCTAACCTCGACGTAAGTGCCACGCTTCGTGGCAAGCTCAAGGCGCTCAATCTCTAAGCGGTTGGCATCACGCGCGGCGCGTATTATGGCATATGTTTTCGCCATCCCGCTAGGATCAGCTAACACTGGTTTATTGCTAGACGGGTAATAAATGCCAACCGTTGAACTTTCCCACTCATGATCCGCGCGCTCAGGCACTATTTTGTTATCTGAGGTGAGGCTAATGCGGCCATCGAGAAGCGCCTTCTGCACCGCCCTGAGGGTGCCACCAGTTAGCCCTCGTGATTTGCGATGGGCAGCATACGCTCTTAAACTCACGCTCATACAAGTCCACTCACTGAGTATAGTGACTACCATGAGGCCGATGCGTTAAGAAATCAAGCGTAACAGGCGATTATTCAGGGTGACTACCCTATTTAGAAAGTTCATAACGAGGGAGAGAGTGCGGTCAGCGCACCCGCATTTTGCATCAACTCAAAAAGTACCTTGGCCTAGGGGGGTGTGTGCATTTTGTGACCTCATGAGAGGCCTATAATGCTCGAGTAAAATGAAAGTTAAGTTAGCTAAAATAATGTCATGGGTTCTAGGATGCTGCTATCGCTGCGAATCTGCTCTTGCGTATAGGCAGGGATACCATGCGTGGCATACATGGTGCGCGTGGCGGCATTACTCTCAAGGGCTATGTATCGGTTGCCACCTATGACATGCTTACCATGCTTGGGGTATATCAGCGTGCGCAGCATCATATCCTTAAACTCGGATGCGCGCAGTCCACTGTCGTTAAAATAGGCCTCATTGGGCTGCCATTGCTCGAGCTTGCTTATGTGGGCAAGGGTTTCGCACTCATGCCTCGTAGGGCGCGCAGTCAGCATAATGACGTAGTAGCCACTCAGTAGCCGTGTCAGCCATGTGCGGTACTGCTCGGCCTGAATGTTGTAGGCGTGGGGCAAGATGTGGACGCTGGTGTTCTCTACATAGGTGGCATTAAGATCCAGTAGTACAATTTTCACCCACACCTTCTACTTTTTAGCGACGAATACGGCAACCAAAATGGTAATTTTGGGGGCGCGGGCATTATGCTAGAGTGATTTCCCCCTATTCTCTCCCCCTATATCCCCCACTGTAGGTTATATTGGGGCAATAATTTTACCCCTATTACCAACCAAACGATAAAGGCTGGCGTCTCCTTTATACCTGCCACCAATGTGAACTCGAATAAGAAGACCCTGATCTTGAAGATACCTTAGCGCTTTTTTAGTTGTGGGTAGGCTTCTCTCAATACGATCAGCGTAAGCTAGCGGACTTACCGCAAATGGCTCGACGCTATGTCCGTGGCAGCGCTGTAAATCGCACAGCATTAAAAAAGCATCCGCATTTTGCCTGCCAATACTTAATATATGCTCACTATGTATTCTCACAAAAGAATCTCCTTTAATAAAAATCTTACCATTCTCTTTCATTTTCCAGACGCTCCGCACCGTGCTTTTTACCTCAGCTAATGGAAGCGGAGGACTAAAGCTCTCATTTAATTGATATGCCATACTAAGTAACTGATCGAGCGAAGAACACTGGATTACAGACTCTTTCAGTTGCAAGAAAATTGTATCATTCCTGCCAACCTGATGCTTTGGATTAGCATGCTGAAATAAATTCAAGGCTGATGAATTCATCGGTGGAAGGTCTTTAATATATTTATAATCACCTTCAATAATTTGATATGATTTGTGGCTCTGCGGATTTTTTGATGGAGGCGCTATAATGATTCCGCCTTCGCCACGAACGTCTATTTTTAGATTATCTCCATGGATTAATCCCGCTTTATTACTTTCGCCATCATAACGATAGTAGAGATGAATTCCACCTCGTGGCGTTGACACAATTAGGGGAGTCTCACCAAATACTTCTTGAAGATAGCCTGTTTTTACGTGCGGATTATCAGAATCAATAACAGTGATGCCACTCAACGCGCCAGTGACAATGCCTACATTGTCCTTGGAATAGCGCTTTTGCCAATCACACAATTCATCCATAGTCGGTCGGCGGCGTTGATAATCCGTCCACTTAACAAGCGGCTTCTTACCAACGTCTCCTCCGCACGGCACAAAGGAGCATTCCATCGCATGCAATTCCTGCATGCACTGCGCAACGCCAAACATTTTTTCTATGCCTGTGTTTAAGAAATTGCGGGTAATGAAGTAGACACAACTCTACTCGCCAACCATTCGTGTACTTGGCTCAATCGCCAGCCTACGGCCTGTGTAGTAAGTTTAACTTGCGTTGGAAAAACTCCCGCTTTCATCAATCGATAAATCGTTGCCCTGCTCAATCCCGTAATACGTATGACTTCGGGTAATCGTAAAAGACGGTCTGTATTTTCATAAATGGGATGCATTCTAACCTCCTTGTTTAATACGCATAGAGAAGCCTAGAAACAGGAGGGGAAATAGGCTGAATAAGATGCATGTTTTATTTGGGAGTGTTAGCGACAATAAAAAGATATTCCGTGCTTTGCATTTTTTTCGCTGCATCCCAATAATTACGGATACGTTTGGTTATCGGAAAATCAGGGTATTCATTGGGCTGACTGGGGAATAAACTATCAGCAATTTCTCTTGCTTTAGAACCACATAATCTACCATCAAGCACACGCAAGTAATCTTGATATAACGCAGATTGTAGGCGCGGTGCTTTTACCTGTAATCCATGATGCTTCTTTAGATATTGTTGCCGTTCCTTTAATCGCTTTTCAGCGCGCTCAATCTGTGGCCGCAAAGGCCAATCCATTCTAAATCGAACAATCATATCTTTTTGGCTAATCACTGTCTGGACGCGCCTAGGCTTGTCGAGCGACGTTGCAAGATATGATACTGATTGAGTATCAAAACCTATCGTTGGAGATTTGTTAGCAGGATCGCATAGTGTCGTAATTCCGAACTTTTTCATGAAAATTTTAGCTGGACTCACGACATGAATTTCTTTTAGTGTTTTTCTTTTAATTCTATCGCGCTTCACTATTTCCATTGCGGCATCATCGTCATATTCACCGTCAATCGTTATGTAGGGGGCGATCATTGTTTGCCACGAATGTTGATATTCTTGATTTCTTCTCAAAAATTCCCATGCCCACCGTGCCGCGGATGTGTTGGAAGGGGAAGGATACTGAGACGCATCACGCCAATTTGGCAGCCAAGCGGGCACGGTCATAGTTTCAACCCCTGCTTAACCAGATAATCGCCCCACCACTGCATCATTTTGGTGCGTGGCTCTAGGTATTCGGCGCGGTTATATGCGGCACGCGTTTCGTCCTTATCCCCGTGGGCTAGCTGGCGCTCGATTACATCGGGTGGAAAGCTGCCCTGCTCATTGAGTACTGTGGATGCAATAGCACGAAAGCCATGCCCTACAAGCCGCCCCTTATAGCCCATGCGCTTGATAATCATATTGATGGTGCCCTCACTAATAACACCCGATTTGCTATGGCGGTGCGAGGGGAATAAATGCTTGTAGTTACCGTTGTATTCTTGAATCTGGCGTAAGGTTTTTATTGCCTGCCGTGATAGCGGCACCAAATGCTCTTCCTTCATTTTCATGGTTTCAGCGCGCACACGCCATAGTGCTTCATCAATGCTCACATCCTCCCAGTAAGCATAGCGCAATTCTTGTTGCCGCACGAAGGTCAGCATAAGCAGCTTGATCATCAATTTATTGAGTGGTGCGGTCTTCGCTGCTTCCAAATCCACAAAAAACTGGCTGATCTCGGATGGCTTGAGCGTGGGGTAGTTTATATGCTTATGCGGCGCCAGTAATTTGGATAGGTCACTGGCAGGGTTAAAATCCAGTCGCTCTGTCATCACAGCGTGGTTAAAAATTGTTTTGCATAGCTGCAATACGCGCCGCGACAAATGCGTGGTCTGCTTTTCCACTTTTTTGGCCATGTCGAGCACCTCTAGGCGCTTAATGTCTTTAATGGGCTTGTTGCCAAAGCAGCTAAACACATGGATTTCCAGGCGCCGCCACATCTTGTCGCGGTGGATTTTTGTCCATTTCTTTTCATAAGTAGCAAAGTAATCCGCTGCCACGGCTTCAAACGTGTTTGCTGCACCGTATGCCTTGGCTCGTTTTTCAGCCTGTTTTGCGCTGGATGGGTCAATACCCTTGCTTAGCATCAATCGAGCCTCGTAACGCTTCTCTCGCGCCCCTGCCAAGCTAAGCAGTGGGTAGGTACCCAACGCAAGCACTCTCTCTTTTCCTGCCACCCTATATTTGAGCCGCCAATACTTCGAACCATTGGGAAAAATATGCAGGTACATCCCCTCACCATCTGCGAGCTTGTACTTCACGCTCTTGGGGGCGGCATTTTTGATTGTTTTGTCAGTTAGCGCCATAGGGGGTACATCCGATTTGTACCCCCACTTATACCCCCACGATTGCGAGAAGCCAAGAGATACTTAGAGATGACGCAAGACAAGATAATAGCTAACAGAGCCAGTTGCGGCCTCATTGAAAAGCATTTCTGAGATGTTGGAAGAAGTATGAATGGTGCCCAGGACTGGACTCGAACCAGCACGATCTTGCGAACGCTAGCACCTGAAGCTAGTGCGTCTACCAATTCCGCCACCTGGGCACTTGCAGGTTGTGGGCGTATACTGAACCGCGCGCGCGGCGTCAACTGCGATTGCGCGGGCGCGTGCAGGTTAGCGTGGGTCGCTAGTACGCTATTGCAGGTTCAGCGCAGCTTTTACGTCGGCAATCAGGGGACGTTTCTGGTAGCCTTCCTCGGCGAAGCGGTGGGTAATGATGCCGTCGCGGTTCACCACGTAAATGGTGGGGTTCGGGATGCCATACAGCTTGCCGCTGTCGCTCGGGATATCGGTGTTAAGGATGCCGAGCGCCTTGATCATGGCAGAACCCGCATCGGCATAAACCGGCAGCGCGATGCTCAGTTTTTCGCGGGCGCGGGCGGTGATTTCGGGTTTGTCATACGAAATGGCGGCCACATGGTAACCGGCTTTTTCGAACTGTTCGCGGGAGGCGTTCCATTCTTTCACCTGTAGCTGGCAGAAGGGGCACCAATCGATGGAGCGGATGAACAGCAGCACCGCGCCTTTATCGCCGGCAATGGCGTTATAGTCGGTGGGTTTCGATTGCGCGTCGAGCACGTTGAAGCCGCTGGGCAAATGGTCGCCCACTTTGGTGGGGGCGGCGTTTACTGCCACGGCGATGGCGAAACTAAGCACACCGAACGCGGCCAGCAGGGGAACAAAACGTCGCATAGGAACCTCATTGCTTGGGGATATGATGCGACAAGCTATAAACGCTGCATTTGCTTTTGCAACCGCGCAAATGCCATGCTAAGACCCTTCTAACCCTGAGGTTATATGAAAAATCAGCTAGTTACTGTTGTTGGCGGCTCCGGCTTTGTGGGGCGGCATGTGGTGCATCTGTTGGCCAGCCGTGGCTATCGCATTCGGGTGCTGGTGCGCGACACCATCGCCGCCGAGTTCCTGAAAACGCAAGGCAGCGTGGGGCAAATCGCCATCGAGCACGCCGATTTAACCCGGCCCGAAACCTTGCGCGGCAAGCTTGACGAGTCGGTCGCGGTCGTCAGCCTCGTCAGCATTATGTATGAAACCGGGCGGCAGAAATTCCAGAACATCAACGTGAATGGTGCACGCGCCATTGCCGACGAAGCGACGCGCGCCGGGGTTGCCACCTTGGTGCATGTCTCGGCCCTCGGCGTCGATCGCGCACGCGACACGCGTTATGGCGCAACCAAACTTACCGGCGAGCAGGTGGTGCGCGCGGGGTTCCCGAACGCGACCATTTTGCGGCCCTCGCTGATTGCCGGGCCCGAGGATAAATTCTTCCAGCGTTTCGCGCGCATGAGCATGTTTGCCCCGGCCCTGCCCCTCATTGGTGGCGGCACCACTAAATTCCAACCAGTGCTGGTGACGGATGTGGCAAGCGCCGTGTTGGCCTGCATTGAAACCCCGGCCGCGCGTGGCCTTACCTACGAACTCGGCGGGCCCAAAACTTACAGCTTCAAGGAACTGCTGGAGCTGATTGGCACCACCATCAACCGCCACCCACTGCTGCTTTCGTTGCCCGTGGGCATTGCGAAATTGCAAGGGCTGCTGTGCGAATTACTGCCCTTCCCGCCGATGCTGACGCGCGACCAGGTGGGATTGCTGGCGCACGATAATGTGATGAGTGTCGGTGCAAAAACCTTTGTCGATTTAGGGCTGAAAGCCACGGCACTTGAAACCGCCCTGCCCGCGCTGCTGGCGCGCTATGTGAAGGAATGAGCATGAAATTTTTTAACATGTTTTTTGGTGCGTTTTATTCGACGGAACTCTACCGCACCCTTCGCCACGAGGGGAAATACGCATTGGGCTACAGCTTCAAGCTGGTCATGCTCATGACCTTGATCATGCTCATAAGCGGCACGGTCATTTTGCATCGCTTTGCCTTCGCGCCACAGGAAGGGCAGCCTCCACGTTTCGATGTGCTGGTGCAACAGGTGGCGCGCCAATTGCCGAACATGACCCTGCATCACGGCGTGCTGAAAACCGACCAGCCGGAAGCCACCACCATCAGTGTAGACATCGCGGTGCCGGGCGAAGAATCCGAGTCGTTTGCGCTTGCAATTATCGACACAAGCGGCGCCACCAAACCCACCAAAACCGAGGTGCCGATTGTCATCGACGACACGAATATTTACATCACGACCAAGGAAAAAACTGAGATTCATCCACTCGGTAAATTTTTTGAGAAGGCGCCGGAGACGCTGATCATCAATCGCGCGCTGATCGACGATCAGGCCACCCGCCTGATTGCGTGGACGCATGCGTCGCTTACCAAAATCTACCTGATGTTTGGCGCGCTCACATGGGTAATGCTGGTGGTATTTAACTATATCGGCCGCCTGGTGCTGTTGGCAATTCTGGCAGGCACTGCTTCGGCCATTGCCTCGGCGCGCGGCAAATCGCTTAGCTTTGCGCAAGCTATGGCGGTCGCAGCCGTGAGTTTCACCCCCATCGCGGTGATTGATGCCATCTCGTTCGCCATGACTGCCGCTGGGGTTTCTGCCTGGCTACTGGTACTGGGCGGTGCAGTGGCGCTCATGACGGGGCTGAGGTTGGGCGATACAGCGCCGCCTAACTCGCCTGCGTAAGTTGCCATGCTGACGCTGTATCATTCGCCGCTACTGCCAAGCTGCCGCAAAATACGGCTGATGCTGCGCGAGAAAAATATTCCGCATCAATTGAAACAGGAAGATTTCTGGACGCGGCGGATTGAGTTTTTTCAACTCAATCCCGCAGGCGAAGTGCCGGTGCTGGTGACCGAGCGTGGCCAAGCCATTGTCGGCGCTTACGCGATTTGCGAATTCCTCGACGAGCAGTTCCCGGAAATCCAGTTCTTCGGCAACAGCCCCATCGAGCGTGCGGAAGTGCGGCGGCTGGTGGAATGGTTCGATGCGAAATTCGACCGCGAAGTGAGCCAACTGGTGCTGTTCGAAAAACACTTCAAGCGCCTGATGGGCTACGGCGAACCGGCGTCGGACGCGATTCGTGCGGGAAAGCGCAATTTATTATACCATCTCGACTACATCGCCCATTTGTTGCTGCAACGGAATTGGCTGGCGGGCGAATACCTGACGCTCGCCGACATCAGTGCTGCCGCGCATTTATCGTGCCTCGATTTTCTGGGCGACGTGGATTGGGAACCGCACCCAAGCGTCAAGGAATGGTACGCGCTCATCAAATGCCGCCCGGCTTTTCGCGAATTGCTCGACGACCGCGCGCAGGGCCTGAAGCCACCTGCGCATTATGCGGATGTGGATTTTTAATGTTGTGTGCGTTATAAATAAAGAAATTGCGCATGCTTTGAGGAGAGTGTTGATGGGTTTGTTTATAGAAGATGCCGCTTGCTCCGGCCCTTTATGGAATCTGATTAGAAATAAAGGCGCCATTTGCTTCGCACCCGACCACATAACAATCACCTTTGCCGCTGGTGTCATTGAGAAGGCTGAAGAGCGCGCCGAGCAAGGGACCGGTGAGCGCCCTGACTATCGTGCGCAACTGAAAGAGCGATTTCCCGGAGCAACGATTGAGGGAAATATAGTTGAACTTTCCGGCGAGAATGCGATAAAATTCGAGCAGATGATGCAGCCTGTATCACCCAAAATCAAACGTTAACCCGGAATTTTCATGCCCCATATTACCGTCTACACCACCGGCTACTGCCCTTACTGCGTTCGCGCCAAAGACTTGCTGAAACGCAAAGGCGCTGCGTTTGAAGAACTCAACGCCGAAGACGACGCCGTGCGCGAGGCGATGGTGGCAAAAGCGGGTGGGCGCCGCACCGTGCCGCAGATTTTCATCGGCGAACAACATATCGGCGGCTGCGACGATTTATACGCCCTCGACAAAGCCGGAAAGCTCGACGCACTGCTCGCGGCTTAAGTGAGTGGCAGGTGACAAGTGACGAGTGACTCTCTCGCTCCCCCCTTGCGGGGGAGCCAAATTTCCACTGGAAATTTGGTGGGGGGACGCAGCGTCACCCTATGTACTGCCCAGAATTGTGACATCAACGCCGCACCTGCGGCTTCGAATCATGCATGAATGCCTGTGGATAAGTTTTTCCATCGTCATGCGCGCCGCTTCCCGCCTACGCTTGGTGCATCACGACCGACAGGGTGCGAATGTTTTGGCTTTATTTCATGCGTGATTTTTACGGTGCGGGGAAATCCACCTCCGCCGCACGTCAATCTTCGCCGCAAACAGCACCGGCGTTTCGCAGCCAAGTCGCCGCTGTGGCCTATGCGCCGCAAACGGCGTCGACCCGCACTGCACCGCTTCAAAAAACACCGCCCGCCTCGCCGCTCAGCGGTTATTTGCAACGCCTGAGTGTCGACGGCGAGCATGCGTTCGGCGTGTGGAGCGCAGACGCTGGGTTCAGTTTATTTTCGGCGAATTTCGAGCGCGTGACCGGCCTGAATGCCAGCGAATGCGCCGGGCACGACTGGATTCACGCCGTGCATCACCAGCAGCAATATAACCTCAACGAAGCGCTCCTCGGCGCGTTACAGGGCCATGACGGCCGCTGCCTCGTGCAAACCCGCTGTGACGAGCACGAGCCGTGGCGCTGGCTGATGGTCGACATCAAAGCCCCCGCCCATGCAGGCGCCGACGTGATGGTGCTGTGGCGCGATTTAAGCGAACAAAAAGCCCTCGAAGAAGCTTTGAAGGCCACCGAATCCGCCCTTGCCCTCAGCGACCGGGGGCGCAATGCGTTTTTGTCGAGCATGAGCCATGAACTGCGCACGCCGCTAAATGCCATTATGGGTTTTGCCGAAATGATGAAAGAGGGCGTGCTGGGCCCGCTGCCGCACGACACGTACCGCGAATACGTCACCCATATCCATGATTCCGGCGCGAACCTGCTGGGGAAAATCAGTGCGCTACTCGACATCGCCAGTATGGATGCCGGTCGGCTCGAACTCGACGAGGAGGAATTCGCGCTCGACGGGTTGCTGGCCGAACTCAGCGAAATTCATTCACATCACGCCTTCGCACGCGGCCAGCAGCTAAGCATCGATTGCCCCGGCAATTATCATGTATTCGCCGACCGCGCCAAACTGCTCTGCGCCTGCTCGCATTTAGTCAGTAACGCCTTGCGCCACTCGGCCGATGGCGCGTCGGTGCAACTGAGCGTGCGCGTGCAGCCGGGCGATAGCCTCGTGCTCAGCGTGCGCGACCATGGCGAGGGCATTTCGCCGGCACAGCTCACCAGCATTCGCGCGGCACTTGGCAGCGACACCGCTTACCTCAATGTTGAAACCGGCGGCATTGGCCTTGGCCTATCGCTCGCCCTCGAATTAATGGGTCGCCACGGTGGCCGCATCACCCTCGATTCCATCCGCAAACGCGGCACCGTCGCGGCCCTCACCTTGCCTCTGTCGCGCGTGACCCAAGGCCTCCCCCGCAAACGCACCGACGAGCGCCGGTTGCAGTTGGTGGAATAGTTCGAGGCCGTACGCCCTCACCCTAAAATCGCAGGCGATTTTAGACCTCGCCCTCGGGAGAGGTATCTCCAGCATTACCAACGAATTATCAACCTCGCCACCGCATAACCTCTCCCTTGGGAGAGGTCGAAAAACCCCCTCTGGTTTTTCGGGTGAGGGCGTACGGCATAAAATCATTCATCTCCCACCAAAACTGCGCTATAGTCGCGCCATGCACATTCGCGACCAGATTCTGAACGCCGCCCTGCCGCAAATCGTGTTCGATGGCTGGAGCGAAGGGGTACTGTCGCGCGCGGCGCTTGCGGCAGGGCTTGGGCCGCTGGCCGCGAAACGCGCCTTCCCCAAACCCATCGATGCGATTGATTATTCCAGCGCCCGCGCCGATGCGGAAATGATTGAAACCCTGCGCCGCGATTACAGCCTGCCCACCATGAAAATCCGCGAACGTATCGCGACCGCCGTGATGGTGCGCTTCCGCCAGCAAGCCGCGCATCGCGAGGCCGTGCGCCGGGCATTGGGCGTGTATGCGCTGCCGTGGAATACGCCGCGTGCGGTGGCCGCGCTTTATGCCACCGTCGACGCCATTTGGCGCGAGGCGGGCGACACCAGCACCGACTATAATTTCTACACCAAGCGCCTGTTGCTGTCGCAGGTCTACACCACCACGTTGCGCGTTTGGCTCGACGACCATTCGCCGGATTTAGCCGACACAGAAGCCTTCCTGCGCCGCCGGATTGAAGACGTGATGACCATCGAAAAACTCAAAGCCCGCGCGCGGGATGGTTTGGGTAAAGTGGAGCACTGGCTGCCGAAGCGTTGGGCGTAAGGCTAGCGGCCTTGCTGAGCGGTGGCTTTAACGGGTTTTTCTACATCCCAACCTTTGCGCAAGCGCGCCGAAATCATGTCGAGCGAGAGATGATACGCTACGCTGTCGGCGAAGTGAGGCGCGCGCTCTTTCACTACTGATAGCTCGCGTTCACTTTTGTGGATGACTTCGTAAAGGGCCAACCGCAAGTCGGAAGGCATGTCGTTCAGGGTAAAGCGTCCGCTATGTTTTGCGTCAGCAGAATCGAGATAGTTATTTAGTTGCTGCAGGCATTCGTCCCGTATCTCAGGCTGTTTTTTACTCAGCAACTGGTAATATTCAGCAATAATCGTATTGGCGTTAGGGTTACCGGTGCGACGCTCGTCGCGCAGGTCATCGAATATATCAAGGATGTCGTCGTAATATTCCAGCACTCGCCCCATGCGCGATGCATTCGGGTATATCTTTTCCCAATCCTCAAAACGCACATCTTTTTCACTATCAACCGAACGCTTTTTATAAACATGCGTCAGCAATATTGCGGAGAGCTCGGCCGAGCGCAGATGTTGCACTGCCAGTTCCTGTCTGAATTCGGGATTAAAAGGTTCTGCCTTAATTTTGACTGCTGCATTTGCTCCTTCGATGACCGTTTCAGCCATCAGGTTAAGCAATATTGTTAGCTCGTCTTTGGTATAAAGCCCACTATCCACGGCATGCGAAAATATCTTCCAGTTACTGGGGGTAACAATATCGGGGTTTTGTAAAAATTCGCAGGGCGTGGTTCCAAATCCACCTGCGCCAGAACCAAGAATTTCCTCAGGCTGCATCGAATCAAAACGCTTATCCATTTCCTTCCAGAAAACTTTGATGAAATTCTCCGAGGCCTTAACCAAGTCTTTGGCTTTCGGCGTAAGGGATGCATATCGCACAATATCTTTGCTGTTCTCGAAGAAAGGTTCGCCGCCAGCAATTAAAATAGCCCCGATGCTACCATGTCCTAACTTGCGATTGGATTCTGAAAGACGAGCGACATGCCTGGTGACAAACCTGGTTTTCGAATTCGCTGAATATGCGTCGTTTGAGTGCATCGCGTTTGATGAAGCCCATAGGGTGTTCTTCAAGCATTATAATTGCCGAACATGTCAGTTTGATGACAGTTGCATGAAAGTTATATGATGGTGGCTCCTATTGCATTCGTAAACTAGGCCCATCGGCCAGTAGCCATTGGGGGCGGATTTCCGGGGCATACAGCACCTGTGCGTCGTCGGTGTTGATGGCGTGGTAGAGCACGGAGCCCGAAATCATGGAAATGCAACAGTAGCGTTGCAGGCGCAGTTTTTTCATCTCGGCGCGGAGTAACTCCATCAGCACGGCTTCGTTCATGGCGGTGTCGCCGTCTTCCTCAAGCACTAAATCGCACGCCGTCATGTCGGGCACGCTGGCGTAGTAATTCTCGATTTTGTAGTTTTTGCGCAGCACGCGCAGGCCCGCGAGTGCCGCCACCCGCTGCTCGGGCCGGTATTCCATAAATTCGCTGAGGTCGCGGATGGGGCGGTAGCGCTTGCGCCGCTTCAGCCACACCTGATAATCCGCCGTCGTCACTTTGGTCATTTCCACGCCGAACAGGCCGCTCGCGTCGCACACGGTGAAATCCGGCCCCTCGCCCTGGCGGTGTTTGGTGATGTCGATGGGTAGGCGAAACAGCCGGTTCGATTTCAAAATCATGAAATACTGGATGAGGCAGCCGATTTCGATTTTGTCCTGCTCGGACATTTTGGCGCGGATGAGGTCGTGGAAACAATCGTCGAGCGCGGCATCGTCATACACGGTGCGGAAAAATAGCGGCACGGCTTTGCGTTTCATAACCCTCCGAGGATGATACGAACACTTGGCCGATGGCTGCGCTGTTTGGAGCGCTTAATATGAATGTAACAGAAAAACTTGGAAATGCCTAGTGGCCTTACGCGCACCTATTCGACACCGGCAATCTTAGGATAAACATCCTTACCTGTCTATCCCATGGCCTGTGCGGCCAAAACCAAACCGTTCAATGATCCCTTTAACGGTAACATGCCCATTTTCTGGTTTGCGAAACTTATCACAGACCACGTATGCACATTCCATAGCCCGCGAGGGTTTTAAGACCGTAATTACCGCTTCGTTTCCGTGTCGATTCATCTCATAAGACGTTGCAAATTTGTCAAAATAATCCGCAAGTTTTTCGGCATAAGCTGCGTCCTCGAATGTACCGACAAGCTTGTCATCATGCTCATGCCAACGACCGCCAAATTCATTGGCGAATTCATCTTCAAATGAGAGTTCATCATCTTGCATAGCTATATATGCAATGCCCGGCCGTAGGCATCGAGCACGCTTTCATGCATCATTTCGCTTAGGGTCGGGTGCGGGAAAATGGTGGCCATAAAATCGGCTTCGGTGAGTTCGGCCTGTTTGCCGATGACAAAACCCTGCACCAGTTCCGTCACTTCCGCGCCCACTAAATGCGCGCCGAGCAGCTCGCCGGTTTTGGCGTCGAAAATGGTTTTCACCAAGCCCTCAGGCTCGCCCAATGCCACGGCCTTGCCGTTGCCCATGAACGGGAAACGGCCGATTTTCAGCTCGTAGCCTTTTTCCTTCGCGGCTTTCTCGGTTAGGCCCACACTAGCGACCTGCGGGTGGCAATAGGTGCAGCCGGGAATGTTTTCGCGTTTCATGGCGTGGGGGTGACCACCCGCGATGTGCTCGGCGGCGATGACGCCTTCGTGGCTGGCCTTGTGCGCGAGCCACGGCGCGCCGGTGATGTCGCCGATGGCGTACACGCCCGGCTCGTGCGTTTGGCAGTTATTGTCGACGATGATATGCCCGCGTTCGAGCTTCACTTTGGTGCCCTCGAGCCCCAGCCCTTCGGTGTTAGCCACAATGCCCACGGCGGAAATGACGCGGTCGACCGTCAGCGATTCTTTTTTGCCGTCTTTTTCAATCACGGCGGTGACGTTGTTTTTGCCTTTTTTCAGTTCCTTCACCACCGAACCGGTGCGGATTTTCATGCCCTGTTTTTCGAACTGTTTCTGCGCGAATTTCGAAATTTCTTCGTCCTCCACCGGCATCACGCGGTCGAGTAGTTCCACGACGGTGACATCGACGCCGAGCGTGTTATAGAAACTCGCGAATTCGATGCCGATGGCGCCGGAGCCCATGACCAGCAACGATTTCGGCGTAACGCCTGGAACCATAGCGGCGCGGTAGTCCCACACCAGTTTGCCGTCGGCTTCGAGCCCCGGCAAATTGCGCGCACGCGCACCCGTTGCCAGAATAATCGCTTTCGCTTCCAGTTCGGCCAGTTTCTTTTTGTCAGGTCCCGTGACGAGCACTTTGCCTTTACCGGCGAGTGCACCCGAGCCTTCGAATACGGTGACTTTGTGTTTCTTCATCAGAAAACCGATGCCTTTTTTCATTTGTTCGGCCACGCCGCGCGAGCGCTTCACGATGGCCGCCATGTCGAACGTGGCACCCTTCACGCTGATGCCATAATCCGCACTATGCTGAATCAGATGAAACACTTCCGCCGAGCGCAGCAGCGCTTTGGTTGGGATGCAGCCCCAGTTCAGGCAGATGCCGCCCAGATGCTCACGTTCGACCAGCGCGACTTTTTTGCCCAGTTGGCTGAGGCGAATAGCCGCCACATACCCGCCCGGCCCGCCGCCGATTACCACTGCATCGAATTGGTCTGCCATAAATACTCCTGTACATGTCACGCTGCTTAAAGCCGGGTTGACGTGTAACGGATGATGCTGCGCGCATCAAGAAAAGGCTGCGTTTACCACGCCTCCGGATCGATTTTTTTCTGCTGCATTGCAGCAGGGGCGGCGGGCTCTGGCACTAGCTCGGATACCGCAAGTTCGGCAGGATCAGGCGCCACTTCGGCAAGAATTTTATCGACCGAGGGTAGCGTGGCAATGGGGGCTTCAAACTCGTCGAACGGTGCTTCGAAATCGACGGCGGGTTGCTCGGGTTCGGGCAGTTTTACTTCGCGACCGAAGGCGACGACTTCTTTTTTCTCCTCGAACTTCACCACCCCCGCTTTCACCTCTTGCTTGCGTTTGGCGAGCCAGCCCGCGTCGCTTTTCAGGCTCACCATCAGCGGCAGGCCGCAATTGGGGCAGTGCCGTTTATTGGAAATATGAAAAATGCTGCGCACCAGCCAGATCAGGACATAAAACGGCGCGGCGATGGCTTGGGCAATGGGTTTGACCGGGATGAAGGTCAACGCAAAAATCACGCGGCATATCCGGTCGAAGGCTTTCCCGGTTTCGCTTTGCGCCTCGGGTGTGGCGTCGCTTGGCGGGTTGACCGCTTTGCCTTCGTAGCCGCAATGGGTGCAGATTTGGGATGCCATGATTGGATTGTAGCAAACACTCACCGCCTTGTCATTCCCGCGAAAGCGGGAATTCAGCGTGCGAAGCACAAGACATATAGTTTTTCCAAATAAAAATGAGATATTTTTATTTGGGGTCACGCTCGCTTCGCGGCGGAATTCCTGCTTCGCAGGCATTCATAGTCGTCCCAATTAAAATTGGAACGACTATAACCAGTAAATTTTAGCGGCGAAGACTCGCCGCGCTGGATTCCCCTATAATTATTCGGGGAATGACAGCTTGCTAGACAAACATCAGAATCGGGTTTTCGATGTAGCGTTTCATGATTTGCAGCCATTCGGCGCCGAGTGCGCCGTCGACCGCACGGTGGTCGACGGAAAGCGTTGCGTTCATCACCTGCACTTCGCTTATGTCGCCGCCGCGTTTTACCAGTTTGGTTTCGCTGGCACCCACCGCGAGGATGCAGGCTTGGGGTGGATTAATAATCGCTTGGAAGGTGCTGACACCAAACATACCAAGATTGGAAATGCTGAATCCGCCGCCTTGGAATTCTTCCGGCTTCAATTTATTGGCGCGAGCCCTGCCCGCGAGGTCTTTCATTTCAGCGGAAATTTGTGGCAGCGATTTCTGGTCGGCGTTGCGGATAATGGGGGTGATCAACCCGCCATCGGTCGCGACGGCAACCGAGACATCGACGTTGTTATATTGCACGATGGCGTCGTCGTACCAGCTCACGTTGCAGCTGGGTTTGTCGCGCAGGGCCATGGCGGTGGCTTTGATGATCATGTCATTCACCGACAATTTATAGGCGGGCGCGGCCCCCTTGGCGGTTTTGCGTTCCACTTCGGCGTTTAGTTGCGCGCGCACCTGCATCAGCGCGTCCATTTCAATCGCCACGGTAAGGTAGAAATGCGGCACCTGTTGTTTGGATTCCAGCAATCGACGCGCGATCACTTTGCGCATGGAGTTGTTCGGCACCTGTACAAACTCGACCGGATTGCGGCGCACCGCACCGCCGCCGCTGCGGCCCACGCCTGCTTCAATGTCGGCCATCACGATGCGGCCACCGGGGCCTGAACCCACCACACCCGTAAGGTCGATGCCTTTGGCGGCGGCGGCGCGCTTGGCAAGCGGCGAGGCTTTAACGCGGCCTGAGCCGACAGCCGACAGCCCAGAGCCAACAGCAGGTGCCAGTGGCGCGGCCGGAGCCTTCGTCGCGACCGGCGCTACTACCGCCGAAGCTGTCATAGTTGCTGCAACATCTACCTTAGCTGTAGGCTGTGAGCTGTCAGCTGTCGGCTTCTCCGCCTTCGGCTGCTCCTTCGGCTTCCAGCTATCGAGTGCTTTTTTGTCTTCGCCCGCTTCCAGCAGCAAGGCGATCACGGCGTTTACTTTCACGCCCTCAGTACCCGCAGGCACCACGAATTTGCCCAGCGTGCCTTCGTCGACCGCTTCCACTTCCATCGTCGCCTTGTCGGTTTCGATTTCAGCGATGACATCGCCCGCTTTCACTTTGTCGCCCTCTTTTTTGACCCATTTGGCGAGGTTGCCCTCGGTCATGGTGGGCGACAAGGCGGGCATGGTAATTTCGATGGGCATTGGATGTCCTCTGGTTATTTTAATTCATACGTAATGGTCACACTGGAAGCAACTTCCTGTTCACCAGCGGGAGGAGCAACGGCCAGCTCAGCCTTCGCCATGGGCGCGTTGGCGGCCATAGCCATCATCGGCATGGGCTGCGGCTGATAGGTGGCAACGCCACCTTCGTTGATCTGATACACAGCGCCAATAAGAGCGCCTGCTGCGGCGGCCATTTTATCGGCCTTGGCGCGCGCGTTCTTGATAGCTTCGCTGAGCATGTCGTCGCGCAGCTTATCGGGGTTGGATAGCGTATAATACATGCTCAGCAGATCGCCCCACTCCGTATTAGCACCTTTCTCTAAACCGGCATTCGTGATGTTTTCCAGCAGACCGGCAAGTTTACCGGTATCACCGACGGTGATATCGAGGTTAGCTTGCACGCGGTAACCTTCCAGGAATTGCTTTCGCTCAGTTCTTGCAGGGCAGGTCTGGGTGATACCTGGCGTTTTGGTTACGTTTTGCAGATACGCTTTGCACTCCTCTTGGGTGAGGATGCTTACTTGCACATCCTTATAATTATAAACCGGCTGCACGTTCGACGACTCGGTCCGCACTTTTTTCTCGTCGATGCTTGCGGATTTTACGATGCCCATCAGCTTCGCTAATTTCTTGTCATTGGCCGCTTTGGCTGCGCCCATCTGCTTTTCCTGTGAATTGAGGTTCACGCGTATATGTGCCTCATCGGGCACCACCTTGTGCTTGGCCTCGCCCTGCACCGTGATGCTGCGAATGGGCTGCAGGTCAACCGCGAAGGCTGTTGTGGCGAACAGTGCCGTGCCGAGCATCAGTGCAGAAATAAGACGCATATTAAGCCGCTTTGCTGCGCGGTTTGCAGATTTCACGGGCGGCGTCGACCACGTCATCGGCCGTCGGTAGTGCCAGTTTTTCGAGGTTGGCGGCGTAGGGCAGCGGCACATCTTTCCCCGTCACGCGCACGACCGGCGCATCCAGCTCGTCGAACAATTCTTCCATCGCAATCGCGGCGATTTCGGAACCGATGCCCGCGACGGGCCAGCCTTCTTCCACCGAAATCAGCCGGTGCGTTTTGCGCACGGAATCGATGATGGCTTGTTTATCGAGCGGGCGCAGGGTGCGCAGGTCAATCACCTCGGCGTCGATACCTTCGGCTTTCAGTTTTTCGGCCGCATCAAGCGCGTATTTCACGCAAATGCTGAACGCGACAATCGTCACGTCTTTCCCCGGGCGGCGCACCAGTGCTTTACCGATGGGCACAATATGGTCGTCACCAGCTTCTCCCCCTTGCGGCACTTCAAACTGCCAGCCATAGGTGATTTCGTTCTCGAGAAAAATAACCGGGTTCGGGTCGCGGATGGCGGCTTTCAGCAGGCCCTTCGCATCGGCCGCGTCATACGGCGCGACTACTTTCAAACCCGGGCAGTGCGCGTACCAGCTGGCGTAGCATTGGCTGTGCTGCGCACCCACGCGGCTTGCGGCACCGTTGGGCCCGCGGAACACGATGGGCGATTTCACTTGTCCGCCGCTCATGTACAAAGTTTTTGCGGCAGAATTAAGGATCTGGTCGATTGCCTGCATGGCGAAGTTCCAGGTCATGAATTCGACCACGGGCTTCAAGCCCTGAAACGCCGCGCCGACGGCGAGGCCTGCAAAACCGTGCTCGGTAATGGGCGTATCGACCACGCGCTTCGCGCCAAATTCGGCAAGCAGCCCTTCGGTCACTTTATACGCGCCCTGATATTCGGCGACTTCCTCACCCATGACGAACACGTCAGGGTCGCGGCGCATTTCCTCGGCCATAGCGTCACGCAGGGCTACTCGGACTGTTTGCATTGTCATATATTCTCCTCAATTAGCCTACAGCCGACAGCTTTGAGCCAACAGCTTTTTTAGCGTTTGATTTTAACGTTGTGCGCAAGCCATGTACCATGCGCAATATCTCTTCACATCGCGCAGATAGCAATTTTCCGTTTTCCGTAGTCATAAAATTCAGCCGCTCTGCCAATTCAATTTGTGTCTGCAACTCACAGGCCGAACCACGTGTAACATTAAGAAAATAAGCAAATTCACTTTCTGAATTACGCCCCCGGCCTTCTGCAATATTAGAAGGAATTGAAAGTGCACACCGTTGCATCTGGGCGGTCAGTACATATAATTGTGATTTAGGAAAGCTTTCGGTCTGACGGAATACTGCTTCCGCCAAATCCATACCTTTTTTCCAAACTAATAAATCACGGTAATGCTGCATAATCTCTCTTAAGCTGTTAGCTGAAGGCTGTAGGCTTCTGGCTAACTCAAAATATCCGTCCACAGCTCCGTCACTGCGGGCTCGGGTGATTCTTTGGCGAAGTCTTCGGCGCCTTTGATGAGGGCTTTTACTTCGTCTTCAATCTTTTTGAACGCGGCTTCGCCCGCGATGCCGTTGCTATCCAAATATTTGCGGAACTGGTTGATGGGGTCGCGGTTTTCTTTGTAGTCTTCGACCTCCTCTTTCGTGCGGTATTTTGCGGGGTCACTCATCGAGTGGCCACGGTAGCGGTAGGTTTTTACTTCCATCAGCATGGGGCCTTTGCCGCTACGCACATGGGCGATGGCTTTTTGCGCCGCTTCGTACACTTTCAGCACATCCATGCCGTCGACCTGAATGCCCGGAATGCCGAACGGCTCGCCGATGGTGCAAAGCTCGGCGCTGGCGTGGCTGCGTTTCACGCTGGTGCCCATGGCGTATTCGTTGTTCTCGATGATGTAAATCACCGGCAACTGCCACAAAGCGGCCATGTTGAAGCTTTCAAACACCTGGCCTTGGTTGCTGGCCCCGTCGCCGAAATAGGTGAAGGTGATGTTGTCGGTGTTTTTGTATTTCTGCGCGAAGGCCATGCCGGTGCCGAGCGGCACGTTCGCGCCCACAATGCCGTGGCCGCCGAAAAATTGCTGCTCGACGGAGAACATATGCATCGACCCACCTTTACCACGGCTGAAGCCACCTTCGCGGCCGGTAAGTTCGGCCATGATGCCTTTCACGTCCATGCCGCAGGCGATCATGTGGGCGTGGTCGCGGTAGGTGGTGATCACCGCGTCGCCCTTTTTAGCGGCGGCCTGAATGCCGGTGACGACCGCTTCCTGCCCGATATACAAATGGCAGAACCCGCCAATGAGGCCCATGCCGTAAAGCTGGCCCGCTTTTTCCTCGAAGCGGCGGATGGTCAGCATTTCCTTGAACATGGCGAGCAGCTTTTCACGCGGCAGCGGGTCGTTCGCGCGGCTTTTTGTGTTAGACTTCGTGACCATGGCGGTGACGTTCTTGCTGACGGTTTTAACAGCCGGTTTCTTTGCGGGTGCGGGCATGGGAATCCTTAAAGCATGGCTTTGGTGAGGCTCCGTTGTACCCGCCCACGCATCAAGCACAAGCATAAAGGCCAGCATTTGCGCGGGTTGTAGTGCAGTGCAGCATGAAGCTTTCCGCCACAATTTCACACATTTGTCACACTTCGAGCGCGTGCGATGGTGTTTACTACGATAATGAAACCCAACCCCACATCGTTCAAGCCCGCCCCAGCGCGCTCCATCGCGCCTCTGCGCATTTGCAGCTGGAACTTCGAGGATTTTACCAGCGAAAATCCCGCCAAAGTGCAACGCATGGCGGACGCCATCACCGGCCCGCTTGGCAGCCCGCATATCCTGGCCGTACAGGAAATGTTTGGGCCTGCGGCCGAACGCGAGGGCGAATCCCTCGAAAACCCTCATGCTGCCGCCCTGATCGCCGCCATCGAGGAGCGCAGCGGCAAGCACTACCAGTACTGCGAAATCACCCCGAAGCGAGGTTTAAGCGGGGGTGTTCCCGGTGGCAATATTCGCAATGGATTTTTCTACCGCACCGATCGCATCGCACTCAGCGCGCCGGTTATCGACGATACGCCGCGGACACGCGGGGGCTATGTCGCCACGCCTGAAGGGTTGCGACTGCACCAGCAAAACCCCCAGGCTCCGGTCATGCATAGCTGGGCATTTGAAAACAGCCGCAAACCGCTGCTCGGCCAATTTACCGATCTGGCCAGTGACGAGCAGTATTTCATCGTGAATGTCCATCTGAAATCGAACCCTGCCCTCTACACGCACCCCGACCGCGTGGTGCCACTGAAAGATGAACGGCATGCCCGCGCGCGCAGGCGTGCTCAGGCTTTGGCCATTAGCGATTATACCCGCGAACTATGGGGCGCGCACAGCCCTACTGCGACCAACAGCCACGTCATTGTGTGCGGCGATTTCAACGCGACGGTACAGCCCACGGCACCCGCCCATTCATATCTCCATACGCGCGGCAGAAGGCCGGCACGCAGCACGCTCGAGCGTCTTGAACATCCGGGATTCATTCGCGTGACCGACGATTTGCCCGAGGGCAGCTCGCATCGCATTGGCGAGTTTTCAAGCAATATCGATCATGCGTTCATTTCATGGCCGCTGGCCGAGCGCAGCCGCGCCGACCGTTTTATCCTGAATCAGGGCGACGAACTGGAACGATTGAGTGACCATAACCCCACGCTCTTGCGCATTGCGCCGAAATTGCAGCAGCGCGATGCCACGCTGGGCCAAGCTTTCGGCTATTTGGGTTAGGCGGGAAACGCTACGATTTCGGCGCCGTAAGCACCACCATTTCGCCTTTTTTCATGACGCCCAGCATGCGGCGCATTTGCTCGTCGAGCAGGTCGCGGTCGAGCGAGCCGTCGCGCAGGTGGCTCACGCGCAGCTCCATTTTTTCGCGCTCGGCTTTGGTTTTTTCCATGTTTTCCTGAAGCTGCGCTAGCTCGTGACGGTCACGCAACAGCGCGTAAAATCCGCGCTCGCCGTGCAATGCGTGGTAGCCGATGTAGAAGACAAGCAACATCCACAGCACAGGCCACATCAGCCGCGCCGGGGTAAAAGGTTGTTTCTTTGTCCGCACCATCATGGGCGCGCAACTCCCACATTTTTATATATTTTTTTCTTCTTGTCTGACTAGCCGTTCAACGAAATTCAATCGCCGCTCAACCCAATAGACCTAGAATTTATAACATCCTAGCGGCATTTCTCCCAGTGATTTCTGAAGCATCGCGGCGCGGCATGAACGTGCAGCCATTAAGTGGCTGGCCAAGCGTTCAGTCATCCTGTGAAATGTAGCAAAACCCGCGACATTCAGCGCCAGCGGGGATTTTTATCACACTCGACGTTTTATTTTATTGGCTCAATTAATTGTCACAAAAACTTCACACCCCTCCTATGCGTGATGGGCCTACAGTGCAGCGAATTCAACGGAGGAATGGTTATGAATCTGATAGAAGGCGTTGATTATATCTTTGATCGTTATGCTTTTATAGGCCTGACGCCCGCTGCCACGGATGAAGAAATTGCCGCAGCAATCAAACGAATGAAATCCGAGAATCATCCAGATCGCTATACAAAAACCTCTGAAGAGGCTCGCAACTCAGCCGCACGCAAATGGGAACGCATTGAGGAATGCGAAACTTTCTTGGCAAATAGCGGCCGTCGTGCAGCTTTTGACGAGCAATTAGCGCGTTTCCAAAAAGAATCGCCAAGGCTGATTTCAGAAAGTGGCACTCCAATTTTCGATCCCTCGCGCAGTCGTATTGACTTGAATGCCATGCTAGGCGAGCCAGAATCCCTTGAAACCCATGAAAAGCTGGTGGGTCAGATGGTTGGATTCAACCCTAATATGCTTGCCATTCTAGAGCAGGTTTACAAAGGCAACCCCAATGATAGCGCCACGCGCGAGGCATACCGTGATGTGCTGGTCAAGGGCATGGGGCATTATGACATTCTAGCCGACGGCGTTTGGGAACAGGCAGGCGCGCGAATTGGTGAGGCTGAGCGCAATGGAACCACCCGCATTATGATTGAGGATTTTAGCGCAGGAGTTAAAGAAAAAATTCAAAAAATTGCCGATGCTATTCCAACAAAAGTACAGGAGCATTTTGGCTTGATCGAGAATGGAATGGCAGCGCCACTTCAACTCACGTATGCAGGCACACAATCAGGTGCGGGTGTCACCACTGACGTTCCTCCTCCCAGCGAGATCGCTGATATCGCGCGCGAGAATTTCCTGAACCGCACGCACCGCCTCAAGCAGTTGGCGGAAAAACACCAGGAACTGGCACAGAAGCTTTTAGACACAATGCAGGTATGGCCGCTAAGTGCTGACGAAGTTCAGACAGATGTAAAACGTTTCATTCTTATGGGCAAAGCATCCGAAGATGCACAGGTTATGACCGCACTGGTGGCTATCGATATTGATTCTTCGTCAAACGGCATTACCAACTATGACATATCCGTAAATGGAAAAACTCTGGAAGAGTTAAAGGCGGGTTCGCTCAATACCACCACCATTGCACTTGAAACGCATCCTGAGATTCAGGACTATCTTGTGTATGCGACCTATCACTACGGAAAAATTTTAGAACAGCCCACCATCGATCAATCTAAGTAGATTGAATCACCAACCCCGCATAGCGCCCGCTGCCAGCCAGCATCTCTTCGATGCGGATCAGCTCGTTGTATTTTGCGGTGCGGTCGGTGCGGCAGGGGGCGCCGGTTTTGATTTGCCCGCAATTGGTGGCAACGGCGAGGTGGGCAATGGTCGTGTCCTCGGTTTCGCCACTGCGGTGGCTCATTACCGCGCGATACCCGGCGCGGTGCGCCATTTCCACGGCACGCAGCGTTTCCGTCAGCGTGCCGATCTGGTTCACTTTCACCAGCAGTGCATTGGCGAGACCGTTCTGAATGCCCTCCGCCAGAATGCGCGGGTTGGTGACGAATAAATCGTCGCCCACGAGCTGCACTTTACGGCCCAGTTGCGCGGTGAGTTCGGCCCAGCCCGCGTGGTCGTCCTCGGCGCAGCCATCTTCAATGCTGGCGATGGGAAATTTGGCGATGAGGTTTTCGTAATACGCCACCATGCCCGCCGCATCGAGCGATTTGCCCTCGCCTTTCAGCTCATATTTGCCGTTTTTGTAGAATTCCGAAGTGGCCGCATCAAGCGCCAGCAGCACATCCACCCCTGGCTTGTAACCCGCCGCTTCGATGGCTTTGCAAATGAAGCTGCACGCCTCCTCGGCCGATTTAAGGTTGGGTGCAAAACCGCCTTCGTCGCCGCCGCTGGTGCTGAGGCTCGCCTCGCTGAGTTGCTTTTTCAGCGCATGAAACACTTCCGCCCCGACGCGAATGGCTTCGCCCATGGTCGGCACACCGACCGGCATGATCATGAATTCCTGAATGTCGATGGGGTTGTCGGCATGTGCGCCGCCGTTGATGATGTTCATCATGGGCACCGGCAACACACAGGCGCTGACACCACCCACATAGCGAAACAGCGGCATTCCCGCCGTTTGCGCTGCGGCTTTCGCCACCGCGAGCGACACGCCGAGCATGGCATTCGCGCCCAGTTTGCTTTTATTTTCCGTGCCGTCGATGCCGATCAGCGTCTCGTCGACCGCCACCTGGTCGAGGCCGTTTACGCCGATCAGCGGACCAAGCGCCGTGTTCACGTTTTCGACCGCTTTACGCACGCCTTTGCCGCCGTAGCGTTTCGCGTCGCCATCGCGCAGCTCCAGCGCCTCGTGCGTGCCGGTCGAAGCCCCGGACGGCACAGACGCACGACCCAGCGCCCCGCTCTCCAACAGCGCATCCACTTCAATCGTCGGATTGCCCCGGCTATCCAGAATTTCCCGAGCGAATAAATTACGAATGGCGGACATTAGCGACTCTTCCCTTGCGTTGGATCACTGGCTTGTTCCAGCCAATGCCCATTTCCATAAGGGGTGTATTCAAACCCGTCACGAGAAAAATGAGGCAATGCCGCTTGGGTACGCTTCAGTACATGCACCAGCCGAAGGTAAGGGGCATGGGTATCGTTGGGGTCGATGGCCGATGCGGTGCCCAGAGGCTGCAACCCCACCCCGGTAGCGAATTTTACTGTCGCGCCATGAAAATCTTTTGCCAATAGCTGCGCTGCATGCGCGTCGCCTTTTGCGGCTTTGCGACCATAACGCTGCGTTTCTTGAGGGGAAAGCCCAACGGACAGTTCCGTATACACTAACGATGCGCCGCCTTTTTTTGCTTCGTCATAAATCACTTCGTACAAAGCTTCGGGCGTACCGGACCTGAGCGAAAGATTACCCGGCGCATAAATGGTTTCTTCCACCCGCGTCGAACCGGCAAATAAGCGTTTACTAGCGGTTTTTAACAACAGGCATCGCGCATAGGCGACTGGCACACCATCTTTCAGCAACATATGTTGCAAATGCCGCGCTGGCACTTCTTGCTGACTGCGCATGAGATAATCGTCGAACTTGGTTCGCTGGAACTGGTCACCGCGCCAGTTGGCTTGCTTGCGAAGGGTTGCTTCCCAGGATTTGATGATCTCATAATCTGCATCAACGGCAGGTCGCCAGCTGTAGCCGCTATTCATCATTCGCTCACAGGCCTCTATTGGTTCTCATCAGAATTGCACGGGCGATTAAGTTACGAATGGCACTCATTGCAAGCCTCTACCGTTCGCACCTCACCCACTTCCGATTGTCGTTCCTGCGTAAGCAGGAATCTCCTCTATAGAGGATGGATTCTAGTTTCGCAGGAATGATAAATTCCTATGTGGCACGCATTAGGGCGTCAAGCTGGAGAATGAACCTCTGTTGAAGCCGCTTGATCAATTCCCTGCATAATTTGTTCCTGTAATGGCTTCAGAACTCTCTTTAAGCGCTCTACCATTCCGTCAACCGTGGTATCATCGCTTATCGCTAAGGTTGCATTTGCTTGTTGAGATAAACTGGAGTTGTTCCGAATATCTTCTTTTAACCCTAATAACTCGGTAGCCAATGTATCAATAGACTCGCGTGATTCATTGCACACAACTAGTTGTTTGCCATTTTTACGACTGAGATTGTCGAGCAGCCAATCTTTGACATAATCGCGTACGGCATGGCGGATTTTGCCGAGTTCATCATCCCATTCCGCTTCAAGCTCTTCATCCGGCAGAGAAATATCATCCGCATTAAGCTCCATACCAAATTCACTGGATAACACCGCGAGAAAATCTGTGGTCAGATCATCGATGCTGCGTTCGCCTTTCGGCACGGCGTTTTGTATTTTATTGAGCCAGCTTTGTGTCATGATGCCAATAATCCTTTCGCCAGTTTATCGAACGCCATCAGCTGGTCGAGCAAGGCGCCCAGCTGGTGCAGCGGCACCATATTGGGACCGTCGCTTGGCGCGTTATCGGGGTCGGGGTGCGTTTCAATGAAGACGCCCGCCACGCCCACCGCCACCGCCGCGCGGGCGATGGTGGGCACGAATTTACGCTCGCCGCCGCTACTGGTGCCCTGCCCGCCCGGCTGCTGCACGGCATGGGTGCAATCCATAATCACGGGGTAGCCTTGCTCGGCCATGATGGGCAGGCTGCGCATGTCGACCACCAGCGTGTTGTAGCCAAAGCTGGCCCCCCGCTCGGTGAGCATGATATTCTGGTTGCCGGATTCGGCGATTTTCGCGGCCACGTTTTTCATGTCCCACGGGGCGAGGAACTGGCCTTTTTTCACATTCACCACCCGCCCAGTATTGGCGGCGGCGATCAGCAAATCCGTCTGGCGGCACAAAAAAGCTGGGATTTGCAGGATGTCGACCACCGGCGCGACTGCGGCGCAGTGCGGAATTTCGTGCACGTCGGTCAGTGTAGGGATGCCGAAGGTTTTGCGAATTTCGTCGAACACCGCGAGTGACGCATCGAGCCCCATGCCGCGCACGCCCTTCAGGCTGGTGCGGTTGGCTTTGTCGTAACTGGTTTTATAGACGAGGCCAATGCCGCGTGCCGTCGCCATTTCATGTAACCGCCCCGCCACTTCCATCGCATGGTCGCGCGATTCCATCTGGCACGGGCCCGCAATCAGGCTCAGCGGCAGGTCGTTGCCGAAGGTGACGTTACCGGCGGTGACGTGGGTAAGTTTCATAGTGCATCCTTTTTTATCTTTGAGGGGTATATAGCCACAAACCTCCCCACTTGTCATTCCCGCGAAGGCGGGAATCTCCTTCAAGTGGATTCCCGCCTTCGCGGGAATGACAAAATCGAAATGCTAAGCCGTAGGTTGGCGCTTAACGCGCAAAACTGCAGCGCTTACAAATTTTACCACTTTTGCAACACATGCTCCTATTCCCAGCCCGCCCAAGGCGCAGGCCAGCACTTTAAGCAGCCAGCCCATCACCGGGCTATCCGCCATAGAGGCATGCAGATGTTCGAGCGCATGGTGCAGCGCTGGTACTCCGTGGGCGATAATTTCCGCGCCTACCCACAGCATGGCCGCAGTACCCACCACCCCCAAAACTCGCAGAAAGGGCGGCATGCTTTTTACCAGCCCGCGCCCGAATGCACGAATAGCGGCAATCCGCGAATGTTTAGCGAGATACACGCCGATATCGTCGGCCTTCACAATCAACCCGACAAACCCATAGACCGCGACCGTGATGGCAATCGCGACACTGAACAACACAATGCACTGGCCAATAAAATCGCGATCCACCACCGTGCCGTAGGTGATGGCGATGATTTCAGCGGAGAGAATCATGTCGGTGCGCACGGCGCTGTCGATGCGCTCACGCTCGAGCTGCATAGGGGTGATCGTCGTCGCGGCATCGGACATATCGTCATGATCCGCATCCGACGCATGATGAACCATGCCATGCACCTTCTCATATCCCTCAAAGCACAAATATGCACCGCCCAGCATGAGGATGGGGGTGATGGCCCAAGGCGCAGCATAGCCGAGCACCAACGCGCCCGGCGCCAGAAACACCAGCTTATTGAACAGCGATCGCCGTGCGATGTTGTAAATGATCGAAAGCTCGCGCTTGGGGTCGAGGCCCACCACGTATTTCGGCGTCACCGCCGCATCGTCGATCACTACGCCCGAAACTTTGGCACCCGTTTTTGCGACTTGCGCCGGAATATCGTCGAGCGTCGCCGCGGTTACTTTCACCAGTGCCGCGATGTCGTCGAGCAGTGCGAGGAGACCGCCTGACATAATCAGTGACTACGTAATGCAACCATGATCCGACCCAACATGTTACCCCCTATACGATTTATCATCTCTTGTTCCTCTAGTAATTAAGTCGGGGTGGGCAGCAATCGCTGATTGCCTCAATTCACTTTCACTCAATGAGTGTCCCAAAAAAATTGCTTCCATGCGCACCATTGCTTCATGGGTAATGCCGTTTGCCGTGTCGGTTTTGACAAACCTCTTTTTCCATGCAGCAGGCAGATTCCCAATCACTTTATCATCCACGATCAGTGCATTTTCCGCGTCCAACCCATGTTTTTCTGCCCAACGCACGATGGAAGGACCGCGGGAACTTTTTGGATTGGTGCAGTGATCAATGCGCCAATCTTCGTGAAATTCGCCTGCGAACCCGGCTGCCCTGAATTCTTCCAAAAGCTTTTCTGGCCGAAATTTATAATCGTCGGCCCACGTGGAAGTAATCACTATTTTCGCTGGCGCCTCTGCACAGAGCCTGTTTAGCATCGCCATTCCTACGGGATCGAAATTACTCATGGAATTGGTCGCCGTATCCATACGAATGGTAGCTAAAACCCCATCGATATCGAGAAAAATAATTTTCTCCGGCGCGTCACTCATGCCACGTCACGCGCTTTACCCCGCGCCTGCTCCTTCGCCGCTTTCACGAAGCTGGCGAAAATGGGGTGGGCGCTGAAGGGGCGGGATTTGAATTCGGGGTGGAATTGTACGGCGATGAAGAACGGGTGGTTTTTCAGTTCAACGATTTCGGGCAAGCGGCCATCGGGCGAGCGGCCGCTGAACAGCACGCCGTGTTTCGCGAGGTCGGCCTCGTAAGCGAAGTTGATTTCATAGCGGTGGCGGTGGCGTTCGGTGATGTCGGTTTTGCCGTAAATTTTGGCGGCGAGTGAGCCGGGTTTCAGCGTGGCGGGGTAGCTGCCCAGACGCATGGTGCCGCCCAAATCGGTATCCTTCGTGCGTTTTTGCTTAATGCCGTCCTGCTCCCATTCGGTCATCAGGCCCACGACCTGGCCGCGCGGGTCGCGCGTGGGGCTGGCGTGGAATTCGCTGGAGGTCGCGTCTTTCACACCGAGCAAATTACGCACCATTTCGATGACGGCGATTTGCATGCCGTAGCAGATGCCGAAATAGGGGATGTTGTTTTCGCGCGCGTAGGTGACGGCGGCGATTTTGCCGCGCACGCCTTCTTCGCCGAAACCGCCGGGTACTAAAATCGCGTCGACGCCTTGCAGTTTTTTCGTCGCATCCGCCGTTTCGAACACGCGGGCATTGATCCATTGCACGTTCACCCGCACGTTGTTTTCGATGCCCGCATGGTCGAGCGCTTCGGTGAGCGATTTGTAGGTGTCGCCGATGGACGTGTATTTGCCGACCAGCGCGATGTTCACTTCACCGCGCGGAGCTTCGAAACGGGTGACGATGCGCTCCCATTCTTTCAAATCGAGTGGGGCCTTGGTTTTCATTTTGAAATGCGCGAGTACGCGGCTGTCGAGCCCTTCGAGGTGCAGGTTTTTGGGCACTTTGTAAATGGAGCTGGCGTCGAGTGCGGAAATCACATTTGCTTCGGGCACATTACAAAACTGAGCGATTTTATTTTTTTCGCCGACTGGAATTTCGCGGTCGGCGCGGCAGATAATCAGGTCGGGCTGGATGCCGATGGAGCGCAGCTCCTTCACCGAGTGCTGCGTCGGTTTAGTTTTTAATTCCTTCGCCGCCGCGATGTAGGGCACGAGTGTCACGTGGCAATACATCACCCGGTCGCGGCCTAACTCATATCCCAGTTGGCGAATCGCTTCGAAAAATGGCAGGCCTTCAATGTCGCCCACCGTGCCGCCGATTTCGCAGAGGATAAAATCTTCGCCCGAAAGGTTGCTGGTCACGAACTCCTTGATGAGATTGGTCACGTGCGGAATCACCTGCACGGTGCCGCCGAGATATTCGCCTTTGCGCTCTTTTGCCAGCAGCGTGCTGTAAATGCGGCCGGTGGTAATGTTGTCGGATTTGCGGGCGGAAACGTCGGTGAAGCGCTCGTAATGGCCTAAATCGAGGTCGGTTTCCGCGCCGTCTTCGGTCACGAACACTTCGCCGTGTTGGGTCGGGTTCATTGTGCCGGGGTCGACGTTCAAATACGGGTCGAGTTTACGCAAGCGCACCTTATAGCCGCGCCCTTGCAGTAGCGCCGCTAAGCTCGCCGCCGACAGGCCCTTGCCGAGCGATGAAACCACCCCACCGGTAATAAAAATAAAACGCGCGGGCATGGCAGTCGCTCTCCTTTTACTGGCTGTCGGTGTTTTCGCTCGGTGATTCGGAATCGGTTGGAACGGTCGGCTTGGCAACTTTTTTCACCGGTTTTTTTGCCACCTCGCCTGCGGGCAGTTCGGACTTTTTATCGGTCGTTACTTCCGGCGCGGCTACTTTTTTGCTGCCTTCATTTGCCAGTGGCACGGCGGGGGCGCCGGATATGGGCGTCGCCTCACCTTCCTGCTGGGCCTTGATGGCGTCGACAATCGAAGCGGGTTTGTGGTGCGAAGCTAAAATCGACAGCACCAGCGAGTTGATGATGAAGATTGCCGCCATAATGGCGGTGGCACGGGTCATCAGGTTCGCGGCGCTGCGGCCCGACATGAGGTTGGCGTTGCTGCCCGAGCCGAGGCCGAACCCGTCGGATTCCGAACGTTGCAACAGCACGAGGCCAATCAACCCCGTCGCAATGATGACATGCACTACCAGTAAAACCTGTTCCATTTTTTCCTCGTGTTCGGGGCGTTACGCCGCGATTTCCATTAGCGCGCGCATGCCGTCGATTTCCAGGCTGGCGCCACCGATGAGGGCACCCTGCACCTCGCTCAAGCCCAGTATTTCCCTAAGATTTCCGGCATTCACCGAGCCTCCATACAGCACCGGGTTAGCACTGCCAAGCGTTGATTTTATCCCCCGGTGGGCGGCGCTTATTTCGGCAAGCGTCGGCGTTTTTCCGGCGCCGATGGCCCAGACCGGTTCGTAGGCAATCACGTATTTGCCCGCAGGCAAGCCGGTAAAATGCGCAACCTGCCCGGCCAGCACTTCCCCGGTGCGGCGCGCGTCGTATTCGGCCATCGACTCGCCGACGCAAATAATGGGGCGCAGCCCGGCCGCGATGGCTGCTTCGGCCTTGGCGCGGGCTTCGGCGCAGGTTTCAAAGCCCAAACGCCGACGTTCAGAATGGCCGAGAATGACATGTCGCGCACCACAATCGGCCAGCATGGCAGCGCTGATTTCACCGGTGAAGGCTCCTTCGCGCTCAGCATGGCAATTCTGCGCGCCGATGCCTAAGCGGGCATTTTGCGGCAACGCCTCGCGCACGGCGGCAAGGTAAGGCGCTGGCGGGCAAAACACCACTTCAAGCCCAGCCCCCATGCGGGCTAAACTGTCGTTCACCGCATAGGCAAACGCTCGCACCCGGGCGCGGCTGCCATGCATTTTCCAGTTGGCGACAAGTAAACTCATGCCAGTGCGTATGCCGCACCCCGGCCCGGGCGTCAATCCTTTGGCCTGTTTTACTGATGCGCCGTCACGAAACTGTCATAAATTTTGGTTATAATGAGGGTGTTCCTCTCTGCCCTATCCCCTCCACTACAAATTGGAGAAAGGCAGAAGTGAGCCGCGTTTGCACCCGCAAACGTGACGATGTATGGTCAAAGGAGACCGAACATGGCGTTAACTGGATCAAGAGCGGCATTCGATAATTTCATCGGAGGGGTATGGTCAGCACTTGCTGCACGTCCTAACCCAAGCCCCGATGGACGAGTTGATTACCCCTTCGCTATTCGAGATGATTTCGATGGCGTTTTTTCAGCAACCGGCGACGGATTTTGGCATCTTGTTATAAACAGGAGCTTCAAACAACATATCGAAGGGCAAGAAGAAGCGTTCGAACTCATCAACATCAAGCTGCCAAATACCAACGGCGCGATTCTTCGTCAAACCTCATTGGTCAATCTGGTCGCTACGGCGTTGATGCTCGATGGCTGGGACATTGATCTTAGCTAGAGAGCATAATTCCATGGAAGAAGGGGCCTACCGCAAGGTAGTGCCCCTTCTTATTGTCGGGCATTGCCGCTCCCACACCCGTCATTGCGAGGCAGGCACAAACTATCCACAAAAGGCGCGGTGAAAGGCCGAAGCAATCCATCTTTAGCGCCGCGTTGCAGGTGGATTGGCTCACTATTGTTTTTGGGATCGCCTCTCTCGCTTCGCTCGAGTGCTTCGGCTTTTCATCGCAGTGCTGGCTTAAGGGTATCGCACGCCTCGCAATGACGGGGTGATAGGTTTTGCGTAATTTTTGACATAACCGTAGGTGGCCGCTAGACCTGCCCGCATTACGGATCGTCCGATGATCGGATCGTCCGCTTATTTGGAAAGGTTCCCATGCTCGAATCGATGCGTAAAATTGCCGGGGGTGTACCCGCGAAAATCTTGCTGGTGTTGCTGGTCATCAGTTTCGGCGTGTGGGGCGTGGGCGATATTTTGCGCGGCAGCGGGGCCGGTTATGTGGCCAAAGTGGGCGGCGAAACCATCAGCGTCGGCGAATTTCAGCAGCAGCAATCGCGCATCGCGCGGCAAATGCAGGCGGCCGGAATTAACATTGATGCCTCAAAAATCCAGCTCGCGGTGCTGCGGCAACTGATTCAGCAAAAACTGGTGACGCACACCGTGGCCGATGCCGGGTTGTTCGTGGACGATGCGCTGGTGGCCCGCGCCCTCGCGCGCGATCCGCAATTGCAGGGGCTCGACGGCAAATTCAGTGACAGCGCGTTTCACAACATGCTGCGCGAACAGGGCCTGAACGAACCCGCCTTCCTCGCCCAAATGAAAACCGAAATCGGGGGCAATTTCCTGCTCGCCTCGCTCGACATGCGCGACGTGAGCCCACCTACATCCGTGCTGGCACTGGCTGCCACAATAGCGGGCGAAACCCGCGACGCGGTGCTGGTGAACGTGACGCCCGGCAGCATCGCAGCCCCGACGGACGCCGAAATCCAACAATTCTACGACGACAACGCCAGCACGCTTTACCAGCAACCCGAGCGGCGCACGTTCGAATTCGTGACCCCTTCTGCCGATGACATCAACGCGCTGATCGATAAAACCATCACCAACGACATGGTGCGCGATACCGTGGCCACCTCGCCCGGCATGACGCCGGAAAAAGCACGGCAGCTTTTGCGTGGCCAGCAGCGCGATGGCGCGTTGCGTGAACTCTCGAATCAGGTGGAAGACGCGATGGCGGCCGGTGCTTCCATCGGCGAAGCGGTAGCCAAAGCGGGCCTGCGCGCGCAGTCGCGTGTGCTGAGTAACGTGACCGTCGACCAATTCACACAAACCAAAGACGCGCTGAGCCAGACCGTGACATCGCAAGGCTTCACGCTGGCCGAAGGCGAAGTGTCGCACCTCCTCACCACGCCGCAGGGTATGTATGTGTTTGTCGGCGTAAAATCCATCACACCTGCCGCCCCCAAACCGCTGGCCGAAGTGAAGGCGGACGTGACCAAACAAGTAGCGCAACTAAATGCGCGCGACGCCGGGCGTAAACGCGCGGCGGAAATAAAAGAGGCCCTGCAGGCAGGCACAAACTGGCAAGCGGTGCTGAATAAATTCGGGGCTGAGGGGCGCATGGTGCGCGACATTAAACGCCCCAAAGCGAATGCGAATAACGAGGCCGATCTGCCGCCCGCCCTCGCCCAGGCGATTTTCGAGCAGCCGGTGGGCAAAGTGGCGGGCCCACTTGCCCGCGACAACGGCGCGCAGCAGCTGGCTTATATACTGGCCAGCCACCTGCCCACCACCACGCCGGGCGAAGCGGCGCAAGCGACAGCGGCGAAATCCATCGGCGCGGAATTGAACGCGGGCGTGCAGGCGCAAGCGTTCGACAGCATGGCGCAAACGCAAGGTATTAAGGTGAACAAAGCCGCCTTCGCGCAAGGCGCGTCGCAATGACGGGGCTAAAATTCTCGCCCGAACGCGCGGCGTTTATTGCAGCCGCGGCAAAGGGCCAGCCGCAGGTGATTCACGCGAAGCGCGTGTCGGACCTTGAAACGCCGGTGTCGGCGATGCTGAAACTGGGCGATGCGCAGGGGCCGTCGTTCCTGCTCGAATCGGTCGAGGGCGGGCAGACGCGCGGGCGCTATTCCATCATCGGCATCAACCCCGACATGATGTGGCGCTGTTTCGGCAACCGCTCGGAAATCTCGACCACGCCGCCGTTTGCCGATGCCAGCTTCAGCCCCAGCTACGACGATTCGCTCAGCACCCTGCGCGCGCTGGTGAAAACCCACCGCATGGAATTGCCCGAAGGCGTACCCCCCATGGCGGCGGGCCTGATTGGCTATATGGGTTACGACATGGTGAAGCTGATGGAGCGGCTGCCCGACGCGCTGCCTGATCCCATCGCGATCCCCGATGCCTGTTTCATTCGCCCGCGCGCGCAACTGATTTTCGACGGGGTGGACGGCGTAGTGCATTTCGTGGCCCCCGTGTGGGATGTGGCTGGCGACGCCGGTGCGGCCTACGACGCCGCCACGCAGCGCTTGAGTGACCTCGCCGCGCGGCTGCAAGGCCCGCTCGACCAGCGCAATTATTACAAAGATGTACCCGCCACCAAACGCGACTTCATTGCCAACATGAGCGAGGCCGAACATGCCGCCATGGTTGCGCGCGCGCAGGAATACATCGCGGCGGGCGATATTTTTCAGGTCGTGCTGGGCCAGCGTTTCGAAGCACCGTTCGAGCTGCCGCCGTTCGCGCTGTATCGCAGTTTGCGCCACCTCAACCCGTCGCCGTTTTTGTTCTACCTCAATTTCGGTGATTATGCGCTGGTCGGTTCCAGCCCCGAAATTCTGGTGCGCCTGCGCGACGGCACCGTGACCATTCGCCCGATTGCAGGCACCCGCAAACGCGGCAAAAACGCGGCCGAAGATAAATCCCTCGCCGATGATTTACTCGCCGACCCGAAAGAACTCGCCGAGCATTTAATGCTGCTCGATTTAGGCCGCAACGATGTGGGCCGCGTGGCGCGCGGCGGGCACGTGCACGTGACTGAGCGCATGGTGATTGAGCATTATTCTCACGTCATGCATATCGTGTCCAACGTCGAAGGCGAGATCGACCCGAAATTCGACGCGGTGGATGCGCTCGTGGCGGGCTTTCCGGCGGGCACCGTTTCGGGAGCCCCCAAAATCCGCGCGATGGAAATTATCGACGAACTCGAGCCGGTGCGTCGCAGTTATTATGGCGGCTGCGTCGGTTATTTTTCGGCGAACGGCACCATGGATACCTGCATCACGCTGCGCACCGCGCTGGTGAAAGATGGTAAAGTGTATGCGCAGGCAGGCGGCGGCATTGTGGCGGATTCCATCGCCGCGGATGAGTATCAGGAGTCCCTCAACAAAGCCCGCGCCATCATCCGTGCCGCCGAGGATGCGATTAAGTTCGCGTGAGGATTCCCGCCATTAATTGTCACAAAACCTTCACATGACTTTTTCCTGATGCCATGTTTTAACCACTCCATTGCTGCGTTTTTGTTATTACCCTTTGTCTTTTGATGAACGGATGATGACGACGCTTCGGACACACGGTCCAGCAATGTGTACATGGGCACACCCCCACGTTGGTTACGTTGCCTTTTCCTCAATAAGGCTTCTACAGGAGAAAGATCATGAGCAATCGTGAAAACTTCGACCGCCCCTGCGCAGTAGTCGCAGCAGCAGTCGCAGCAGCAGTCATGACCGCCTGATCATCGCGCCGAACTGATGGGAACAAATGTTCTATGAGTGAATCGTGTACCTGCATGCTAGGTGACGCTGTTACGCAGCGGTGAACTAGCGACCTATAAGAGGGTTGGCATCGCTCTTCGGAGAGATGCCTGCCCTTGGGGACCAACCACACCATCCCCCCTTTCGGTGATGGTTGGTCCCCTAGGTTTTTCATCGCACACCCATTTTTTCGCTTCCATGCTGCATCACAGCATCGAATTGACGCGTCGCAATATCGATTTGCTTAGGGTTTCTGCGGAATTTCTGTTATATTGAATTTATACGATATGAACAGAAACCGCCATTTACCTTACGTGGCGAGGCAAGCCGGAATCACTTTCCCCCTTCTCCTCGCATTTCTCTGCACAGCCTGCAGCGGCGAAAACGACCCTAAGCCCAACGCGTCGCTTTCCACGATGGACATGCTCGACACCACCTTCTTTGCCACGACCGATGGTATTTACGCCGCCGTCACCACCCCGTTGCACGATTTAAACATCATGGAAGACGAAATCCCGGGGCCGCTCGCTACCATCAGCGGCAACCCCTATGCACTGCCGAATTTTAAGCGCTGCAACAGTTTGCGCGACGAAATGGCACTGCTGAACTCGGCGCTGGGGCCCGATGTCGACGCGCCGAAATTGATTTACGACGATATCGACAGCGCCACACTGAAAGGCACCGGCATGATTAAAGACGCCGCCGTCGGTTTCGTGAATGCCCAAGCGAATGTGCTGCCGGTGCGCGATGTGCTGCGTTCCATCAGCGGCGCGAATGCGCACGACAAAGAAATGAACAAAGCGATTGAAGCTGGCAAGCTGCGCCGGGCCTATCTGCGTGGCATTGCACTCGCCAAATTCGGTAGCACATGCGATTTCAACAACATCACCACCACGCAAATCGAGAAAAAAACAGTATTCCACAATCCCGCCGATGCGGTGTTGGAAGTTGCCGACAAGTTGTGATAGAGCGGCCCCATGGCCGCAAAACACATCACCCTCGTCGATAATTACGACAGCTTCACCTACAACCTGGTGCATTACCTCAATGCCCTTGGCGCCGAGGTGCGCGTGGTGCGTAACGACGCCATGACCGCCGCCGAACTGCTGCGCGAAGCACGCGACGGCATCGTCATTTCGCCTGGCCCCGCCACACCGAACGAAGCAGGCATGTGCCTTGAGCTGTTAACACGCAATGCGGGAAAAATTCCGCTGCTCGGCGTGTGTCTGGGCCATCAGGCGATCGGCCAGATTTATGGCGGCAAGGTGGTGCGGGCCGACAAACCCATGCACGGCAAAACCAGCCCTGTGACGCATACGGGCCGGGGCGTGTTCGCGGGCCTGCCCTCGCCCTTTACCGCCACACGTTACCACTCGCTGATTGTTGAGCGCGCTAGTTTGCCCGAAAGTTTGGAGGTCACTGCCGAAACGGTGGATGGCACCATCATGGGCCTGCAGCACATAACGCTGCCGATTCACGGGGTGCAGTTTCACCCCGAATCCATTGCGTCGGAACATGGCCATGCGTTGCTTGAGAATTTTCTAGGCACCTTATGAGTCGTCGCGACGATATGGCCGCACAGATTGGTGCGCTGCTGGATGGTTCCGTGCCGCCCGACGCCGCGATTTCATGGCTAAAAACCCACGAACTTGAACGAATCAGCGCCGAAGAACTTACCGGCGCGGTCGATGCCGTAATGGCACGCTGCGTGCCGTTCCCTGAATTTCCGGAAGCACTCGATTGCTGCGGCACCGGCGGCGACGGGCTGCACACGTTCAACATTTCCACCGCTAGCGCCTTCGTGGTCGCCGCCCGCGGTGTGATGATTGCCAAGCACGGTAATCGCGCCGTCACCTCAAAAAGCGGCTCGGCCGACGTGCTGGAAGCGCTGGGAGTGAACACGGCCGTTGGCCCCCTGCGCACGGCGGAAATTTTGAACGAAGTCGGCATCGCGTTTTTGTTCGCGCCGGTGTTTCACCCGGGCTTTGCCAACGTGGCTATGGCACGTAAAGCCGTCGGCAAGCGCACGATTTTCAATTTGCTCGGGCCGCTATGCAACCCGGCGCGGGTGCGTCGCCAATTGATTGGCACGTTCGCTCCTGAATATGCCGCGTTGATGGCTGAAGCCGCGCAATTACTGGGCCGCGACCAAGTGATGGTGGTGCATGGCGACGACGGCACGGATGAGCTTTCCATCACCGGCATCACCCATGTGTCGCAGTTACAGAACGGCCAGATTTCCTATGCCGCGCTGCGCCCGCAGGATGCGGGCCTCACACCGCAACCCGGCATCGCACTCACCGGCGGCGATGCGCACCAAAACGCCAAAGCATTGCGCGACGTGTTGGGCGGCGCACCCGGCCCTTATGCCGATGCGGTGGCGCTGAATGCCGCTGCGGTGCTGATGCTGGCGGGCCGCGCCCAAACCTTGGCCGACGGCGTGACGCTTGCACGCGGCACCATGGCGCGCGGCGCGGCGCTTGAAAAACTGGAACAACTCATCGAAGCGAGTCACGCATGAGCGATACGTTACAAGAAATTTGTGCACGCAAACGCCGCCATGTCCACGAACAACGCGCACGCGTCAGCGAACAGACGTTGCACGCCATGGCACTGGCCACCACGCCGCCGCGCGGTTTTCATGCGGCGCTGAAGCGTAAAGTGGCGGCAGGCGGCATGGGGCTGATTGCGGAAATCAAAAAAGCCTCGCCCAGCCGCGGCCTCATCCGCGCCGATTTCGACGCGGCAATGCTCGCGGCCGCTTACACAAACGGCGGCGCTACCTGCCTGTCAGTACTCACCGACATTCCTTATTTTCAGGGCGATGATGCTTATTTAGCAGCGGCGCGGGGTGCCACCACGCTGCCGGTGCTGCGTAAGGATTTCATGCTCGAGCCCTATCAAATCCTTGAATCGCGCGCGCTTGGGGCCGATTGCATTCTGCTCATTATGGCCGCATTGTCGGACGCGCAGGCGACGGAACTGGGCAGCCTCGCGCGCGAGCTGGGCATGGATGCCTTGGTTGAAGTGCACGATGCGACCGAGCTGGAGCGCGCCTTGCAACTGCCCTCGCGCCTCATCGGCATCAATAACCGCAGCTTAAAAACACTCGCGGTGGATTTGACGGTGAGCGAGCAGCTACGCCCCATAATTCCCGCCGATTTCACGGTGGTCTGCGAAAGCGGCATCGCCACCCGCGCCGACATCGCGCGCATGCGTGAGGCCGATATGCATTGCTTCCTCATCGGCGAATCGCTCATGCGCGAAGACGACGTGGAAACAGCCACAAGCGCGCTGATATCATAGGTTAATGCTGACGTGAGAACTTATGTTGCGACGCAACATAAGTTTGTGTATGTGCATCGTATGGAATTTTTACAAAGCAGTTTTGAATACGCGCACGTGCCCATTCTCTACCTCGATGCGATCGCACTGGTATGGTTTTTGGGCTCGTGGCTGGGTTACGTGTGGTTTGCCGATGCGCATTACGGCAAGCGCATCAACCTCATTCGCATCATGGACGACATGCGCTCACGCTGGATGCTGCAAATGCTCCGCCGCGACAATCGCATGATGGATGCGACGCTGATTGGCAATTTGCTGCGGGCGATTTCGTTTTTTGCGTCCACTTCCATTCTTATTCTCATCGGGCTGGTCAGCATTCTAGGTGCCCAAACCAAGGCGCTGCAGGTAACGGATACGTTCCCTTTCACCTTCGGCGCATCGCCACTGATGTTCGAGGCAAAAGTGGCGCTGCTCATCGTCATTTTCGTCTACGCATTTTTCAAACTGACCTGGTCGGTACGGCAATATAACTATGCCTGTATCGTGGTCGGCGCGGCGCCGAATCCGGTGGAGTTAAAGCCCGAACATTACGAGTTCGCCGCACGTGCGGGAAAATTGATTGGCGGGGCCGGGCGGCATTTTAACATGGGCCTGCGCGCCTTTTATTTCGGCCTTGCGGTGATGGGCTGGTTCATGAACGGCATTACGTTCATGCTGGCGACCACGCTGGTGGTTTTTGTCCTGCATCGGCGCGAATTCCGCTCGCATACGGTGAATAATCTTATCGCGATTGACGAAGTTTAATCGTCGTCGCCCGCTTCCGCTTCGCTATCCTCGCCATGGCTCCAAGGCCGCCTACCCTGCCAATCGCTGCTGTACGCGATGCGGACTTTATCGCCGTTCACCCACAGCGCACTTACGCCCCGTGCGAGCGCTGCAGCACTCACGAACTGCACATCACGCGAAGTGCATTTTAGTGGCGTGAGCGTGCTGACAATCACCTGCGCGCGGGCGCAATCGTCGGCCAACGCTGCCGCATCCGCCGGGAATGCCACGAGCTTTCCGCGCACACGCGCCACGCAGCCACGCGCGTCGCAGCGCCAGTCAGGCGCGGCAGCTTTGGGTACACTCGCCTGCCCCACGCCATAGGCCCAAAGCTGCGGCACCATGCCACTCGCCCGGCCACGTGCTAAGGCGAACCCATCCGGCGTGCGCAGCATGATTTGCTTTGCGGCCACCCCCACCAGCAAATCCGGCGGTGTGGGGATCAGCAACGTCATGACCCCGAGCACCATGGGCACCACGCCAAAACGCCGCCAGCGCGTTTGCCACAAACACAGCCACAATAGCCCAAGCGCGAACAGCGCTACGCCCCAGCCCGGCGGCGACGGCACGAATTGCTGCGCGTGCGGAAACCCCGCCACCCAATATGCCAGCGCCAGCAACGCGTCGATGCCGTAGCGCAGCAGCGCGAGCGCGAAATCGTGCAGGCCAAATGGCAGTAGCACGAAAAACAGCGCCACCATCGGCATCATGAACAGGCTGACGAGCGATGTGGCCAGCATGTTGGCGAACACACCGTAGAGCGACAGGTTGTTAAACTGCGCGATGACGAAAAACGCCGTCGCCCCTTCGGCCACAACGCTGATGAGCAGCATGGTGCCGATGGCCGTGAGCACGCGCGGCACCAATGGTTTGTCGAGCACGCCGCCACGCAGCACCGCTTCCACCAACGCCAAAATCGCAAGCGTTGCGGCGAACGAAAGCTGAAAGCCGGGGTCGAGCAGGTTTGACGGGTCCCAAAGCAGCATCACGAATGCAGTGAGCGCCAGCGAACGCACGGCATCAACCCGGCGGCGCAGCATGATGGCCAGCAGCACCAGCGCGATCATGCCATAGGCCCGCGTGGCCGAAATGGGCACGCCGGTGACGAACAAATAGGCCGTGACCAGCAGCAGCGCGACCGCCGCCGCGACGGATTTCACTTCGGGTCGAAAGCGCCAGCGTGCAGGCAACAGCACCAGTGCAAGCAGCCGCAGCGCCACGAAAATCACGCCGGAAATGACCACCATATGTTCGCCGGAAATGGCGATGATGTGGTAGAGGTTGCTGGCGCGCAGCGCGTCAAAATCGTCCTCGGTGATGGCGCGTGCGTCGCCGGTTATCAGCCCCGCCGCGATGCCGCCAGTGCCAACGCCGAGCTTGCTGATAATATGTTCCGTGAGCCGCAACCGCCAATTACGAAAATCGCCATAAAGCCCGTTATCACTGGCCGGGCTCGCTATTTTCCACGGCGGCAGGCCGTAGCCGATGGCACCGATGTCAGCGAAATAAAAATGCCGCGCGAAATCGTAGCCGTGGGGCAAGGCGGGCCCCATGGGTGGCAACAGCGCGGCGGTGATGGCGATGGTGTCGCCAATCGCGGGCAGCGCCAGGGTGGAATCTTTTTTCAGCCGAACACTCAGGCGCACGCGATTCGGCAGTACGGCGTTTTCCGGAGCGTCCGGAATATGCACATCGGTAAGGGTAAGCCGCACGCCGTGTTCGGTGTGCTGTACATCGTCGACCACCCCGGCAATGGGTCGCGGGCTTAGGGCCTCGTGCAGAATCACCGGGTGCGTGCGCTGCGTGGCGACACTCGCCGCCGCCGCGCCGAAGGTGATGAGCAGCAATGCCACGCGTGCAGGAAATGGTACTTGGCGGGCACGCAGCATGACCATCGCCGCTAAACCCGCCAGCACCGGCAGCAACCACAAAGGCGGCTCGACCGGCAGCGCGAAATAAATACCGATCCCCACGCCAAACAACACCGGCAGCCAATTAAAATGCCGCGCCGCCTCGGCACGCCAATGTTGTTCGAGGTATGTGGTGATACGTGACATGCGCCTCATCGCTGCTATAAGCAGCCATCATTAATTACCAAAAATGGTTTTGTCATGAACGTTGTCACCCGTTTCGCCCCCTCGCCCACCGGCGGCCTGCATATCGGCAGTGCGCGCACGGCGCTGTTTAACTACCTGTTTGCGCGCCACCATGGTGGGCAGTATCTGCTGCGCATCGAGGACACCGACAAAAAACGCTCGACGCCCGAGAACACGCAATCGCTGCTCGACGGTTTGAAATGGCTGGGTGTGGCGCATGATGGTGAACCGATTTTCCAAAGCCACCGCGAAGCGCGCCACCGCGAAGTAGCGGAGGAATTGGTGGGTCGCGGGCAAGCCTATTACTGCTACACCACCGCCGAAGAATTGAAGGCGCAACGTGAGGCCGCCGAAGCCAAAGGCGAACAATTCAAATACGACCGCAAATGGCGCGATGCCACTGTCACTGCTCCCGCAGGTGTAAAACCCTCCATCCGTATCAAAGCCCCGCTCACAGGCATTGTGGTGGTGCACGACGCGGTACAGGGCGACGTGCGTTTTCCGGCCGAAGCGCTCGACGACTTCATTCTCCTGCGCGCCGACGGCACACCGACCTACATGCACGCCGTGGTGGTCGACGACCACGACATGGGCATCACCCACATTATTCGTGGCGACGACCATTTGAACAACGCTGGCCGCCAGCAGATTATTTACACCGCGATGGGCTGGAACGTGCCTCAGTTCGCGCACATTCCCCTCATCCACGGGCCCGATGGTGCGAAGCTCAGCAAGCGCCACGGCGCCACTGCCGTCACCGAATATGCGGCGATGGGCTACTTGCCCGAAGCCATGCGCAACTACCTGGCAAGGCTGGGCTGGAGCCACGGCGACGACGAAATTTTCAGCGATGCGCAAGCCATGGAATGGTTCGGCCTCGACCATGTGGGCGCAAGCCCGTCGCGGCTCGATTTTGCCAAACTGAACCACGTGAACGCGCATTATTTGCGGGCGCTGAGCGGCACGCAACTGGCAACGATGGTTCTGCCGCAGATTTGCGATAGCCACCCTCACTCCCCCCTCGCGGGGGAGTCAAATCCGCCATTGGCGGATTTGGTGGGGGGTGCAGCGACGAAAGAGTCCCCCCACCAAAATTCTCCAAGAGGAATTTTGGCTCCCCCGCAAGGGGGGAGCGAGGGTATGATAAGCCAGGACTTAGCGTATCTCGTCGCCGCTATCGACAGCGTGAAGGAAAAAGCGAGCACGCTGTTGGAGTTAAAAACCCAGCTTAGTTTTTACCTCGCAGCTCCCACGCAGTACGACGAAAAAGCCAGCGCCACACTCGCTAAAGGGCGCGACAATCTGGCGTTACTGGTGGAGGAATTTGACATACTCTCCCCATGGGATGCCGACGCGATTAAGCAGCGCGTGGCTGATGTTGCTGCCCGCACCGGCAAGAAGCCGGGCGAGCTGATGCCCCCACTGCGCGCCGCCCTCGTGGGTGCCATGAGCGGGCCGGATATTCCCCATGCCATGGCAATTTTGGGGCGTAATGAAGTGTTGGCGCGCCTGAAAACCGCGCTCGCAGCTTGATATTCCCCGCTCAAGGCTTATAATCATTTCATGAGCATCCTCCCACTTGTCATCGCGCCCGACGAACGTCTGAACCGCAAATCCGAAGCGGTGGCAGTGGTCGATGACGGCATTCGTACGTTGCTTTCGAACATGCTTGAAACCATGTACGCGAATGACGGTATTGGTTTGGCCGCGGTACAGGTGGGCGTGCATAAACGCTGCATCGTGATCGATATCGGCGTGCGCGACGGCACCCGCACCCCCATCAAATTCGTGAACCCCGAAATCGTGCGCAAGGCCGATAATCTCTCGGTATATACCGAAGGCTGCCTGTCGTTCCCCGACCAGTTTTCCGATGTCGAACGCCCCGAAACTGTCACCGTGCGCTACCTCGACGAGCATGGCAACGCGCAAACCTTGGAGGCTGACGGGCTGCTGGCCACCTGCCTGCAGCACGAGATCGACCATATCGATGGCATCGTGTTCGTCGACCATATTTCGAGCATGAAACGCGACATGATTTTGCGTAAGCTGAAAAAGGCGAAGCGCATGGGTTTGCTCGACTCCACGCCGCAACCCACAGCCGTTTTATAGTCATCACGATTAATGTGTGCATTTTGTCATTCCCTCGAAGGCGGGAATCTCCTTCCTATAAAAGTGGATTCCCGCCTTCGCGGGAATGACAAAATGATACGTTTCTCATTTAAATCAGTGGTTACTTGATGCATGACACAGCCGCGCCGTGCTGATAATGCTGCGATATGCACCAACGATTCATTCTCCTCAGCCTCATCTGCCTGCCGCTCGTCGCGCTCGCGCAAGTCAATCGTGCGGCCTCACCGTTGTTGGTGGTGAACCCTCAGCAACCGGCGGGCGCACCCGCGGCCGCCACACCCGCCCCGCTGGCCCCCAGCTTCCCCGATTGGGCCGTAACCAAAGTGGGCGATAATCCGGGTGCCGCCAACCCGGGCGGCATACCCTATGCGCCGAATGTGCCGATCAGTGCCGCCCCCGCCGCCCCACAGAACGCCGCAGCGGCGGCCGTGCCGCAGGCACCTGCCGCGCCCGTCAGCAAGTTGTGGCCGCGCGATACGATTCCGCTGTTTCTGCCTTCCTGCACCGGCTTTCACCCGGAAATGGTGCAGCCCTGCACTTGCATCATTACCCGGCTGATGACAGCGATGGGCCACGACGAATTCCTGTTCAAATCCGAAGCCGGCACCATCGAATCCGACCCGCGCCTCATCGCCATCCGCAACGAATGCGCGCAGGCCCCGCGCCAACGGCAATAGCCATGCGTATCGTATTCATGGGTACGCCCGCTTTTGCCGTGCCGACGCTTGCGGCACTCATCGCTTCGGCGCATGAAGTGGTGGGCGTGTATAGCCAGCCACCCCGCCCTGCCGGGCGCGGCATGAAGCTGAAAGCTTCACCGGTGCAGGTGCTGGCCGAGCAGCACGGCATCCCGGTATTTACCCCCACTAGCCTGAAAGCAGCCGAGGCAAAGGCTGAATTTTCTGCACTCACGCCCGATGTAGCGGTCGTCGCGGCGTATGGCCTTCTACTGCCGCAAGCCATTCTCGACGCACCGCGCTTGGGCTGTCTTAACATTCACCCCTCCGACCTGCCGCGCGGGCGTGGGGCCGCGCCCATTCAGCGCACGCTGATGGCGGGCGACACCGCCACCGCCTGCTGCATCATGCAGATGGAAGCCGGGCTCGATACCGGGCCGGTGCTGTCGCGCACCCCCTACCCCATTGCGCCCGGCACGAACGCAGGCACGCTGCACGACGCGATGGCCTTGCTCGGGGCCGAGATGGTGCTGGAACTGCTGGCGCGCGACCACCTGCCCACTGCCGTTGCACAGGCAAGCACGGGGGTGACCTATGCCGCCAAAATTACCAAGGCCGACCGCGTGGTGGATTGGAACCAGCCTGCTTCTCAGATTATCTGCCAGTTGCGCGGCCTCGCGCCGCAGCCAGCCGCAATCACGCTGCTTGCCGGGGAAGTGGTGAAGCTGTTTTCTGGCATCGAGCTGCCGGGCGACGCCAGCAAGCCACCCGGCATGGCGCTTGACACGGATTTACTCATCAATGCCGGGGGTGGCACGGCCGTGCGCCTCACCCAGCTACAGCGCCCCGGACGGCTGGTTCAGGACGCAAAAACTCTCTTACAAGCCCTACCCATTCCGGCCGGAAGCATGCTCGGGACCCCGGACATATCATGATAGGGTTTCCAAATAAAAATGAGGCATGTTTATTTGGGGTTACGCTTGGCTGATGCGGCGGAATCCCTGCGTTGCAGGTATTTATCGCTGTCCCAATGAACATTGGAACAGCTATAATCCTCTTGGAATATGCCCCCAACTGTGGTATAAAAGCCGCTGTTAAGTTGAAAAAATCATCTTTATAATAGGGAATCACGGCATATGTACACACAGTGGCAGCACGCAATGAACGATGAAATTGTTATCATTAAACAACTGGATGAGCTGAAAGAAGAGCACCGTCAGCTCGACGCCCGCATTCAGCTGATGCAGGAAGACGCAAGCCAGACCGACGAACTGCAGATCGCCCGCATGAAAAAACGCAAGCTTCAGCTGCGCGACCAGATCATGACGCTGGAAGTCGAAATTTACCCGGATATGCCGGCGTAAGGCTTAATCGTAAATTTTGTCGCGCTTGCCGACTTCGAGCACGAGGATAACCAAGGTGCCGTTATCAAGGCGGTACAGGATGCGATATTTATCCACTCGGTAGCGCCATATTCCCTTTTTGTCGTGCATCAGCGCCTTACCCAGGGTGCGCGGGTCGGCTGCGGTAAGCACGTTGTTTTCGAGATAACGCTGGATGATTTTTTGGGCCGTAGCGCCCAGCTTCATGAATTGCTTCGTCGCTTTGGAATCAAAGCGAAGCGTCCATTTCATTTGAGGCCGCACATCGTTTTGACTTCCTGCCAACTATGCGTCACGCCGTCGGATTCTTGCAGCCGCTTCATGGCCAGTTTATAATCCGCGGCGTCCTCTTCCATTTCTCGCACGAATGCTTCCACTGCCTTGCGCACAAGGTGGCTCTTCGAGCGCTCTTCGCTGCGCGCGTATTTTTCGAGCTTTTTAATCAGCGCGGCCGGGGCTTTGAACGTAACGGTCTGCATGGGTATTACCTCGTATGCTACATGAACACCGGGTAATACTATCCTAAGCGGCGGCGGAATTCAACCCCCGCTCCATCAATTGGCTCAGGCGGCGGGCGAAGCCTGCGGCGTCGGCCACCGGTTCGCCTTCGGCGATGCGGGCCTGGTCGAGCAGCAGCCACAGCGTATCGTCGGTCGCGGCGTTTGTCCCATGGGCCGCAATATCCTCCGCCAGCGCCGCGATGACGGGATGGGTCGGGTTGATCTCGACGATTTTGGCCATGGCTTTGGGTAGCTGTTTATGCTCGAGCAAAAAACGCTCCATGCGCATATCCATATCGCCCTCGGCCACGCCTAAACACACGGGCGTAGTGTCGAGCTTGGCGGTCGTGCGCACGTCGCGCACGGCGTCGCCGTAAAGCGTTTTCATGGCGGCAATAAGCGCGTCGATAGCGGCGGGGTTTTCGGCTTCGGGCTTGGGCGCATCGTCGCCCCCTTCGGCCTCGAACTGCGCCAGATCCGCCCCGGATTTCACCACCGAGCGGAACGGCAAATCGCCATATTTCACCGTCACGCCGGTCCAGAAATCATCGACATGGTCGGTGAGTAGCAGCACTTCGATGCCGCGTTTGGTGAATCCCTCAAGCTGCGGGCTCGACTTCGCCTGCGCGAGCGAATCGGCGGTGATGAAGTAAATCGCCTCCTGCCCCTCGCGCATGCGGGATTTGTATTCATTCAATGATACGAGCGTGTCATGCCGTCCTTGCGACGGCATCCCGCTTTCAGCACCTGTAAGCGGGACCCCGTCGTTCGACGGGGTGACGGGTTGGTGAGTAGAATAAAACCGGCATGCCTCCAGTATTTTTTCGCGCGGGGCGTTGCCTTCGCACAGGCCTTCTTTCAGTACCGCGCCATACATCTCCCAGAAGGTGGTGTAATCGGCGATGTCACGCTCGGCGCGTTTGGCCAGCTCGGAAAGCACGCGGCTTGTGACCGACTCGCGGATTTTATCGAGCACGGGCGATTTTTGCAGTGTCTCGCGGCTGATGTTGAGGGGCAAATCCGCCGAATCCACCACACCGCGTAAAAAGCGCAAATAGGGCGGCACCAGCTCGACGCCTTCGTCGGTGATGAACACGCGCTTCACATACAGCTTCACGCGTCGTTTGCGCTCGGGGTGGAACAGGTCAAACGGCTTGATGCCGGGGATGAACAGCAGGCTGGTATATTCCACCGCGCCCTCGGCTTTATTGTGCAGCACGGCCCAAGGCTCCTCGGGCGAGTGCGCGACGTGGCGGTAGAATTCCTGATATTGCTCGGGCGTAATGTCGGCTTTCGGGCGCGTCCAGATAGCTTGCCCGTCGTTGAGTTTATGCGTTACGCCTTCGCTGTCGGTGAGCGTGATGGGAAAGCCGATATGGTCGGAATAGGTTTGCGCGATATGCCCCAATTTGTGGCGGTCGAGATAGGCCAGCGCATCGTCTTTGAGGTGGAGGGTAATTCTCGTTCCTCTTTTGTCATGCCGTCCTTGCGACGGCATCCCGCTTTGAGCTTTGGAAAGCGGGACCCCGTCGTTCGACGGGGTGACAGCGGGGGTAATCGTATAACTCCCTAGCCCATCCGATTCCCATTGCCATGCCGCTTCTTCGCCCGCTTTACAGCTATGCACGACCACTTTGTCGGCCACCATGAAGCTGGCGTAAAACCCCACGCCAAACTGGCCGATTAAATTAACTCCCTCCCCCATCGGGGGAGGGTTGGGGTGGGGGCTGCCATGAAGCGCAGCGCTTGTGTCGGCCCCCCTCCCATCCTCCCCCCGATGGGTGGAGGGATTTTTCGTCGCCTCCATCTGTGCCAGAAATTCCGCGGTGCCGGATTTGGCGATGGTGCCCAGATTCTCAATCATATCGGCTTCGTTCATGCCAATGCCGGTATCGGCGATGGTGAGGGTTTTGGCGGCCGTATCGAAACTGAGATGAATGGCCAGCTCCGCCTCGCCGCCGAGCAGGCTGTTGTCTGTCAGCGCCGCGTAGCGCAGTTTATCGCACGCGTCGGACGCGTTGCTCAGCAGCTCGCGCAGAAAAATATCGCGGTTGGTGTAGAGCGCGTGAATCATCAAGTGCAGCACCCGCGCCGTTTCGGCAGCGAATGCGCGGGTTTGGGGCGCGGCGAGTGTGTCTGTGGTCATGATTTTGAATCCCTGATGTGTCGTCATTGCGAGGAGGCCATAAGGCCGACATGGCAATCCAGCTTACGGCCTGAAGGCTGGATTGCCACGTCGCTACGCTCCTCGCAATGACGATATAGGGAGTGGCTTACCCACAATTCAAGCCACGCCGTCATAAAACCGTAATAATTTATGCGTATATTCGAAGGTGATCCCTCTACTTTTCGAATAGTCCTACAATTGAGTATAGGTCGATTTGATAAGGATCCAGACGCAATCACAATGGTGTGAACGCGCCTGACTAGACTTGGAAAGACAAGTAAGCATGATGACTCGTACATTGCCAGTTGACTCTGGCAAAAAGCACCGCCCCGCCCAGGTTTCCGACACAACGCCGGAGCCGGATTCGCTTACCAAGCGGATTTACAAGGCTGTTATGGATAGCCTGCGGGCGGAGTTGGGCGACGATCACTTGGTCAAAGTCGAAAGGGACGAGACCAAGAAGTTCGTCGCGCTGAAGTTTTTGAAGAGGCTTCGCTTCCGGGTCACCAAAGCGGTGAACCGGGCGCTGAAGTTTTTCAGCTCGGCGCAATTCGATCCCAACACGGGCGTCATCAAAGTCTACGCCTAACCGCTAATCGCGGAGGGAGCGTGTCACTCGTGGTTTACCACGGGGGGCGCGCTCCTTGCGATTCATTGCGCGTATTTATTGCATCGTCATTCCTGCGAAAGCAGGAATCCATCTTTTTACAAGCCACTGCAGCCGGGAGATTCCAGCTTTCGCTGGAATGACGAAGATAGTGCTTCTGCAGCTCACCCGTCTTCATAAAACTGTCATAATCCTCTGCTAATGCTGGTCGTGATTCTTTCCTTTCTACGCTTACTGCACTGTTTGCAGATTGAGTGAGGAGGAATCCGGACGACGTTCCAGCACAATGTTGGAAAGCGTTCGCAGCCTAGGAGCTGAAGACATGGCACGGAAGAATCGAAAAGCACGTCTTTCAATGCGCAACCCTCGCCTCATTCACATGCGGCAACGGTGTAACGCAGTGAAAGCCGCGATTCTGAAAAAGCTGGAGGAGTTGCTAAACGAGGATGCGGGAAGGGTGCGGGTCATCATTAACCCCCACGCCCGGCGCGTTGAGCTTGAGCTCGGCGAACTATCCCGCGTGTTGGTGACGCGGGCGCAGCATGCGCTCGATTCGCTGGCACACCTCCTCGGTGGCCGATACGACTACAGCAGTCGCATGATCAAGCTATCCTAACGAGTTCGCACCCTGTTTGCCCTAGCAGGCAGGGTGCGGCTCACTCTATGGTTGTTGGGCTTTCCAGCTCAAATACGCATCGGCCAGCACGCAGGCCATCATGGCTTCGCCAATCGGCACGGCGCGGATGCCGACGCAGGGATCGTGGCGGCCCTTGGTGATGATTTCCGTGTTCTCGCCGCTTTTGGTGATGGTCTCGACCGGGGTTAAAATGCTGCTCGTGGGTTTCACCGCGAAGCGCACAACGACTGGCTGGCCGGTGGAAATGCCGCCGAGGATGCCGCCTGCGTGGTTGGAGAGAAAAGTAGGATTCGGGATTCGGGATTCGGGATTTAGCGAAGAATCTTTTTTACCCTGAATGCCGAATGCTGAATCCTGAATCCGCATACGATCAGCATTTTGCTCGCCGCGCAAACTGGCGGCCGCGAACCCATCACCGATTTCGACCGCTTTCACGGCGTTGATACCCATCATCGCGAACGCGATGCGCGCATCGAGTTTTTCGTAAATGGGGTCGCCGAGGCCCACGGGTACATTCTCGGCCACGACTTCAATGACCGCACCCAGCGACGAACCGGCTTTTCGCGCCGCGTCGAGGGTGGTTTCCCAGCGCGCGGCTGCTTTTGCGTCGGGGCACCAGAAGGGGTTTTTGGCGATTTCCGCCGTGTCGAAATTCGCGCGGTCGATTTTGTCGTCGCCCATCTGCACGAGGTAGCCGGTGATTTTAACTCCCTCCCCCATCGGGGGAGGGTTGGGGTGGGGGCCGCCATGAAGCGCAGAGCTTGTGTCTGCCCCCCGCCTTTCCTCCCCCCGATGGGTGGAGGAATTTAGAATTTTACGCGCCACCGCGCCCGCCGCCACGCGCATAGCGGTTTCGCGCGCGGAGCTGCGGCCACCACCGCGATAGTCGCGAATGCCGTATTTGGCTTCGTAGGTATAATCGGCATGGCCGGGGCGGTAGCTGTCTTTGATGTCGCCGTAATCTTTCGATTTTTGGTCGGTGTTTTCAATCAGCAGCGAAATCGGCGCGCCGGTGGTTTTGCCTTCGAACACGCCGCTCAGGATTTTCACCGTATCGGCCTCGGCGCGCTGGGTGGTGAATTTACTCTGCCCGGGCTTGCGTGCATCGAGGTAAGGCTGGATGTCGGCTTCGCTGAGGGCAATCAACGACGGGCACCCATCCACCACGCAACCAATCGCCGGGCCGTGCGATTCGCCCCATGTCGTGAAACGAAAAATATTGCCGAAGCTGTTACTGGCCATTACTTTTGCCTTTGCTGACCTTGTTTCTCTAGTTCGCGTATATGACGGTTCGCTAGTGATATCAAATCATTGGTAACATTCACAAATGGATCGGTCACTTTATCTGTATCAAGATCCGTGCCTGTAAAAAGGCTGTGCCTCCACTTCAATGTCGATTCGCGCTTTGAAATGAGACAGTCCTTATACCATTCGATGGTTTCTTGATCGGACCATTTCTCATAACCGTCCTCTTGTAAGACTTGCATAATTGCTTTAGCCATGTGTCCAAGATATTCCTCCAGGCGCCCGAGGGAAACTTTGGCTTTTTGATCGTCTGGAAGATTCGCGTAAAGGCTTGGGCCTTGCAGCATGAAGTCTTGGTAGCGTGAAAGAAAGGGCCGTGCTTCGCTTTGAAATGCAATTACCGCCTCCGCCATAATTAAACCAGCGCAATATCCGGTGCATCAATCGCTTTCATGCCGACGACGTGGTAGCCGCCATCCACATGCAGGTTTTCGCCGGTGGTACCCTGCCCAAGCTCAGAGAGCAGGAAGAGTGCCGCCCCGCCGACATCTTCAATCGTGGTATTACGCTTGAGCGGTGAGTTCAGCTCGTTCCATTTCAGAATGTAGCGGAAATCGCCGATGCCGGAGGCCGCCAGCGTTTTGATCGGTCCGGCGGAAATGGCGTTGACGCGGATTTTCTCGCCGCCCAAATCGACCGCGAGGTATTTTACGCTGGCTTCAAGCGCCGCTTTGGCGAGGCCCATGACGTTGTAATGCGGGGTGACTTTTTCAGCGCCGTAATAGGTGAGCGTCAGCAATGAACCGCCATTTTTCATTAGCTTGGACGCACGTTTTGCCACGGCGGTGAAAGAGTACACGCTGATGTTCATGGTCATCAGGAAGTTATCGAGGCTGGTGTCGATATAGCGCCCCTTCAGCTCGTTCTTGTCGGAAAAGCCGATGGCGTGGACGACGAAATCGATCGTGCCCCATTCTTTCTCGAGCGTATCGAATACCGCATCGACGCTTGCCATGTTGGTGACATCGCATGGCAGGATGAGGGTGCCGCCGACTGAGCTGGCCAGCGGGCGCACACGTTTTTCCAACGCTTCGCCCTGATAGGTGAAAGCAATTTCGGCCCCTTGCGCGGCCAGATATTGCGTGATGCCCCAGGCAATCGACTTGTCGTTCGCAACGCCCATAATAAGGCCGCGTTTGCCCTGCATCAATGTGCCGGTCGGAATTTCCGACGCGGCGCCCTCATCCCCCTGATTCATGCGTACCCGATCTATTGTGAAACGATTTGCCAGCTGCCGTCGGGCTGACGGCACGCCGTGCCATAGCCGCTTTCGGTTTTGCCGCCGACGTTAATCTTGTTGGTGAACTCGCGGCAATACTGGCCTGCATTATCTTGATAATAGTTCTGAACCGTCACGGTGCCCGAGTGGCCCGATTGCGGGTTGTTCCACGGCAAGGCTTGGCCGGGCTGCGCGGTTTCAAGCGCGCGCTGCTGGGTTTGACTGTAATACTGCATGTCGGCGCGGTCGAGGCTGGAGCCGATTTCATGCCCGATGCCGGCGCCGAGCAGCCCACCGATGACGCCAGTAACAATGCGCCCACTGCCTTTGCCCACTTGCGAACCCAGTAGTGCACCGCCTGCAGCCCCAAGGCCGGTACCGATGTCGGATTTGTCGAATCCGCCGCCGCCGGTGATACCGCCGCGTTGTGCGTTAGAAGCGTTTTGCTGACCGTTACAGGCGGCGAGCAGCATGCTCGTGGCCGTGAGGGCGAGGACGGTTTGGCTGATGCGTTTCATGGTCATACTCCTTGGTTTGCGTATGGTTGGTGCCGCTTATTCCACAACGGCAGAAAAATTCAAGTAAATCGGAAGTAATGTGGTGAAGTATAAATGCTCGGTGCTTATACGCGGGTTACCTTGTTTTCCCTGCGCGTAAAGGCTCGCACCATCACCACGACGAATAAGATACCGCCGATAATGGCCAATAGTCCGCCAAAAGTGAACACGCCAAGTGCGATTTTCAGGTCGGGGCTTAAGTTGCCAAATCCGCCTGCGGTTTTGCGCAGTAGCCCATAACCGCCGGAATAGGCAAGGCCGCCCGCATGCATCAGTTGGCCCATGCCATAGACCAGCGCCTGCCAGAGCGCGAGGCGCGAGGAAGCGACCGAGCGGCAGCCAAAGCGCGGCAGCGAAAGGTAGGCCAGTCCCATCAGCGCCTGCGTGATACCGCCGATCATGCCGTGGTAATGTGCCGGAATGCCGGTGTTCTGGCCATTAATAATAAGCCCAAGCCCACCGCCGACAAAAAACAGGAGCAGCGACACGACGAGCGCCGCAATCGAAGTGCGTTGCGCCATCGCCCATGGCGTTTTGAATAGGCCCGCGAGGATAATCAGCCCCATCACCCCCGCCCCAAGTCCACCCCACTCGATCATGATGCGGGTTTGGAACAAGGTGAAGCGGTCATCAGCCATGTCGGCAAGCGCAAAACCGCCGAGGCTGGCAAGCGCGCCCAGTAGCGTGAGGGCATAGAGCGGGAAAAGCATCCGACGATTGAGAGGCGCACCCGAAATCGCCTGAAGCAGCTGCACCCATGCCGTCATCACCAGCAGCGTGAAGGCGAATTGCAGGATGTGCCCACCGGCCCAGAACAGCCGGTCGTAATGTTCGGTGAGTTCCATGCCGCCGGGTAAATATTTACCGCCGAGGATGAACCCGGCCAGTGCCAGCAACACCGCCGCAGCTGCCGCCAGATAGCCAAGCCCCGTGGCATCAAGGCTGCGCCAGTGCGCGCGCTGCACGTGGGTGATAACGACAGGCAGCAAACTCACCACCAGCCCCGCCGCGAGAAGCCCCAGCGACGCGAGGAATAGTGGATTATGCAGCACCGGAATGTAGTTACTTTTCAGCGGCACCCACGCCCCAAGCGGCGACAAAGCAATCAGCACAGTCGCCAGCGCCACGCAGGCAAACCCCGCCCCGTGCCAATAAGGCCAGCGCACAAAATGCGGCGTCATCAGCCGCGCTACCCCCATGCACACCATCGACAAAAACCAGATAAGCACCGACAAATCGACATGCACCACCAGCGCCACTTCAAAAAACTGCTGAACCACCCGCAGTTCCTTGAATTGCGGGCTGCGCGCCACCACCAGAATGGTAGCAAACAGCCCCGCAATGCCAAGCGCCGCAACGCCCAGCCACATCCAGTATTCTTCCAACGTTCGCGATTTTTTCATGGCGGCACCATACCGCTCGCATTTCAAAATAACAGGGGTTTGTGAGCGTCTCAATATTAACGATTCTTCATCGAACCTTCACATTTCCAGCCCATTAATTTGCTAGAATAATCCTGTTGTAGCTTGTTCTTTTGGATATCACGCGTTTTTGGATATCCGAACCTCCCTGCTCGGTACTTACAACAACCGGGCTTTAGTCCTAAAGCAAAAGGAACTGATACATGCGTATAAAAATACTCGCTTTGACGATGCTCGCTGCTCTCGCTCTGCCACTCGCCGCTTGCGGTCAGCAGAGCGATTGGGACGACGGGCAAGTCGCCTACCAGCAGCAGAGGTTTTTCTGCCATACGCGGGAAGTGGGCTGGCTTCAAGACCAGCCCTGTGGGATTCCGCAGTCTACCATTTCTGAGTGGTGGTATTTAAACACCATGACGGCCAGCAACCCTTATTACGGTTACTGGCGCGCCAATCCGACCTACGGACTGGTCAAATGGGTCGAACCCAGGCGCTTCACGCCGCGAAGCCGATTCAATCTGCAGGCGGAGCGGGCGCGATTTATGGCTCGTGCTCAGGCTGCCAAGCCTGCGGTCAATTACGGCTCGGCGACCGATGCCAAGCCGCTGACGCAGACCGGCACGACGACGATGAAGGTCGGCAAGGTGACGACGAACCAGGGGACGCAAATCCTCTCGTCGCAACCGCGCAACCCCTTCGTCTACAAGCCGGTCGTTCGTTCGGGCTCCGGCACGACCGTGACGACGCGCATGAGCGTCAACTCGGGTTCGAACTATCGTGCGAATACCGGGGCGGGTTCCTCGATCCGCACGGGCGGCACGACGTTCCGCTCGACCAGTACGGGTTCGCGCCGTTAAAAGCGTTTTATAACCTCGGGGGGTTGCTAGTGATAGCAGCCCCTTTTTTTGGCCGCTTTCTAACCGCGAATTCATTTCACAACTCGCGGTCGCTGAGCTAGCAACGTCTTATGCAACCCATCCCTCGCCACCTTCCTGCCATCCGCCGCTGGCTGAATGTGTGCCTGTTGCTTGTGGGGCTGATGGTGCTGGTGGGTGGCGTCACGCGCCTTACGGAATCGGGGCTGTCGATTGTCGAATGGAAGTTGGTGTCAGGCACATTGCCGCCCATGACCGAGGCCGCATGGCAGGCGGAGTTTTCCGATTACCAAACCTCGCCGCAATTTATGAAGGTCAACCGCACCTTTACGCTTGGCGATTTCAAGCAAATTTTCTGGCTCGAATATATTCACCGGCTGCTCGGGCGCATTATCGGCCTTACGATAATACTACCCTTTGCCTATTTCGCCGCGCAGCGGGCATTGCCCAAGCCAATGCTTCGTCGCGGCCTTGGCCTGTGCGTGCTGGTGGCGGCGCAAGGCACGGTAGGCTGGGTGATGGTGGCGAGCGGCCTCGTCGACCAACCACGCGTCGCCCCCATTAAACTTGGGCTGCATTTGCTGCTGGCCTTCGCGCTGTTTTGCGCGCTGCTGTGGACGCGTTGGCAAATTACTTCCACTCCCCCCTTGCGGGGGAGTCAAAATCGTCACTCAGACGATTTTGGTGGGGGGCAGCTTACGGGCACTTATCCCCCCACCAAAACGCTTACGCGTTTTGACTCCCCCGCAAGGGGGGAGTGGGTTGTTGCACTCGCCGCGCGCGCATTGCTCGCATTAGTGACGCTGCAAATTTTCGCCGGCGCGCTGGTGGCCGGGCTGCGGGCAGGCAAAGCTTACAATACCTACCCGCTGATGGACGGGAAATTCATCCCCGAAGGGCTCCACACACTAAACCCGTGGTGGCTGAATCATGTGGAAAGCGTGGCGACGGTACAATTCCAGCACCGCATGCTGGCGTTACTGGTAGCGGCCAGTGTGCTGGCATTTGCATGGCTGGCGCGGCGTGTGTTTGCGCACGCGCAGCTCCTGGGCGCGCTGGCGGCCACGGTATGCCTGCAATTTGCACTGGGAGTTGCCACCTTGCTAACCGGCGTAAATATTGCACTGGCCAGCGCGCACCAATTAGTTGCGCTGTTGCTGCTCGGCCTATTATTGCGTGTGTGTTACCTTACGCCGCGTCTACCACGATAATTTTCTTGCGAGCACAACCCTAGCGTGAAATAACGCAGAAAATAGATGGGAAAAAAATGCCAAACCCAATCAACTATGATGGAATTTTTACCGAAGCGCTGGCGCAAATCCGCGCCGAAGGCCGCTATCGCGTGTTTACGGAATTGCAGCGCATTGCGGGCCAGTTTCCGCGCGCCATCTCCACCAAAACCGGGCGCGAAGTGATTGTCTGGTGCGCAAACGATTACCTGGGCATGGGCCAGCACGAAACCGTGCGCACCGCCATGAAAGACGCGATCGACGCCATGGGCACCGGCGCTGGCGGCACGCGCAATATTTCCGGCAACCACCATAAAATCACCAGCCTCGAATCCACGCTCGCGGAATTGCACGGCAAGGAAGCGGGCCTTGTGTTTACCTCGGGCTATGTGGCGAACGAATCGGCGCTCGGCACGTTGGGTGCCATGCTGCCAAACTGTGTCATGTTCTCGGACGCTGATAACCACGCCAGCATGATTCACGGCATTCGTCAGAGCAACGCCGAGAAAAAAATCTTCCGCCACAACGATGTCGATCATTTGGCCAAACTGCTCGCGTCCGTCGACCCGCGGCGGCCGAAAGTGATTGCGTTCGAAAGCGTGTATTCGATGGATGGCGATGTGGGCCGCATTCGAGAAATTTGCGCACTCGCGCGGCAATACAACGCCCTGACGTACCTCGACGAAGTGCATGCCGTGGGCATGTATGGCCCGCGCGGCGCCGGCATCGCCGAGCGCGAAGGGCTAATGGACGAAGTGGATATTATTCAAGGCACGCTCGCCAAAGCCTATGGCGTCATTGGCGGCTATGTCGCGTCGCGGCGGGTGATTATCGACATGATCCGCTCGACCGCACCGGGGTTTATTTTCACTACCACCCTGCCCCCCGCCATCGCCGCCGGGGCCGAAGCCAGCATTCGCCATTTGATGGGTTCGCAAACCGAACGCGCCGCGCACCAGGCCAACGCGCAATTGCTGAAAGCGATGCTGACGGATGCGGGCATCGCGGTGATGGACAACCCCACCCACATCGTGCCTGTCATGATCGGCGACCCGGTGCTGGCCAAGCAAGCCTCCGACCTGCTGCTCACGGAGTTCGACCTTTACGTCCAGCCCATTAACTACCCCACCGTGCGCAAAGGCACCGAGCGCCTGCGCATCACCCCCACGCCCTTCCACACAAAGGCCATGATGGCCGAGCTGTGCGATGCGCTGGTCGCCATTTACGCCCGCCTCGGCATCGCGCGCACCCATACGCAAAAAATCGCCGCAGCGTCATAATTCTGTAACGTTGAACTGTTAGACGATGGGGGATGAGCGAAGCGCCCAAACATACCCCTAGTACGTTGCCGCTAAAGCCGGGTGTTCCACCAGATCATTATATTTGGCCGGTTTTAACAAGGGATTTCCCACCGCAAGCAGTAGCGCCACACAGTGCAGCCGCCTATTTCACCAATCCTGATTCACGCTTGCGTCCGCGCGAGCCTTATCCGGGGCCTAGGCCGTATTTTACGAAAGAAGCGCCTGAACTCAAAATTACGCCGTATAATTTCCCGGATCTATACGCCGATTTGCACACAATGATGCGGCAGGCAAATCTCGATGGCTATCGGTTTCACATACGCCCCAAGGTCGATGGCATCGCCGGCCATTCCCATGCAAAAAAAATAATTATTTTAGGCGCCGATCAAATGAACGTCCAAAATTACGAAAGTTTTCTATTCGAAGTCGGCCACGAATTGGGCCACGAATGGCGATTCACATATGATCATGCCAAGCCTGTGCCAATTCGTGCAGGAGGTTTTCCAACTATAAGAGATTACGCGCTCCACCGCGAAGAAACAGCGAAGCGTGACGAAGTGGAGGCAGACATGATTTCGGTTTGTCTTTTAGGAAAAATTCAGCCAATGATGCATGCATGGGAAGTAATTGGTTACCGTGTTGAGTCGGGAAATCACCCCTCCACAGCGCGGCGCGTGGAAGCAGTGAAAGCGATGCATCCATCGGATTGCCCGGTGCCCGGTATGTTGCCCCCTATACCGCGTTATCTGCAAAAACCCCTGCACAAATAAAAAAGCCCCCGAATTGCTTCGGAGGCTTTTCCGTTTTTACTTAGGCCGAACTACGCCGCGAGGGCTTTGCTAAGGCGTTCGGTGGTTTCCGATACGCGCTCGTTCAGCGGCTCGGAGATTTCGTTGGCCGATTGGAACAGCAGTTCCGACATTTTCACGCTCTCCGAGAAAAACCCGTCGAGGTTGGTTTTCACCATGCGGCCCGACAAGTCGAACATGTCGTTCAGCGTGCGGCAGGTAAGCACTTGTTTGCTGAGCTCGACATTCTGCGAGAAGAGTTTGTTGAGGTACGCGATCAGCTCGGACGTGACTTCTTTCGACACGGTGACGGCGATGTTCGTCACCTGCACCAGTGCTTCCGCGTTTTCGCGGCTGAGGTCCATGGCTTCGGCAGAGGCGCGGTTAGCACTGGTTGCCGATTTCTGCATTTGCTCGGCCGACTCGCGGGCGAAGCTCGACATTTTTTCCTGCGCTTTGCTCGCATCGAAACCCTGCATGGCAGGCATCTGCGGCATGAACGACTTCATATCCGGCATTTGCGGCATGAAGGATTTCATGTCGGGCATAGCACCCGATTGGCCGAACATTTGGCTCATGAAATCGGAACTCATTTTCATGGCCGACTCGGTGGCTGACTTCATAGTGTCGGCAGCTTTTTTACCGGCTTCTGCCATGTCAGGCTGCTGCATGGTTTTTGGGAAAGGAAGCATTTTGCTGCTCTGGCTCATCCAGTCCTGCGCGCTTTTCTGCCATTGGTTGGCACCTTTGTCGGCCCAGTACGAACCGGACTTGGCAGCGCCCGTTGCAGTTTTTACTGCCGCATGCGTGGCTGCACTTTGCGTTTTCGCTGCGTATTTCACGGTGCGTTTTGCAGCGGTTTTTGCGGAAGGTTTTTTCTTTACCGAGGCCATTTGATTCTCCTGAAATTATATATTGTGCGATGCAGCGAAACATACCGATGATTGTGCAAAAGTCAAGCCTGCAACTCATGCATGCATGCAGAAAAATTGCTGCGTTGCAACAATGTTACAATCACCGCGACCGACACTATAATTTCGCGTTGTTAAAAATCTATGCGGATGCGCTACGGGCAGCGGGTACGGCCAGTTGTGCACGCAGCTGCTTCGCCGCGCTCACCATGGCGTTCAGCGCGGCTTTGGTTTCCGGCCAGCCACGGGTTTTTAGGCCGCAATCCGGGTTCACCCACAGCTGGTTGGGCTCGAGCACTTCGAGTGCTTTTTGCATCAGCTTCACCATTTCTTCGGGCTTGGGCACGCGCGGACTGTGAATGTCGTAGACGCCCGGCCCGATCTGGTTGGGGTATTTGAAATCGACGAATGCCTGCAGCAATTCCATCGCGCTGCGCGAGGTTTCGATCGAGATCACGTCGGCGTCCATGTCGGCGATGGAATCCATGATGTCGTTGAATTGCGCATAGCACATGTGGGTGTGGATTTGCGTTGCGTCGACCACGCCTGCGGCGGACAAACGGAACGAATCGACGGCCCATTTCAGGTACGCTTTTTTGTCGGCGTCGCGCAGCGGCAAACCTTCGCGCACGGCAGGCTCGTCGATTTGAATCAGGTGAATGCCTGCGGACTCCAGATCCACCACTTCGTCACGAATGGCGAGGGCGATTTGTTTGCAGGTGGTTTCGCGCGGCTGGTCGTCGCGCACGAAGCTCCATTGCAGAATCGTCACCGGACCGGTGAGCATGCCCTTCACCGGACGTTTAGTAAGCGACTGGGCGAACTTGCTCCAGCGCACGGTCATGGGTTGCGGGCGCGAAACATCGCCAAAAATGATCGGTGGTTTCACGCAGCGCGAGCCGTAGCTTTGCACCCAACCATTTTGGCTGAAGGCGAAGCCCGCGAGTTGCTCGCCGAAATATTCCACCATGTCGTTGCGCTCGAATTCGCCATGCACGGGCACGTCGATGTCGGCTTCCTCCTGGAAGCGAATGCATTCGGTGGTTTTTTCTTCGAGGAACGTGTCGTACGCCGCTTGCGTGATGTCGCCGCGCTTGAACTTGGCGCGCGCCTCGCGCACTTCGCCCGTTTGCGGGAACGAGCCGATGGTGGTGGTGGGCAGCAGCGGCAGGTTCAGCGTTTTTTGCTGCTCAACCACGCGGGCCTGGAACGGATGTTTGCGCTCGAGCATTGCCGGGGTGATTGCAGCGAACCGTTTTTGTACGGCAGCGTTATGAATCCGCCCGGACTTTTCGCGGCTTTCGATGGATGCTTTATTCGCGGCCAATGCATCGGCTTTTTCGCCTTTGCTGATGGCGGCCAGCGCGCCGATTTCTTCGAGCTTTTGTTGCGCGTAGGCGAGCCAGTTTTTGAACTCACCGTCGAACTTGGTTTCGGCGGCAAGGTCGACCGGCGAATGCAGTAACGAGCAGCTGGGGGCGATGACGATACGTTCGTCACCCAACGCTTTTTTCGCCGTGTTAATCAGCGCCAGCGCTTTGGTGAAATCGGTTTTCCAGATGTTGCGGCCATCAACCACACCGAGCGACAGCACTTGCGGCAGCTTGATGGTTTTGAGTGCGGCCTCAAGCTGTTGCGGCTCGCGTACGAGGTCGACATGCACGCCCGCGGTGCCGAGGCTGAAGGCCAGTTCGTTGTTGTCGCGCAGACCTGCGAAATAGGTTGTCAGCATCAGTTTCAGACCGGATTTTGCCAATTCGGCGTAAGCGGTTTTGTAAGCCGCTTTTTGCGACGGCGTTAAATCGAGCGCCAAAAACGGCTCGTCGATTTGTACCCATTCGGCGCCTGCTTCTTTCAGTTCGCTGAGCAGTTTTACGTAGACCGGCAGCAGCTTGGGCAGCAGCGCCATTGCGTCGGAACCGTCGCTGGTTTTGCCGAGCGAGAGATACGTCACGGGGCCGATGACGACCGGGCGCGTGGTGTAGCCCGCGGCTTTCGCTTCGTTGAAATGTTCGCGCTGTTGGTTATAGCGCAAATGAAATTCCGTATCGGCCGAAAATTCGGGCACGAGGTAGTGGTAGTTGGTGTCGAACCATTTGGTCATTTCGCACGCCACCACATCCACCCCGTCTTTCTGGTGGCCGCGGGCCATGGCGAAATAGAGTGCTAGAGGATCGGCGCTTTTCAGGCTTTCGTAGCGCGCGGGAATGCAGCTGAACATGAAGCTGTGATTGAGCACCTGGTCGTACAGCGCGAAATCGCCGCTGCTGATATGCGTCACGCCAGCGTCCTTCTGGCGCTTCCAGTTTTCGGCGCGAATGTTGCGCGCCACGCTGAGCAGGTTTTCGGCGCTGATGTCGCCTTTCCAAAAACCTTCCTGCGCCTTTTTCAATTCGCGCTGCGCGCCGATGCGGGGAAAGCCGAGATTTGAAGTGATGGTCATGGGAACTCCGTTTGTGTCTGCGCGACAGCTCTGCTGGCGCATGGTTAAGCCAAAGGGGAGTGCTGTGTAGCAGGTGTTGTGGGGAGTGCAAGGGGAATTGGGACAGGAGGTGACAAGTGACAGGTGACAGGTGACAGGTCAGGAAAAGCAGGCCGCACTTCATGTCACCTGTCACTTGTCACCTGTCACCTCTTTCTAAAAGCACCATCAGCAACCGCCACAACACCCAGGCATTTAGCGTGTGCCACAGGAAATGGGTGCCGATGGGAAAGGCTTGGCAAATCTCGAGGTCGACGGTGCGCAATATCAGCGAAGCGCTCCACACCGTGGTGACGAGCGCAAAGATTTTACCCAGCGCCCAGTCGCGTCGGCTGATGCCGTAGGTGATGGCCACCATGGCAACATAGGTCGGGATATACATGATGGTGCCGTGGAGTAAATCCGGCGGCAGGTAAATTTGTGCCGCCACCGTCATCATCCAATACAGCCCGAACCAGCACAACGTGCGCCGCCAACCAAACATAAACAGCCGCCGCATAGCGCTGAGCAGGTAGATGTTGATGAACAGCGTGATGGGAATCACGTCCATCAGCACGGTTGTGCCTGTCGGGTGCAAGTGCCACAAACCGCTGCCGATGCCGATGGAAAACAGCGCGGCGATGAGGAGCCATAAATCCATCATTCTGTCATTCCCGCGAAGGCGGGAATCCATCGCATCGCGCGTCTGCGCGATAGTTGCTGCTGAGATGGATCCTGAACCAAGTTCAGGATGACGGTCACGTGCACACTGAAGCAGAGCCCGCGCCGCCATCACTGCTGCGACGATGAAAAACAAGTTGGTCACGGCGTTGAGTGGCTCGGCGAAAATGGCCCCGTCGCCTGCCCGCTCGCAATACCCGTCGAGGTAGCTGAGAATGGAACCCGTCATATCGCGCTCGAGTCACCGGCCAGGCGACGCAGCCGCGCTTCGCGGTTCACATTGCGGATAATCTGGCGCAGTAAAATATACAGCAGCGTTGCGTTCAGCGTGTGCCAAATGAAATGTGTGCCAAGCGGAAACTGCGCACACACTTCGCGGTCGATGACACGGCAGAACAGCGACACCATGCCGGTGATGGCGGCGAGCATGAAATATTGCGCACTGGGCCTACGACGTAAATGCAAATGCACCGCAATGATGATGAGCGCGATCATGCTGGAGAGATAGCCGATGGAATCGTTCATCGAATGCGCGAATTGGTGCACCAGCGCGTAGCTACTGCCGGTGAAGGCCAGCAGGCAGATAAACGCCTGCATGGGCGTGCAGCGGCCGATGCGGTAGAGCACGCTGCTGAAATACAGCATGATGAAAAAGATGATCGAGACCGTGTCGAATAATTCCGTCGTGTGTGTGGGGAAGCTGTGAAACGCCACCGAACAACAGCCGATGATGAAGGTGATGAACGTGAGCGCGTGAATATCCCAAATCCAGCGGCTTTGCAGGTCTTCGTGCTTGTGGTAAAAACGGTAAATCGAGACCGCCACGAACATGAACGCGAACGACGAGATGACATTCAGCGGCTCGGCAAATGGTCCGGTAGCAGTGCGCTCACAAACCCCATACCAGTGCGTTGATAACATCTCATCCATTCACCCACATTAGCAGGAATTACGGGTAATTACTCGCGCATAATGTGCTGCACTGCGCCAAAACAGTGCGTTGCAGCGCGACGCGCGGCATTAATGCCCCACTGCGCCATGGTAGAAATAGCGGCCAAGGCCCAGCGTAAAAAGGAAATCGCCATACAGCGCGTGCTCCAGCGCCACCAGCGTGAGCGAACCGGTGCGGCGATACGTCACGGCAAACAGCGCCCCGCCCACCGCGCATAGCAGCGGCGCCACCCAGTTTTGAAACAGAATATGCGCAAAGCCGAACGCCAGCGCCGACGCCGCCACCAGCACCCATGGCGTGGTGAATAGTGCGCCGTAACGGGCGAAAAAATACACCCGAAAAATAATCTCCTGCGCCACTACCGACAGCAGCGGGTACAGCATCATCACCAGCGCCCAGAACGCGGGCGATTGCCGCACAAACCCCAAAAACAGTTCCGGCTTCAGCCACAGCGTCAGCCCCGTCAGCAGCACCGCATTCAGCGCGAACCGCAGCAGAATGGGCTTCAGATTCGCCCAATTCAGCACCCCCCGGTTCCACGGCAAATCGCCCACATGCCCGGGCACCACGCGCAGCGCCCGGTAACACAAAAACGCCAACCCCCAAATCACCGGTAAAATCAACTTCGGCGGCAGCCATAATGTCAGCACCAGCGGCAGCGCTAGCATCAACAACAGACACTCAATCGCCAGAAATGTTTTGGAATGGGGGTGAAGCATGGAAGCTTGCTACGCAATCATCCCCCACCGCGCCAGTGAAATCGGGTTTAGGTGTGATTGTGTGAGCTGGATTTCCTCGCTTTACTCGGACCATGGCTCCGCGTGTTGCACGGATTCAGAACCAATGTGCAGTTAAGGCAAGTGATTATTACATTGTCACAAAAGCTTCATTTGAATTAGTTAATGTACTGTATTAAAAATTAATATAACAAGAAAATTCTGGAGCGTTTATGGCTATTGATCAAACAAAAGTTGATGAGTTTGTCACTGAATATAAGGCGATTTTCAAAGACCTTGCAGATAAAGCGATTGATCCGAGCATGGTAGGCTCTAGATGGTATAGCCTAGAGCAGTTTAGGAAAATGGCAGAAGGAGAAACAACTCCTGCATATACTTTCCCTCCCAAAAGCTGGACTACAACGGATATGTTAAGAACAAGTCGGCAATTTTTGGATAGTCCCTTAACTGCTGAACAACTCCGTGATAAGGCGAGAGCAGCGGGGCTTAATTGCGATATTATCAGCTATGGCGGTGGTCATGACCCACAGACATTACTGAGATATGGTAGCTGGAATCTGAATATGCATGGCCGCGAGACGCTTGAAGCATTGGCGAAGGCAGGTTTAACGGGTGCGGCAACCGCTCTCGAAGGAAAGCAAAAAGGGGTATAATTTCGAATATTTTAGGGCATTCTTGGGAACCCGTAGGAAGATACGGGAATAAAAAGAGTTGCCTCCCCCGAGCTGGATTTCCTCGCTTTGCTCGGGCCAACGCTAAATTCGCTTTGCTCATGGAGTTCATGATCCAACCATAGTTCTGACTTATAAAAGAAATTCCGCTTAATCATTATCCATCTATACCGTCATCAAACGGTCATAATTTTATGCTACTATCTATCTGTTGTTCTGCGTCTTTTGTAATTTAAATCGGCCAGTTTTGAAACCGTATCTGGTTTCAGTAGTCTAGAATTGCAAAAGATTCGGAACATCATTCCGAGGCTAATGCCTCATCTTCGAGGAGAACACCAATGACGACACATTCCTCCGTTCGCTATGATAACAAGCTGACGCTCTACGCGCTTATTTTGCTCGTAATCGTAGGCGCCATGTCATATCGCCCAATCGCTTCCATGGTTCTACACTCGATTCCCGCAACGGAATCGGTACATGCGGCCTCCACCCCAACAACGGGGAACGGCAATGCGACGAAGCTTAGCGACGCCGCATTCGTGTCGCTGCGTCCCAAAGCGCTCGCTGCGAAAGCAGCGCAGGATGCGCTCTGGTTCGCGGCACACGATGCCTGCGAGGACGCCGGAGCCAAAAATCCGGTGAACTGTGCCGACGCGCAGGTTCATCGGATCACGGTTTCGATCAACTCGCCGTCGATCGACGCGGGCAATTATTAAGAGCTGCCTTTTTGGTGGCTTAACTTTTGGCCATCCCTTCGGGGATGGCTTTTTTTTGAATTATGTGAGCCTGCACGGGAACTTTGGGAACGTTCAGGAAGATATGGAATGATTGGCTCCCTAAGCTGGATTATCTCGCTTTGCTCGGGCCAACGCTAAATTCGCAGCGCTCATTAAGCTTATGGTCGAACTCTGGTTCTGCTTAATAACCGTTCGCGTAGCCATAAAAAAGGCCGCCGTTAGGCGACCTTTTTTATGGCTCCCCGAGCTGGATTATCTCGGGCTGAAGCCCTCGTGTTATTTCCTAAGCTCGCAAGGGCTCGCTAAGTAAATAATCGAACCGACTGGTTCGAATAGTCACAATCACGGCAAGCCATACCACAAAGGGGCCAAAAGGCCCCTTTGTGGTATGGCTCCCCGAGCTGGATTCGAACCAGCGACCACACGATTAACAGTCGTGAGCTCTACCGCTGAGCTATCGAGGAATACCATACAAACCGCCTGAATTCCGGCGAGGTGGGTTCTATGCCACAAAGGGTTTTGGCTGGCAAACGTTTTTGCGGCTGGCGGCTGGCGCGTCACTGTTTGTGGGCATTAAATGCCTGTCTGCACGGCACTGGGCCCGGATTGAGCCGAGGCATGGCGCTGCACCCATTGCTGGCGCGCAGTACCTGCGATGGCTGGTAATTGCTTTGTTTCTTTAAGCCATTGGGTGGTGCGGGCGACGCTATCGAAAAACACGTGTTCGTCATTCACCAACTGATAGCCATCTTTTTCGCGACGATGCTGCATGGCATTCGTGTAACGCCGCGCGGTTGCTTCTTTAATTTTTGGTTGCGTCGAGGATTGTGTCATCGCCCAGAGCAGTTCATGCGCCCGCACGCAATAGGGGGCAATTTTGGGGTCCTGCCCATCCATGCCCCTGCTTAAATGGTAGATGCGCCGCGATAGCTGCGTATCGTTATTCAGGAATAAGTAACGTTGGGGCAAATGATGCCGTTGCGTATAATCTTGAATATGATTGGCCAGCTTGACGAGGCAATTATCGCCTGATTCATTGGCGCGATTATGCCGTGGCGCGAAGTGCGTTCTGTCATGGGTTCCTTCATAAGGCATGTTTGGACGGTTATACTTGCCATCGGGATTGAGGGGGTTTGGCTTACTCTGCGTATCGACAATCACGATACCGCCTTTAGCCGCGTCGATTTCACCTGCCGCCAGCATTTCCTCAATGCTCAAATACGAGCGAAGTTTTCCCGTTTGTTGATAGCGCCCGAACAGATTGTGAATGAGCAATTGGAACGGTTGTTCGCCATCGCTCTCCTTAAATTCCTCTTGGCCAGCACCCGCTTCCACCTGCGGATTATTTTCTGCGTCGGGGGCTAGGTCGAAATGGCCGGACTGCGTGCGAAAACACTCGATAAAATTCGCGCGGGTTGTGATAAGCGTACGCTGGCCGCCCCCTGTCAGCGCATCGATTAAATCGCCGAATGATTGGGTGGAAAAACTATCGGCATTGGGCGGTAGCGTGAAGTCACTGTCCATTTCGGCGCACGCAAGGTCCATCAGCGCGGAGGTGTCCGCGAGGATGATGGGCAAGGCTGCGTGATTGCGTTGGTGCATGCATTTCTCGGTTCAAAGAAACCGAACTTATCGCATTTAGTGGGCAGTAGTGTGAAGTTTTGATGACAAGTTGAACGCGGCTAGTCGCGAGCGCTGGCGCGCATTAGCCGGTCGTTGATGGCGGCCCCGATGACGTCATCCGGGATGGGCATGACCGCAATGGCGCGGTGGGCTGGAATGTCGAGCGCGCGTAAATGCGCGAACAGGTTCGCGGCGGCTTCGATGAGGTTGCCGCTTGGCGAGAGATTGAGTGTTTGGATGGCACCGGCGGGCTGCGCAGGGCCAAACGCCAGCAGCGCCTCGCCCGCCGCGACCGAGGTGGCGTTCAGCCGCACCGGAATACTCGGCGCATAGTGCGAAGCCAGTTGGCCGGGGGATTTGAGGCTTACGGTGCTGTCACCCCGGGCTTGCCCCGGGGTCCCGCTTTGTGAGGTAGCAAGCGGGATCCCGTCGTTCGACGGGATGACGCTCTGAATATGTTTTGAAGTAATCGCACCCGGCCGTAGCACCACCGGTGCATCGCCCGTGACATCAACCACCGTCGATTCAAGACCCACCGCGCAGGGGCCGCCATCGATAATCAGTTTCACGCTGTCGCCGAATTCGTCGCGTACATGCTGGGCGGTGGTGGGGCTTACGCGCCCGCTGCGGTTGGCGCTGGGTGCTGCAATCGGGCCACCAAACGCGGCGAGTAATTGCTGCGCGATGGCGTGCGCCGGAATGCGCACGGCAAGTGTGTCACCCCCCGCCGAAACCAATTCACTCACTGCCCTCTGGCCTCTGGCCTCTGGCCTCTTCCTCAACACCAGCGTCATCGGCCCCGGCCAGAAGGCACTGGCAAGCGCATCGGCCATCGCGTTCCATTCCACGTAGCGTTTCGCGGTTGCAATATCGGCGACGTGGATGATTAACGGGTTGAATTGTGGGCGCGATTTGGTGGCATAAATGCGGGCGACGGCCTCGCCGTTGGTGGCATCGGCGGCTAACCCATAGACAGTTTCCGTCGGCATCGCGACCAATTCGCCCGCGCGCCAAAGGCTTATCGCCTTATCCACAATGGATACATCAAGATGTGGTATTTTTGGCGCGTTCATTGACAATATATAGTATCTAAGGCTAGGGTTGGTTGTCATCCTGAACTTGTTTCAGGATCCATCGAATCAATCACTGCGGTGCAGACGCACCGCGATGGATCCCGGCCTACGCCGGGATGACGTAGAGGAGGCGGATGTGGTAGCAAAAATCATCACCATTGCACAGCAAAAAGGCGGGGCGGGCAAAACCACCATGGCCGCGCACCTGGCCGTGGCGTGGGCACAAAGCGGCAAACGCAAAGTGGCGGTGGTCGATATCGACCCGCAAGGCTCGCTCACGCAGTGGCATGCGGTACGCGAGCGGCGGCTGGGCGAGGGTAACACCTCCCTCACCTTCGCCGCCATCTCGGGCTGGCGGGTGCGTAGCGAGCTCGACCGTTTGCGCCACACCCATGATTTAATCGTGATCGACTCGCCGCCGCACACCGACGCTGAGGCCCGCACCGCCATTCGCGCGGCGGATTTGGTGGTGATTCCCCTGCAACCCAGCCCCATGGATGTGTGGGCAACGTCGGCCACGATTCAAATTTGCAAACAAGAGCGCGTGCCGGTGAAAATGGTGCTCAACCGCGTGCACCCGCAGGCGAAACTGACGCAAGCCGTGTCCGGCGAAATGATTGGCTTAGCCGCCAACCGCTTTGGCAACCGCGTGATTTTCGCAGGCGCATTGATGCATGGGCAAGGCGTGACCGAAGCCCAACCCAATTCCATCGCCGCCGAAGAAGTGCGGCTGCTGGGGAAAGAAATTCTCGCCTACTTGCATCGCAAGACCAGCAGCGATAAGAAAACGGCGTAACATTCGATTGTCATCCCGGGCTTGACCCGGGATCCAGTAAAGCGCCGTCTGGCGCTTAATAACTAAGGCAGTGCCACAGCAACGACTTAGTTATTCCGGCGCTTATCGCGCCTTAAGCTGGATCCCGGGTCAAGCCCGGGATGACAGGCTCTGGAATCATTGCCGAACGCGTATCACTGGAGAAGTTATTATGACCCACGCTCTGTACTACACCACCTACACCTCGGCGATTGGCAATTTGCTGCTGGTGGCGAGCGCCAAGGGTTTGCGTTACGTCACCCTGCTGGCCGAGGGCGAGGAAGCAAGCGCCCACCTCGCGCAAAAATTCCAGCAGCCGCCGGTGCCGGCTTTGTATGAGCTGCAAGGGTTTTTTGCCACCACCAGTGCCGCGATCGACCGTTACCTCAGCGAGGGCTCCGCCCTCAAGGTGCCCTATGAATTCGCCGAAGGCACCGCCCTGCAACGCGCCGTATGGCTGGCGATTGCGAAAATTCCGTATGGTGAAACCGTTAGCTACACCTCGCTTGCCGACCGCGTGGGCTTCCCCCGCGCCGTGCGTGCGGTGGCATCCGCATGCGGCGCCAACCCCGTACCCCTCGCCATCCCCTGCCACCGCGTCATCAGCAAGGACGGCTCGCTCGGCGGGTTCAGCCTCGGCGGCGTGCATGTTAAGGAAAAGTTGTTGGCGCTTGAAAACCCGGTGTGGCAGCTGGCAGTCGCTTGATGCGCTTTTTATTGGCGCTCATGGTAACACTTGCACTTACTGGCTGCGCCTTGTCAGCAAATGACATTCGAGATACGGGCGCTTCAGATACTTTTGTATTAGACAAAGAATACGAAAAAGCAGCGCTCTGCGCATCTCAGACGCTAATAGATGACTATGATGCAGGATTAACAGTTGCTAAAAATAATCTTCCTCCAAAGACAACCGTTACAAAGTCAGTAGTTGGAGGCGGCTATTTCATCGAGATTACTCCTGCTTCAAAAAAGACCGCTAAAGTTGAAATTTATGGCTCACAAAACATGATTTTCATGCCGATTCTTTCTTCCAAACTTATGCAAGTTATCATGAATAAATGCAGCTAGCCCTCGCCCGGTGCCTTCGCATCAATGGCCAGCGCGTGTAGGCCTTGGGCAAATAATGGCTCCAGCACAGCATACACCGCCCGATGTCGCGCCACGCGGTTCATTCCGCGAAAATCCTCGGCCACGATTTTGACGGTGAAGTGCGTTTGCCCACCCGGTTGCGCGCCGGCATGACCCGCATGCTTAGCGGAATCGTCGGTGACGACGAGCGACTCGGGCGCGAAGCGTTGCTCAAGTGCCATGCGGATTGTGTCGACAGTTTTCACGGGTTGTTCGTTTTCCGTTGTTCGTTGTTGGTTAAGCATTGACCGCACGCTTTAAGTCCATACGTTAGAGTAATACACATAACGAACAACCAAAAACCAACAACCAACCACACGCCTCATGGCCAAACGCAAAAATACCGACACCGCCGCACCCTCCGGGCAACATTGTGCGTGGGCGGGGTGTGCGCAGCCGGGCGATTTCCGGGCGCCACGCTCGCGCAGCGATTTGCGCAATTATCAATATCTGTGCGAAGCACACATCAAGGAATTCAACAAAAGCTGGAATTATTTCGAGGGCATGACCCAGGACGAAATTTACGCTTACCAGCGCGACGCCACCACCGGGCACCGCCCCACCTGGCGCATGGACCAATTGGGCAAAAACGCCGACGCGCGGATGGAAGAAGCGTTCAATCGCCTGTTTGGCGAAGGCACGGCCACGCCGCGCCCATCGGCACCCCCTGTGTCGGCGCGCAACAAAGACGCCCTCGCCGTGCTTGACCTTGAGCACCCGAGTGATAAAGCCAAAATCAAGGCGCAATACCGCGAGTTGGCGAAAAAATACCATCCCGACATCAACCGCGGAAACAGCCGTGCCGAAGAGATTTTCAAGAACATCACCCGCGCCTATCAGCAATTACTGGCGCATTATGTGGAGCAGTGAATGAGCCAACAGCTTACAGCCAACCGCTTACAGCCGAACGTGCACAGCCGCTGGTCCAAAAAACTATCAACTGTCGGCTGTTGGCTGTCAGCCGTGCTTTTACTTTCGGGCTGCATTCTCGTCGACGATTTCGGCCACGCATGGACGGAATCTAAGCCCGACTCATGCCTGAAAAAAATCGCTGAATCGCTGTATGTTGAGGAATTCCGCCGCAACCCGGATGGGGTGGACATCGACGCCGTCGCCCATGGCTGGACGTCGGGCGGCCACCATTACCTGTTGCTGAAACAAAACGCCGACGACCGGGGTGGCCGCCTGTACCGGTTCCATGTCATCAACGGTATTTTCCAGCGTTACCGACTGGTGCCGACGATGCGTGAACAATTCGCCCATGACTACCCCAACGCCCCGGTGAGCCTGAAGCGCGACACGGTATCACTCACGCAACTAAACCCCGACACCGAAAAATTACTGGCCGAAATCGCCGCCAAGCCGGAATATTGGGAAGTCGAGGACCAGACATTGTACAACACCCTGCGCAACCCCGCCTGCCGGTTCGACGACCGCGATTTAAGCAAGAAGGAATAAATTTTATAACCCCACATGCCCGTCATCGCCCGAGTTGCGCGAGCAACTATAGGGCGATCCATGGTGAGGCATGTATTATGGATTCCCCTATAATTTGCATCGCAAATTCGGGGAATGACGGAGTAAAAAAATGCCCACCACCAAAAATGACGACGCGTTCGACACCGCGCCTGCCAAAAAACATTCGACCGAAAAACTGTTCGGGTTTGAGTCAGCTTTCAAGCCGCACGGCTTCGCCCACGCCCATGCACTTACCCCCGCCATCGACACCACTTATCAGTTCGACCGCGCGACGACGCTCGCCATCCTCGCCGGTTTCGAGCATAATCGCCGCGTGCTGGTGCAGGGCTATCACGGCACCGGCAAATCGACCCATATCGAGCAGGTGGCCGCGCGCTTGAACTGGCCGTGCATCCGCATCAACATGGACAGTCATATCAGCCGCACCGACCTCATCGGCCGCGACGCGATTGTACTGAAAGACGGAAAACAGGTGACGGCGTTTCAGGAAGGCATTATTCCGTGGGCGCTGCAACGCCCGGTGGCGCTCGTGTTCGACGAATACGATGCCGGACGCCCTGACGTGATGTTCGTGATCCAGCGCATTCTGGAAGCGCAGGGAAAGCTCACCTTGCTCGACCAGAATACCGTCATTACCCCGCACCCCTATTTCCGCATTTTCGCGACGAGCAACACCATTGGCCTTGGCGATGCGACGGGGCTCTATCACGGCACGCAGGCCATCAACCAGGGGCAAATGGACCGCTGGAACATCGTGACGACGCTGAATTACTTGCCGCACGAGATGGAAGAAGCCATCGTCACCGCCAAGCTGCCCGACATGGCACACCCCAAACAGCGCAAACTGGTGGCCACCATGGTGGCGATGGCAAACCTCACGCGCACCGGGTTTATGAACGGCGATATCTCGACCGTCATGAGCCCGCGCACGGTGCTGAGCTGGGCCGAGAACTACGCCATTTTCCACGACGTGGACATGGCCTTCCGCCTGTCGTTTTTGAACAAATGCGACGAAATGGAACGCGCCACCATCGCCGAATATTACCAGCGGTGTTTTGATGTCGATTTGATGGCCGATGCAGCGTAACCTCTATTTTTGCTCCCCCCTTGAGGGGGAGCGGCAGAGCGCAAGCCGCAGGCGCCGCGCGATGCGGTGGGGGGACTGGGCGGCCAAACATTCACCGCGTGTGATTGCTGAAATACTGCTGCCCCCCCACCAAATCGCAGGTGCGATTTGGCTCCCCCTCAAGGGGGGAGCAGGAGTGTAATATGAAACACCGCGACCCCAGCCCCGGCGAGACCGAGCATGCGTTCTTGCAACGTCAGGCGGAAGTGGCGCAGGCCCTGAGTGGCCGGGCGGAATTATCGGTTGGTATGGGTTTGAACCGGGTGAGCGACGCGCCGCTCGACGGGCGCGAATCCATCCTCGTGTTCAAACTGCCTGACATGCCGGTGGCGGAAAGTACGCGCCATGTGCGTGGGCAGGTTGATTTAGCGGCGTTGGCACTGAAGCACCATGACACGGCCACGCATCAGGCGCACCGGCCGCTGGAGCCAAAGGCGAGCGCGATGTTCGACGCGCTCGAGCTGGTGCGGCTCGAAGCGATTGGCGGCGCGCAATTTCCCGGCATGAAATCGAACCTCGCCGAGCGGCACACGGTGGCGTTTGAACTTAATGGCTACGACCGCCCGAGCAAAGCCGAACCGCCACTGCACGACATTGTGGCCATGCTGGCGCGCGAAGCCATCACCCATGAAAAGCCGCCTGAGAATATCCGCAAACTCATCGCCACGCAGCGGCCTTGGATTGAGAGCCAAGCGAACGTGCATATTGGCAAACTGGCGCGCGCGGTGGGGAATCAGGCGCTGTTTTCGCGCATTGTGCAGGATATTTTGTTCGAGCTGAAACTCATCACCCACCGCCCGAGCGATGAATCAGGTGACCATGCAGGCGAGCAGGAAATGGCCGACGCCACCGGCCACCACAACGACGAAACCGGCGACGAACAGGCCGACGGCGAAGCCATGCAGTCGATGCAATCGCGCGGGCAAACGACCGACGACGAAGACGGCGAGGTGCGCGAAAGCGATAGCGGCGACGCGATGGACATGCCCGGCGACGAAGACGACGCCCCACGTGAAAAAGCACCGCGCGCGGCGCCCAACCGCTTCCGCCCCGAACAAATCGCGACCATGAATTATCACCCCTTCACCACCAAGTTCGACGAAGTGATCGAGGCGGACGCGTTGGCCTCGGCCGAGGAATTGCAAAATTTGTTCGACCAGTTGATGCTGAAAGTGAAGCAGTACCACACCGTCACCAGCCGCCTCGCCACGCGCTTGCAACGTCTGCTGCTGGCTCAGCAAACGCGGCAATGGATGTATGAACTCGAAGACGGCATCATCGACAATGCTCGCTTGTCGCGCGTGGTGGTGCGACCGGAAACGACGACGATTTATAAAATCGAGAACGACACCGAATTTCGTGACACCGTGGTCACGCTACTCATCGACAATTCCGGCTCCATGCGCGGGCGGCCCATTTCCATCGCAGCCCTCAGCGCCGATATTTTGGCGCGCACGCTGGAACGCTGCGGAGTGAAGGTGGAAATCCTCGGTTTCACCACGCGCGACTGGAAAGGCGGCCACAGCCGCAAAGCGTGGATGGAAGCCGGGCGCGCGGCCGACCCCGGCAGGCTCAACGATTTGCGCCACATCATTTACAAATCTGCCGACCAGCGCCTGAACCGCGCGCGCCGTAACCTGGGCCTGATGCTGAAGGACGGCTTGCTGAAGGAAAATATCGACGGGGAAGCGGTCGCATGGGCGGCCGCCCGCCTGAAAGCCCGGCGTGAGCAACGCAAAATCCTGATGGTGATTTCCGACGGTGCACCGGTCGATGACTCGACGCTCAGCGCTAATTCCGGCGGCTACTTGGATGCGCATTTGCGCGAAGTGATTCGCACCATCGAGCGCGAAGGGGCGATTGAGCTGCTCGCCATCGGCATCGGCCACGACGTAACGCGCTATTACAGCCGCGCCATCACCCTGCACGATGTGGAACAATTGGGCGACGCCATGCTGGCGCAAATCACCAGCCTGTTTTCCACCCGCGACATCCGCCAGACCCGCAAGGACGCCCGTCGCCGCCACGCGTAACATCGCGCTACATTTTGTTACCTTGCATTGCGGCTAAATTTAACCAGTCATTAACCTGCACAGGCGTAGGGTTGGATTGTCACTAACCCAAACCCGTAGAGGTTTTCATGACTGTACTTTACCTGCCGATTAAAACGCGCTTGCAACGCCTCAGCCGCGACTGGAAAGAAGCCAGCCGCCCGCATTACTGCCCGGAATATTCCGAAGATACCGAGCGTGGTCAGAATTACCGCTATTATCGCTAACGCGGGCGTGCCGCGTTCCATGAAAAAGGCGCCGACTGGCGCCTTTTTTATTGCATAAATGAACGAAAACTACGCGGCGGGCTTGGCCGCGTCGCGCGCCTTGATGATGCGGCTTTTCAGTTTGCGCGCTTCTTCCGACAGCGATTTGCTGTGAGTGGTCATCAGGAAATTGTCGAGGCCGCCATTATGGTCGATCGTGCGCAGGGTACTGGCGGTAATGCGCATTTTCACCGACTGGCCGAGCGAATCGGACATCAGGGTGACTTGCTGCATATTGGGCAGGAAGCGGCGCTTCGATTTGCGGTTCGAGTGGCTGACGTTATTGCCCGAAAGCACGCCTTTACCGGTAATTTCACAACGTCTAGCCATTGAAGAATCCTTGCTTTCTTGCCGTTTTCCGCGATGTGGATGATTTTGTGGACAAGTTCGCCGATTGTCCATGAGTGCGTTGCCTACTACGTTTGCACTGCACACGTCAAGCATTGGTTTCATTATTTTCCAAGGTTTTTCGCGCTCATCCACGCTAAACCGTCATAAAACCGTCATAATTTGCAGGTAGAGTGAAGATTGCCCTCATCTGTGTGGGGGGAAAGAAGGAACGACTACACCGATGGCTAAACCAGAAACCACCACCAGCTACCAATGGGATGCGCATTCGCTCATCCGCAGGGTGGATGTGCGTCAGCAGGATAACGGCATGGCAGTGGCGTATCTGTATGCCGACCCTGACCCGGCGCTGAAGGATAAGCGCCTCGACATCCGCGCGGCACTGCGGCTGAAAGGCTTGGGCACGCTGAGCGACCACCGCGGCGGTGAGTTTGGCTTGCGGGTAACGGGACTGCGCAGTGGTGCGGATTTAATCGCAGCGCTGCAAAATGAGGGGTTTGTCACCAACGCGCCCACGCAACAATCAAGCCACCTAGACAAGCCTGAGCAAATGCCAGCTACGCTGTGGGGAAGAATCAAGGCGAACAGCCTGCAATGGTCGGGAATTCTGGCGACGATTGGGAATACCATGTCGTTTGCAAGCGGCATCCATCGCGGCAAGGTTGCGGGTAAAACCGACTGGGGCCAGATTGGCCAAGGGCTTGCTTTTGGCGTAGCCGATTTACCGTTAATGATTGCAGGGAGCCGTGATGATGCACGTCAGCTGGGCGATTTTCTTCGCCGACTAAAAACACATTACGAAAAAGAAGGAATAGAGATTCCGAAAACCGCGTCTATTTACGTTGAGACATCGGACAAAGGGAAAAATTTTGGCGAGCGAGCGATGGACTTCATGCATCGTTACGCCAACCAGATTAAATGCGGCTTCGAGGGCGTAGCTGCAATATCAACGGTTGCCGCAGGTAAAAATCAGGGAAGCTTTCTAAAAAAATGGGCCCCCTTCGTTTGGGGACCTGGATTTATAGCGTCGTTGCTCATTCCTGAAAAGAAAATCGACGAAGAAAAATATGCGCAAGCTGGCACGCTTGGTCGCTTGTGGATGAAGGTTCAGTCGAACCCGCTCGTTATTGGCGGCTCGCTTGGCTATGCAAATGTGATTGCCAATTATGGTAGCGCTATTAATGAGCGCAAAACTTCTCTTGCCCCCGGTGGTGATGGGCATCGGCTCTATCGTTGGGATTTTGCGATTCCGACTGTCATGATCGGCGCGAATGGGCTTTACGCCATGTCGAAAAAAACCGTTGGCGGTGACATTAAAAGCGACGCGATTCTCAGCGATGCCTACACCGTTGCGGCGCAGATTATCAATAAGCAGCCCGAGGCATTGCGCGAAAAAGCGATTGAATCCACCGCCCGGTTTTTTGCCGATCGCACCGAGATCAAGGAAAATCATACGCAAGTGCTGGAACGCCTGCGCCGCGAAATCGACCTGCAGCGCGCGAACCCATGGTTCGAGCCTCACGGGCTGCCCAATTATATTCCGAAAGCGCAACGCGATGGGCTGGCCCATGAATTGTCGCCGAAAATCGCGAATGATAATGATACGGCATTAAAAACTGTTTTCCCCTCTACTCACTTAGCCGCAGCAAATGACCGGTCACTCGATGGGATAACGCAAGATTTACCCGCGCAAATAATGGGTAAATAGCCTAGACACCTACCTGAAATGATCACGAAATAATGGATGATGTGTGTATTGGTTTAAACAACAGGTGCTGAGGAAAACTCGGCAAACTCTCGAGGCAAAGTATCCAAGAACATTTTATTGGGATAATGCTCAGATTAATCGTAAGGGAATTTTTAAAGTCCCTTTTGACTGGTTTTCTCCTCCACAAGAAATTGGTGTCTACACCCAACGATATCAGTATTCCTTGCCGCATTTGCAGGGACTGGCGAATTTATATACAGACCTAATAGCTACTTACGGTGTAAGCGCCTCACTAGAGCCTGGACTTCAGGGCAGACCGATTTTATGTATCGATACCGGGCAAAAAAATTTCGAGCGAATGCTCCAAGACATGCAACGCGAAGCATCTGCAAAAGCCAGCCCTGATCGCTAATTCTTAAGCATCGACCATCGCCTTCAGGGCGTTCGCCTGAATGAAGTCGCGGCGGGGTTCGACGATGTCGCCCATCAGGGTGCTGAAGGCTTCGTCAGCGTCGGCAGCGTCCTGCACGCGCACCTGCAGAAGCGTGCGTGCGGTGGGGTCGAGCGTGGTTTCCCAAAGCTGCTCGGGGTTCATTTCGCCGAGGCCTTTGAAACGTTGGGTGGAGAGGCCTTTGCGCCCCTGCTCCATCACCGCGCGGTAGAGTTGCGCAGGCGTGAACACGGCCGTTTCCACGCCCTTGCGGGTGAGGGTTACGGGCTTGGCGTATTCCGCTTTCAGCGTAGCGTGTGCGGCGGATAATTCCTTGCCCTCGCGCGAAGTGAGCCATTTATTTTCCAGCACCACATGCTCTACGACGCTGCGCACCGTGCGCGTGACGTTATAGCCAGTGTCGGTTTTTTCTGCCGTCCACGGGCTTACGCCGGGCGACAGGAAATTGAGCACCGTGGTGAAACCCGCGAGCGCCCCGCCGCCGAACAGGTTGCTCATGGTCGCGGCTTCGACCATTGCCATCGGCACGCGGCGCGACAAGGCTTCCATCAGTTGCGTGAGGTGCGCACTTTCCTTGATTTTGGCGCTGAGCGCTTCGCCCGACAGCGTGCCTGTTGCTAGTTTCAATTCCGCATCGTCGAGCGCCACGTTCTGTAGATATTGCTCCAGCGCCTCGTCGTTTTTGAGGTAGGTTTCACTCTGCCCGCGCTTCACTTTATAGAGCGGCGGCTGGGCGATGTAGAGATAGCCCCGCTCAATCAGCTGCGGCATTTGGCGGTAGAAGAACGTGAGCAGCAGCGTGCGGATGTGCGAACCGTCGACGTCGGCATCGGTCATGATGATGATTTTGTGGTAGCGCGCTTTGTCGACGTTGAATTCGTCGCGGCCAATGCCAGTGCCGATGGCGGTGATCAGCGTGCCCACTTCCTGGCTGCCGAGCATGCGGTCGAACCGTGCGCGTTCGACGTTCAAGATTTTACCTTTCAGCGGCAAAATGGCCTGGCATTTACGGTCGCGGCCTTGCTTGGCCGAACCACCGGCGGAGTCCCCTTCCACGATGAATAATTCGCTCAGCGCTGGGTCGCGTTCCTGGCAATCGGCCAGTTTTCCGGGCAGGCTCGCGATATCGAGCGCGCCTTTGCGACGCGTGAGTTCACGGGCTTTGCGGGCTGCTTCGCGCGCGGCGGCGGCTTCGACGATTTTGCCAATAACCGCGCGTGCATCCGCCGGATGCTCCTCGAACCACTGGCCCAATTTATCGGCGGCAACTTGCTCGACGACCGGGCGCACTTCGGAGCTCACCAGCTTGTCTTTCGTTTGCGAGCTGAATTTCGGGTCCGGCACTTTCACGGAAATAATGCAGGTGAGGCCTTCGCGCGCATCATCGCCGCTCAAATCAACTTTTTCTTTTTTCGCGATGCCCGATTCCGTCGCGTATTTGGTGATGCAACGGGTAAGTGCGGCGCGGAAACCCTGCAAGTGTGTGCCGCCGTCGCGCTGGCGAATGTTGTTGGTAAAGGTGAGCGTGTTCTCGTGGTAGCTGTCGTTCCACTGCATTGCCACTTCCACCGAAATGCCGTTCTTCTCGCCGTTCATCACAATCGTCGGGTGCAGGCCGGTTTTGCTGCGGTCGAGGTATTTTACATATTCTTCCGTGCCGCCTTCGTAGAAAAATTCGGTTTCTTTCGGCTCTTCCGCGCGCTTGTCGGCCAGCTTGATACGCACGCCGGAATTCAAAAACGCCAGCTCACGGATGCGGTGCTCGAGCGTGGCGTAATCAAACACGATTTGCGTGAAGGTTTCGCTCGAGGGGAAGAACGTCACCTGCGTGCCGCGCTTGCCTTTGGCCTCGCCCCGCACCGCGAGCGGTGCCACCGCCACTCCATGCTGGAAGCGGATGTAATGTTCTTTATCGTCGCGCCAAATCACGAGGTCGAGCCATTCGGAAAGCGCGTTCACGACGGAAACGCCCACGCCGTGCAGCCCGCCCGAGACTTTGTACGAATTCTGGTCGAATTTGCCGCCCGCATGCAGCTCGGTCATAATCACTTCGGCGGCGCTGCGCCCCTCGCCTTTATGCATGTCGACCGGAATACCGCGGCCATTATCCTCCACCGTCACCGAACCGTCGGCATTGATAGCCACCTGCACCAAATCGCAATGGCCGGCGAGCGATTCGTCGATCGCGTTGTCGAGCACTTCATACACCATGTGGTGCAGGCCCGAGCCGTCGTCAGTGTCGCCGATATACATGCCGGGGCGTTTACGCACGGCTTCAAGGCCCTTCAGGACCTTGATCGATTCCGCGCCATACGCGTTCGAATTCGCGGCCGAGCCGGTGATGTTGTGGTCGTTCATTGCTTCTGCTTTCTGCGCCGTCATTTTTTTCTCACTGTGGGTGGTGGGTAGTGAGTGGTGAGTAGTGAAAAAGTGCCTCGCTTATGCGCTTTGCACTACCCACTACACACCACCCACCACTCACGGGATTTCTACTCGATTTACCACCCCGCCGCTAGCAATTTCCACATGGGTTGCGAACCCGCGAAGCCCTTGGAAATCTGCGGCGTCGGTGCCGGTCATCCATGCTTGTATAGCAGTCGCGCGCAGCAGTTCAAAAAGGCTTGCCCGCTTATCCACATCCAAATGGGCCACCACTTCGTCGAGCAGCAGGATGGGCGCGGTGCCGCACCAGCTGGCACGAGCCGTGGCAGCCGCCAAAATCATCGACAGCAACAGCGCCTTTTGCTCGCCGGTGGAACAACGCTCGGCAGGCATGTTTTTTTCGTTGTGGATGACCATGAGCTGGCTACGCTGCGGCCCGGTGCTGGCGCGGCCCGAGCTGGCATCCACCCCGCGCACTTCTTTTAAACGTTGCGCAAATTTGGTTTCCACTTCCAGCGCCGAAATCCCCTGCGCCAGCCAAGTTTCTAGCACGCCCTCGAGCACGACCTGCGCCTGCGGAAAGCTGCTGCTTGCGCCGTTGAGCACCAAATGTTCCTGCACCCGGGCGAGGGCTTGCACGCGCGCCAATGTCATGGCCACACCGTGTTCGGCCATTTGCTGTTCCAGCACCGACAGCCAGTAGGGGTCGGCGCGGCTGTATTCCGCGAGCAGTTTGTTGCGTTCGCGCATGGCGGATTCAAACGCCACGACGCGCGTGGCGTGGGCGGGCTCGAACCCATACACGATGCGGTCGAGCAATTTGCGTCGCGCGCTACCGCCCTCGACAAACACCTGATCCATCGCCGGTGTCAGCCACTGAATGCAGGCATGAACCGCCAATTCCGCCTGCGCGCGAATTTTTTCGCCGTTGATTTTAATCAGGCGTTTTTCCATCGCCGAATCCGCGTCGCGCCCGGTGCCGATAGTGGCTTCGCCCCCCGGCCCTTGCAATTTGGCAAGCACGACCCAGGGTAACTCCTCCCCCCGTAGGGGGGAGGTTGGGCTTGCCGTCCGGAGCCTTGGCGTAGGATGGTGGGGGGCGTTGTCAGGCAATGCATTATCCCGCCCCCACCCTAATCCTCCCCCTCTGGGGGAGGGAACATGGTCGATATCCCTCAACTTCGCACCGCGCAATCCACGACCGGGTGCCAGCAGCGAAATCGCTTCCAGTATGTTGGTTTTGCCCGCGCCGTTATGCCCCATGAGCACCACGGGGACGGCTGGTACATTCAACTGCAACGCACGGTAATTACGGAAATTCTCAAGCGTCAGTTGGGTGATTGCGTGGGGGGTATGTAGCATCGTCACACTTCAAACCTCAGGCTGAGGCGCGTCAAAATAGATGAGCCGCTAGGAGTTCCCGCCCGGACGGAGGGAGTGTACATTTTTGTACATGACCGACGGAGGACGGAAACGACGACGCGGATCGCTATTTTCACGCGCCGACGTCAAACCCGCATGGGCATGATGACATACAGCGCGCCCACATCGGCCGGGTCGCGGACGATGGTGGGGCTGGCGGAATCGGCGAAGACGAACTGGGCGGTTTCGCCTTCCACTTGCGCCATCATGTCGAGCAGGTAGCGGCTATTAAAACCGATTTCCACCGCATCGGCGCCGTAGGAAACCGACAATTCTTCCGAAGCCGTGCCCTGCTCGGCGCTGTTGGCGCTGAGGGTGATTTTGCTGCCCGCGAGCGCCAGCTTGATGCCGCGTGATTTTTCGGAGGTAATGACGGAAACACGGTCGACCGCGCGGGCGAATTCCTGACCGCTTACTTCCATCACTTTGTCGTTGCCGGTCGGGATCACGCGTTCATAGTCGGGGAAGGTGCCGTCGATCAGTTTGCTGACCAGCACGGCGTTGCCGACGGAGAATTTGATTTTGCTTTCGCTCATCGAGATTTCCACTTTCTCGGCGCCTTCTTCGATCAGCTTGTACAGTTCGTTGATGGTTTTGCGCGGGATGATGACACCCGGGATATTTTCGGCCCCCTCGGGCAACCCCACTTCCATACGGGCCAAGCGGTGCCCGTCGGTTGCAACCGCACGCAACACAGCAGCTCCGCTGCTTTTAGCCGCATGCAAATATACGCCGTTGAGGTAGTAGCGGGTTTCTTCGGTGGAAATCGCGAAGCGGGTTTTTTCCAGCAGCGCCTTGCATTCGCTGGGGGTGATGCTGAAGGTGTGAGCGAGGTCGCCCTCGGCCATCACTGGGAAATCGTCGACTGGCAACACGGCAAGTGCGAACTTCGACTGACCGGCCGAAATGGTCATTTTCGCGCCCTTGTCGCCCAGTGTCAGCTGAATGTTGCTGCCATCGGGCAGCTTGCGGATAATTTCGTAGAACATGTGCGCGGGCACGGTGGTGGCGCCCGCGTCGCTCACGCTCGCCGGAATTTTTTCGACCACGGCAATGTCCATGTCGGTCGCGGTGATGCTGAGGCCGTCCTTGCCTGCGTCGAGGCGTACGTTCGCCAGAATAGGAATGGTGCCACGACGTTCAACAACCGATTGGATGGGGGCAAGCGCCTTCAAAAGTACCGCGCGTTCAATCACCAATTTCATGGGGTTCCCTATGCGTAGATGGACTGCTCCAGCTATAGGATTGCCCATGTGCAGCGGCAAGCGAATTTGCAGTTATGCACAGATGAATTGCAGTCGGCGGGGGACTAAATCTCGTTCACCTTCAAGGTGGCAAATCGGTAGTCCTTGATATTTTGATTATGTGGTCTGCTTTCGGCGGTGGCGGCGATGGTTTGAATCGCGTCGAAAATTTGCGGGGTGATGCCTTCTTTGCTGGCCATCGCCTTGTTCCACGCCGCAACGATTTGCTGGCCTTCAGGCCCATTGAATTCGTTCTGACTCGCGATTTCGCCGCTCGGTTTGTAATTTTTAATCCAGACATGGCCGTCGGCGGTGGCCATTAACTCGCGGATCATGTGCGTATCGGCGGCGGCGGTTTGCACCCAGACTTCATTGGCTTTTTTGTTGCCGCTGATGCTGATTTCGCGCGAACCCTCATGCTGTGTCGCAATGATGTTGCCGTCAATGCGCTGGATTGTCACTTTTTCGTTAGCCATGGTGCCTCCCTCTCAAAACCGAGCTTAAGACATAATCATTAAACTATGATTAACGGCAACAAAAATGTGAAGAGAAAAATGCTGCTAGGCCGCCGATTGCAACATGCGCATCGTGCCGTTCCACGTCGTCGGCGAATTCCCTGTCGCTTATGCCCGTAATGCGTCAATAGCGAGACCCAATTCGCCCAAATTCTCGCGCGCGATATTCCAGATAAGGCGCGGTTCGATATGCTGATATTCATGGCGCAGCATGTTACCTAGCCCTGCAATACGTGGCCAGGGGATAGTGGGGAACTGCGCTTTTTGCGCGTCGGGAATGGCGCGGCTAGCCTCAGAGATAATTTCAAGCCCACGCTCCACCGCCCATTGTAGGCTCTTCTCAATGGCAAAACTTTCATATGTGTGCGTGCGCAGAATGTATTCGATTTCAGTAATGGCATCCGCCATGTCTGCCAATCGAGCCGCAAGTGTGCGCACCATTAGAATACCTGCACGGCAGATTGCTCGATGCCTTTTTTCAACACTGGATGCAGGCTCCCTCTACTTGCCACATCTGCTTTTACCTGCAAAATGTCGCTCACTTTTTCTTCTACGGCCATCACATCGAACAGGCTGAATTTTGGGTTGGAATAGTCGAAGAACAGGTCTACATCGCTGCCCTCCTTTGCCTCGTTACGTATGGTGGAGCCGAACAGGTACAGATGATCAACCCCTAGCGCGCGGATTTCCTGCTGGTGCTGCTGCAGCAAATGGATTGCATCGTCACGTTTCATGCGAAGAGCATAGCGGAAATACGTTCGTTTTACAAGCAGTGCCAAACTTAGAGGGATTCCGGTACATGCTTGAACGCAAAACCGGGATGACGGGCTCTCCTTAAGCCGCGCTTTGCAGCATGCGCATCAGCAGTTCCACGTCGTCGGCGAATTCCTTATCGCCGCGCGAGAGTTCATCAATGCGCTTCACCGCGTGCATCACCGTGGTGTGGTCTTTACCGCCGAACTTGCGGCCGATTTCGGGCAGCGATTTGGTGGTGAGCTTTTTCGCGAGGTACATGGCAATCTGGCGCGGGCGGGCGATGGCGACGCTGCGGCGGGCCGAATGCATGTCGCTCACTTTGATGTTGAAATGCGCGGCCACTTTTTTCTGGATGTCCTCGATCGTAATCCGGCGATCGTTGGCGCGCAGAATGTCGTGCAGCACTTCCTGCGTCGATTCGAGCGTGATGGAACCGCCGACCAGCGTGGCGTGGGCCACCACGCGGTTGAGCGCGCCTTCCAATTCACGCACGTTGCTGGTGATTTTATGGGCGAGGAATTCGAGCACACGCGTGGGCACGTTGGCGCCGGGAATGCGTTCGAGTTTCGACTGTAAAATGCCCAGTCGCAGCTCGTAGCTGGTGGCGTGAATGTCAGCTACCAACCCCCAACCGAGGCGCGAGCGCACGCGTTCTTCCATGCCCTCCAAATCGGCCGGTGAGCGGTCGCCCGAGATGATGAGCTGCTTATGCTGGTCGACCAGCGCATTGAAGGTGTGGAAGAATTCTTCCTGCGTCGAATCCTTGCCGGAAATAAATTGCACATCGTCGATCATCAGCACGTCGACGCTGCGGAAATATTCCTTGAAGCTCATCGTGTCTTTCGTGCGTAGGGCGCGAATGAACAGGTACATGAATTTCTCGGCGCTCAGGTAAATCACTTTGCGCGAGGGGTCGGTTTTGCGGATGTGCCAGGCGATGGCGTGCATGAGGTGGGTTTTGCCCAAGCCTACGCCGCCATAGAGAAATAGCGGGTTGGTGCCGGGGGCCACGTTGCCCGATTCGGCCACGCGGCGGGCGGCGGCGTGTGCCAGTTCGTTGGGTTTACCGACCACGAAATTATCGAACGTGTAGCGCGGGTCGAGCGGGGCACTGATGGTGTCAGGGTTGATGGGTTTGTCTTCGTTGGCGGCGACGCCCAGCATGGCAGCTTCCAGCCCTTGCGGCGATTGCTGTTGGGGTGCTGGCTGGCCGATGGGGGCGAGCGGTTCGGCCTTCACGAAAATATCGACGGAGTGCACGGTCTGGTCTTCCTGGCACCAGAAACGCAAAATATTGTCGGCGTAGTGCGAGATAATCCATTCGCGCATGAAGCGGGTGGGAACGGTAATCATGGCCTGACCGTTTTTCACGTCGGCCAGTTTCAACGGCTGCAGCCAGCTTTTGAAAATCGCTTCGCCGTAGCTAGCGCGCAGGCGTTCACGCACGCGCTCCCAACGGGCAAAATGGTCGGGGCGGCGATTTTGAAGGGAATTCATCTCGTTCATGTTACTTGCCTTACCTGTTTTTGGTTTTGTGGTTATGCTTGGTGCCACGGCAGTTTCGCGGCTTTCCAGCCGTTCACTTGCCCGCGTTGGTGGGAGGGATTGATGTCGCCTTCGAAGCCGCCTTCAATGTTAAAACATTGAGCGTAGCCCGCCGCCGTCGCGGCAATCGCCGCATCGGCCGAGCGGCCACCGGTTTTGCACAGGAAGTAAAGCGGTGCGGATTTATCCGGCGCGGCTGCTTCCAATTGCTCGATAAAACGGGGGTTCACGTCGAAGTTAGGATAGAATTTCCACGAGATGGTTTTTACCGTGCGGTGCAGGGAATCGAGCGAGGGAACGCCCGCAAACGACCATTCCGCCTGGGTGCGCACATCGATGAGTTGTGCGTTTTCGTTTTGGCTAAGTGCCGACCATGCCTGAATGGGGGAAATATCACCCGCGTAAGCGGGCTCGCGGACATGCTCCACTGCAGCCATAACACCATCCTTGTAAAAACGTTTTTTGAAGGTGCTTCACGCGGCAGAACACCGGCAAAGCGAAGGGGTTTGCGAACCCACGCGGGCCGCGACACACACAAAGTATGAAGAGTTTTTTGCTAGTTCTTAGGCAGCGGCTTTATGCAACGCTTTCACACGCTGCGCCAAACGACTTACCTTACGCGACGCTGTGCCCATGGACAGAACGCCCTTGGTGACACCGCGCATAATTTCCGGTTGAGCCGATTTCAGTGCTGCTTGTGCTTCCGTCACGTTGCCGCCTGCGATGGCTGCTTCCACCTTCTTTACGAAGGTACGGATGCGGCTCATGCGCGAACGGTTAATTTCCGTCCGGCTTTCGGTTTGACGAATGCGTTTCTTTGCCGATTGATGATGTGCCATGGTTGACCCACTTTGTTGTTCAATTCTCGTTATCGAGGGAACGGAAACTAGACAGGTGCTTTACCCCCGTCAAGCGGTTTTGTTCACCGCCATGAAAAAGATTTTTCTTGGTTGCAGAAACACCCAAAAACCCTAGGTTTTTCGCCGTGTGGCGCGGTTTTGCTGGCAACGCGGACAGAAGTAGCTGGAACGTGCCGCCTGAACAAGATGTTGGATGGTCGTGCCGCACACAAAACACGGTTTGCCGTCGCGTTCGTAAACCAAAAATTCGTGCTGAAAATACCCCCCCGATCCATTCGCACCGACATAATCGCGTAAGGTGGAACCCCCAGAAGCAATCGCCGCCTCGAGCGTGCTACGGATAGAGGGGATAATCGCCGCCACTTTTTTAGCTGATTTACTAGCGATTTCAGCCGGATGAATACGTGCCTTGAACAGGCTTTCACTCGCATAAATATTGCCGACGCCGACCACCAATTTTTGGTCCATCAGCACCGTTTTAATGGGCCCGGAACGCTTGGAAAGCGCGGTTTTCAGGTAGGTTTCGCTAAAAGCATCCGACAACGGTTCAGGCCCTAAATGCGCGAGTAGTTTATGCGTAGTTTCAGCGTGAGCAGGCAGCAGGTCGATCACGCCAAAGCGGCGCGGGTCGTGAAACACCATGCGGGTGCCGTTATCGAGCTCGAACAGCGCGTGGTCGTGTTTGCGGGTGGTGTGTTCATCGCTATGCAGCACCGAAAAACTGCCGGACATGCCCAGATGCACGAGCAAAATATCGCGCGTGTTGAGGTCGAGCAGCAGGTATTTCGCACGCCGACGCACGTCGAGAATCGTTGCCCCCGCCAGTTTCGCGGCAAGCCCACGCGGAAACGGCACACGCAAATCGGCGCGGCGCAGCTCGACGCTCTCGATGCGGCGACCTTTTTCCGACGCTAATAATCCGCGCCGCGTGGTTTCGACTTCGGGTAATTCGGGCATGCTTTCTTCACCTCTCCCCGCGGGAGAGGTCGAAATTTGTACTTTGCAAATTTCGGGTGAGGGCGGTTTCTATACGCCAGCGCGCCCTCACCCGAAATCCGAAGGTGGATTTCGACCTCTCCCGCTGGGAGAGGTATATAGCGCGCTTGTGGGCAAAAGCAAAACCCGCTATCCCCCACGGCGCATGATGAATGAACCGACAGAGACAAGTTTCGGCTTTCGCCGCGTGAGCGCCGACGCCAAACAACAGATGGTGCGCGGCGTGTTCAGCTCGGTCGCGAGCAGCTACGATGTGATGAACGACCTGATGAGCGGCGGCCTGCACCGGCTATGGAAAAACGCGTTCGTGGCCAAAGTACACGCGGGACCGAATGCTGCTATCCTCGACCTCGCGGGTGGCACCGGCGACATTGCGGTGCGCTTGAAACAGCGCACGGGCGCGAACGTCACCGTCTGCGACATCAACGCCGACATGCTACGTGCCGGGATCGACCGCCAGTTCGACGCGGGCGAATCCGACAGCCTCCGCTGGGTATGTGGAAATGCAGAAATGCTTCCGGTCGCTGACCGGTCGCTCGACATCATCACCATCGCGTTCGGCTTGCGTAACGTGACCGACATTCAGCAAGCGCTGAACGACGCCTATCGCGCGCTGAAGCCCGGCGGGCAGTTTTTGTGCCTTGAATTCAGCAAAGTCAGCTTGCCGCTGCTTGCAAAAATCTACGACGCGTATTCCTTCCACGTCATCCCCAAAATCGGCGAGTTCGTGGCGAAAGATAAAGCGTCGTACCAATACCTCGTCGAATCCATCCGCATGTTCCCGCCGCAACGCGAGCTGTGCAGCATGATGGAACGCGCCGGATTTTCACGCGTGAAATACGAAAACCTTACCTTCGGCACTGTGGCGATTCACCAAGGGTGGCGGGTATGAGTCATACTATTTTTCTATCGTCATTCCCCGAATTTACATGTGTAAATTATAGGGGAATCCATTGCAGCCTTCGAGATGGATCGCCCTATAGTTGCTTCGCAACTCGGGCGATGACGGGCCGCTGATGCTGCGCAACCTCCGCTACAGTGTGCGCCTCACCACCATCGCATGGACGCTGGCGCGTTACGACGCGTTGTTTGGGCTTGAAGCACTGAACGCCCCGGCACCGCTGTTGTGGTTTTGCCGCCGCATCGCGCGCAGCCATCAGGGCCTGCGTCGCGGCCAGCGCCTGAGCCTTGCGCTGCAGGCGTTGGGGCCTAGTTTTATCAAGGCAGGGCAAGCGCTTTCCACCCGCGCGGATTTAATCGGCGACGACATCGCGCGTGATTTAGCCGAGCTACAAGACAAAATTCCGCCCTTCCCCACCGTCATCGCCAAACACATGGTGGAGGAACAACTGGGTGCACCGATTACGACGTATTTCACCAGTTTCGAGGATGTACCGGTCGCCGCCGCTTCCGTCGCACAAGTGCATTTTGCCGTCACGACCGACGGGCGCGATGTGGCGGTGAAAATCCTGCGGCCGAAGGTCGAGCAAGCTTTCCAGCGCGACATCGATTTGATGTTTTGGCTCGCGCATATCGTGCAGCGCCGCCTGCCACAATATCGCCGCCTGAAGCCGGTGAAAGTGGTCGAAACCTTCGCCAACACCATTCGTATTGAGCTCGATTTACGCTTCGAAGCCGCCGCCGCCGAAGAGCTTGCCGCCAATACTAAAAACGACCCGGAATTTTACGTACCGAGCGTCGATTGGGAACGCACCCGCAAACGTGTGCTTGTCACCGAGCGCATTCGCGGCTTCAACGCGAGCGATGTCGAGGGCATGAAAGCGGCCGGCATTCACCCCGACGCGGTGATGGAAAAAGCGGCGCGCAGTTTTTTTAACCAGGTATTTCGCGACGGGTTTTTCCATGCCGACATGCATCCGGGCAATTTGTTTGTGCTGCCCGACGGGCGGCTCGCTCCGGTGGATTTCGGCATCATGGGCCGCATCGACCACCAAAGCCAACTCATCCTTGCCGAAATTCTCTGGGCATTTTTGAAAAGCGATTATGTGCGCATCGCCGAAATTCACCGTGAAGCGGGCTATATTCCGCCGCATATCGACATTCACCAGTTCGCCCAAGCCATCCGTGCGGTGGGCCAGCCCATCATGGGCAAGGCGATGAACGAAATTTCGGCTGGGCGTTTGCTCGGGCAAGTGCTGGCGATTGCCCAAATGTTCGAGATGGAAGCGCAGCCGCATTTGCTGCTGCTGCAAAAAACCATGATGACGGCGGAAGGCGTGGGCCGCGGCCTGAACCCGAACCTCAATATGTGGCAATTGTCCGAGCCGCTGATTAAAGCGTGGGCGAAAGAAAATTTATCACCCCCCGCCATGGCCCGCACCTTCGCGCGCGAAGCCTTCGCCAATTTGCGCGACATGCCGCGCGTGATGCGCGAAGCGCGCGAATTCCTCATCGACCTCAAACATCGCGGTATCACCCTCTCGCCTGAATCCTTGAGCACCCTGCAAGTCCAGCGGGCGGAGCATCAACGCCAATGGATGTGGCTTGGGTGGAGTTTCACTATCCTCTGCTTCACCGCCTACGTTTTAGAGGCGCTGAACTTGCTTTAACTGTCACCCCGTGTTTATCACGGGGTCCAGCTTAGGGCCCGTAAGCGCGCTCCCGTCGTACGACGGGATGACAGTGGGGGGCGGCACGGCGTGCCTGCTTGCTAATCACCCCACAACCCACTAAATACGTCACGAAAATGTAATTTTCGGGATTTCACATGGCATTGCCGCGTAGTGTCTTGCTCATCATCACCGGCTCGGTTGCGTCGTACAAGGCGCTCGAGCTGATTCGGCTGTTGCGCGCGGAAGATATTTCCGTCACCGCCATCCTCACCCGCGGCGGGGCGAAATTCATTACGCCGCTGGCGGTATCGAGCTTAACGGGCAGCAAAACCTACGACGATTTATGGTCGCTGACGGACGAAGTGGAAATGGGCCATATCGAGCTCAGCCGCGTGGCTGACGTGGTGCTCATCGCCCCCGCTTCCGCCGATATCCTCGCCAAAATGGCCGCAGGCATAGCCGACGATTTGGCGACCACCGCGCTGCTTGCCACTAACAAACCCGTTATCGTGGCCCCGGCCATGAATCACAAAATGTGGAGCCACCCGGCGACGCAGCGCAATGTGGCGCAATTACGTGCCGATGGCATTTCCGTCATTGAGCCCACCGAAGGCGCCATGGCCTGCGGCGAATTCGGCGTGGGCCGCATGGCGGAACCGGGAGCGATTGTGGAATACCTCTCCCGTCATTCCAGCGAAAGCTGGAATCCATCTTCTGCACATGTGAAATGGATTCCAGCTTTCGCTGGAATGACGAAACCGCTGGAGGGCAAAATCGCCATCGTCACCTCCGGCCCCACCATCGAAGCCATCGACCCCGTGCGCTATCTCGGCAACCGTTCGTCGGGCAAGCAGGGGCATGCGATTGCGGCGGCGCTGGTGGCGGCGGGCGCGAGGGTGACGCTGATTCATGGCGACACACACCTGCCCACCCCGCCTGGCGTCACGGCTATTCGCACCACAACGGCGGATGCCATGCTGGCCGCCGTGGAAGCGGCATTGCCTGCCGATATTTTCGTGGGCGCTGCCGCCGTCGCCGATTGGCGCCCCGCCCACACCGCGCCGCAGAAACTGAAAAAACAAAATGCGCTCGACACCCTCACGCTCGAATTCGTACCGACGGTGGATGTGTTGGCGACCATTGCGCAGCACACACTGCGCCCGACATTGGTCGTGGGTTTCGCGGCGGAAACAGAAAACTTGGCTGAAAATGCGCGCGCCAAACGTGCCCGCAAACAGTGCGACTGGCTGCTCGCAAACGTTGCAACGGGCGCAGTGTTCGGGGCCGACGACAATGAAATTTTGTTCCTGAACGACGCAGGCGAAGAGCATTGGCCACGTATGCGCAAGCAGGCAGTAGCCGCGCAACTCGTCACAAAAATTTCGGATTATTTTTCGGCCCCTGCCCGCATGAACCCTGCCAAAAAAGGAAAAACCGCATGACCAGCATTTCGATCACCCGCTTGCCACACGCGAAAGACATGGCACTGCCTGCATACGCCACCGAGCACAGCGCGGGCATGGATTTACTCGCAGCTGTCGCCGAGCCCAAAACCATCGCCCCCGGCGAGCGCGCGCTCGTCCCCACCGGTATCGCGATTGCGCTGCCCGAGGGGTTCGAGGCACAAATTCGCCCGCGTTCGGGCCTCGCACTCAAGCACGGCATCAGTCTCGTCAATTCCCCAGGCACCATTGATGCCGATTATCGCGGCGAAATTGGCGTCATCGTCATCAACCATGGCACCGCCCCGTTCGTGGTCGAGCACGGCATGCGCATCGCGCAAATGGTGATTGCCCCCTACACCCGCGCGACGTTCAGCGAAGTGATCGAGCTGCCGACGAGTGTGCGCGGCGCAGGCGGTTTCGGCTCGACCGGCACGCAGGGTTAGGTGTAAACCTCACCTATCATCCACTATGTTTCCGAGGATTTCATGACCATTCGCTCCGCCCTGCCCCATCTCGACGCGCCACGCGGGCGTACGTATGACAGTATTTTAGAAACCATCGGCCACACACCGCTGGTGCGTTTGAACCGAATCGCTGAAGGCTGCGGTGCCACGATTTACGCTAAGCTCGAATTTTTCAATCCGCTCAGTTCCGTGAAAGACCGCATTGCGCTTAGCATGGTCGAAGCCGCTGAAGCCGATGGTAGCCTGAAACCCGGCGCGATTCTGGTCGAGCCGACTTCGGGCAACACCGGTATTGCGCTCGCGTTCGTGTGTGCGGCGAAGGGCTATAAACTCATTCTCACCATGCCGGAATCGATGTCGCTCGAGCGGCGCAAAATGCTGAAGTTTTTGGGCGCCGAACTCGAACTCACCCCCGCCCCCAAAGGCATGCGCGGGGCGATCGAAAAGGCCGAAGAAATCGTGGCCGCCAACCCCAACGCCATGATGCTGCAGCAGTTTAAAAACAAAGCGAACCCGGCGATTCACGTCACCACGACGGCCGAGGAAATCTGGGCCGATACGGCGGGGGCCGTCGATGTGTTTATCGCAGGCGTGGGAACTGGCGGCACGGTCACTGGCGTGGGCCGCGTGTTGAAGGAGAAAAAACCCAGCGTGAAAATTATCGCGATTGAACCCGAGGATTCGCCCGTGCTCTCGGGCGGCAATCCGGGGCCACATAAAATTCAGGGCATCGGGGCTGGGTTTGTGCCCGAGATTCTCGACCGCAGCGTGGCCGACGAAATAATGACCATCAGCAACGCCACCGCTTTTTCCACCGCGCGCGACGCCGCAACGATGGACGGCATTCCCGCCGGTATCTCGAGTGGTGCCACCATTGCCGCCGCACTGGAAGTCGCACGCCGCCCCGAGATGGCGGGCAAAGTGATTGTCACCCTCGTGGCCTCACCCGCCGAGCGTTACATCTCGACGGATTTGTTCGCGGATTTGTAGGTGACTCTCTATTTGTCGTCATTCCAGCGAAAGCTGGAATCCATCTGCCCCTTATCCAAAATGGATTCCAGCTTTCGCTGGAATGACGGCAGTGGAATGAGTGTATCATGAACCTCGACCAACAGCGCCGTTACGCACGGCAGATCATGCTCGACGACGTGGGCGAAGCGGGCCAGCGGACACTGCTTGCCGCGCGGGTGCTGGTGATTGGCGCGGGCGGGCTGGGTTCAGCCAGCATTAGCTACCTCGCGGCAGCGGGTGTGGGGCACATCGCGGTGGCCGACCCCGACCGTGTGGAACTGAGCAACCTCGCGCGGCAGATTCTGCATGAAACCGGCGATATCGGGCGCCTCAAAGTCGAATCCGCCGCCGACCGCGTGGCGGAAATTAATCCCGAGATTGATTTTGTGTCGCATCCCTTCGCGGTGACAACAGAGAATGCGGAAGCGCTGATTAACGAGTACCATCTCGTCGCCGATGGCTGCGATAATTTCGCGACTCGGTTTGCGGTGAACGATGCGTGCGTGAAGCTTCACATTCCCCTCGTCAGCGCCGCGATTGCCGGGTGGCAGGGGCAGCTGATGACCGTCATGCCGGGCGGGCCCGACTACCGCGCACTGGTGCACCCCGAAGCGCCAGAGGCCAACACTTGCCGCGATTCCGGCGTCATCGGCCCGCTCGCGGGCATCATGGGCAGCATGCAGGCGCTCGAAATCATCCGCGTGATTCTGGGCCGTCCGGCCTTCGCGGGCAAATTGCTGCGCTATGATGGCATCAACGGCACTTCGCACGTGGCGTCACTGGGCGACGCATAACCACTTCCACCCCGACGCAGTTTGCGCTAAACCACGCACATGCGCTTACTTCTCACCCTTGCCTTGATGCTGTTTGCAGGCCATGTATCGGCCGCGCCGGAGCCGTCGATTTTGAATCCGTCGGGCCAGCCGATTCCACGGTTTGTGTCGTTGAAATACGATGAAATCAACGTGCGTGTCGGGCCCGGCAAACGCTATCCGATATCGTGGGTGTATCATCGCCAGCATTGGCCGGTGCAGGTGGTCGAGGAATTCGCGCACTGGCGTAAAATCCTCGATTTCGAGGGCGCGAGTGGCTGGGTGCATAAGGGCGCGCTCGACGGCATGCGCACCGCTTTGATTATGGACAAACCACAAAATCTCTATGCCGGACCCGACGCCACCACCGGCCCCGTGATGCGCGCCGCGCCGATGGTTTTCGGCACACTGAAAGAATGTATTCCCGATTGGTGCCGCTTGGAAATTCAAGGCCGCAAAGGCTGGATTCGCAAAGCCGACATTTGGGGCACCACGCGCGAGGAAGTGTTTTCGCCGTAGGGATTGAAATGGCTAGTAGCCCGAAGCAATGCGCTCGACCAGCTCGCCCACGCTTGGCACGAAGCCGTTGCTGTAGAACGGGTCTTCCTTGAATTTGTAGGCGTTGTGGCCGCTGAACATGAGGTTGTTCTCGAGCGAACCGCCGCGCACAATGTCTTGCAGCGTTTTCTGTATGCAGAAGCTGCGCGGGTCGGCCTTTTTGCCGGTGGTGAAATCGTCGTGGTCTTTCCAATTGGAAAACCGGCAATGGGTAAGGCAGCCCATGCAGTCGACCTGGTCCTGGTGAATTTCCTGTGCTTTTTCGGGGCTCACGAACATCAAGGTATCGTCAGGCGTTTTCATCGCGTCGGAATAGCCGAGTGCGATCCACTGGTTGGCGCGGTCCATGTCTTCGGGCGTCACGTAATGCGGGCGTTTGCGCGGGCCAAAGGGGTAGGGTTCGGTGCGGTAGCCCTCGGGCTCGGTGCTGAAGGGAATCTGGCGTTCGTTGCGGGCGCGCAGTTCCTTGATGAAGCTGTTATTCACCGCGCTCGAATAAAAACCCGTCGGCGAAAAATGGTTTAGGAACACATCGCCTTTGTTCAGCGTCATCAGGCGGGTTTTCCATTCCTCAGGGATGGGGCTTTCGCGCGTGAGCAGCGGGCGCGTGCCAAACTGAAACGCGATGGTGCCGATTTCGGGGTTGTCGAGCCAATGCTCCCAATCCTTCAAATGCCACGCACCGCCCGCCATGACGATGGGCACATGGTGCAGCCCCACTTCGTTCATGAAATGGCGTAGCTCCACCACGCGCGGATAGGGGTCTTCCGGGCGGTTCGGGTCTTCGGAATTGCTCAGGCCGTTATGCCCACCCGCCAGCCACGGGTCTTCATAGACCACGCTGCCGAGCAACTCGGTATATTTGCTGTAGCTGCGCTTCCACAGCGCGCGGAAGGCGCGCATGGACGACACGATGGGGTGGTAATACACGTTATATTTCGCGGCGATTTCGCTGAGGCGGTAGGGCATGCCGGCACCACACGTCACGCCGTGCACGAGGCCTTTTGCGCCTTCGAGAATGCCTTCCATCACTTCTGCCGCACCCCCCATTTCCCACAAAATGTTCATGTGGATGCGGCCTTGGCCATTAGAAATTTCGTGCGCCCATTGCGCGTGCTGAATACCGGCGCGGATGCCGTTTTCGACGAGTTCGCGGTGTTTTTCAACGCGCGTGCTGCCGTGATACACCAGCGGGATGGCACGGCCATCCGCGTCAAATTCTAACTGATTGACTGCGGATAACGTACCCACCGCCCCCGCCGCCGCGAACGCACCTGCCGATTTGCCGTTGCTGGCGCCCACGCCCTTGCCGCCCTCAACAATTGGCAACACCTCGCGTCCCGAGATCATGACGGGCTTGAGTTTGGCAGCAAAATTAGCGTTGGCAGTTGTAGTCATCCGGCATCCTTTTAACGATGAACCGGCTATATAGAATAGGATTGGGCGGAATGCTAATAAATTTGCGGTAGGGATTAATGAATCGCGCCCCAGTGCTCGCCCACACCCACTTCCACCGTGAGGGGGATGGAGAGGTTCGCCACCTGTTCCATGGTGCGCTTTACCGCCTGCGCCACCTCGGCCGCATGCTCGCGCGGGGATTCGATAACCAGTTCGTCGTGCACTTGCAGCAGGATTTTGGTGGGACTGTTTAGCATCGCATCCACCGCGATCATCGCGCGCTTAATGATATCGGCGGCGGTGCCTTGCAGTGGGGCGTTGATGGCAGCGCGTTCGGAGAATTGTCGGAATGCCCCGTTTTTAGCGTTGATGTCGCGCACATGCACGCGGCGGCCATAGAGGGTTTTCACATAACCATGCTCGCGCGCGAACTGGATGGTGCGGTCCATGTATTCGCGAATGCCCGGATATTGCGCGAAATACTTGGCGATGTAATCGGCGGCCTCTTTACGGTCGATGCCGAGGCGCGTGGCTAACCCATGCGCGCTGATGCCGTAGATAATCCCGAAATTGATGGTTTTAGCGCGGCGGCGCAATTCACTCGTCACTTCAGCCACCGGCACGCCGAACATTTGGCTAGCGGTCACGGCATGAATGTCGGTCCCGTGACGAAACGCCTCGCGCAGTACCGGAATATCGGCCATTTCAGCCAGCAGTCGCAATTCAATCTGCGAATAATCCGCGGAAATGAGCTGGCAACCGGGTGCGGCAATAAACGCTTCGCGGATGCGTTTGCCTTCGTCGGTGCGGATGGGGATGTTCTGCAAATTCGGCTCGCTGCTCGACAGTCGGCCCGTCGAGGTAATCGCCATCGCGTAGCTGGTATGCACCCGCCCGTCGGCGCCAATCGCGCGCGGCAAGGCATCGGTGTAGGTGCTTTTCAGTTTCGAAAATTGCCGCCAGTCCATCACCTTCTGGGCGATGGGGATGCCTTGCTCGGCCAAGGCTTCGAGCGTTTGTGCGTCGGTCGTGTAGGCCCCGCTTTTGGCGGATTTTTTGCCGCCCGGCAGTTGCAATTTGTCAAATAAAACTTCGCCCAGTTGTTTCGGGCTGCCAACCGCAAATGGCATGCCCGCGAGGTCGATAATTTCCTTCTCGAGGCCTGAGATTTTCAGCGTGAATTCGCGGCTCAGTTCGTGCAACACCTCCGGATTCACCAATATCCCAGCCTGCTCCATGCGCGCGATCACCGCAATCAGTGGCCGCTCGATGGTTTCGTACACACCCACCACTTCGCTGGCGATAATTTTGGGCGCGAGTGCGTGGTACAGCCGCAGCGTAAAATCCGCGTCCTCCGCGGCGTAGTTCGTGGCTGCCGCAATATCGATTTGCGAGAAATTCTTCTGCGCTTTTCCGGTGCCCACCACGTCGGTGAAGCCAATCATTTTATGGCCAAAATACTGCTCGGCCAGAAAATCCAACCCCTGCGTATTCAACCCACCGCTGATGCAATAGCTCATCAGCATGGTGTCGGCGATGGGGAAAATTATTTCTGCTTCTGACGAAGGCGTCATCCCGGCCTTGTGCCGGGATCCATCTTTTTCAAGCAAGCTGGGCCCCGGCACAAGGCCGGGGTGACATTCGGAGTTTGTTTCAGCGCCAAAGCCATTATTGCGCAGCACTGTCATGTCGTATTTCAGGTTATGGCCGATTTTCAGCACCGACGGATCTGTGAGCAGTGGTTGCAATAGTTCTACCACGCGCGCGAGCGGTAACTGGCCGGGCAAAAGCGTGGACGCAGCTTGCACCGGCGCATCGAACAGGTTCGACTGCGGGGCCGTGGCCGCCACGCCATCGCCGTGCCCAATGGGAATGTAACAGGCGTGCCCGGGCACCACCGCCAGCGAAATACCCACCAGCTTCGCACTCGTCGCGTCGAGCGATGTGGTTTCTGTATCGATAGCAACCACGCCCTCGCGCCGCGCGTCGGCGATCCACTGCGCGAGTGTCGTTTCGTCGGTGATGGTTTGGTAAGTGGTAGGAATTATCACAAGCCCAGCAACAGCGTCATTCCCGCGAAGGCGGGAATCTATGTGTGAATAGTCCCGGCTAGGGATTGTCGAATTTTCACCCTGACCGTGGCTTATACGGGACGATGGATTCCCGCCTTCGCGGGAATGACGCGGAGAGGTTTGTGCTTCAACGGATAGATTTTGTCCCCCGCCCATTTTCTTTGCTAACGTCGAAAAATTCTGTGCGTCGAGGAATGCGCCAAGCGCCGCGCTGTCGTAAGGTTTGGTGTCGAGGGCATCAAGGGGCACCGGCAGCGGCACGTCACATTTCAGTTCCACCAACTGGCGGCTGAGGCGTGCGGCGTCGGCGTGCAGCGTCAGCATTTCGCGGCGCTTGGGTTGTTTGATCTGTTCGACGTTCGCAAGCACCGCTTCGAGTGTGCCGTAGTGCAAAATCAGTTCTGCGGCGGTTTTGGGGCCGATGCCGGGAACGCCCGGTACGTTATCGACCGCGTCGCCAATCAGCGCCTGTACTTCGACCACTTTATCGGGCCCGACGCCGAATTTTTCGACCACCTGCGCCGCTTCGATTTTGCGGTTTTTCATCGGGTCGAACATGCTGACTGCGCCGTCGACGACTAACTGCATCAGGTCTTTGTCGGACGAGACGATGATGACCTCCTCGCCCACCGCGCGCGCGGCGTGGGCGTAGCTGGCGATGAGATCATCGGCCTCGTAATTTTCAAGTTCAATCGCCGGAATGTTCAGCGCCCGCGTGGCTTCGCGCACGAGGGGGAATTGCGGAATTAAATCCTCGGGCGTTTCGGCGCGGTTGGTTTTGTACTCGGCATACATAGCGTCGCGAAAGGTGGTGCGCCCGGCGTCGAAAATAACCGCGAGGCGGTCGTGTTTGTAGGTTTCGCGCAGGCGCAGCAGCATGGTGGTGTAGCCATATACGGCCCCGACAGGCGTGCCGTCGCGCCGCGTGAGGGGCGGCAGCGCGTGGTAGGCGCGGAAGATGTAGCCCGAGCCGTCGACGAGCACGAGGCGCGGGAGCGGTTTTTGCTGTGTTGAAAGTGCGTTCATAAACTCCGTCATCGCCCGAGTTGCGCTAGCAACTCTAGGGCGATCCAGCTTTAAGGTGGATTCCCCTAGAATCGCTTTGCGATTCGGGGAATGACGGATAGCATAGTGCCCACAATGATAGAAAGTAAAAGCGACATGGCCACCACCCTGCCCGAACTACCCCCAAAATCCGGCACCGTCCGCCGCCTCGTGATTTTCCTGCATGGCGTGGGGGCGGATGGAAATGATTTACTGTCGCTTGGCGAGTTTTTCGATTTGCCCGACACGCAGTATGTGTCGCCGCATGCGCCGCAGCCATTCGATATGGCGCCGTTTGGCCACCAATGGTTTTCATTGCTCGACCGCAGCCCGGCTTCGTTGCTTTCGGGCGCACAAACGTCCGCGCCGTGGCTGAATGATTTTATCGATGAGCAAATGGTGCGCTTCAAATTAACCCCGGCCGACGTCGCGCTCGTCGGCTTCAGCCAGGGCACCATGATGGCGCTGTATGCGGGTTTGCGCCGCGCGGTACCACTCGCTGGCATCGTCGGTTATTCCGGCGCGTTGGTTGCGCCGGAATTACTGAGCGCGCAAATCACATCGCGCCCGCCCGTGTGCCTGATTCATGGCGAGGAAGATGTCGTCGTTCCCTTCGGCGCACTGGCGCAAGCGGAAGATGCGTTACGTGCCGCGAACGTGCCGGTTGAAGCGCATGCGCGACCTATGCTTGGGCATGGGATTGATGAAAAAGGGCTGCAGTTTGCGGCGGCGTTTTTGAAACGCTGCTTGGCTATTTAGCATCCACACCCACGGCTTCACTTACGTTCGCAAAGCCATCGCGTGCCAGCAATGCGATAAGCGCAAGATTGATACGTTCGACGAGTCCGAATCCTTGATACACCAGCGCAGTATATAGCTGCACGGCGCATGCCCCGGCACGGATGCGGGCATAGGCGTCTTCGGCGCTGGCAATGCCACCGACGCCGATGAGCGGGATGCGGCCCTCAGTCAGCCGTCGCAGCGTGCGCAAGCGGTCGGTCGCCAGCGCTTTTAGTGGTTCACCGCTGAGGCCGCCAGGCTCCGTTGCGTGCTGGCTATGCATCACCCCCTCGCGCGAAAGAGTGGTGTTGCTGACGATTAGGCCATCCACATGCGTCTCAAGCGCCACTTCGGCAATTTGTTCGAGCATTGCGTTACCGTTATCCGGCGCGATTTTGATGAAAATGGGACTCGAACGTTCGTTGTTTTGCACGCGCGCGGCACGCACGTCGTGCAGCGCCTGAATCAGCGCGCGCAACGCATCGACCTGCTGCAAATCGCGCAGGCCCGGCGTGTTGGGCGAGCTGATATTCGCCGTGAGGTAATCGACATGGCTGTACAGCGCCTGCATTGCGCTTACATAATCCGCCACCGCATCGGCGCTGTCTTTGTTCTTGCCGATATTGCCGCCGACGATGCCTTTTGTGCGGTTTTTTAGGCGCGCCACCGCCACTTCCACGCCTTCGTTATTAAACCCAAGGCGGTTGATGAGTGCGCGCTGCTCGACCAAGCGAAACACGCGCGGTTGCGGGTTGCCTGGCTGCGGAAGCGGCGTAACGGTGCCTATTTCGACAAAACCGAACCCGGCGCGTAAACAACCTGCAAAACATTCGGCGTTTTTGTCGAACCCGGCGGCGAGGCCCACGGGGCTGGGCAAATGCAATCCCGCGACGGAGGTGGCAAGCGACGGATGCGTAAAAGGCGATGCTGGCACCAGCCCCAGTTGCAACGCACGAATCGCCGCCCGATGCGCGGTTTCCGGCGGCAGGGTGAATAGTAGGGGTCGTAAAGTGGAATAACGTACCATGGGCCCGCTATAGCATCATGTCGCAACATTTCCACGTCATTTGGTTTGGAAAAAAAGTCCCCACCCCCGATTAAAGGGGCGGGGTAAAGCGCGTGTCATTTGACCGCATCCTCGCCTGTTATGGCAGCTACGTCGGTCTCATGGCAGAAGGCAGTCTCGCCTTGCAAGACAACCTGCCCGCCAATCGCTTCGCAGAAGGCTTCATACACTGCGACTGGCGCGGTGAGTATCACGATCACCCCACCTGTCACGGCGAGTGAATAATGGCCCTGCAAATAGGCCACCATCGCGATGCCACATCCGATCAGTGCCAACCAGCCAAGCATGTACCACATTGGGCCAGGCTCATCGTTCTGGTTGGGTTCCGGATATAAAAAACGCTTGCACATCATTGCGATAAACATCGTAATGCCGACCGCAATAAATAAAGACGTTACGATGACATAGGAACAAGTCATCGCAATTGCAGAACCAAGATAGGTGATATTATTCCTCACGTCCCTTCTCCTACTCACCAACGCACAATTGCGGTGGTGTGAAGTGGCTACTGACACGGAAGGTTACCCATTCGTGTCGAGTCCCTTCATCACTCCTGCGGTTAGCGGGAATGAGGAAGGTACAATAGTCGCAAGCATTATAGCGCATATGTACATGCGGATTATGAAGAATCCGTGACAATTCAGGGGCCCAGCGGGCTAGCGCGTGGCGACTTTGAGGGCTGCGTTTGGCGGCGTCAGCAGCTTCAGCGGGTCGATTTTTACGCCGTTCTGGCTGATGCGGAAATCGAGGTGTGGACCCGTGGCGCGCCCGCTCATGCCCACGCTGGCGATGGTTTGCCCGGCCGACACCCGGTCGCCCACGCGCACCGAAGTGGCGAGCAGATGGCCGTAATGGCTGGTGGTGCCGTCGGCATTGTTCAGCGTTACAAAACGGCCATAACTACCGTCGGCCCCCACTTTGGCGACGGTGGCGTTGGCGGTGGCGAGCACCGCAGTGCCAATCTCGGCGGCGAGGTCGATGCCGCCATGAAATTCCGGCTTGCCATTGAACGGATCGGGCCGTGGCCCGAAGCCCGAGGTGAGTTTTTGCGTCACGCTGGCGGGCAGTGGCCAGCCTTGTTTACCCAGCGCGCTGATATTCACAGTCGCCGCGGGCACTTTGCCGCTCAGTACATCGCGAAACGAACCGAGTGCTTGCCCGCCTGCGTCGTCGAACAGGCCAAGCACGCCGGTGCCATCAATGCTCGCCACTTCCGAATCGGGCAAGGTAGCGTCGGCTTTCGCGGCGGCGGCTTCGGTCGCGGCGCCGCCGCGCAGCACGGTGACTTCCTTCGCGTCCGCGGCGGGGGCAGGCGTCACCACCAGCGGGCTGGCATGCAGCGGAAATGCACGCGGCACCTGCCGGTCGATGCGCATGAACCCGCCATTGAGTGCGGCGGTGTCGGAGCGAAGGGGTTTAATGCGCGTGACTTTCATGCCGCCGTTATTGCGCGCGCCTTCGAGGGGAAAGAAACGTTTGGGCGCCGAAACATCGGCGTTCGTCAGCGGCAATGCCCCTACTGGCAACGGCGCCAGAAGCACCGACATCAGCAAAAGATTTCGCGCGTGTTTTTTCATGGGGTCAATGTAAGCCCAATACATCATTTTCGCAACCTGCATACCCACCATATCTGCAAAAACGATGCCGGTTGCCAAGCGCGATGGCCTGACGATGTTTTTCGGACACGCCCGTGTGAATTCTATGCCTGTAACTACTAAGGCTGGTGATTGCGCTTACTTGCACCCCTAAATCTTGCTATATAACTAAGAATTAAAAACATACCCGAACCGGGGCCAATATGCGAATTTCTCGTCACTCACTGCGTATGATTTCATGCACCACGGCACTCGCCGCGTTGGCGTCACCCGCGTTCGCTGCATTCGATCCGCAAATTAATCCCACACCGAGCGCCACTTCCTCGAGCGCCAATTTCGACCCGCAGTTGGGGGCCGCCCCAAGCGCCCTGCCCGATACGCGTTTGCTCAATAACCCGCGCGCTGCGACCGCCAGAACTGTTGGAGCCGCGCCTTTGCCTGTTGCGCCGCTCTATCCAACGCACGCGATCGCCATGCCCTCCGCACCCGTTTCTGTGGCGGCAGCGCCCGTCGTTGCAGCGGCGGCACCCAACCCCGCTTTCCCACCGGTTGACCCCGCTATTGCAGCGCAGGCACAACAGGAATTGCGGCGCCAGTCGGCAAGTCAGGCCGCGGCCCCCACAGTTCAGTCGGGCGGGTTTATTGCCCCGGCACCCCTCATTACCCTGCCGCAAGTGGCGCCCACTAAGCCCGAGCCGTTAGGTAGCGTCGCCACTGCCGCTCCCGTCTCGCAACCGGCATTGCCTGCTCTTTCCGCTTCACCTGTGCCAGCACCTGTGATCGTGGCGGCACCTGTGCCAACACCTTCGCCTGTGATCGCTGCGGCACCGGTGATGCTCGCACCACCACCTGCCGTGATTGCCAGCACTGCCCCGGCAGAATTAGCACCCGTGGTAACGCCGTTGGCCGACCCGCTTTCTACTCAGAGCAAAACCATTCTGAGTCGCATCCCTTCAAAGCTCGATACGACAAAACCTGGAAAAACCACTAAGCTGGCGCTTGAGCGGGTCAGCCCCGAAGTTGCCGACGTGCTGGGCGCCGACGCGAAAGATGCTGCCTACGAATCCGTCGGGCTCAGCATCAAGGTACGCCGCCCCGGGCTTGACGTGAATTTCGAGCTCAACCGCGCCTACACCGCCCTCATGGGGGGCGACACCGACACGGCGATTCAGGTGTATAAGAACATTATTAGCACCCAGCCAACCAACCAAGATGCGCTATTCGGCCTTGCCGCCACCTACCACCGACTCGGCGATATCGAGAAGGCACGACCCATTTACGGGGCGCTGTTAAAGCTCAACCCGAATCATCGCGAAGGGCTGAATAATTTTCTGGCGCTCATCAGCGACGAGTCGCCGCAAGAGGCCCTCGCCGAGCTTGAACGGCTGGAGCAACGCAACCCCGATTTCAGCCCGATCCCAGCGCAGGAAGCGATTTTGCTCGACAAATTGGGCTATGTGGAGGAATCGCGCACCAAAATGCTGCGGGCCATTCAGCTCGCGCCCGATAACCTGACCTACAAGTACAATTTGGCAGTGATGAGCGACCGTAACGGACAAGTCGCCGATGCCAGTGCCCTGTATCGTCTGCTCATCGACGCTTCGTTGCACGGAGCCAAAACGCCGGCGCCACTCGAAGAACTGCAAAAACGCCTCAACTTTATCACCAGTGTTGCTGCCGCCGATGGCCGTGCGCTGGGCGGTTAATTAACGAAGTCTTTACCTTGAGCTTCTAAGCTCAGTGTTTCACGCAAGGAGCACGCATGGAAATCACCGATTTGCTGATGGCGACGCACAAGAATAAAGCGTCGGATTTGCACCTGTCGACGCGCAACCCGCCTATCATGCGCGTCAATGGCGACATGCTGCCGCTTGACATGCCCGCACTCGACGCCGACCAGATTAAGAAAATGCTCTACTCGGTGATGACCGAGCATCAGCGCGCCGATTTCGAGCGCGATTATGAAATCGATTTTTCCATCACCTTCAACGCCGAGATGCGCTTTCGCGTGAACGCCTTCAACACCATTTACGGCGCCGCTGCCGTGTTCCGTACCATCCCCACCAAAATCCTAACGCTTGAAACCCTCGGCACACCCGAAGTGCTCAAGCGCCTGTGCCATTTGCACAAGGGCATGATTCTGGTGACGGGGCCCACGGGTTCGGGCAAGTCCACCACGCTTGCGGCCATGGTTGATTACATCAACAGTAACTTCAACAAACACATCCTAACGGTTGAAGATCCTGTGGAATTTATTCACCAATCGAAACGTTCACTGGTCAGTCAGCGCGAGGTTGGGGCCAGCACCAAATCGTTCGCGCGCGCACTCAAGTCTGCCCTGCGCGAAGACCCGGACGTGATTCTGGTCGGCGAGTTGCGCGACCTTGAAACTATCCAGCTGGCCCTCACCGCCGCTGAAACCGGCCACTTGGTGATGGGCACACTGCATACCAGCTCGGCCGCAAAAACCATCGACCGGATTATCGACGTGTTCCCCGCCGACGACAAAGAGATGGTGCGCGCCATGCTCTCGGTTTCGCTGGAAGCGGTCATCGCGCAAACCTTGCTGAAGCGTGTGGATGGCAAGGGGCGGATCGCCGCGCATGAAATCATGCTAGGCTCGCCTGCTATTCGCAACCTTATCCGCGAAGCAAAAATTCCCCAGATCACCTCGATGATGCAGGTAGGCAGTAAACAGGGCATGACCATCATGCGTGACTCGGTGAATCGGCTGTATGAAGCGGGCCAAATTTCCGCCGACACGTTGCGCGAAGTGCTAGCCACCGGCAATAGCGACGATGAGAGCAATAGCGCCGTGGCACCAGGGGCAGGCTCAGTGAAACGCGTCGCCAACAATACCTTCTAATGGTTGACACCACCCACATCGATTATCTGCTGACGGAGATGGTGGCGAAGCGCGCCTCCGACCTTTACCTGACGGTACGCGCGCCCGCCAACATCCGCGTGAACGAGGCGATTGCTCCTTATGGTATGTCGCCCCTAACCGACGCCGATATTCAACGCTACATTGAGCAACTGCTGACGCCCGATCAGTTAGACGAATATCGCTCGACACTCGAATTCAACACCGCCATCAACTGGCGCGACGAGGCGCGGTTTCGTATCAATGTCTTCCGCCAGCAATCCTACGACGGCATCGTGATTCGGCGCATCGCAGTCGAGATTCCTACTATCGAAGAATTACATTTGCCCTCCATCTACAGCGAAGTGGCAATGATGAAACGAGGGCTGATTCTCGTTGCGGGCCCAACTGGCTCGGGAAAAACCACCTCGCTTGCGGCCATGCTGGGATACCGCAACACCCATGGTGAGGGCCATATTCTCACGGTCGAGGACCCCATCGAGTTTGTTCACCAGCATGGCAGCTGCATTGTCAGCCAACGGGATGTGGGGCTCGACACCTATTCCTACGCCATTGCGCTTAAAAATGCCCTGCGCCAACGACCGGACATGGTGGTCATCGGTGAAATCCGTGACCGCGAAGTGATGGAACAGGCGATTTACTTCGCCGAAACCAGCCATTTATGCCTCGCCACGATTCACGCCAACAATTCCAGTCAGGCGATTGAGCGCGTGCTGAATTTCTTCCCCGAAGAGCGCCACGAACAAATTCTGGTTAACCTGTCGCTCAATTTACGGGCGATTTTGTCGCAACGCCTGGTGCCCAACGTGAACGGCTCGAGCAGCCTGGCGCTTGAGGTGATGCTGAATAACGGCTATATCCGCCAGCTGATCGAGCAGGGCAAGGTGCGCGAGCTGCGCGATATGATCGAAAAAGGATCAAGCGACGGCATGATGAGTTTCGATCAGTCATTGTTCAAGCTCTACCAGCAAAAACTCATTACGGAAGAAGCAGCGTTGGCCGAGGCCGACAGCTTAGCGAACCTGCGGCTGATGATTAGTAACGCTAAAAATCAGTCCGGCAACCATAGCTTCGGCATTCGCACCGCTTCGATGACTGTTGGCAACGACAGCGATTTCTAGGCTGCTGCCGCAGTCGTTGCAGACTCCCCAATCGCCTTCAAAAACGCGCGCTCGAGGCTGGTTTCGCCGAAGGTGGGCTTGAATTGTGCCGCCGTGCCTAGATACACTAGTTTGCTGTCATGGATAATGCCGATACGGTCGCAGATTTCATCGATGTCCGACAGGATGTGTGAGCTGAAAAAAAGCGTTTTGCCCTGTGCTTTGGCACGCAGCATGGCGTCCTTCAGTTTAATCCGCGCGCGTGGGTCGAGGCCGCTCATCGGTTCGTCGAGAATCATGAAAGGCTGGTCGACCATGAATGCGCCGATCAGCCCTAACTTCTGTCCCATGCCCTTCGAGTAGCCACCAACTTTACGTGTCAGCACATCCGGGTCGAGGTCGAGGTCGACCGCGAGTTTACGCGCGGCGCCCAAATCTAACGTGCGGCCATAGTAGGAAAGCGCGAGCGACAAATGTTCGGCCCCCTTGAGGTAGCGCGACGGTGAAAATTTTTCCGGTAGGTACGAAAGCTGCTCGCGCGCCTTCACCTTGGTGCAGGATTCGCCAAAAATTTCGGCGTGCCCGGCATCGGCCGTGGCCAGATCGAGTAGAATTTTGATGAGGGTCGTTTTTCCCGCACCATTCAAGCCAATCAGCCCGAAAATCTCACCGGGATTCAGCGCCAGCGATATCCCCTCCAGCACTTTATGCGGGCCATAGGATTTATGAATATCATGGACGATGAGTGGCGCAGTATTTGCGGTCATAAGCTACCTGTCATTATGGCTTTGGAGCGTTAAAGGGATTGGTGAAAAGAGTTCTTGGCGCTATGGGCACATTCAGTCCCTGCCCTAGAGGTGCTCTGTCTTGCGAGTCGGCTTCTTTCGCTAAACGCTCGATTTCACTTTGCGCTAGCCCACCACCAATTGACGCAGCGGGTCCGGTTTTCTTCTCGTCTGTAGTGACGGCAGCCGCCAAAGGCGCCATCTGCGGGCTTTCAATCGTGCCTTCAAAAACCGCCATGTAGCCGGCGGCGAACGATTGGTTTGGCCGCAACGTGAACGTGGCCGTCGTCGTCGCATCGTCAAATCGCAGGATTTGTGGATGCACTAAGCGGTTTTTTACTGCATCTACCGAAACGAAAGCATTCGCCGCCCGCCTCAGCGCGATCGTCCGGGTGAATACAGGTGTCCAACTGAAGGTGGCGGCAGTGGCACTCAGGCCGACGATTTTTAGCTCGGTCGTATTTTTCCGTGGCGTAATTTTCTTGTTGCCAATCCATACCGTCCAGTCGGTGGGGCCACGATAAAGAATGCTTGATAAAGTAAAGACGGGGTATTGCGCAGGGTCGTTCACCGTCGCAGGCGCTGGTGCTTTCGCAGTCTCCACCTTCTCGACTACCGTTTCTGTGGAGGCGGCAGGCTGTGTCTCTGCTTCCGTCAGGGCCTTTTTCATTTCCTCGACAGAGTCTTGGTCAAAGAAAAGGCTGGTTTTGAATGTCCCAAACGAAACCAACGGCTCGGACGGAGTATCCATGGCCGAAGCAACACCCGTAGCAGATGGCAAATTGGGTAGGTTAGCACCCGCAGTCGCTGCAGGCGTCACGTTATTGGCAAGCGGTGGATTTGAGGCGGCAGGTGTCGGAGGCAGGCTAGGGATGGCATTACTGACAGGGGTATTGGGCAGCGCCAAGGCGGGCATTGTTGGCTGGGTTTCACCAGGCGGAAGCGTTGGCAATTCAAGTCCACCGTTCGTTTGTGCGGCAGCACCCGCCCCGAGCAGCATCACCGCAAGGCAAGCACTCCAATGATAGGAAATTCGCCGCATCAAGGTGTCCCCCCGGCTGGTGGGATGCCACCGGGCGATGGCGTGGCAGATGCGGGCGAAGTGGCGGGCGCCGTTTTCTCTTTGCGGGCAACGCCTATCCAGTCGAATTTGACCTCCCCCTGGACTAACACCGGCCGTCCGCGGGTGCGCATTTGCGCAATCGCCGACGCGTCCATTTCGCCTTTACGGGTGAGTGCGAAATGGGTGACATTCACAAGCCCATTCGCGTGACGCATGAATTCCTGCAAAAACGAGAGCACATGAATGTCGGACATCGCCTCAATGTTTTTTATCTCCATGTCAGGCCGTAGCGTTACGTTGTAATCCAGTGTCTGAAGTTCTGATTTCTCCGATGGCTTTGCAGGTGTGATGGTGATGGCCAGCGCATCCGAGAACCGGTATTGATCCTTCGCCTGCCTGAACCATTTGCTGAGCGTGTCGATTTCGGCGGTGAAATCGATGTTGTCCCGTGTCTTCTCGATGGCAATAAACCGCTTCACAGCGTCGCCGGATTTATCGATCTGCGAGGTGTAGCTCGCCATTTTTGCCGTGTCTGCGCTCAGGTCATTTTCCGCGGCGGTTTTGCTCGCCAGCGCAGACTCACTAAACTGGTCGGCACCATAATAGCCCGCGCCAAAAACCAGCGCCACGACCAGCGCCATGATACCATTTTTAATCGCCTGTTTCGTTAATTGCTGCTGCTTGTTCATGGGCCAGTGACTCCTGCGGCGCTGGTTGCCGCACCCGTTTTAATGGGTCCATGAAAAGTAAACACGGCTTTTTCATTCAAAACTTTGGAAGAATCTTTGGCTGCCTGAATGTCGAAGGTAATTTCCTGACTCTTCTTCAACTCCGCATCCCATGGGAACGGCTCGTGCGTGACGTCGTATTGCGGCAATTGCTTTTTAATTTTCTCAAAGAATGCCTGGGCCACCGCATCCAGTTCCTGGAGGCTTTTATAGTTACCGACGAAATTAACTCCGAGCTTAATTTCAAGCGGGCCGGCCGCCTTTGCAGGCGTTGCGGGGGCTCCGGCTTTATCGCTTTTTACGACCACGTTCCAGTCCATGTCGGCGATATGCACTTCGCTGCTGATTAAGGGCGCCAAACCATTGACGAAATCGAGTGGCGAATACGCGTCCTTCAGGTAACTGTCCGAAGCGGTGACGATGGCCGTTTTAAAGGCCACATCGGTATTCAGCCCATCGACCACTTTTTTCTTTTCTGCCATCTGCGATTGGATGGCCACTTTTTTACTCGCAGATTCGGTTGCCGCTGATTTGGCTTCGAATGCGTCGAGTACATTCATCACACTCATCGCCAGCAGCCCCAGTACGAGCAGGCCCGAGAGCACTTTAATCCCGCGATTGAGCAGATAAAATTGGCTGAGTTTATCGGCGTACCCAGTGGAAAGGCGCAGTACCCGTTTTTTGTTGGTGGCGATAGCCGCGGCCACCACCACGTCGCCAAAGCGATCGGCGCTGAGTGCGGCTTGCTCAAGACCAAGGGCTTCCGCAACATCGAGCGGGGTTAATACATGCGACGCTGCAAGATTAAAGCGTTTCATGTCGAGCGCATCGTGCACATCGGCCGAGACGATGACATACGCCTCAAGCAACGCATTGTCTTGCAGCCCAAGGCGACGCAGATATTCGAGGGTATTGATGATTTCCTGCTCGATATTTCCGCCGACCACGGCTGGAATGGCATCGTCGACCGACTGCGTCACCCGCGTAAATACCAGCTTGCCGTCGCGGATCACCACTTGGCGGAACCCCGACACTTTATGGTGCGACACCAGCAATTGCCAGGTTTGCGGGTTAGTCACCCCCAGTGCTTTGCGCAGGTTCGCAATGAAACCCATCGCTTCCACCGGCAGCAGGTAAATGCCCTTGAATTCATTCGGAAGCTCTAGCAGCAGGTCGAGCCATGCTTGAAATAGAGGGGTTTTGCTGAGTGCGATGAGCAAAAAATTCCACTCTTTGCGGCCAGTTTTGTCGCGACCAAGGGGCAGCGCGCCAGTAATGTCTTCCGCCTGGAAATCGCGCTCAAGACGGCGTTTCACCAGACCATTGACCGAAAGGCTGCTGACGGGCGGGAAAGTCTGGCGTACATATTGCTGGTCCAACACGTCAACCAGCACCGTGAGCGGCGAATTAGGATGCGCGGACATTAGTTCCACCATGGCCTCGGTGTGCACGGGCTGCGGGCTTGGCGCAAACAGGCGCCGCACGGACACCACCCCACGCATATAGATCAGGATGGCGCCATCTTCGCCGATGGTGAGGATAAACTGGCCGCGCCCCGACCCCTCCTTTTTGCCCGAACCGGATGGCTTCTTGGCGCGCTTAACCGCTTTCGCCGGCGCGCCTGGCTTCGGGTCCTGTTTTTTCATTTTGAGCGCGAGGGCCATCAGAATTTCATTTGGCTGAAGGATTGATACAAAGGCCCGAACACGGCAGCAATCACCCAGAAGATAAGCCCGCCCATCACCAGCGTCATGGTGGGCTGAATCAATCCGACCATACCATCCACCGAATCGCTCACTTCGCGATCGTAGAAGAATTTGATGTTGGTCAGCGCATCGTTCATGTTACCCGAATCTTCGCCGACTTTAAACATGCGCACCACCAACGTGGGGAATTGGTTCGAGATGCGCAAGCTATTGGTCAGGTTGTTGCCCTCGACAATCGAGCGATGCACGGTTTCAACCGACTCCTTGATGACGCGGTTTTTCACCACGTTACGTGCCGCCATCAGCGCCTCGGGAATGTCGATGCCGCTTTTGAACATCACCGAGAAAAAGTGGGTGAACCGCGCAAGATTGATTTTGCGAATGGTCGGCCCCAACACCGGCAGCCGCAGCATGAACGCGTCCATTTTATACGCGAATGGCTCAACGGTGCGGTAAAGCAACCCAATCAGCATAAAGGTGCCGATTGGGATGCCCAGGATAAGGTACCAATGGTCCTGAAACGCCTCGGAAGTGTAGATGAGTGCGCGGGTGTGGAACGGGACCTTGAAGCCCTGATCGAGGATGAATTTGAGTAGTTTCGGCACCACCGCAATCATCAGCACCGAAATCACACCCGTCATGACTACCAACAGCACAATCGGATAAGTCACTGCCTTTTTCACCTTGCGGCGCAGGTCGTTGCTCCATTTCAGATGGTCGGCCATGTGCACGAAGGAATCCGTGAGTTTTCCGGTTTTTTCACCCGCCGCAATCAGTCCCACGAAAATTTCGTTGAACACCCGAGGGTAGGTCGCGAACGCCTCGGAGAGCCTGCTGCCTCCCTTCACTTTTTCTAAAATATCGGTCACAATATCGCGCAGCTTGGTCGATTCGGTCGAGTCACGCACGTCGGCCAAGGCCTCGTGAATAGGCACGCCCGCGCGGCTCAGCTGCTCGAGATGCAGGCACAGGATAATCATATCCTTCAGCTTGATTCTTTTCTTGCCGCCCGTTTTTTTTGCCTGTTCGCGATAGCGAATAAGGTCGAGACCGACTTCCTTGAGACGCGTCTCAAGGTCGATCTCGTTTTCCGCGACCATCGAGCCGCGAAGAGTGCGCCCACGTTCGTTTAACGCGCTGTAAGTATAAGCAGGCATGGTTCTCCAATGTTGGGGCGGGTATGTTCCCGCATGCGCCTACCGAGCTCAACCAAGCTATTATAAACGGTCGGTCAGGTCTACCGTATTAATCAGCTCGGGGATGTCGATTTCACCGGCGAGCACCTTACTGATGCCATCCTGCACCATCGGCACAAATCCGTTCTCGAGCGCATATTCCATCATGTGGTTACGGGTGGCCTTGGTGGCAATCAACTCGTCGAGCCCATGGTCGATGCGCAGAATTTCATGCACGCCCATGCGCCCTTTGTAGCCTTTGAAACCGCAACGCTCGCAGCCCACGGCCTCGTGCACGGTCGGCGGGTTTGCCGGATCGAGCTTCATGACCTTGCATTCTTCTTCGTTGGCGGGGCGTGGTTTTTTGCAGAAGCCGCACAGTTTGCGCGCCAGTCGCTGCGCCATGGTGCAAATTAGCGAGCCCGCCAACAAGTGCGGCGGCACGCCAATATCGCCCAGGCGTGCAATGGTGCCGAGCGCATCGTTGGTGTGCAGCGTGGTATATACCTGGTGACCCGTGAGTGCGGCGCGCACGGCCATGATGGCGGTGTCTTCGTCGCGCACTTCGCCCACGAAAATAATATCGGGATCCTGACGCATCAGCGATTTGATGCCCGAGAGAAAGTCGATCGTGCCTTCGCGCACGTTGGTCTGGCGAATCAGCGGCAGTTGGTACTCCACGGGGTCTTCAAGCGTCATGATGTTGACGTCGATGGAGTTGATGTAGCTGAGCACGGAATAAAGTGTGGTGGTTTTCCCCGAGCCGGTGGGCCCCGTCACCACGATAATCCCCTCGGGCCGCTTAATGCAGCGTTTTAGCAAATCGAGGTTGTGGGCCGAAAAACCAAGCTGGTCGATTTCCACCAGCGATTTCGATTTATCCAGAATCCGCAGCACCACGTTTTCGCCATGCACGGTGGGCTGGGTGGCCACTCGGAAATCGATTTCGCGGCCGAGCGCTACCATGTTAATGCGCCCATCCTGCGCGGCCCTCGTTTCGGCGATGTTCATGCCCGACATGATTTTCATCCGCACCAGCATGGCCGGCCAATAATCGCGGTGGAACGAGCGGATTTGCTGCAACGACCCATCGATACGGTAACGCAGCCGCAGGAAGCTGCCTTCCGGCTCGAAGTGAATATCCGAACAGCCTTGCTTAATCGCGTCGATCAGCAACGAGTTCACGAGCCGCACCGTGGGGTTGACGTAACCCTCCTCGCGCCCGTCGAGCTGGCCTTTTTCGCGGATGCCGGTTTCAATTTCGCGCAGAATACCGTCGATCGACATGTCGTAATTATAGTTGCGCTCAATCAGCTCGTTGATTTCGGTTTCGGTGGAATAGACTGGAATAATCTTGGCGTTCTTGTCGAGGTGGCGGCGCACCTGATCGATGGCCAGCACGTTATACACGTCGACCATGGCCAGCTTCACGTTATTACCCTGCTGCTGCACCGGAATCACTTTGTTGCGCACGCATACATCGCGCGGAACGGCGGCCAGCAGCGCCGAATCGAGCATGGTGCTCATGGCGTCGAAGCGCTCGGTGCCGGTCGACTCAGCCAGCACTTCCCCCAGCGCCGACTCGGTGATGAAGTTCATGCTGACGAGAATGTTGCCGAGCAGCTTTTTCGATTTCGCCTGCTCACGCAGCGCAATCTCGAGCTGATCTTTAGAAATCAGGCCCAGTGACATCAGTTTTTCACCAATGCGCATCGGTTTCTTTTCAGGGCTTTTGCCTAAGCCGCTTTCGCCCGGGCTCACATCGGTCATGGCCGCCGCAGTTGCAGCGGGCGCCGCTATCGGCTGGGCCTCTGCCAAAGCGGGCGACGGCGCTGCTGCAGGCATTGAACTGCGCCCTTGCGAGAGAAAATCGCCGTCGTCACTCGGGTTCATGGGTGGCATAGCCTTTATTGTGCTGGAGGAAGCATTTTTAGCTCTTTTTTTTGGCAATATAACAGTAAGCCCACGTGAATGCACAAGCAAAATACGCGTGAGCGCCGACCCTGTGTGGATTCTGTGTAGGCGCCGTTTTTTTCTGGCCAGCATCGCCCGCGCGAGCTAGGCAGACGGCATGGATGCAGAGGTTTTCATCATCGGCGCGTATGTCACAAGCGGCATACTTTTATTCTGGCTGTGCGCAGCCACGGCTCTGCGGGCGCGCCGCGTGCAGCGTCAGTTGAACCGACACCAACCATGAAGCCTAAACATGCCCGCCTGCGTTTCGTGCTCGGTAGCGTTGTCATCATGGCGCTGGCGGTGGCCCTCATGTTACGAAGTTTTAATGACAGCCTCGTGTTTTTTTACACCCCCACTCAACTGCAGCAAAAACGTACCGATTCAGGTTTCGACGCGAACCGCGAATTGCGCATCGGTGGGTTGGTAATGGCGGGCTCGGTGAAAAACGAGCCGGATGGCGGCATCACCTTCACCGTCACCGACCTCAGCCACAGTTTACATGTGCGCTATCGCGGATTGCTGCCCAGCTTGTTTCGCGAAGGGCAAGGCGTGGTAGCCGACGGCACGCTCGACGGCGACACCCTGAACGCCCGCGTCATTCTGGCCAAACACGACGAAACTTACCTGCCGCGCGAAGTGGTCGAGCAGTTAAAAGCCTCAGGCCGCTGGAAGGGAGGCGGGTGAAAATGATCCCCGAACTCGGACAGTTTTGTTTGTGCATTGCCTTAATGGTGAGCCTGCTGCAATGCGTGCTGCCGGCCGTTTCGCGCTATGCCGGGGTGCCGCTGGGCTACCTCACCAAACCACTCGCCACCGCCTGTTTTTTGCTGGTAGCCAGTGCGTTCGCAGCATTACTTTGGTCGCATGCGGTGTCGGATTTTTCGGTGCTCACGGTGGTTGAAAATTCGCACAGCACCAAACCGCTTTTATATAAAATCGTGGGCGCGTGGGGCAACCATGAGGGCTCGATGCTGCTGTGGATGCTGGTGCTCAGCGCCGGTGGATTCCTGGTAGCGTGGACACACGCGCCCAACACCACGCTGCAATATGCCACCCTGCGCGTGCTGGGCTTGATGGCGGCGGGATTTCTGGCGTTCATTCTCTTCACCTCCAACCCCTTCCTGCGCGTGTTCCCGCCGCCGTTCGACGGCGAGGATTTGAACCCCATTTTGCAGGATATCGGCCTCGCCTTCCACCCACCCACGCTTTACGTGGGTTATGTGGGTTACGGCATTGTGTTCGCCTATGCCATCGCGGGCCTACTCACCGGCACGCTCGACCGCGACTGGGCGCGCACGGTGCGGTTGTGGGTGTTATTGCCGTGGAGTTTCCTCACGCTCGGCATCGGCGCCGGGTCGTGGTGGGCGTATCGCGAACTGGGCTGGGGCGGTTGGTGGTTTTGGGACCCCGTGGAAAATGTGTCGCTGCTGCCGTGGCTCGTCGGCACCGCTTTGCTGCATTCCAACCTCGTGCTCGAACGCCGCGGGCAGTTGGCCTCATGGGTGGCACTGCTGGCGATTCTGGCGTTCACCTGTTCGCTGATAGGCACGTTCATTGTGCGCTCGGGCCTCATTACCTCGGTGCATGCGTTCGCGTCCGACCCGCTGCGGGGCGCGTTTATTCTGGCGTATATTGTGGTGGCGAGCGGCGGGGCGCTTACGGTATGGGGCCTGTGCGAAACCCGGCGCACGGCGCCGGTGGCGCTGGCCTCGCGCTCGGGCCTGATTCTCATCAACAACCTTATTTTAGTCGCGAGTGCGGCGGTGGTGCTGTTTGCGTTGCTCTACCCCATCGGCCTGCAATTGTTGCACCGGCCCAGCATTTCCGTCGGGCCCGACTATTTCAACCGCACCATTTTGCCGATGGCGGCGCTGCTGCCGCTACTCGCCGCCCTCGCCCCGCTGCTGGCGTGGGATAAAGCAACGCGACCTCAATTTATCGCGGCCATGCGCAGCCTTGCGCCGGGGCTGGTGGTGGCGCTGGTTGTCGGCCTCGCCATCGCAACCCCGCCTGATGCGCTGCTGCTTACAGGCATCGCCCTCGCGGCATGGCTGCTTGTCGGCACCGCACGTTATGTGGCGCGTGTGCGGCGGGCCGATGTGGCGTGGCTGTCGCCCGCAGGGCTGCGGCATGTGGCTGCCATCGCGGCGCATAGCGGCTTTGCGTTGTTCATCATCGGCATGACCTTCACCGCCACTTTGAAACAGACCTACGACGCACCGCTCGATGCGCGAACCCCCATACAGCTGGGCGACTACACGCTGCGCGTGGTGGGGGCCCGGCGCCTCACCCACGCCAACTACACCAGCCGCCGCGCCGACATTACCGTAAGCCGTGGCGGGCACTACATTACCACCTTAAGCCCCGAACTGCGCTACTACCCCGTGCGCCGCATGCAGACGACGGAAGCCGCCCTCTATTCCACCCCGCTGCGCGATTTATACCTGGTGCTGGGCGAAGCGAGTTATCGCGAAAATAAAACCGAAACGCCGCTGGGCATTCGGTTGTATGTCACCCCCGGCCAGCAATTGGTGTGGGCCGGGTTTGTGCTCGTCGCACTCGGCGGTCTCATCAGTATCGCCGCTATTTTACGCAAGGAGAACCGCTAATGCGTCACCGCCTGTTACCACTCGTCGCTTTCCTGATGTTGGCACTCGCGCTGTACGACGCGTTGCTGGGCACTCGTGGCGACACGCCCACGCAACCCAAGCCCCTGCCCGCGATTACGCTGGGCGGGCTGGATGGGCAAAAAACCCTCACTCTCTCTGAGTTAAATAGTGACGTGGTGGTGGTAAATTTTTTCGCCAGCTGGTGCGCGCCGTGCCTTGCCGAATTTCCGGAATTCACCGCACTTAAAAAGCAATTCCCGAAGGTGAAATTTTATGGCGTCGCGTGGAACGACACGCCAGAAATTCTGCATCCGTGGTTTAAGAAACATAGCAATCCGTTCGACGCCGTGTGGCTCGATGCCGACGGCAAAGCGGCCATCGCCCTTGGCATTCGCGGCATTCCCGAAACCTACATTGTCGGGCGCGACGGCACGGTGCGTTATCATCTGCAAGGTGCCATCGAGCCCGGCATGCGCGAGGAGAAGCTCGTGCCGTTTCTCACCGCGCTGGAGGCGGAACATGCGCCTGCGAAATAAGCACCGCGTATTTGTCGTAAGCCTGCTGCTGGCCCTGCCCGCGCACGCGCTCACGATTGAACCGCCACTGCCCGACGCCGCGCAGGAACGCAACGCGCAAACCATTTTCCATCAGCTCAAATGCATGGTGTGCGAAGGGCAGGCCTTAGCCGATTCCGACGCGGCGCTCGCGATTCAAATGCGGGCCGAGGTGCGGCGCATGGCAGCGGAAGGCCAAAGTGAAGCCGAAATTCTAGATTATTTCCGGGCGCGTTATGGTGCGCGCATATTGTTTACTCCGCCGTTCGAAGCCTCGACCTGGCTGCTGTGGCTAGCCCCGCTGCTGCTGCTGGCGGGCGGCGGGTTTCTCATCTACCGCACCACCGCAAAGGATGCCGCATGACGCATTTTATTTTGTTCACACTCTATATCGCTTTTGGGGTGTTCATGCTGGTGAGCTGGCCCATCCTGATCCACCCGACCATGGCACCCCGGCGCAAGCTTCTGTTTATTGCACTTTCTTTCATCGTGCTGGTGCCTGCCGGCATGGCGCTTTACCTCGCTGTCGGGGCACCACCGCTGGCCGCACTCTAACCTATTTTTTACTTGGGCCCCCGGCCCCTTTGCAGTATAATGCGCGCGTGACTTTGTGGGCATATGTGCCCGATGTGAAAATCCGTGCCGCTGGCACGTTGTGACGAGCTACCACCACTCACTCGACAGGAGCCCCTTATGGCTAGTCAACATATTCTACTGGTTCTCACCTCCGCCGACCGCATGGGCACCAAGCCCGAACCCACCGGCGCCTGGCTCGAGGAAGCCGTTGCCCCCTATTACGCCTTCGTCGACGCGAAGTACGACGTGACTGTCGCTTCGCCCCTAGGCGGCGCAGTGCCGATGGACCCAACCAGTTTGCAGCCCGAAAACCTGACCGCCAGCACCCGCCGCTTCGAGGCCGATGCGAAAGCCCAGCATGCCCTCGCCCACAGCGTCAAACTCTCGAGCGTGGTGCTCGACGAATACGCTGCCATTTTCTTCCCCGGCGGCCATGGCACTATGGAGGATTTCCCAATCGATGCCAGCGTGCGCGCCGCCGTAGAACATTTCTTTGTGGCGGGTAAACCGGTCGCCAGCGTCTGCCATGGCCCGGCGGCACTGGTTGCGGCCACTAATGGACGCGGCGAGCCGCTGGTGAAAGCCCACCGCTTCACCTGCTTCTCCGACGAGGAAGAAGCGCTGGTGGGCCTCGCCGACAAAGTGCCGTTCCTGCTGCAAAGCAAGCTGACAAGCCTCGGCGGTCGGGCCAGTATTGCGCCTGCGTTTTCGCCGCATGTGATGGTCGATCGCAACCTGATTACCGGCCAAAACCCCGCCAGTTCCATTCCCGCCGCTGAAGCGGTGATTCATGCGTTGCGTGCCCGTCAATCGCGCGCGGCGTAACGCGCGAGAGAAGGCATCACCCGATTCTACTTCGTAAAGAGTCATCTGAATGAACCCATTCTGTCTGTCATCCCGGGTTTATCCCGGGATCCAGCCGTATCGCATACGCAAGTGGCGGGGCTGGATCCCGGCACAGGGCCGGGATGACAAAGTGATATGGTTTGCAGATCTTTGTCTTGCACCCAATTAGTAAATATACATTCTGTGTCATCCCGGGTTTATCCCGGGATCCAGCCGTGGGGCGCGCGCAAGCGGTGGGGCTGGATCCCGGCACAGGGCCGGGATGACAAAAAATGGGATAACGGATGAATGAAATCTACTACTTCGTTTACATCCTTGCTTCTGGCCGTAACGGCACTCTCTATGTGGGCATGACCAGCAATTTGGCTAAGCGAATTTGGGAACATAAAAATAACGTGATCGCAGGGTTTACGAAAACATATGCAGTGCACAGACTCGTTTATTACGAAATGCACACCGATGTTCAGGAAGCCTTGCGGCGCGAAAAATCCATTAAACGTTGGGGACGCCAGCAAAAGATGCAGATGATCGAAAGTAACAACCCCGAATGGGACGACCTGTATTTCGAACTCAATCAATAAAAATGACCTGTCATCCCGGGTTTATCCCGGGATCCAGCCGTGGGGCGCGCGCAAGCGGTGGGGCTGGATCCCGGCACAAGGCCGGGATGACGGGTGAGGGCATAGCGTTGACCCTGCACGTGGCGGATGGCGATAAAGTGCCTGCGGGAACAACGTTAGCCAGCATTTCTGGCCCTGCGCGGGCGTTGCTGGCAGGTGAGCGGGTGGCGCTCAACCTTGTGCAGCAGCTCTCAGGCGTAGCCACCCTGACGCGGGCGTATGTCGATGCGGTGGCAGGCACAACTAC
>JBJXEM010000021.1:0-12217 GCA_046154225.1 Rickettsiales bacterium
ATTAATTTTTGTACATGCTCTGTATTTTGTCATTCCCGCGAAGGCGGGAATCTCCTTCATGAAAAAGTGGATTCCCGCCTTCGCGGGAATGACAAAATTGTAAGGTTTTTATTCAAATCGACTATAAGTGTTGCCCGATAACGGAAACGCAACCCCAGCGCTAGCGCAGGCAGCTTGCAGGGTGTTGCGCAGCAGGCAGGCGATGGTCATGGGGCCCACGCCGCCGGGGACGGGGGTGATGTAGCTCGCGAATTTGCGCGCGCTTTCGAAGTCGATGTCGCCGACCAATTTGGCTTTGCCGTCGCGGTCGATGCGGTTGATGCCGACATCGATGAGCGTAGCACCCGGCTTCACCATGGTGCCCTTCACGAATTCCGGCTTGCCGATGGCGGCGATGAGGATATCGCCGCGGCGCGTTTCTTCGGCGAGGGCTTTGGTGTGCGAATGACAAATGGTCACGGTGCAATTTTCGCGCAGTAATAATTGCGCCATGGGTTTGCCCACAATATTGCTGCGCCCCAGCACCACCGCGTGCTTGCCTGAAAGCTCGCCCAACGTGGCTTTCAGCAGCAACAGGCAGCCCAGCGGTGTGCAGGGCACCAGCCCATCCTGCCCCACGGCCAGCCGCCCGGCATTGATGACGTGGAAGCCGTCGACATCCTTGCCCGGGTCGATGGCGTTGATGACCGCTTGCGCGTCCATGTGTGCTGGCAGGGGCAGTTGCACCAGAATGCCATGCACCGCCGCGTCCGCATTATAACGCGCGATGTGCGCGAGTAGTTCCGCCTGCGTAGTGGCCGTGGGTAACAACGTTTCAAACGAGGCAATCCCCGCCGCCTCGCACGCCAGCTTCTTGTTTTTGACATAAACCTGACTCGCCGCGTCGTCGCCGACCAGAATAACCGCGAGGCCGGGCTTCAACCCATGCTGCGCCTTCACAGCCGCCACCCCCACCGCAATTTCCTCACGCAAACTAGCGGCAAAGGCTTTTCCATCAATCAATTGTGCGCTCATAACTTCACCAAACTGTCATATATTAAAGCGTGAAAGCTACTATGATGCGACGCGAAACCCAAGAAAAATGGAACACCCATGCCGACCGCATTTACCCATCACACCCACATCGAAACCGACTCACCCATCCTGCGCGCCGCATTCGAGGTGGCGCAACGTGCGCATGACAAGCAAGGCCGCGGCAAAGGCGGGCTGCCTTACCTTGTGCATCCGATCATGCTCTACGACCTGCTCGTGCATTTCGGCGAGAGGGATGAGCTGACGCTGGCTGCCGCCTTGCTGCACGATGCCAAGGAAGATTGTAAGGACTATCTCGCCGACCCACAGCTGATGCGGCGCGAACTCAGCAAAAAAATGGCCGCCGCCGGTGTCACGGATGCTGCCCCGATTGCCGCCTACATCGACGACATGTGCACCGAGCTTACTAATGACCGCGTGATGTTCGAGGGTAAGCGCACCTGGCAGGTAGAGCATGTGGGGAAAACCTCGCTGCGCGTAGCGAAAATCAAGCTGTTCGACCAGATGGCCTCGGTGCTCGATAACATCATCAGCCCCGACGACGCGGTGGAAGGCGAAGGCGGTAATCGCTGGTCGCAGAACTGGTCGTACAAAGCGCTCGACGTGGTGAAGGCCATTGCCGAACGCAGCCCGCAACTCGATTTTTATCGCGACATGTTCAAGGTGCTCTTCAAGTATAATATGAAAATTCTCAACGAATCGGAACAGGAGGCTGCGGCCTTGCGGGCCGGCTTCGACTGGGATCTAGCCGAGAAAGAAGCCCACCGGCTGAATGAAACAAAAGTGCCGGACGCCGAACCTGTCGCGAGTGTGCCGCACCGTGAGGTTGCAACGCTTGATAAAGGGGTCACGCTGGTGAAATTCGGGGCCGATGGCCGCGTGACGCATTATGCTAGCCTGGCCAACCCCCATGCCGAAAAAGATGAAACGCGCAACAGTGCGGCCATTGAGCTGATGGGGAAATTGGAGGAATCCGCTACGAACCTGCGCGTCACTATTGGCCCCACCGAAGTGATTGATGGGCGCATGGTGCGGCTGAACAAAATTAAACCGCCGATAGAAGCGGCGCAATTTATCACGATTGCCGAGTCCAGTGCCGCGTTGGATAAATCATTAGCCGTGGAAATTCGAGACAAATCGCGCGAGTTGGCAAAGGGTAGAGGCGCGGGCTAGTCGCCCCTTACGCGCGCACTCCGCTCGTCGTCGAATATTCGAAATGATACGCGACGCCCGGATAGACAATCTCGCGGATGGCGTGGGCGGCGTGGGCGGCTTCGGCGAAACCGCAGAGGATGAGTTTCAGCTTGTGCGGGTAAGTCGCGATGTCGCCGATGGCGAAAATGCTGGGCACGTTCGTGGCCTGTGTGCCAGGGGTGACGGCGATGTGGCTGCCGTCGAGCCCGAGGCCCCATTGGGCAATCGGCCCCAGCTCCATCGACAGACCGAAGAAGGCGAGCAAATGGTCGGCCGCGAGGTCGCGGGTTTGTCCGTCCATATGTTTTACGGTCACGGCTTCAAGCGCACCTTCCATACCGCGTAGCCCATCGAGCTGGTAAGGCACCACCATCTCGATTTTTCCGCTGGCGGCGAGGGCTTGCATTTTGCCTACCATATCGGGCGCCGCGCGGAATTTATCGCGGCGGTGGACGACGTAGATTTTTTTGGCAAGTTCGGCGAGTGATGCCGCCCAATCAACCGCAGAATCGCCACCACCCGCGATCACTAAGGTTTTGCCACGAAAATCTTCGCGGCGGGCGACCATGTAATGCACGCTGGTGCCTTCATACTGCTCGATGCCCGCAAGCGGCGGGCGGTTGGGGCCGAACGCGCCGCAGCCCGCAGCAATCAGCACGGCTTTGGCCTGAATCACGGTGCCTTTGTCGGTGGTGAGTTGCCATTGTGGCCGCGTAGGCGCAGCCGAGCCGCTTGCGGCAGGGGTCGCATCCGAAGGATGCGAAGGGGGAGTAAGCCCCCCTTCAATTTTATCAAGTTTTATCACTTGCTGGCCCAAATGGTAGGTGGGGCTAAACGGCGCGGCTTGTTTCGCTAAATGCGCAATCAGCTCGGCCCCGGCGACGCTTGGGAAGCCCGGAATATCGTAGATCGGTTTTTCGGGGTAGAGCGCTGTGCATTGGCCGCCAACGGCGGGTAACGTGTCGATGACATGGGCGCGGATGCCCAGCATGCCAAGCTCGAACACCGCAAAAAGCCCGACCGGGCCCGCGCCAATAATGGCGACGTCCGTCGTGTGTATGTTGCTGTGCGGTACGGTCATTTGACGTGAACGCATAAATCAAGGATAGTAAGGAAACAACAAAATTCCCGGCAAGCCTCACCACGCACCGTCATTCCAGCGAAAGCTGGAATCCATTTTCGGTGCTGGGCATGGACATGATGGATTCCAGCTTTCGCTGGAATGACGCAGGAAGGGGCAAAGTTATGACGCAGCATTACGCTTGGGAATCGCACTATCCGAAAGGCATCAGCTGGGCCGAGAATTTTCGTGGGCGGCCGCTGTATTATTTGCTGGATGACGCCGCGCGGCAATGGCCGAATAACATCGCGCTCGATTTTTACGGCAAAGAATATACCTACGCCAAACTGAAGGAAATGGTCGACCGTATCGCGCGCGGCATGCAAGGCATGGGTGTTGGTCGCGGCACCAAAGTCGGGCTGTTTATGCCCAATTGCCCGCAATATGTGATGTGCTATTACGCGGCGCTGAAGGCTGGGGCAACGGTTGTGAATTTCAACCCGCTCTATTCGGCGAAGGAAATCACGCATCAGCTGAAAGACGCGAATGTCGAAGTGATGGTGACCGTGAATTTACGCGCCACCTACGATAAGCTGATCCCCTTCATCGGCAACAGCGCGATGCGCAAAATCGTGGTGTGTAATTTCGGCGAAGCGATGCCCATGACCAAGCGCGCGTTGTTTGCCGCGGCCAAAGCGAAAGACATCGCCCACCCGCCGCACGACAGCTACCATGTGGAGTTGAACACGCTGCTCGACTCGCCGGATTTAATCGTGCCGCCGAACATTGTGCCCGACAGTCAGGTGGCCGTGCTGCAATATACCGGTGGCACCACGGGCGTGCCCAAAGGCGCGGCGCTCACGCACAGCAACCTCTACATCAACGCGCTGCAATGCAGCCGGTGGATGGTGGGCCTGACGCCCGGACAAGAGACCATGCTGGCGGTGATTCCGTTTTTCCATGTGTTCGCCATGACGGTCGCCATGAACCTCGCCATCGCCAACGGGTTTCGCATTATCATTCACCCGAAATTCGATTTGAAACATGTGCTCGCCGACATCGAAAACAAAAAGCCGACATTGATGCCGGGGGTGAGCACGCTATACGCGACCATCAACAATTACCGCCATATCGGCAAGCATGATTTATCGAGCATTAAAATGTGCATCTCGGGTGGTGGGCCGCTGCCCGTCGAGGTGAAGGAGCAGTTTGAAAAACTCACCGGCTGCGTGCTGGTCGAGGGGTATGGCCTCACCGAAAGTTCGCCGGTGGTGAGCTGCAATCCGCTCATCGGCGACAATAAAACCGGCACCATCGGCCAACCGCTGCCCGGCACCGTCATGGAAATCATCGACAAGGACGACCACGAAACGGTGCTGAAACCGGGCGAAATCGGCGAGGTCTGCATCAGCGGCCCGCAGGTGATGCAGGGCTATTATGGTCGTGCCGAAGCCACCGACGACGTGCTGCGCAACGGCCGCCTGCATACGGGTGATTTAGGCACCATGGACGAGCAGGGCTATTTCAAAATCGTCGGCCGCCTGAAGGAAATGATTATCGTCGGCGGGTATAACGTGTACCCGCGCAACGTAGAAGAGGTCATTTATTCGCACCCCGCCATCGCCGAATGCGCCGTCATCGGCCTCGACCACAACACGCGCGGGCAAATGATTAAAGCCTTCATGGTGCTGAAAGAAGGCCAGAGCGTGACCGCCGATGCATTAAAAGACTATTGCCGCGAGCGCATGTCAGGCTACGCCGTGCCCCACGAATTCGCCTTCCGCGACAGTCTGCCGAAAAACATGATCGGCAAAATTTTGAAGCGCGAGCTGGTGGATGAGGAAATGGCGAAACATCACGCGTAATTAAACCCGTGCCACCGTCAGCTTCAACCCCAGCGCGTGGGTGACGGCTTGCAGGGTGGAGAGGCGCGGGTTGCCGCGTTTGGAGAGGGCGCGGCTGAGGCTCTCGCGCGGAATACCGGCGGCTTTGGCGACCCGCCCCATGCCGCGCGCTTCGGCCACGAGGCGCAGCGCCTGCTGCAACACATAGTCGCCGTTTTCATCTCCCGCTTCGGCGAGTGCCATCCGCAAAAATTCTTCTGCAAGCTTGGGATCATTTCGTAGTTCTTCAATCACGCCAATATCGTGAGGAACGGCCGCGGGATATATTTTCTTCATGGTAACCTCCGTTTATAGTCTTCAAAATACGCAATGGCAGTGGTGATATCGCGGGATTGTGCTCGTTTATCACCACCACACAGTAACAATACGATTTCGTTACCTATCATGCCATAATACAGGCGGTAGCCGGGGCCATAATCAATGCGTAACTCCCAGACACCGTTGCGCAGCGGCTTACAGTCGCCGAACCCACCGAATTCCAACAAGATAAGGCGCCGTAAAATACGGTCTTTGGCTCGCGTATCTCTGAGACTGCTGAGCCATTTTCGGAAAATATTCACGCCATCAGCGGTCAGGTAATCGTAAATCTGCATCCCACGCAATGTAACCTATACGTTACAAGAACGCAAACCCTAAAACAAAAACCGCGCGGTAAGCCCTGCTTGAAGGCGGGTGTTGGCAGGCTCGAGGACGCAGAAGCCGGGGCCCGCCACGGGGCCGTCGCACTCGGCGGTTTTGGAATCGTCGATATCCCAGTAGCGCACGAAGGGGCCGAACTGCCAGCCGGTGCCGTAAGTATCGACATTGCCGAGCAACACTTCGCCGCGCAGGCCGTAGCCGCTGGTTTGGTGGTTGCTGGCTTGCGGTGCGCCGAGATTCTGGAAGCGCGATTCCACATAGCCCCATAGCAGCGGGTCGACCTCAAAGCTCGACTGTATTGAATAGCCCGCGAAACGATTTTCAAGGTCAACACCGATGGGCAGGTAGATTTGCGTGATGCGCCGGTCGTAGCCGAAACGTGGCGGCGAGCTGTTACTCACTTCACCTTTGCCGCCTTCGCTATAATAGCGCGCGGCGATGCCGATAAACGGTTTCAGATGAAAACTGGGGCTATACGCAAAATCGTACCCGCCGCGAATGCGCTGGTCGAACTCGAACGCCGGGATGGCCGCGATCGAGCCGCTGATGGATTTGTAGCTGCTCTGGCCGTAACTGGCGCGCCCCTCAAGCCCCGCAAACCATTGCGGGGTGAAATCATGCGTGTAGCCATAGGTGATGGAACCAAACCCGCCATCTTCCACCAGGTCGACAACGGGTTCCTTGTAGCGGTCGTAATAGCCTTCGACCCCCACATAAAAGCGGTTGCTGCGGCGCGGATTGGACGACTTGGCTTCCGCCGCCGGAGCCGGTGCGGCGTAGGGCGTGGGGTAACTGGCCGGTGGCGTGTAAGTCGGGGCCGCCGTGTAAGGTGCCGGGTAAGCGACGGGAGCCGAGGTGTAAACCGGCGGGGCAATGACCGCAGGCGAAGGTGCCGCTGTCACGGCAGGTGATGGAGGTGCGATGGTGGCCGGGACTGCTGCGCCATAGGCTGGGGCATAATAGCGTGGGGCCACGACCGTGGGCGGTAAGGGCTGTAGCGCCGGTGTTGCGGCTGTCGCGCGCTGATGCGCCGCGCTGCTGTAGAACGGATAAAATTCGGCGTGCGCTGGGCCGATGGCGGCGAGGGCGAACACAAACGTGAGGCTGAGGCTTCGAACGCGCATCGGGTGCAACCCTTGGTAAATCATTACCGGATTGTAACGTTCGCATGTGCAAATGCAATGCTGCGATTTTGGCTTTCCATTCGCGTCGCAGTGGCGTATCTGAGGGCAAACTCAACCGGAGAGCATCATGACCGCGCAAGCAAAACCCATCACTACCGATTATAAAGTCGCCGACATCAAACTGGCCGAATGGGGCCGCCGCGAAATTACTATTGCCGAAACCGAAATGCCCGGCCTGATGGCCTGCCGCGAGGAATTCGGCGCGTCGCAGCCGCTGAAAGGCGCACGCATTGTGGGCTGCCTGCACATGACGATTCAAACTTCGGTGCTGATCGAAACGCTGCTGGCGCTCGGGGCCGAAGTGCGCTGGTCGAGCTGCAATATTTACTCTACGCAGGATCAGGCCGCCGCTGCCACTGCCGCACTCGGCGTGCCGGTGTTCGCGTGGAAAGGCGAAACCGAAGAAGAATATGAATGGTGCATCGAGCAGACCATTCACGGCCCGAACGGGTGGGTGCCGAACATGATCCTCGACGATGGCGGAGACTTGACGCGCATCATCCACGAAGAATACCCTGAGTTGCTTGAGGGCATTCGCGGCGTGTCGGAAGAAACCACGACGGGCGTGCACCGCCTGCTGGAAATGGAAGCGGCCGGCAAGCTCGGAATCCCCGCGTTCAACGTGAACGATTCCGTCACCAAGTCGAAATTCGACAACCTCTACGGCTGCCGCGAGTCGCTGCTCGATGGGCTGAAGCAAGCCACCAACGTGATGATCGCCGGTAAAATGGCCGTGGTTGCGGGTTATGGCGATGTGGGCAAGGGCTGCGCCGCTGCACTGCGCGGCCAGGGCGCGCGCGTGGTCGTCACCGAAGTCGACCCCATTTGCGCACTTCAGGCGGCGATGGAAGGTTACCTCGTGCTGACGCTTGAGGACGTGCAAAAGGACGCCGATATTTTCGTTACCACCACCGGCAACCGCGACATCATTACGCTTGAGCATATGCGCGAAATGAAAGATCGCGCGATTGTGTGCAACATCGGCCATTTCGACACGGAAATTCAGGTCGCGTCGCTTCGCAACATGAAATGGCACAATGTGAAACCGCAAGTCGATGAAATCGAGTTCCCCGACGGCAAGCGCATCATTCTGCTGGCGCAGGGTCGCCTCGTGAACCTCGGTTGCGCGAACGGCCACCCGAGCTTTATTATGTCGGCCTCGTTCACCAACCAGGTGCTGGCACAGATCGAGCTGTGGAAGAACCACAAAAACTACGGCAAAAAAGTGTATGTGCTGCCGAAGCATCTGGATGAAAAAGTGGCCGAATTGCACCTCAAACGCGTCGGCGCGAAACTCACCAAACTCAGCAAAGAGCAAGCCGAGTATCTCGGCGTGCCACAAACCGGGCCGTTCAAGAAGGACTGGTACCGCTACTAGCCGATTCAGCACGCCCTTATGCAAACTCGACTCACCTCTCCCACCGGGAGAGGTCGAAAAATGCGTGGCACTGTGCGTTCTAGTGCGCTAACTTTTACGAAGCATTTTTCGGGTGAGGGCGCGCGGCGGTGATGGATGGACAAGCGTTTCATACCTTCTCAGAACATTACCCATGCTCGTGATCTGCGCATCCAGAGCACCGAGGTTGAAAAGCGCTTGTGGTATCGACTGCGCGACCGCCAGATTGCGGGATACAAGTTTCGCCGCCAGCATCCAATAGCGGCAAATATCGCCGATTTTGCCTGCGAGGATGCGAAGCTGATCGTTGAGTTGGACGGCGGTCAACATAATCAGCCTGAGCATCTGCATCGCGATGCAAAACGTAGCCTTGAGCTGGAGCAACAAGGCTGGCGGATTGTACGGTTTTGGAATCATGAGGTGATGGAGAATATCGAGGGTGTGCTGGAGGTGATTCAGCACGCCCTCACCCAAAATCGCTAGAGCGATTTTGACCTCTCCCGGGGGGAGAGGTTAACCCGGCAAAGCTCTGCCACGGGCGAGGGCACATTGCAGAATCGCGTGACAAGCTAAACCATCGCGCTACACTCCATGCATGTTGCGTAAACTTTTATCGTTCACGAAACCGGATGCAGTGGCGGAAACACCTCCTGCACCAGACCCGCGCATTGCGCAGCTGGAGGCCGAAAACGCGCGGCTGATTGTTGAGGCGCGGCGGGGGGCGAATATTGTCAATTCCAGCCTCAACCCCATCTGGCAGCGCGGCACCGACCTCAAGATTGTGTACTGCAATCTCGCCTTCACCGAAGTGATGGAAGAAACCGCCGAAACCGTGGTGGCACTGGGCGACATGGAACTGTATAAAGGTCACCGTGCGCTTGCGCAAAAAGCTCAGGAAGCCGGCATTGAGCAGTTCGAACGGCGCCACATCGTGGTGGGCGGCGAGCGCAGGCTGTACATGATCCGCGAAGTGCCGATCAAGGGCGAGGGGGTGATCGGCTATGCCTCGCACATCACGGAACTCGAACAGGCACAGGAAGAAATCCAACGCCATATTTCGGCGCTGCGCGACTTGCTCGAGAGCTCGACTTCGGCGATGGCCATTTTTGGCCGCGACCAGCGACTGAAATTCTATAATTTCGCGTTCGTGGCGCTGTGGAAACTCGACGAAAACTGGCTCGATTCCGAACCGAATTACGGCGAATTGCTCGAAATGCTGCGCGAAAAACGCAAGCTGCCCGAGCAGGCCAATTTCAAGGCCTTCAAAACCACGCAGCAAAAACTGTTCACCACCCTCATCGAGCCGCAGGAGGAATTTCTGTACCTGCCCGACGGCAAAACGCTGCGCACCATTGCCATTCCGCACGCGCTCGGCGGTATCCTGTTTGCCTATGAAGACGTGACCGATCGCCTGGCGCTCGAGCGCAGCTACAACACCCTCATCGCCGTGCAACGCGAAACGCTCGATAACCTGCACGAGGGCATTGTGGTGTTCGGTGAAAATGGCCGACTGCGTTTGTGCAATCCGGTGTTCCATAAATTGTGGAAATTGCGGCCCGAATTTACCGCCACCGAACCGCATTTGCGCGAAGTGCTCGAGCATTGCCAAACGCTGTTCAACACCGACGAATGGCCGGAATTCCTCGAGCGGCTGATGGCACGGTTGCAGAAGCGGCAATTGCTGTCGCTGCGCTTCGAGCGGGCCGACGGCAGCGTGATCGACTGTGCCAACGTGCCGCTGCCCGACGGCGCGACGCTGCTGAGTTTCGTCGACGTCACGGATTCAACGTTGGTCGAGCGCAGCCTGCGCGACCGGGCGCAGGCGCTGGAAGCCGCCGACCGCATGAAAACCGAATTCCTCGCCAATATGAGCTACGAATTGCGTTCGCCGCTCACTTCGATTTCGGGCTTCGCCGAAATGCTCAAGCGCGAATATGCCGGGCCGCTGAACCCGGGCCAGCGCGAATATATCGAGGGCATTTACCAATCGTCGCAATATCTGGGCGACCTGATTGGCGACATTATCGACCTCGCCACCATCGAAGCCGGTTACCTAAAACTGAACATCACCCAGTTCGATGTGCGCGCCGCGCTCGACACCGTGGTAGCGGTGCTGAATGCCCGCCTCAAACATCAGGAAGCGGTGATCGACGTGCAGGTGGCCGCCGACATTGTACAGGTGCAGGCCGACGAAGTACGTTTCAAGCAAATCCTGCTGAACCTGCTCAGTAACGCGGTGCGCAGCACGAAATCGAACGGGGCGATTGAGGTATCGGTCAGCCGCCTTGAGGACGCGCTACAGGTGCGGGTGCGCGATAATGGCCAAGGCCTCGACGACGTGCGCCGCGCCCAGATGTTCGACCCATTCTTCCGCACCGCGCAAGGTTCGGAATCGGCGCTTGGCCTCAGCCTCGTGAAGCGTTTCGTCGAACTGCATGGCGGCCGCATCGAAGCCGTCGCCGCCCCTGAAGGCGGCACCGCGATCGAGATCACCTTGCCGCAGTAGGGCGGGGTTTGGGTATAGGGTATAGGCTGTTGTGCAGCGCTGGTATTCTGCCTATACTTCCTTCTAGACCCTAAACCCTAACCCCTAAACCCTCCCCTATGACCCACTATATCCTCACCCTTTCCTGCCGCGATGCGCGGGGCATTGTGGCGGCTGTCACCGGGTTTCTGGCGGCGCAGGACGGGTTTATTATCGAATCCACCCAGTTTGGCGACCCCAGCACCGAACGGTTTTTCATGCGGGTGCATTTTTCTCCGGGCCCGGCCACGCCCACGTATGAAAACCTGAAAGCCGCCTTCAGTGCAGCCGTCGCCGAACGTTTCGCGATGGACTGGCAGCTGCACGACACGGCACAAAAAGCGCGAGTGCTCATTCTGGTAAGCCGCCAGTTGCACTGCCTGAACGATGTGCTGCACCGCTACCGTACCGGCTCGCTCGCGATGGAAATTCCGGCGGTCATCAGCAACCACCCCGACGCGCGCGGCATTGTCGAGTGGCACGGCATTCCCTTCCATCACCTGCCAATAGCCGACGGCCAGAAGGAAGCGCAGGAGCAACAGATCCTAGGCATCGTGGCCGCCGAACGCATCGAGTGCGTAGTGCTGGCGCGCTACATGCAAATTCTCAGCCCCGAGTTTTCAGCCCAGCTGCGCGGGCGCGCCATCAACATCCACCATTCGTTCCTGCCCAGTTTCAAGGGCGCCAAACCTTACCATCAGGCGTTCGACCGCGGGGTAAAACTCATCGGCGCCACCGCGCATTACGTGACCGACGCGCTGGATGAAGGCCCCATCATCGACCAGGAAGTGACCCGCGTCGACCACAGCCACAGCGCCCAAGCCCTCACCGCCATGGGTCAGGACATCGAAGCCCTGGTGCTGGCCCGCGCCCTAAAATACCAGCTCGAACACCGCGTGCTGCTGAACGGGAATAAGACGGTGGTGTTTAGGTAAGGTGGCGGGCTACGCCCACGTGGGGCAAGCATAGATTGCCCGTTAAACATGACATTGAGTCATGTTTAACCCCCCTCGTTCGCTTCGCTCCGGTTCGACGCGGCCATCGCGCCTACACAGAACATATTCCAACGGTAATTATACGAGTGCGTAGCCGTAGGCGAGCCGCTTGCGGCAGGGGTTTGGGGACAAGGTCCCCATCAGCGCGTAGCGCTTATAAACAACGCGTAGCCGAAGGCGAGCCGCTTGCGGCAGGGGTTTGGGGACACTTGGAGCGAAGCGGAAAGGGCGAGCTTGCGAGCCAACGTCCCCATCCAGCGCGTAGCGCCAAAAAACACTAAATCACGTA
>JBJXEM010000022.1:0-9601 GCA_046154225.1 Rickettsiales bacterium
GGCACCTCGATGTCGGCTCATCACATCCTGGGGCTGGAGAAGGTCCCAAGGGTATGGCTGTTCGCCATTTAAAGTGGTACGTGAGCTGGGTTTAGAACGTCGTGAGACAGTTCGGTCCCTATCTGCCATGGGTGTAGGAAATTTGAGAGGATCTGACCTTAGTACGAGAGGACCGGGTTGGACGTACCGCTGGTGTACCAGTCGTTCTGCCAAGAGCGCAGCTGGGTAGCTATGTACGGAATGGATAAACGCTGAAAGCATCTAAGCGTGAAACCAGCCTTAAAACGAGATTTCCCTATGAGAGCCGTGATAGACCATCACGTTGATAGGCCAGGTGTGGAAGTGCGGTAACGCATGCAGCTAACTGGTACTAATTGCTCCATTGTTTTATCTAGTCCGTCACGCAAGTGACGAGAGCTTGATCGATTTCATGACCACCTCATGTACAGTACAAAGCTGATAACGCCGCCCACTGCGGGCGCGCCGAAGGCAAGCAACTGTTACATGGTGATTGAGTTGAACTGATTTTATTTTAGTGCGCATCGCAGCGAAGGCTGCCAAGCGACGCTAAAGCATCAGCATCATGTAGATACCTATTCCAATTCCCCGCGTTTCTCGGATTCGTACTCCGTGAAACGTGCGAACAAAGGCCGTTTCGACGGTCTGGTGATTATAGCGAGGGCTGTCCCACACGTTCCCATACCGAACACGACCGTGAAAACCCTCAGCGCTGATGGTACTGTGTCTCAAGGCACGGGAGAGTAAGTCGTCGCCAGACCTTCCAAACGGCCTTTTTTGGTTTTGAGTTGCTCCGGACATCGCTTCGCTAGTCCTTCGCGCCGCTCTCGCGGGCTGATGGCTCGCTCGCCCGGCTCGCATGAGGCTCAGTTAGTCAAGGTACGCTCTTTCCTCCCTGCGCGCAGGCACCCTAGCACTCGCCTCATATAAATCAGCCTAAGAGTTAGCCACAACTTTTATCGAATTCCGTCATGAATCTGACTTATTCGACTGCTACAACATTGCTATGGACCATGAAAAAATACTTCTAGTCACTACCGGCGGCACCATTGAGGCGATGTATAACCCTGAGGAAGGGACGCCCTTTTATGTTCCTGTACCGAAGAGTGCTCATGATACGTGCATCCCTGCCGCGCTTCATAAAATGGGCTTTACCGCAAATGTAGATACCTATCCGCTGGCGATGAAAGACAGCAAGGAAGTTACCACAGAAATGCTCGACCACATCCTCTGGAAGGCTGCAACGGAGGGGTACCAGCGTATCGTGATTGTCCATGGCACCGATACGATGCCGGTGCATGCGCGCTATTTAAAGCGGCGTATTGCAGAATATGGTGCAGAATATGGAATGGACGAAAAGTCTTTTGTGTTTACTGGAGCAATGGGGCCGTTGCGCGACAAGCGCGGCGAGTGGCGCGATCCTGAGGCGCACCCGGAATATAATGATGGCTGGGTGAATCTGGGCCTTGCATTGCGAGATACCGGCGCCGTGGCTCCCGGTGTTTACGTGGAAATGGGCAACGGAGCCAAAGAAGCCGACACGATCGGGAAACATGTGGAAGTCGACCTGCCCGGCAACCACGCCGCGAAAGTCGTGCATTCGGGCTTCGTAGCCGACGACCCGACGCGGCATATCACTGAAATTTTCTAGGCCCTCAGGCGCTACTTCGACGCCATCGCTTTCAGGCCTGCGATGATTTGCATGATGTCGCCGGTTTCGTTGCGGATGTTGCTGCCGAAAATGAACTGCAGCACTTCGGTATGTTTGGCGATGACGGTGTGGTGGAAATCGACCGACGTTTTGAACGTATTGCGCAGGAACAAATATAACATGTACGCCACTTCCGAGCCGCGGGTGAAGCCAAACGTGCCGGCGCGGCCGCTGATTGACAGGGCAATGTCGGTGGTTTGGGTGAGCACGGGGCCGGGCTCGGCCATTGTCCGCAGGGCGGCACTGAAATTACGCAGTTCGGTAAGGTCGTCGCGAATCCACACCAGCGATTCGTCGGTCGCACTATCGATGGCGTTTTGTGCCTGGGCGAGCAGCGCCGGCGTAATGAGCTTATCGAGACTGACGCCGCGGCCCAGTTTGTTCTTGAGCGTCATGTCGGGTATCCATAATTGCGGCGTGTCGAGGGCCTGGATGGCTTTGGCGCTCTCCCACGGCTTGGGCTTTGCAACGATAGGATTCTTACGACGTTCAGTGTCCAGGTGAGTGGCCTTGCGCGTGCGCCGATCGGGTCCGACAAAGCTTTTGCCAATCACGAAATGGCGCGGGAACTCGACGATGCGCTCGAGCCTGTTGTAGATATTTTTTGCCGTAAACGGCTTCACGACATATTCGTGGATGCCCTGATCGCGCGCGCGTTGCACGTCGGCCTGCTCCATGCGGCCGGTGAGCATGATGACGGGTAAGGTAGGGTTGGGGCTATCCGGGTCACGGCGGATGCGGGTAATGAGCTCAATGCCGTCGATGTCTTTCAGCACCCAGTCGGTAATGAGAAAATCGAAATCACCGGTTTTAAGCAGGGTGAGTGCTTCAAGCCCGCTTTGGGTAATGTGGATGTTGTTAAAGCCCATGCCTTGCAGCATGTTTTTGGAAACCCCCGCAAGCTGACGATCCTGATCGGCAATCAGAATTTTAAATTTATGCAGTGCAGAAGCCATAAGTTGCCCAGATTGGGGGTTGGAGAAACGGACCGAGATACCCCCGGCTTGCCCTGAAGATACCTTTAACGATTCGCTGTTAAGGGTTAATAAATAATAATATACCGCAATGCAACTTCGGTTATTTGTTCAGGATTAATAGCAAAAAGGCCACGGCAGGTGCCGTGGCCTTTGCTGTATATGCGCAGCAACCCGAATTAGTGAGTTTCAGGTGCCGCAGCAGGAAGGCTTGGGATAGCTGAGTTTTGTGGGGCGGCCAAGGCCGGTGCGGCTGGGGGGGCAACACCTGCAGGCGCAAGGGCGGCAGGCGTTTCGGCCGCCGGTGCTAACGGGGCGATCGGCGCGGCGGGAGCGACTGCGGCAGGTGCCGCAACCGGTGCGGCTGAGGGAGCCATGGCGTCGTGCGGTGCAGCGATGGGGGCCATTGCATTGTCAGGGGCCGCGACAGGAGCCATTGCAGCACCACCCTCTTCGTCGGCCGGGGCCATCGATTCGACCGGTGCCGCGATGGGGGCGGATTCCGTTTTGGAGTGTTTTTTCGCTTCGCGCGCGGCGCGGGCTTTTTCGGCTTTCGCATGGGCACGGGCAGCGGCCGCGGCGCGGGCTTTTTTCGCGGCGGCCGACTCGGCATGAATAGCGGCTTTTTCTTGCGCGCTCAGCGGCTCAGAAGCGGCGCCAAACGGCGCGGTAACGGTGGGTTGCGCGAGGGCAGCGGTGGATAAGGCGGTGGCGGCCAGCAGGCCGAAAAGCAAGGTGCGCATGATAAAATACTCCAAAAGGGGGAACAATTACGATGCGACTCTGCCACAGATTTTGAAACTGTCTAATCATTTTTCACTCGCGCGGCGTAATCAGCGTGATTTCCCCTGTTTGCAGCCCGGATGTCATGAAACCTTCACACAGGTAAAGCCCGCAATTGGGTAGAATACAGGGTGAGGAGGTCCGCCCATTGACGGAACGCCAACCCATAGCCGCACCCGATGCGGAGCCCATCGCACGTAAATCGAAAGGCGAAAAGCTGTTCGATTGGCTGGTCTATGGCGGCATCAATTACCTCGGCACGTTCGCGCTGACGGTGGTGGTAGCCGACTGGCTGCAAACCCACGCATGGGGGCGCGCCGTATGCGACTGGGGCAAGCGCGGCCTGCTGAAAGCGAAATTCAGCGAAGGCGTCGCCGACGCCGCTGTCACCACCAGCATCCTGATGCAAGGCGGCACCCTGATGCTGCTGCCCGTGCACTGGCTGGAAAAACGCCGCACCGGCATTGTGGCATGGTTCAACGAAAAATTCGGCGATACGACCGACCGCACCATGATTGCACAGGAAGTGCCGGAGCAAACCTGGGGCAGCTTGGTTAAAGGCAGGCTGGTGGCGTGGGCCGTCGTGTTCTCGGCCATGTTCGGTGCAGAATGGGCGCTGAAAGATAATTTTAAAGCGTTCAGTGCAAATACCGGCAGCTGGGTGGCCAAACAGTTTGGGGTGCCCGCTGCGGCGCGCAACGAATCGTCGTTACTCTATCGGTACGGTAAGCTGGGGGCGCTGGATGCGTTCGCAACACTGGCGTCGAGCGTGATTCTTTATGCCAGCAGCAAATTCTTCGCCCAGCGCCGCGAAGAGCAGCGCGAGTACCGTGAGCATCACCCGCAACTGGCACAGCGCGCATTCGCTGATCAGGCCCCGATGGGGGCGGCGGAGCAACTGCGCAGTGACGCACCTTCAGCCGCCATCGCGGGTGCTCGCCAGCATGAGGGCGCAGTGCACCAGACGTCTGCCGCGCTTAGCACAGCACCTGCGGTTTAACTCGGGCCTAGTTTTGCTCGCTCATTGCAAGGCGCAGGCAGCGTTCTACCCCGCGGTTGGGGGCGGTGGCATAGGCCAGCTCGAGTGCGGTGACGGGGCCCACGACGCCATCCGCCTTAATTCCTACGCTTGACTGGAACCGCTTCACCGCTTTTATGTCGCGCTTGCCATAAACCCCATTGACCGAATCCTGCAAATAGCCGAGGGCGATGAGCTTTTGTTCTACAATGCGGGTCACGCCGGGCGAGGTGGTGTAGCGCGCGGCCGTTGGGGTAACATTACCGCAGCGATGCACGGTTTGCGCACCGCTGGCGCCGCTGTAAATATCGGCTGCATAGGCCAAAGTGCTACATGAGATAACAGCAATAGCCGTCGAAATAGAAACGAAATTCTTGCCCATAACTGCTCCAATTGTATTTTGTACGAATGGTCAGCATAGCGGTGAATAAATAAGAAAGTGTTAAGTGGCAAACACTTCTTTTCTCACGTCGCCCCTGCCAAGGAAAGGGGCGCCTATGTTGATGAGGGTGCATGGGTTTGGTATGGATTTCCGCCGGAGTTTACCCCGTGCCGAGTCACGGGGCGGGAATGACGCTTGGGGGCGGCGGTACTTTAGTAAGCACGCAGCAGATCAGGGGGCATCATGATGGAAGCAGGGGGCGAGCGGCTAGGCGCGGCTAGGGTCGGCCATGGCGGTGTTGCGGGCGCTGAGGATAGCGCTGGCGCGGTCTTTGTCCGACATCGCGCCGTCGGCGAGGATGCGGTCGATTTGGGTGGAAGCCCCGGCGCTGCGGCCGGTGCGCTCGGTCCAGTTTGTGGCGCGCTCGGGCGCAACATCTTCGGCGAGGTCGGGTGCGACATTGATTTCAACGCCACGGCCTTGTGCCGGAACATTGACCGATACACTGCGCGGCGACGAAAGCGCCGCATTGGCGCTGCTCGCGCGATTCATACCAAGGATGCCGCCGAAAATACCCGCCGCCACTACGCCAATGCCGGCGGTAATGAGGGATTGCGCTAGGTGAAACCCGATCACTGTAGGAAATGCCACACTGCCAAGCGCGAATAGGCCGGTGAAAATACCAAACATCAGCGCCGCGTTCATCGCGCTTTTGACAAAGCCTTGCGAAAACGCACCGGTTTTGCTGAGGGCAAGCTGTGGTAGGGTTGGATCCATTCATTTATTCTAGCCGATTGAAACTCTGGATGTGTGACAGTTGCGTGAAGATTATGCGCCCAGCCCCTCACCCGAAATCCCCCCTCCAACTCCCCCGCAAGCGGGAGAGTTGGAGGAGGGATTTCGACCTCTCCCCAAGGAGAGGTATAGTCGTTCCAATTCTAATTGGGACGACTATGAATGACTGCGAAGCAGGAATTCCGCTGCGAAGCGAGCATGACTCCAAATAAAAATGTCTGATTTTTATTTGGAAACACGATAATTTGCTGGCACGGCGCTGCATCACTTATACCTCTCCTTGGGGAGAGGTCGAAACATGTCTTTCGCATGTTTCGGGTGAGGGGCCTGCGCCGTGCTTGCATTAGTCCAAATGGCATGCTGCAATAGCGCATGGCCACACTCGCAACCAAACGCTCGAAAGAGCAAATAAACACGATATTCGAGCGGTTTGCGCGGGCCGAGCCACAGCCGAAAACCGAGCTGACCGCCCCCAACCCGTTCTGCCTGCTGGTGGCCATCGTGCTGAGTGCGCAGGCGACGGATGTGGCGGTGAACAAGGCGACGCGGGCACTGTTCGCCAATACCGACACCCCGCAGAAAATGCTGAAGCTTGGCGAAGCGGGCCTGAAGGCGCATATCAAAACCATTGGGCTATTCAACGCCAAGGCCAAACACGTGATGGCGCTGTGCTCGCGGTTGATGAGCGAGTATGGCGGGCAGGTGCCCACCACGCGCGAAGCGCTAGAAACGCTGCCAGGCGTCGGCCGCAAAACCGCCAATGTGTGGTTGAATTGCGTGCGCGGCGAGCCCACGATTGCGGTGGACACCCACGTGTTCCGCGTCGCTAACCGGCTTGGCCTGTGCGCCACCAGCAATCCGCTCGCGACGGAACTGGCATTGCTGAAAGCCATCCCCAAAAAATTCCTTCAGCACGCCCATCACTGGCTGATTTTGCACGGGCGCTACGTGTGCAAAGCCCGCAAACCCGAATGCTGGCGGTGCTTGGTAGAGGGTGAGTGTGGGTTTAAGGATAAAGTGATGAAGCGTTAGCGCTGTCATCAAACGGTCATCAATCCCTGTTATTGAGGCGGGCATGACGCGTTTGTTCAGCAATAATGACACCGCCCGCCCAAAGCCGAAAACCGGCGAGCGGTTCCTGATGCGTGAACCGGAGTTTCCGCGCCGCAGAGACTCGCGTTGCCAATGGGAGGCCGAGCAAAAATATCACTCCCTCCGTCGTAGGCTGTACCGGTTAAAAGACGCGATTGAGCTCGCAGGCGGTGAGGTGACCATGCTGCCAAGCCGCGACGGTGTGCGCCCCGGCGCGATGTATGTGCGCGACCCGGTAGCCAGCATTGCTCAAGCCGATGGCAGTATGAGCACATGGGCACCGCATGTGCTGCCCGTTTTTGGTGATCGCAAACACGCCAAGATTGCGCAGGCAGAGTTAATGCAGGGTGAAAAAGTGATGCTGCCGGGAAGGTTCGAAGGGGGCAACCTGATCCCCGATCGCTCGCGTAATCTGGTGTTTTGGGGGGTGAACAATCACGACTATGTCGTGCAATTCAAAGCCCGAAACAACCACCGCTGGCGGCGCGAAACGCCGGAAGACCATGTGCGTCGGCTCGCGATGGCAAAGCCTTATGCCCAAGCGTTGGGTGCGGCGCGCGCGCATCATCAGGCGGCCGATGCCGACGCGGCCGTGCAGCCCCCGCGCGTGGTGGCGTTGTATATTCCGAATGAGCACGCCGACAGCTATTACCATCTCGACGGGGTGATGAACGTGCTACCCACCGGTCAGGCGATGTTGCTGCCGGGTATTCTGTCAAAGCCTGCGATGTACCTGCTGGATAAACATATTCCTGCGGGCGATCGCATTGCGTTGCAGGGCGAAGATCTGCATCGCAACGCGACCAATTTTATCACGGTTGGCAGCACCGTGATCACGCCTTATGCCTCGGACAAGCTGAAAAAAACACTCGGCAAACTGGGCTATGGCGTGATTGATCCGAGCGCCATGGGGTTAGAGATTGGCGATTGGGATTTCAGTTTTCGCGCCGGGCCGCGCTGCGTGACACAGAAAATCACCCCGGATTACGGATTCCCCGAGCCGAAAAAAAGCCACCCGGTTGCGCGGGCGGCTTTTCGGTAACGATTCAAATTTGCCTTACGCAGCTTTTTTGCCGGGCATGGATTGGGCGGCGTTTTTGGCGTCGACGCTGGTGCGGATGTTGCCGCTGATCTGGCCGCCGCGCTGGATTTCGATTTCGCCATAGGTGATGTTGCCACGCACCCGGCCCGAGCTGTGAATGGTTATTTTACCGCGCACAATGAGGTCGCCCTCGAAGCTGCCGGAAATTTCGGCGTCTTCCACTTCGGCGGTGCCTTTCAGCGAGCCGGTTTCGGCGAGTTCGACGGTGTGCACGTCGCGCATGGCGGCGTCGACCATGCCTTCAATCACCACGCGGTCGCAGCTCGTGATTTCGCCCTTCATCTGAATGTCGGGGCCGACAGTGAGGATGCGTTTGGCGCTTGGGCGCTGCAATGGCGTGGCGGCACGTGCCGGCTCAGGCGCGGCGCTTGGGGTGGCCGCCGACGGCATGGCCGGGCGGGCAGCCGCCATGGCCGCTTGGGTGGGCACCGGGCGAAACGCCGGGGCCGCAGGTTGCGCCGCAGGCGCGCTTGACATGGCCGCCGGGGCGTTCGGTGTGGTAGGTGTGTTCATAGCAGCAGCCTCCGCTTCGGTGATGAGTTCTTCGGTGCCATCTTCTTTACGGCGAAACATAGGGGTCCCCTCGGGATAGAATGTGGATCGATCCGGCCGGGCAGCACATGGGCACTGCCGAGTGAGCCAATACAGTAGCAAATTTACCGCAGCGCACCAGCGAAAAATGCAGCATCGCGCAAAAAATAGTGGCACTGCAGCGGCGCTGCATACTGTGCGCAATTGTCATGTAACTGTCATACAACGGTGCATAAAACCTCGCTAAAATGCGCACATGATGGAACCGAACGAACAGATTCAGCCATGGGCGGCGCTGGTGAACAGCCGGGCGCTGGCCGTGTTTAAAAAATCGGGCGCTGCGAAGCCACTGGCGGCTAAAATGCAACCGCCGGCGGCTGCGGGGCAGGTCGAAAACTGGCTGCGCGGGCGCGATGTGCCGCGCACTGAGGAGCAGCATGCGGCGCTCATGCGCGCGCTGGATCTGCCCGAGACGGAAGCGGATGTGCCGATGGAAATTACCGGCGGGCCGCGCCTGCAAAAAGCGCAGTTACGCAGCGAAATCGACACGGCGTGGGAAACCGCGTTTGCAGCGGTGAAAGACGCGCCGGAGGTGGAAATTTCTACTCGTTTGACGCGGCCTGCGCGCAGTGGCAATCATCCCCACGGAAGGCTCGCGCCGGGGAACATTAGCTACGCCGATTATACGGATCGCGAATTGCGCGATGTGCTGGGCATCACCCGTGCGGGGCTTCATCGCGCAACCGACGACCCGCATGCGTTCTTCGCTGCCTGGCGTTATTTGCAAGGAATGACGCAGGAGGATGTTCAAAAAGCGCACCAATCGACTGTGTCAGTTATAGAAACCAGTGATATACTGCCTAGTGCCGGTTCTTTGCCGCATTACGTGGAGCTGATGAATAAAACAAACCCGGGCCTTGGCACACGGTTCGAGGATTTAGTGATTGGCGCGCGGCTACGTGCCATTTCCTATGGAAGAGAAAATTTGCCGAGGTCGATTGGGCAGCATTTGTCGCACATGCCAGCACGGTATTGGCAGAGGCTGCTTGATGCGGCGCATGGGGTTCAAGAACCAGCCGATTCCAATCTCCCGGCATGGGCGGATGATGCATTGCCGATTGCCACCAAGGGCGAATATCTACGCGCCCTGCGCAACCTTTCTGGTGATAGTAGAGAGCAATTGGCTGAACGTTGT
>JBJXEM010000023.1:0-11277 GCA_046154225.1 Rickettsiales bacterium
CCGAAAAACGCGCTGACCAAACAGTACAAAAAAATGTTCGAGATGGAAGGCGTGGATTTAAAATTCACCGACGATGCGTTATCGGCCATCGCGCAAAAAGCCATCGCTCGCAAAACCGGTGCGCGCGGCCTGCGTGCCATCATGGAAGAAGCGCTGATGGAGCTGATGTACGACATTCCCGGCATGGACGATGTGAGCGAAGTGTCCATCACCGGCGACGTCATCAATGGCAAAGCCGAGCCGATTATTGGGCACGATACCGGCAAAAAGTCGGGCAAGAAGGCGTAGCGCTGCCGCAAGATTATTGTAGTTACAATAATTGACATTGGTAAGAAGGCAGAGTATTATAGTGACGAGGATAACTTACGACCCTACTAAGTCACTTCGCAATGTTGCCGACCGCGGAATTTCCTTCGAAGAATTTTTACTGATGGATGGCGATAGCGTAGTGGCGCGGGTGGATGCGCGGCGCGATTACGGCGAGAAGCGAATGCAACTCTACGGGTTAATTGGCGGGCGGCTCCACGTGGCGGTCGTGACACCTAAAGGAAATGAAACGCGGGTTATCAGTTTGCGTAAAGCCAATCCACGAGAGAGAAAATGGTATGAAAAAGAAGCGACCCAATCCCTATCTGATTGACGACGAAAATCCGGAATGGACGCGAGAAGATTTCAAGCGTGCAGTGCCGCTGAAGGTGATGTTCCCGGATCTATATCAGGCGTTGAAGCGCGGCCGCCCGGCACTGGAGAGCCCGAAAGTGCAAACCACCATCCGCCTCGATGCCGATGTGCTGAAGGCCCTGAAAGCTGGCGGGCGCGGGTGGCAGACGCGGCTGAACGACCTGCTCCGCGCGGCGGTATTGAAATAGCCCCACCGGCGACGTCATCAACGGCAAAGCCGAGCCGATTATCGGGCATGACACGGGAAAAAAGTCATGGAAAAAGGCTTAGTCACAAAGGGCAGGCGAAGGGGGCATAATAAAATTGCGCTGCTGTGCCCTGCTTCATTCCACCAGCCATGCACGCAATTTTAATGTGCACCCATTGCTCAACGGTGATGCCTTTGACAAGGCAAAATATGGGGGCAGGGCAAAATATGGGGGCACGATAATTTATTGTGCCCCCTTCGCTGTGCCCCCTTCGCTGCCCCCTTCGCTGCCTACTGCGCTGCCTACTGCGCTGTGAAGCGTGGGAAACTGATGGAACACGCAATGGATTTATTGGTGAGTCTATATTCGGCAGATGTGTCGGTGACATTTGCCGCAAGCGTACAACCCGAGATTTGCATGCCAAGCACATTACCGGTTCCGGGCTTTCCATCATCGATCTTTTTGTCGATTGCATAGGTTTCTTCCGGTGTCAGAATTGCCTCTGCAGGCCATATATTTACTCCGGCAGCGCCAAATTGAAGCCAGTTATCATATTGTACATTAAATGCAGCGCCGTAACCCTGATTGGTATTGCCCCAATTCCACACAAACCACATGCTGTTGCTCATTTTACCAACCGGCGAATTATTTTTATCGGAAGCAGCTCCTGCATCCAGCCCGGTAGACACGCCATTATAACTACCTTGGATCAACCCCGCACTCGCCAGATGCTGCCAATAGCGGTATGACTCATTGCTGCCAGCACTGGGAAAAATGGCGCCATCGCCATTTCCATTACAGGTGGCGGTTACGCCAGCGCTCGAGGTACCCACACAAGTGGCGGGCGTGGCGTTGGCGACACCCCAATAATCCTGCGCATCAATTAAATCGCCAGGCAGGCCGTTATACTGGCTTTTAAACTGAATCGTTGCACTTTTATATTTCGAAAAATCCGTCAGCACGGTTTTCAACTCCGCCCCACGAATCAGCGATTGTCCGCCGAGAATACCCCCAACCAGCAGCCCGATAATCACCAGCACAATACTTAGCTCTACAAGTGTAAACGCTTGTAGCGGGTGGATCCCCGCCTTCGCGGGGACTTCGCTTTGCTTCGGCTCCACCAGTGTAAAACCGGCGGCGCGGGGAGAGGTTGGGGGCAAATGTGGATGTTGGCGCATGGGGACAACCTCGAGGATACAGGTGAAGTGTTAAAGAATCGTTAGCGCGTGAAATTCATCGGCATACTGTGCTGGCAACCCTTTACATTGGCAAGCGGCGTTCTATATTTCTTCTAACACAAAAACACTTCCCCTCACAGATGCGAGTTTTCTCATGAGCACGACCGGCCCCCAAACGCTTCCCGTGTTGCCGCTGCGCGACATTGTTGTCTTCCCCGGCATGGTGGTGCCGCTATTCGTCGGCCGCGAAAAATCGGTGCGGGCGCTGGAGTCGGTGGTGAAGGGCGACAATAAAATCATGCTGCTCAGCCAGAAAAATGGCAGCCAGGACGTACCTGCCCGCGAGGAGTTATTCCTCGTCGGCACCATCGCCACCGTGCTGCAATTGCTGCGCCTGCCGGATGGTACGGTGAAAGTGCTGGTCGAAGGTGTGTCGCGCGCCAAAGTGAATCATTTCAACGAGCATGACGAGTTTTATGAAGTAGAAGCCGAGGAATACGCCGAGCATGTGGGCGATCCGGTCGAGACCGAAGCGATGTTCCGCTCGGTGATTTCGAAGTTCGAAGAATATGTGAAGCTGAACAAGAAGATTCAGCCGGAAACCCTTGGTGCCGTTAGTAAAATCACTTCGCCCAGCGTGCTGGCCGACACGGTGGCCGCGCATATGAGCATCGACATTCCGGCGAAGCAGGAAATCCTCGAAATCGTCAAAATCTCCGACCGGTTGGAGCATGTGTATTCGCTCATGGAATCGGAAATCGGGGTGCTGAACACCGAGAAGCGCATTCGCGGCCGGGTGAAGCGCCAGATGGAAAAAACCCAGCGCGAGTATTATTTGAACGAGCAGTTGAAAGCCATCCAGAAAGAACTGGGCGAGCTGGATGATGGCAACAAGGACGAAGCCACCGAGCTTGAAATCAAGCTTAAGAAAACCCGCCTCAGCAAGGAAGCGCGCGAGAAAGCCGACGGCGAGCTGAAAAAACTCCGTACCATGAGCGCGATGTCGGCGGAAGCGTCGGTCATCCGCAATTACCTCGACTGGCTGACGGTGATTCCGTGGAAAAAACCGACCCGCGGCAAGCTGGATTTGGCCGAAGCGCAGAAAATTCTCGATGCCGACCATTCGGGCTTGGAGAAAGTGAAAGAGCGCATCATTGAGTACCTCGCGGTACAGGCGCGTACCAAGTCGGTGAAGGGGCCGATTTTGTGCCTCGTGGGCCCTCCGGGTGTTGGTAAAACCTCGCTGGCGCGCTCGATCGCGCGGGCGACGGGGCGTAATTACGTGAAAATCTCGCTCGGTGGCGTGCGCGACGAGGCGGAAATTCGCGGCCACCGCCGTACCTATATCGGCTCGATGCCGGGCAAGCTGATTCAGAGCATGAAAAAAGCGAAATCCAGCAATCCGCTGATGCTGCTCGACGAGATCGACAAAATGGGCAACGACTATCGCGGCGACCCTGCGGCGGCGCTGCTTGAAGTGCTGGACCCGGAACAAAACAAAAACTTCAACGACCATTACCTTGAAGTGGATTACGATTTGTCGGACGTGATGTTCATCACCACCGCCAACTCGCTGAACATGCCGCGCCCATTGCTCGACCGCATGGAAGTGATTCGTCTGTCGGGCTACACCGAGGACGAAAAAGTGGCCATCGCGTTGGACCACTTGATTCGTAAACAGCTCAAGGACCATGGGCTCGAGAACAAGGATTTGATCATCACCGAGGAAGCGCTGCGCGATGCAATTCGCTATTACACGCGTGAAGCCGGGGTGCGGAATCTCGAGCGCGAAATCGCCAAAATGACGCGTAAATCGGTCAAGCAAATCCAGATGGGCGAGATGGAAAAAATCACCATCGACAGTAAAAACCTTGGCAAATATCTCGGTGTGCGGAAGTTCACCTACGGCGAGGCCGAAAAACACGACCTCGTGGGCATGACGACCGGCCTCGCCTGGACGGAAACCGGCGGTGATTTGCTGGTGATCGAGTCGGTGCTGGTGCCCGGTGGCAAAACCGGCATTAAATATACAGGCAACTTGAAGGACGTGATGAAGGAATCAGTGCAGGCGGCCTACAGCTACGTGCAAAGCCGCTCGCTCGATTTCGGCATCAAGCCCACCATGTTCAAACAGAAGGACATCCACGTGCACGTGCCGGAAGGTGCGACGCCGAAGGATGGCCCCTCGGCCGGGATCGCCATGTGCACGACCATTGTTTCGGTACTCACGGGCATTCCGGTGCGCAAAAACGTGGCGATGACGGGTGAAGTGACCCTGCGTGGGCGTGTGCTGGCGATTGGCGGGTTGAAGGAAAAACTTTTGGCGGCGCTGCGTGGCGGAATTACCACCGTGCTGATACCTGCCGAAAACGTGAAGGATTTGGAAGAGATTCCCGACAACGTGAAGAACGGACTCACCATTATTCCGGTCGCCCATGTCGACGAAGTGCTCGCCCATGCATTGGTTACCAAACCCACGCCTATCAAGGACTGGGTTGAGGTTGAGGATGCAAGCGTACTGAAGGCCGGCAAGGACGACGAGGACGACGGATTGCGTCACCATTAATTAACTATTATTCATGTGACTGAACGCTCGTCGTAATCGAATACTTATGTGATTGGGTGCTAATATTTTGTGATACCAGCGACTGTAAGTTTTGTATCAGTTTAATCCTGTAATTTTCAGTGAATAGGCTTGCAATTCTTTTGGTAAGGGCTAGTTCTCAGTCAGTTAAAAACGTAAAAAAAATTAAGGAATGAAATCATGTTCAAGGATACAGTACATTTGAAGAAATCGTCACAAGTACTTAAGGTGCTTGGTAATTTCTATCGATTGCAAATCGTGACATTACTTCTCAATGGTGAGAAGAATGTGTCTGAACTTAACCAGAGTGTTAAGGTGAGCCAACCGGCATTGTCGCAGCATTTGTCGAAGCTGCGCCGCGAAGGCATTCTGGGCGCGCGCCGCGAGCAACGCCAGATTTTCTATTATATCGCGAACCCACATGTCATTCGCGTACTGGGCGTGACGGCCGAAATGGCCCTGAGCATGGACAGCGCCGCGCCTGCGAAAAAAGTGGCAGCGAAATAGCTGGCGGCATGCGCTAGCGCGTGCGCCCTTGGCTTTTGCTTTTATCGACCACGCTCGCTTGATAGACTTGCTTGCCGCGCAGCGCCTGCTCGGCCAGAATCCGAAAGATTTTAGCCAGTTTTTTGCGGCCCGCCGGGGTCGATAAATCGATGTTGTCGAGGTCCGCGATATCGAGCTGTTTCAGCCCCATTTTTATTTTATATTCCTCAGGGCTCGCGATCACTTCTTCGGCGAGTGCGTACAAGTAATCAGCCAGTTCCTGCGGCGACATCGCATCGACATTCTGCAGGAACGGGTTGTCGCCGCTGCTGCTTGTTTCGTCGTCGGGCTTAGTGGACGAGGGGTTGTCCGGGGGCGTGGCCACCATCGGAGTCTCCTTCCTCGGTGCTGGTCATGGCGACAGCCATGAGTTCCTCGAATTTCGCAAACCCTAAAAACGCGACGCCGGCCTGCAAATGGTCCATCGAGTCCTGGCTTAAATTCTCGTTCACCCATTTCACGCGATTGCTCGGCCGGTCGGCGGCAATGTAGGCGAAGTAGTTAAAATACTTATTGCCTGGAAAATCGAACTTCAATTTACGCGCGGCAACATCAATCGTGAATGAGCCGATAAGATTGCTGTTCTTGAACACATGGGTGGTGTTGCCCTGTTCTTCGATATTGATGCCGAATTTTGCGTAGCTTGGGGTGCTCATGCGGCGGTTGTACCACGCCGCCTATGCCGCGTTCAAGCGGTTTGCTGGGCCCGCAGGCGCGTCGCCGTCAGAATCACTTCACCGAACTTGGGCGAAAACAGTTTGGAAAGCACCATGCGTTTGATGGAGCTTTCGAAGTTTTTGAGATTTTCGTCGTTCAGAGACGTATTCACCATGATGGCTTCCAGCCCGCCGTCAGCCATAGGGTTAGTGCACAGGGCAAAGCCGTCGCTGCGCAGTTCGATGTAATCAGTGGGGTTGAACATGGCGCTCATGGCGTAGGGTGTGTGTGTGTGGGTGGATGCGTAAATCATTCCATCACCATAGCGCAAGTGGCAAATTTGTGTGTGACAACTCTGTGAAGTTTTTAGCAGTGTGAGCCCAGAGGTTAGAGATCCGAGATTAAGTATTAGGATGCTGTGCTCAACTTCTCTAATTCCGCCGTTCTATAATCTGGGGCATAAAAAAGGAACATCCCACGTCTATCATTACACGATGTCATCCCGGGTTTATCCCGGGATCCAGCCCCGCCACACGTCATGCGCCCGAAGCTTGGCTGGATCCCGGCACAAGGCCGGGATGACATGTTTTGGTAAGGGTGCAGGTGAGTATACGCCTCACCGATTCTTGTCCCCACCCGTAAGCATTTGCGACGCTTCGGCCAGGGCTTGCGCCTGGCTGAGGCGGAACTGCCTGTTGGCATCGACTGAACGGGCCGATTCAACGCCGCGGCCGGTTGTCACTTTTGGGCGATTGAACAGATAGCCGGCTCCGGCGCTGAACAGGCCTGAGAAGCTGCCGGAAAGTCCGCCTCCGCTGCCGCCATCACCACTGCCGCCACTCGTGTAATCGCGTGACGCTTGCCGCTGAATGGCCTGCAGGTCGCGCGCGAATTGTTGTGTCAGTTGTTTCAGCAACGCATCCGTTTGCTGACGCAGGGTGTTGAGTGTTTCATCCTGCAGGGTTTGCGGCAGTTTGTTGCGGCGGGTGGACGTGAAATAGCGGCGTACCATACATTCTCCATCGATTTCGTGGAGGATATGCCGTGCGGGTTAAACCGGGAAGGGGGCTATTTTTTGCCACGCTTTTTGCGGGCTGCAACCGCGGCGGCAAATTTGCCGGGTGTGCCGTCGGCGACCGGAGCGGTTTCGGCACCGGGACGTTTGCGGCGCTTGAGTTTGCGTAGTGCTTCGCTGGCGGCAAACTGGCCATCGGTTTTTGTGTCTTCGGGTGCGTGTGTATCGTCGGGGGCGGCATGCGCATCCGGCTGTGCCAGCGAGCGCTTGGGTTGCTTTTCGTTGTCGCGCCAGGTGATGACAAACCCGCCTTCCGGGTGGGTTTTTAGCTCGAGCGCGATTTTATGCGTGGGGCGTGCGATGCCTTCGCGCTTTTCGTAAATGATGATGTAAAGTTTGCCTTGGCCGGGAATCGACACTTCGGGGAATTCGGTGTGCAGCAGTTCCAGCTCGGAATTCGCAGCCTCGAGCGTTTTATACACTTTCTGTTTTTTCACCGCGCGCATCACCGGGTGGCCCCAGTTGGGGTGCTTCGACTGCATGCGTTTTTTTTGCGGGTGGGTGTTAATAGCGCGCTCGACCTTGACCGCCATCAGTGAGAACATGCCGGTGGGCAGTGTCACGATGCCCACTTGCGCGAAATGACCGGTGTAGCCTAGTTCCGCTTCAGCCTCTGTCACGCCGAAACCTTTAATCCACATCAGGGCCGAGGGCTCGCCTACGGCGGCGTCGGGTTGTTCTTTCGACAGCACGAAATGCTCGCGGATATGGGTGAGACGGGCTACGGCCTGCTTATGGTCCTTGTAGCGGTAAAGCCCATGAACCAGCGCTTCGATGCTGGGGTGGTTTGCGGTGGCGTATTTACGTTGTTTGTCGCTCATGGGATAAATTTATAGGCATGAGCGACAAACTGCAAGCAAATGCCTAAACGGCGCGCAGTAAACTTGCCGGAATCGACGAACTGTTGCCCGAATCCGCCGATTGGCCGCGATGACCGCCGCCGGGGCGACCGCCGCCCGAGCGCCCGCCGCCTTGGTTGCCGCCTTGTGTGCCGCCGCCGGAATTGCCGTGACCGTTGCCACCACGTCCGCCGCCGCCGCTACGGCCGCGTTTCTTTTTGGTGGTGGGCGCACCGGCAGGCAGCGGATCGGGTGCAACGTCTGGGTGCATGAGCTTTTGAATGTTGCGCCATTTCAGCCCGTCCTCTGGCGTGATGAAGCTGATGGCTGCGCCATCGGCCCCAGCGCGCGCGGTGCGGCCGATGCGGTGGATGTAATCTTCTGGCGCCTGCGGCAGGTCGTAGTTGATGACATGCTCGATATGCGGAATATCGAGGCCGCGGCTGGCGATGTCGGTTGCGACCAGTATGCGGTGCTGGCGGTTGCGGAAGGCGGTAAGCACCCGCTCGCGCTGGCGCTGTTCGAGGTCGCCGTGGATAGGCTCGGCGGTAAAGCCAGAGCGTTTGAGTTTGGTGGCGAGCTTTTCGGTGCCGTATTTGGCGCGCACGAAAATAATCACCGTGCCTTGGCGGGCTTTCAGTTCGCTCACCAGCAGGTCGTATTTGCCCTCGGGCGATACGTGCTTGATTTGCTGGTCGATATTGTCGGCGGCTTTGTTGGCTTCGCCGATTTCGATGCGGGCAGGCGTTTTCAAATAGCGCTCGCTCAATTTCAAAATTACCGGCGACAACGTGGCCGAGAACAGCAACGTCTGGCGCTGTTGCGGCAGGTATTTCAGCACGGCCAGAATCTGGTCTTCAAAGCCCATGTCGAGCATGCGGTCGGCCTCATCAAGCACGATGTAGCTGGCGTCATGCAGCATCAGCGAGCCGCGCTGAAGGTGGTCGATAATCCGCCCTGGCGTGCCCACAATGATGCGGGGCCGCGCGCGCAGTTGTTGCTGCTGTTTGGGCATCGATTCGCCGCCGATGAGGATGGCGGATTTAATCGCGTTGTTCGGCCCGAGCAGTTCTTTCACCACTTTTTCAACTTGCGCCGCGAGTTCACGCGTGGGCAGCATAATGAGTGCGGTGCCGCGGCTGTTGGCCAGCATGCGCGCAATCATGGGAATGCAGAAACCGCCGGTTTTGCCCGAGCCCGTCATCGCCGTCGCCAGAATGTCGCGGCCCTCCATGATGAGGGGAATGGCTTGCGCCTGAATGGGCGTAGGGGTGGTGAATTTCATGGCCGCCAGCGCGCTTTTCAGCTGCTGGGGGATGGGCATTTGGTCGAACGTGAGGCTGGGGGCGGCGTCGCCTTCGGCGGTCGCGGCGGCGACGGCTACGGGTGCAACGACGGGTTTTTCTTCCTTCTTGAAGGAAGAAGCGGGGAACATATTGTTAATCATAAGGGAGTCCTATCCTGACGGAATGGTTGAAAGGTGCGCGGTAAGCAGCACCTAAAAACCTCAACACGTAACCGTGGCGCAGATAGGTACTGAAAAACGTGGAAGCGAAGCTTCCGGGTAGCAAGGGGAGTAAGTGGGTAGAGGTGACAAGTGACAGGTAACACGTGCAGGGCAGAAACCTGCCACCTGTCACCTGCCACCTGTCACCACTTTTAGTTAAGCAGCGATTTTCAGGTTCGCGGCCGAGGTTTTGCCTTTATTGGTGGCCAGCTCGTAGCTGACTTTCTGACCTTCGTTCAGCGAACGCAGGCCGGCTGCTTCCAGCGCGGTGATGTGTACGAACACATCGGCACCGCCTTGGTCGGGTTGGATGAAGCCGTAGCCTTTGGTCGGATTGAACCATTTAACGATACCGGTAGCCATGTAGTAACTCCTAAGAAATGGCGTTGTAGTGCCCGAAAGCCGCCACAATGGAAGCCGCCGGGAGAGTCGAATTCGGCGTGTGTAGTGGCTACACACCAAACTCTTTGGCCAACATTCAGGAGGGAGAGGCTCCATCCGCACCGTCTATTCACTTTGACAGCGAATCGAAGCAGTAAGTCGTATTCAAAGAGTCACCAAGCTAACTCAGAAGCCATCTATGCCCGATTTTTGCGCCACCGTCAAGGGTTTCGGGGGGATTGGGAAAGCTATCGCTTCCCGGCAACGCTTTCACTCAGCAGCAGCTTCATCAGCGACTGATAGGGAATATCGCGCTTGTTCGCCAGTTGCTTAATGTCGGCCAGCAGCATTTCCGGCAGGCGCAGCGAAATGGTTTTAGTGCTGGGTTTCAGGTTAGGCAGCACGGTTTTTTTCGCTTTTGCCCAGTCCAGATATTCCGTGCTGTCATGCGTCGCCCAGAATTTCTGCTCCTCGGCCTCGGTCTTGAATTTTGGTAGGGGTTTACGCTTGCTCATAAATCATACGCTCCTTTTTATTCATATCCCGCGCCGAAATGACGCGGATAAGCCCGTGGCGCAGCGTGAACACGACAAATAGTTGCCGCCCTGCATCCGTATGCCCCAGCGCATGATGACGCGCCTCTGCCCCGGAATGTTTTTCGTCGGCCAACAATAACAGCGGACGATTGAAAAACAGCTCCTCACACTCAGTGGGCCGCACCCCATGTTTCAGCCAGCTTTTGCTGCTATTGCCAGCGTCCCACTGGAAGCCGGTGATATCATGCAAGAGGTGGTCATCCATGGCATAAGTATATTGGAAAAATATACATGGGGCAAGTGGAAATGGTGAGCTGTCATGCTGAACTTGATTCAGCATCCATCACGGCAAGTCTTTGCCGAATATACTTTCAGCAGCCATTCCGGCGCTGACCGCGCCTTTGATGGATCCTGAAACGAGTTCAGGATGACGGTTGTGGAACACCGCTTAAACAAATTCCTAAAATCCTACACATATTAACGAAAAATTAACCTTGGGGGGGGTAATCTCCAACCTGATGGCACTGCATGTTGCGGGCTGCGTGAAACAAAGGATGGAGATCAGGATGGCGAAAGATAAACCTATTAAAGACGACTCGTTGGATACTGCACTAGAGCAGAAAACTAACGATCCAGCTACTATGCGACGGCTTGTTGATGCAGCCACGATTCTTAAGTTGGGATTAACAATCGAAGGATTAGATAAGACCCGACCGGATCTAGAGCGAGTAGCCAATGGAATAGCTTCTCCGGGGATAATTAACGCAATGCATGAAACGCTAGATGCTTTCAAACCCCAAGTGATCGATACCATGAGCGTTCGATACAGGGGTAATGGAACCATGGATGCCTATAAAGCCTGGGACCTAGCAAAAGACGGCGTTCAGCCTAGTGATTTTAAAGATTCAATCAAAGAGGTGACCGGTAACTCGCCACCGCTCAGCACGCCTCAACCTAAAGAGGGTCCTGCACCTAAAGAGGGCCCTGCACCTAAGGGTTCATCAGTAGCAAGATAATCGCAACTTACCCGAGGGAGACGGCGGCCATCGTGCCGCCGTTTTTGTAACTCGGCAGTGCCGTAAAACCTCTCCCTTGGGAGAGGTCG
>JBJXEM010000024.1:0-3395 GCA_046154225.1 Rickettsiales bacterium
TGCCCGGCGACAACGTGAAAATGACCGTGGAACTCATCGCCCCGATCGCGATGGACCAGGGCCTGCGTTTCGCCATCCGCGAAGGCGGCCGCACCGTCGGCGCTGGGGTTGTGGCGAAGGTATTGGCTTAAGTCTCACGTTCATATGAAATGATTGAAGCTGCGGGGAGAAGTCCTCGCAGCTTTTTTCTTGTAACGTGTGATCAATATACTCAATCGTTTATCACCAATTATTCTCCTGTTGATCACCAAAATTGTCACGAAAACTTTATATTTCTGCCATGACGAGTCTGCTAACTTCGGGTGATGGATAATTCGTCAAACAACACAGACTATTCGCGCCGATTTACCTTTGTGACGGGTAATCCGCGAAAGCAGCGTGAATATCAGGAGCAATGCAACCTTTACGGGATTGGTGTCAATACCATGCCGCGGTTGGGCGATGAAGCAGCCCTCGAAGCCACCATCCGTGACCATTTATTCGATCCGAGTCAGCCAAAAGAAACGCAACGCGGAAAACCGCGCTTCGTATTGAACGAAGAAAGCGACCTCTATAATGCCCAGACAGACAGACTAAGTACGCGCAACGAGGACATGGAGCCGGTCTATAACCTTTCGACGCTAACGGCGTACTCCCTCAATGAAACGGGCGAAATCGTAAAGAAACATTACAGCGCGAAGGTGCAAGGGTATCTGGATTTGCACCGCGGTGGGCGCGCCAATGACGTGTTTGACTGGGATGATGTTTTTGTGAACAGCGCCACCGGGTTGACCTACCACGAGCAGATCAGTGTTTTCGGTGAGAAAGCCTCGGCACGCACGCAAACTATTGGGGATTTTATCCAGCGGCATCTCTATTACGATACGCGCAACGAGCTCAATTTCGGCGGGCAGGCCAGTACGCAAACGATTGATTTTAAGAATTCGGTGGCGGATGAAATTACTGCCAATGCCTTGTTGAAAGAAAATACGCATCTGGCGGATTGGGGGCTCGACCGCATGCTCGGCCATATGCTGAACGACGGCATCCACACGCGCGCCGCAATCAATCGGCGCGAGAATACGTACTGGGCGCCGGGATTGAATGCGGGTCTGCCTAATGTGCCCAAGCGCGATGCCACGCGCGAACTGCGCTTTCGCTTCCATGATATGATGCATTATGCGCTGGTGCCGGTGACGGACCTGATCCCGACCAGCGGCGAATTGACGCCTGAACTACGGCGGGTGCAGCATGCCACGCGTATGATGAGCGAAGCAATCACGGTGGTCATGGCCGATATGCTGTTCGTCGAGACCATGGAGAAATCGGGCATCCCTTATGACTATCAGTCATTGCCGATGTATGACCGTTTTTACAAGCATCTCGACATTCCGGGCGACACACGCGAGGAGAAGCTGACTAACCTCTTGCGCGCGACTGTCACGCATGCGCTTACGGGCGATGCGAGCCTGTTTCGCGGCATGCTGAAGCCCGGCGAGGAGCATGTGCTTGCCGATTACGAGCGCGAATATAACGGTTATTATGTTGGCGACCATCGTTGGACGGATGCGAATATCAGCCATATGTCCACACAGTCTCACCTGCCGGTATGGCGCGCGCTGGTAAGTGACGCGCAGTTTACCAAAGCGAATCTCACGACGGTGGAAGGCTTCGCGGATCGCTTGAAAGCGCGTGGCGCGGATCTCACTTCGTATCCCGATATTGTCGCCAAAGCGTTTGATGAAGTGATGGAATCCCATCTGCTGCCGCGGCTGCGCGAAGAACCTGTCGCGCTTTCCAATGAGACACGAACCAGCAATGCATTCCGGCGTTACATGATTGGCCAGATGGCGTTTTACGCCAAATATCAAGCGCTCGACGGGATAAAAGAACGCGCAGAGCGTATGGTGCAACAGCTGAACGAGACCGAGCATTTTACGCCCGAATGCATCGAGCGCATGCGGAAACAATTCAGCCAGGATGTATTCAAGGTGCAGGGCGCGCAGCTGATTTCACAAGATGACCGGCATGTTTACTGCCAGATGTATCCACTTTTCCCGCCCTTCTATCTGCCGTCGAACCGCAAGGAATCGACCGATATTGGGCAGGCAGTTGCGGCGATTTTCCACGGCGGACAGGAAAAACCTGGCTCAGCAATCGCGGTGGCGACCGTGCAGCATGCACCACAGTCCGAGTGGAAGATTGCGATCTAAATGCCGCGGATTTATGGATGTGCGAGTTAGCCTCGGTGCGGACGAAGCACAGGCGGGTGACAACGTGAAGATGACCGTGGAAATCATCGCGCCGATCGCGATGGGCCAGGGCCTGCGTTTCGCCATCCGCGAAGGCGGCCGCACAGTCGGCGCTGGAGTGGTGGCGAAAGTGCTTGCCTAGCTAAATCACTGAATAAAATAATAAAAGAAGGCCGAGAAGAGAAATCTCCGCGGCTTTTTTCGTGCGCAAAAAATCTGTGCATGATTTATTAAGATGCAATACGGAACTGGACGGGCTTTTCAATCCGGCCTAGCAATTTGCAACCATCCATCGTGGGTGGGTGTTTATGGTTCATTATTCAGGAGAAACTCATGACCAAACTTGCCTCGATCCTCGCCGCAGGCGTCGCTGTACTCGCTCTCACCGCTCCGGCATTTGCTACTGAGCACGAGGGCAAAACAGTAGAAACGCACGCGACAGAATCCAAAGAAAAACATGACGCGGTGAAAAAGGACGCCCACAAAAAGCACGAAGAGAAAAAAGAAGAGAAGCACGAAGAGAAAGCAGCGCACTAATTTCGGCGGTGCACTTGACGAAAAGCCCGGCCTAAGCGCCGGGCTTTTTTGTGGGCACCGCTCGCCGTCCTTATCGCTTGCTTATGCGAGGTGACGATTCCCCGTATCGCGGGTTGATAAGCGGTTGGCTATGTAGGTGGGGCGATAAGCGCACAACCTATTACGGAGATTCCAATGAAGAAATTTGTAGCAGTACTCGCCACCACGACCGCAATGTCGCTTACGACCCCGGTATTCGCAGCGGACGCCAGCGTGAAGTCCGAAACCACCCTCGACCACAGCAAAAACGGCGGCTACGACAAAACCACCCGCGCCGAAAAGAAAACCGAATCCGGCCGCGTCAGCTCGGAAACCGAAACAAACCTGGACGTCGATAACAACGGCGACACCACCAAAACCACCACGACCGAAGACGTGAACGACCCCAAAGGTCTGCTCAACAAACACTCCACCAAAACCAAAACGAAGGTAAAAGTGGAAGATGGCGAGCGTTCGGTCGAGCACACGAAAAAAGTTGATGGCAAAACCGTCGTCGACGAGAAAGCCAAAGCAAGCAACTAACCCCCCGTTGCGGCAATCCATCCCCCATTGATTGCCACACACTGGCGGGCCCGCCTTACCGCCCGC
>JBJXEM010000025.1:0-53487 GCA_046154225.1 Rickettsiales bacterium
CCATCGCCCGTATACTGGTGACGCCAAACTCGCGGATGCCGCAGGGGACGATGCCGGCGTAGTGCGATAAATCGGGGTTGAGGTTGATGCTGATGCCGTGGCTCGTCACCCATTTTTGCACGCGCACGCCGAGGGCGGCGATCTTTTTTTCAGGATTCAGGATTCGGGATTCAGGATTCAGGGGAACAAATTGCGTTCGCTCGCTTTCATTTATAACGCTTAGTCCTCCCTTCTTTTCTTTTTTCTTCCCTGAATCCTGAATCCTAAATCCCGAATCCTCTTCCACCCACACCCCAATCCGCCCCTCGCGCGTGAAGGCGGCGATGTCGAACTGCGCGAGGGTGGCGATGATCCATGCCTCAAGCTGTTTGACATAGGCGCGCAGATCGGGGCCTGAGGGGCCCGCATGGCGTTTCAAATCGCGCATGATATACACCACGCGCTGGCCGGGGCCGTGATAGGTATATTGCCCACCACGGCCGGTTTCGAAGACGGGGATGGCTTCAGTCCCTCCCCCCATCGGGGGGAGGTGAGGTGGGGGGCTGCCAAGATGCGCAGCGCTTGGGGTTGCCCCCCTCCCATCCTCCCCCCGATGGGGGGAGGGGATTAGCAAATCCCCGCCCTTGGCGCTCGTGCCTGCGGTGTAAAGCGGCGGATGCTCGACCAGCCACACCAGCTCCTCCGCCTCGCCGCGCTGAATGGCCGCGACGCGCTCCGCCATGACAGCGAGCGCGTGCGGATAGGGCGTAAGGCCCGGCGAATTTTTCCATTCCATGGCGCGTGTTATAGTCATCACGTCATTCCAGTGAAAGCTGGAATCCACCTGCTTACGCTAAAAGATGGATTGGCCCAAGTGCCTCTCTCCGCTTCGCTACGGGTCCAGCTTTCGCTGGAATGACGAAGCATGGAGGCAACTTGCACCATTACGCACTATGGAACAGTCGCGGATTATGGATTAAGCAGTTGCACCCTTATCCGCCATTTGCTATTGCCCCCACTCCTGCAGACTGAATGCGACCATGGCGGAATTGGTAGACGCACTACCTTGAGGTGGTAGCGGGGTGACCCGTGGAAGTTCGAGTCTTCTTGGTCGCACCACCCTTCGCCCTTACGGGCTTCGGGTGGCTTACGCCAGTAAGCCATACGAAGGCCGTTAGAGCGAAGGAGTGCCGTCCGAAGCTCCGAAGGAGCGTAGGCCGGCGGGTGAAGCACTGTCTGCATGTTCGGGATGGGATGCTGCGATGTATTATGTCTATTTACTCCGCAGCATTCCCTTCCCAGAGCAAACCTACCGTGGTTTTACAGAAGACCTAACAACACGATTTGCCGACCATAATGCGGGCAATTCAAAACACACTTCGAAATACACACCTTGGCAACTCGTCAGTTATCATGCATTCGCCGATAAAAGACGCGCTCAGGAATTCGAATATTATTTAAAAACAGGTTCAGGAAAAGCCTTTGCAAAGAAGCGGTTTTGGTAAATAACGCAACGCAATAACCACATGCGAAGAAAGGGCGCGGGCCATGAGCCAATCGAATCCGATCGACTACGCGCCGCTTGACCCCGATACCGGGTTTTCGCTGAGCCCCGAATTCGTCGCCGAAATTGTCGATACCATCGCGCGTGCCGACCGCAACACGGCGCGCAGCCTCGTGTACCCCCTACCCGCCCCCGACCAGGCCGAACTGTTCGAGCAGTTAAGCCACGACGAGCGCCGCTGGCTTACTTCCGCCATCGCGGCTGAGTTCGATTTCGAAACCCTCGCGGAATTGTCGCACGAAGCGGCCGAGGACGTGATCGAGGCGCTGGGCCCACAAAAATCGGCCGAAGTGCTGGCCGAAATGGAAACCGATGACGCGGTGCACATCCTCGAAGACATGAATGCCGCCGACCAGCAGGAACTGCTCGACGTGATGCCCGCGCAAATGCGCGAAGAAGTGGAGGCCAGCCTCACCTACCCCGCCGAATCCGCCGGGCGCATGATGCGCAAAGCGCTCGTCGCCGTGCCGGAATTCTGGACCGTTGGCGACACCATCGACTTTTTGCGCGGGGCGGATGAGCTACCGGAATTCTTCTACGTGATTTACACGGTCGATAACGCATTCCACCCCACAGGCCGCGTGCTGCTGTCGAGCGTGCTGGGCAACAAGCGCGAGGTCGAACTGGTCGCCATCCGCTCAACCAGTACCTACCCCGTATCCACCCTCACCGACCAGGAGGAAGTGGCCTACCTGTTCCGCAAATACGCGTTGGTGGAAGCACCGGTAGTGAGCGATACCGGTGTGCTGGTCGGCACCATCACCGTCGACGACGTGGTGGACGTGATTCAGGAAGAGGACGAAGAAGATTACCTGCGCGCCGGGGGTGTGACCGAGCAGGATTTCCAACTGGGCGTGTGGCAAACCGTGCGCGCGCGTTTCGGCTGGCTGTTTGTCAATTTGCTCACGGCCATTCTGGCGTCCGTCGTCATCAGCTTTTTCGAGGCGACGATCGAGCATATCGTGGCGCTCGCCGTCATGATGCCCATGGTCGCCAGCATGGGCGGCAACACCGGCACCCAAACCATCACCGTGGCGGTGCGCGCCATTGCCACCAAGCAGCTGACCGACGCGAACGCGCGCACCTATATTCGTAAGGAAATGTTCATCGGGTTTTTAAACGGCGCGGGCCTCGGGCTCATCATGGGCACCGGCGTGTACCTGAAATTCCACGACGCCACCCTGTCGCTCGTCATGCTGATGGCCGCCACCTTCACTATGACCATGGCGGGCCTGTGGGGCTCGGTCATCCCCGTCTTCCTAAACCGCCGTGGGTTCGACCCGGCGATTTCCAGCGCCATTTTCCTCACCACCGTCACCGATTGCGTGGGGTTCTTCAGCTTTTTGGGGCTCGCGACGCTGATTTTGATGTAGGCGGCAATCTCTAAATTTTCAGCTACGTCATCCTGAACTTGTTTCAGGATCTATCGAAGGCGCGATTAGCGCCGGTATAAAAACAACCATGATATTCGGCAAAGACTTGGCCGGGATGGATCCTGAAACAAGTTCAGGATGACGCTGTGGCCGAGGTTTATGACAGTTTCGTGAAGTTACGTCGCACCCCCTTTTCACGGGCAAAAATTGACGTATGGTGGCCGCTTGGTTGATGTGTTTTTGGGTGTGGTTTTTTCCATGTCCAAGGCGCGTCTACTGAGCAGCCCGTGTTCTCGTGAGAGAGGGTTGTAGTTTCTGGATTCGCACCTTCGGGTTCGGATTCAGCTTATGCGGCACGCACCCGTGTGTCGCAGACACGACGCCCCGGAAGATTCCGCGGCAAATATGAGGGAAGACCGAAATGGTTGAACTGTCTCTACGGCTGCAAGTGTATGCAGCTGCGATTTCGATCATGGAAGCGGCCGAAGCTCGCTTCGCCAACACGAAGGCCTCGCTCGTCGAATTGCGGGAAACCTTCGAAGTCGAAGGCTTCACCATCAACGCCATCTATGGGCGATTGAATGGTGAAGACGTTGCGGGCTTCATCGCCTACAACGACGAGGACGAAGTGCTCGGCTCCGGCGGTTATTTCGATGAGCTTCTCGACGAAGCTGGCGAAAATGACCGCGGCGACGACGATGATGATGCGTTCAAAGATGCATACCACATCGAGCGTGTCGTCTATACCGGCGTGGACGCTGATGGCAACCCCGTCACGCTCTCGACGGTGTACGGCGCCAATGCGACCGGCAACCCGACCGTGGCCTACAAGCGCGAGCTCGGGCAAGCAGACGGCACGGTGGTGGTGCTCACCGTCACGTTGACGCTTGATGCCAGTGGCAACGGCCAGATCGTGGGCTTCAATGCAGAGCGCGAAACGCTCGGCAGCCCGATGCCCAAGGTCGAGGACGGCAATGGCGGCGCGGTCGACGACGATGTCGATGCTGCGGTCGCAACTGAAACCGGCACCGGCAACGGTGACGGCGGCCAGGTCGATAACGGCAACGGCGATAACGCCGCGGCCGAAGTCGATGCAGTCGAAGCAGACGCCGCCGCGGCCTAACCAGGTCGCGCATCCTTTGTGAACAGCCGTAACATCGGCTGGTAGTCACAAACTGGGTGGGGAGAGTAATCTCTCCACCCTTTTTTTGGGAAATTTTGTTTATGCGGCACTATCTATACACTTTGCTGTCACCCCGTGTTTACCACGGGGTCCCGCTTACTTCCGCCAGTGTTTTTAAAGCGGGATCCCGTCGTGCGACGGGATGACACTGTGGGGTGGCTGTAACCTTTCCTCGCGCGGCCGCGAATCATCGGGTAAGGAGATTTTATGCGAATCATTTCTGCCATCACTGCTATTTTACTGGGGAGTTCTGCCATGGCCGCCGACGTGCCTGTTACCACCGCCACCACCACAAAAACCGCGCTATTCGGCGGCGGATGTTTCTGGTGCATGCAGCCGGGGTTCGACAACACGCCGGGCGTAGTGGCCACCAGTGTGGGCTATACCGGCGGCACGAAAGCGGATGCGACCTATGAGCGTGTGTCCTCGGGCCGCACCGGGCATGTCGAAGTGATTCAAATCACTTACGATCCCTCCAAAGTGAAATACGAAACGCTGCTGGAAACCTACTGGGAAAACATTGACCCGACGGATGGTGCAGGCCAGTTCGCCGACAAAGGCAGCCAGTATAAAGCGGCGATTTATTATGCCGACGACGCGCAGAAGCTAGCCGCCGAAAATTCGGTTGAGCCCATCGCCAAAAAATTCGCGCCGAAGCCGATTTTGGTGAAAATCATCCCCGCCACACCGTTTTACGCGGCCGAGGATTATCACCAGAAATATTACCAGAAGAACAAAATCCACTACAACCTCTACAAACACGGCTCGGGCCGCGCCGGGTTCATCAAGGAGAACTGGGGCGAGAAGTAGCTGTTAAAGCGCTTACGCGCCTGATGGGGACCTTGTCCCCAAACCCCTGCCGCTACGCGGCTCGGCTTACGCCTACGCACTCGTACAACGAGCGTTCGATATTGGAAGTGCGTAGCGCGGATGGCCCGCGCGAGCCGGAGCGAAGCGAACGAGGGGGAGCGAAGCGGGGGCAATCTATGCTTGCCCCCACGCGGCCAGAGGCCGCCACTTAAAAACTAACTGATTAAGCGCAGTGTTTCCAGCACGCGGATTTCTTGCTCGCTCGGCGGCTCGTCGTTGTCGTTGTCGCTGTCGAGGCTGGAGTCAATCGTCGGTAGGCGCACGCCCGGAAGCTGGGCGGGAGCGGCAGCCAGGCGCTCGGTGCGCTTGCACTTGCCGTCGATGAACGCCCCGTCTTCGATATTCAGCGTTTCGTGCATGATGGTGCCCATGATGCGCGCGCTGGCATAGACCACCACCGACTGGGCGCGGATGAGCCCTTCGACGGTGCCGTGCACCATCACCACTTCCGCCATCACGTCGCCGCGGATTTTGCCGTTGGGGCGAATGCTGACGGTGTGGGCGCGCACATTGCCCTCAATCTGGCCGTCAATGTCGAGCACGCCGTCGCTCACGATGTTACCAAGCACGTTCATGTCGGCCGCGATGACCGAAGGGCTGGCCGATTTCCGGGGGTTACCGGGAACAGCGTGCTTATTCCGCGCTAGCCGACCGAACATCTTCGCCTACTTTCAAAAATTTCGCGGGGTCAATGGCGCGGCCCTGATAGCGCACTTCGTAATGCAAATGGTGGCCGGTCGAGCGACCGGTCGAGCCCTGAATGCCAATGACCTGGCCTTTTTTTACATACTGGTCGGGTGTTACCAACACCCGCGCGAGGTGCCCGTAACGCGTGCCGAAGCCATACTCGTGTTTAATATCCACCACGTTGCCATACGCCGTTTTCCAGCCGGCGAATTCAACGCGGCCATCCTGCGTCGCCAACACTTTGGCATTTTCGGGCCCAGCTAAATCGACGCCGCTATGGAACGCCAGCGTGCCGCGAAACGGATCGGTACGGGTGCCAAAACCGCTGGTTTCGCGAAAGGTATTTTCAGCCTCAGGCATGGCGAGCGGCAGGGCAGTCACCACGTCGTTCAGTGACATCAGGCGGCGCAGGTTGAAATACAGCTCGGTGTCCTTTTCCTTCAGCACCGAGCGGGGAATTGGCTGGTATGGCCCGCCCTGCCCGCCACCGACTGCGGGCGCACTGCCTTCAGTACGGCCATATTTCTCACGGCGCTGTTCATCAGCTAACCGTTTGGCGTCCGCCGTGCGGGTGACAGCGGTAGCATCAACCCCAGTGCGGGCGATCACCTGCTCGAGCTCCTTGATTTTACCGCCGGTAGTGGAGCGGATATCTGCCATCATGCCGTCATGCGTGGATTGTAATTCCTTTACTTTATTTTCAAGGAACCCAATGCGCTGGAATACCGCATTATACTGGTCGGAAGCGTCGGCCTTATCAACCAGCGGGCCGCCCGGCTTGGTGTATTGGTCAGCGATGACTTTGGCGTATTCCGAGCTTTTGCCGTTTTTGCTTTCCTCGGCCAGCTTCATCAGGTCGCGCTTAAGCAAATTAAACTCCGACTCGACGCGGGCATTTTCCTCGGTGGTCGAGGCGAGCTTTCGCTCTTTTTCGATCAGCACTTTTTGCGCGGCCATGTAACTGCCGCTTGAATAGCTGGCCCAGCCGATGAACCCGACCACCGCCAGCACAGCCAGAAGTTGTTTCGCGGCCGAGAACGGCACATGCTTAGTTTCATGTTCGGAGATGATGATGATGCTGCGTTTGCAAAACAGGCGGCCAAACACTGCCTGCCGCATGCGGCCTATGGCTGTTTTCGCTTTTTTACGCCCCGGTTTTGCCATGCGCTTCAAATCCTTAACCCTAGTGGCACGCCTTAGGTTTTGGCGGCACTTTCTTTTATCAACACGGCGGCGAAGAAGCCGTCGGTCCCGTCTTTGTGCGGGCTTAAACTGAGTGCGGCCCCCACGCCGTCACTCGCTCGCAGGTGGTTGTTCCACAGTTTATCCGGCGCTTCAACCCTAAATGTCGGGTTATTCCCAAGGAATTGTTTTACCTGATGGAAATTCTCATCGTTAAAAATGGAACAGGTGACGTACACCAGCCGCCCACCGGGCTTCACCAGCCGCGCGGCGTTTTTCAGGATGCGTTGTTGCAGGGCTTTCAGCTCGGTTAAGTCCTCAAGCGTGGTGCGCCATTTAAGGTCCGGGTTGCGCCGCCACGTGCCGGAACCCGTGCAGGGCGCGTCGACCAGCACCCAGTCGGCGCTGGCGAGGTGGCGTTTCAAAAACGGGTCGGACTCACTCGCCAGCACATGGGTTTGCACGTTGCTGACTCCGGCGCGCGCGAGGCGTTTGGTAATTTGGCCAAGGCGATTCTCCGACGTATCCCACGCCAGAAGCCGCCCTTTGTTTTTCATGGTGGCGGCAATGGCGAGGGTTTTGCCGCCCGCACCTGCGCAAAAATCGATGACTTTCTGCCCCGGCTTGGCCGCGACCAGTAGCGCCGCTACCTGGCTGCCTTCGTCCTGCATTTCGTACATGCCGTCTTTGAAAGCTTGGGTGTTGAAGGCCGGAAGCCGCTTCTTCAGGCGCACGCCGAGCGGCGAGATGTCGGTCGGCACACCGAAATAACCGTCGCGGTCGAGGGCGATGATGAGATCGCCCCGGTCGCCGACTTTCAGCGTATTGGCACGTAAATCGATGGGGGCCTGGGCATTCAACGCTTCCATGGCGATGGGCAAATCGCGGCCGAACGCGTCCTTCAGGCGGCCTTCCATCCAGTCGGGATAGTTATACCGTGCCGCGTCGGGCATGCCGGGCATCAGGAAATCGCGGCCTTCGCAGCGCGACAGCATGCTCCGTTCCAGTTCGGTGAGCGCGCTCGGGCAATGCGGCGCGCCGCTGAATTGTTCGATGATTTCGGCACGTTCCATGCCCTCGCCGTGAAACAATAGCGCCACCATCACCGCGCGACGCGGCGTCACTTTGCGGTCGCATTGCTCGATATGCCACTCGAGCGTCGCGCCGTTGCGCAACACGTAATACAGCAAATCCGAAATCGCCCCGCGGTCGTGCGAGCCGATATAACGCCGCCCCTTAAAATACTGACTCAGCAACAAATCCACCGGCGCACGCCGATCCGCCGCCCACACAGACTGGACATGTTCCATCATCTCGATGGCGGCTTGAATGCGGGCTGCTTGTTGCATGGTCAGGTTTCAGGTTGTAGGTTTCAGCTAGGTCGCGGTTTGTAGCGCCCGCCCTGAACTGTGGCAACCCATGATTCGTTTTGCCATTGCAGGGTCCGCGCGCTTCACTTATACTACACTCATGCTGCTTAACATCGACACGCAAAAAGTTTACACGGCCCTGCTGGCCGGCGGTTTCTCAGCCAAACAGGCCGAAACCGTGATCGAGACCATGCGCACGATCGACTTGTCGCAATTGGCGACGAAAACCGATCTGAAGGATTTACGTACTGAAATAAAAGCAGATTTCGCCGCGCAGGAACTTAAATTTGAATCACGCTTTGCCAAGCTGGAAACCGATAACGTGCTCATCAAATGGATGATGGGTTTCGTGCTCGCGGGTATCCTGTCGCTCGTTATGAAAGCGTATGTGGGATAACATGCATGCAGCCCCCCCCCGCTAAATCCGGGTTCAGTTTAGTCGAGCTCTCCATCGTCCTTGTGATCCTTGGCCTGTTGACGGGCGGCATTTTGGCCGGGCAATCGCTCATCCGTGCGGCCGAGTTGCGGTCAGTAGCTACCGAATATGCTAAATACACCACAGCGGCGCAATCATTCCGCGATAAATATTTCGCCATTCCGGGTGATATGAGTAACGCGACGCAGTTTTGGGGTCGTCTCAATAGTAACGCAGACTGTCTCACCAACTCTTCTTCCGCGATTACCACTCCCGGCACATGCGATGGTAACGGCGATGGTTCAATTAGTTTTCAGAATGCGGCAAGTCAAAGCCAGGAGGGTTTTCAATACTGGCGACAATTAGCTAACGCTGGGCTTATTGAAGGAAGTTATACAGGCATTGCAGGACCAGCTGCACTTTCTGATACCCTCGCGGGTATTAATGCGCCAGCATCGAAACTGGCAAATGCTGGTTGGGGCATAAATACGATCAACGCTTATCTTGACGGAAGCGCTGGGATTGATTTCAGCGGTTACTATGGAACTTATTATTTTATGGGTGGGAAAGGAAATGGAACGCCCCCATGGAATCCGGTAATTAAACCTGAAGAGGCATGGAATATCGACACGAAGATGGACGATGGCAAACCCGGTACCGGTAAAATATTAGCTGGAGAGCGTCCCACCTGCACGACGGCATCTAATGCGACGGACTACACTGCGCAGTATGCCCTATCGACAACAGCATCGACCTGTAAGTTATATTTCATAAAACTTTTTTAACGCATTGTCAGGTTTGACGTACGGTTTTTTTGGTAACCAAAGAACGGCACAATTTTTATTGCGCTGGTCCTACCAACTCACCAAGCGCCACTTATAATCTGAATGTTACTGGCGAGTACTACAATGTTTATTGGCGGCTAGTAAATTAATAGGCGCTACTTTGGCAGGTTGCATGGGGGTGTGCTTAGCGGTGCCCGCGCAAAAACAAGCAAGGCCGTCATCAAACCGTCATGAAGTGGTGCTATTAGCTTCCGCATGCAACGCACCGTCATTCTCGATAATTGTTTCCTCAACTGGTTGTGGAAGTTCGATAGCTTCTGCGAGCGGCAGGGAATTCCTAAGGGCCAACTGCCGCTCGATGGGCTCGACCATTTGCTGGCGCGTGGCTGCACGTTGCTGCTGCCCAACGAAGTGCTGAAGGAAGCAACACACAGCAAAGTGGGCAGGCTCGGTATGAGCATGAGCCTCGACGCGCAGCCATTCCTCGACCAGCGCTTCCTCGACCCCGACCAACCGTTCGCGAAGGGCAACCCGCTATTTATCGCGTGGCTGCGTAACAAACTCATTCAAACCGAACTGGTGACATTCGCCAACAGCGCGGACTACCTGAAGGCCGAACGCGCAGGCGCGCTGAAAGGCAAAATCTGCCTCGTCGCCGACCGCACGCCCGAGGGGTTGGGCGGGGTGGAGCGGCTCGACATCCGCCCCAAAATCCCGATGGATGGCGACAGCGAAATCCTGAACCTCGCGCAGCGCATGCATGACAGCGACGGTACTGATGCCCCGCGCGTGGTGGTTCTGTCGAACGATGGCGGGTTGAAGAGAAATTTGGACAAACTTCCCGGCCATCGCTTCAACACGTTCGACGGTTACAGCTACATGGAAATGCTGGCGCTTACCCGCTTCACCAACGATTTTAGACGTTTCCCGAAAGCGCTCGCCATGTTCAACACCGTCGATGATAGGCATATCCTGAACCAGCCCGACAGCGAGACCCACAACATCCTCAACCGCACCATGAAGGAATGGGGCATCGGCCGTTTTGCGCCCGGCCCGCAGGCGCAGGTGAGCCACACGCAAGCGGCCGCCCATCGCGATGGCACGGGTGGCTGGGCGGGTAGGCGGGGTTAACCCTCCGCCCGGTCATTCGCCGATTCGCGGGCATAGGCGCAGCGCGTGACAATCGGTAATTATTTTGATAGGGTTGCGTTATGGATCATGGGTTCGTGCACAACGCGTTTCAGTTAAATCTCAGCCCGAAACACGCGGCAACTAAGCTTAGGCACGGTTTCAGCCTGGTCGAGCTGAGCATTGTGCTGGTCATTCTCGGCCTTTTGGTTGGTGGGGTATTGCTGGGGCAATCGCTTATCAACGCGGCGCGGATCAAGGCGGTGGGCAACGAATATAGCGCCATGTATACCGCCGCGCAGGCGTTCGTGAACCAGTACCGTTATTACCCCGGCGACATCCCGACCGCGACCCGTTACTGGGGCTCGAACGGCGGCACGGGGCTCGCCAGCGATACAGCCTGCAGCGACGTCCCCTCAACCACCCCCGCTACGTGTAATGGTGATGGCGATAAAATATTGCAAGCAGGCACAGAAGCATTGCGCGCCTGGCAGCACATGGCCAGCGCAGGCTTGATATCGGGCAGCTATACCGGCGCAAGGGCAGTTTTTTCACCGGGTTATACTGGCTTTTGGGTGGCTGGCCTGAATGTTCCCAACAGCAAATTCAGCAAAGAAGGTAGGTGGAGATTTGTGACGAGAAATAACACCGGCGCTGATACCACGACTTTTGCATCACCCTATGTTCCATTTATGATCTCTTTTTTCGCCGATTCTACTACCGGGCTCGGCCTCCTGACCAAGGATGCGTGGCATATCGACACTAAATTCGACGATGGCTTTCCCGGCACTGGCATAATCAGGTCCCTAAATAAGGGCGATGGCATCACCACTTTCTGCACCAGCGTGGCGGGTAGCATGACCGATGCTGGTGCCACCTATCGGGTGGATCTTGACCGGCCAGATTGCCAGCTCCAATACTATAACCCGCTATAGCCGCTAACTCTCCACCCGGTAGTTGGGGCTCTCGCGCAGAACCGTCATGCCGTCGCATGACGGCATCCATCTTCATGCTCAAGCAAAGACAGACCCCGTCATCCGACGGGGTGACAGGTGGGTGGTGGCTAACTCTCCACCCGGTAGTTGGGGCTTTCGCGGGTGATGGTGATGTCGTGGGCGTGGCTTTCCTTGAGGCCTGCGCCGGTCATGCGCACGAACTGGCAGTTGCTGCGCATATCCGAAATGGTGGCGTTGCCGGTATAGCCCATGGCCGCTTTCAGCCCGCCGACCAGTTGATGGATGACGCCTGCGACCGAACCTTTGAAGGGCACGCGGCCTTCAACCCCTTCGGGTACGAGCTTTAGTGCGTCGGAAATTTCAGCCTGAAAATAGCGGTCGGCGGAACCGCGCGCCATAGCGCCCACGCTGCCCATGCCGCGATAGGTTTTGTAGCTGCGGCCCTGGAATAAAATCACTTCGCCCGGCGCTTCTTCGGTGCCCGCGAACAGGCTGCCGATCATGGCGACTTGCGCACCGGCCGCGATGGCTTTGGCGAAATCGCCGCTGAATTTGATGCCGCCATCGGCAATGAGGGGGATGTTGTGTTTGTCGGTGATTTTGCGCACATCCCAAATCGCCGAAAGCTGCGGCACGCCGACGCCCGCCACCACCCGCGTGGTGCAAATGGAACCGGGCCCTATGCCCACTTTCACCGCGTGCGCGCCAGCTTTAATCAATGCTTCGGCGGCGTCCGCCGTGGCAATATTGCCCGCGATAATGGCCTGATGCGGGTAGAGTTTTTTCAACTCCGCCACGGTATCGATCACGCCTTTACTGTGGCCGTGTGCGGTATCCACAATCACCACATCCACTTCGGCTTCGATAAGTGCTTCGGCGCGCGCCAGCCCTTCGCGCCCGGTGCCTATGGCGGCGGCCACGCGCAGGCGGCCGCGGTCGTCTTTCGCAGCGAGTGGGAACTTTGAAGCTTTCTCGATGTCCTTCACCGTCATCAGCCCGATGCATTTATAGGCGTCGTCCACCACCAGCAATTTCTCGATGCGGTGCTGGTGCAGCAATTTTTTGGCGTCTTCTTTCGAAATACCATCCTTCACCGTAATCAGTTCGCGCGTCATCAATTCGGCCACGGGCTGGCTTGTGTCGGAAGCGAAACGCACATCGCGGTTGGTGAGGATGCCGACCAGTTTGCCGTCGGCTTCCGTCACGGGAATACCGGAAATACGGTGTTCGTCCATCAGCGCATACGCATCGGCCAGCGTTTGGCCGGGGCGGATGGTGACGGGGTTGACCACCATGCCGGATTCGAATTTTTTTACCCGCCGCACTTCGTTGGCCTGCGCTACAAGGTCGAGGTTTTTATGAATGGTGCCGATGCCACCGTGCTGCGCCATAGCAATGGCGAGGCCCGATTCCGTCACCGTGTCCATCGCCGCTGACATGAGGGGGATGCCAAGCTCGATGCTCTGCGTGAGGTGGGTTTTGGTCTGCACTTCCTTGGGCAACACGTCGGAAGCGGCGGGCTTGAGCAGCACGTCGTCGAAGGTGAGGGCGATTTCGAGTTCGGGGGAGTGTTTCATGGCAATCCTTCTGGCCTTGGGCGTGGATTGCAGCGCTTGTTCGCATGCGGGGGGGCAATTGTCAACCAACTGTCTTGTGTAGATCGACGAGTAACTGCTACAGTTCGGCACATGCAAACTAAACCCAACAGAGTCACCTTCTCGGAAGCCTCGCAATCCTACAGCAAAAATCAGGCGCTGTATGAACAGCAATACCGCTATCTGTGTGCGAGTGCCGAGGATCCGGCGAATTTGCCTACGCTAGCACTTTGGCGCAAAGCGGTGATTGGGCACCTGCAGCAGGGTGCGACCTTTAGCAATGATTTCGACCGGATGACGGTTGAGGCATTTAAGGCGACGCTGCCGAAAACACTGTCGTGGGAAGAATACACCGCGCGGCGCACGTTGCACCACCGCCCCATCGAAATCGGTTAACCCCGAAACCCTGTCGCCACCACATAGCTTTCGGCGGAATCCTGACGTGAGGCACTGGGTTTGGCGTGTTTCACCACCGCAAAGTCGCGTTGCAGCAGTTTCAGCAATTCGCGCTCGGTGCCGCCTTTGAGCACTTTGCACAAAAACGCCCCGCCGGGAGCCAGCACTTCGGCTGCAAACTGATAGGCCAGTTCGCATAAATGCATGATGCGAATATGGTCCGTCGGCGTGTGGCCGGTGGTGTTGGCGGCCATGTCGCTCATCACCAGCTGCGCTCGCCCGCCGAGCAGGTTTTTCAATATTTCTGGGGCTTCTTCAGTCAGAAAATCCTGCACGATGAGGGTGGCACCCGGCACTTGCGGCACCGCGAGCAAATCGCAACCGACGACCACGCCCCCTGCCCCTACTTTGGCAACGGCCACCTGCGCCCAGCCGCCGGGCGCACAGCCCAGATCCACCACTTTCATGCCGGGTTTCAGCAGCCCGAATTTTTCATCGAGCTCGACCAGCTTGAACGCCGCGCGCGAGCGATAGCCTTCTTGCCGCGCCTTAATCACATAGGGGTCGTTCAGCTGCCGCTGCAGCCAGCGGGTGCTCGAAACGCTGCGCTTCTTTGACGTTTTTACCGTCACATGCAACCCGCGCGAGCCAGCGTTTTTGCTTGGAGGTTTTTTACCGGTGGGTTTTTTGGGGGCCATGGGCTGTGCCTAGAGGATTCGCCTCGTGGGCGCAATCGCCATCCTATTTCGGCAGAATGCCATTAATTTATTCCCATGAAATTAACCGATATTTAACCAGATAGATTATAATATGGCCTCATAAAGTTAATTGTACCGGGGGCCGGACATGAGTGACGAGCAAAAACCATTATCTGCCGAACAGGTTACAGAAATGACTGCGGCTGCGAAGACTGATCAGGTTTTTGTGATGCATATTGAGGGCAATAAATATCGTATCGGGTTACCGAACGGTGGTATTGGCCGTATTTATGAGGTCTCCCCGGAAGGCATCGAAGCCTTGAAGGAGCGAGGCGTCACCGTTCGCGAATCGACGCCGCTTACACCCGAGCAACTGGCAGGCCGTGCAAAATATGAGGCGGCCCTCGCCGCCGAAGAAGCGCGCGCGAATAAACCGCTCAATGCATCCGAAGTGAACACCGTGTTACAAAATCTTTCTGGCAATCCCGATATTCAGCATATGGAAGGCGATGTGTATCGCATCCGTGGCACCCAAGAACGTGGGTTGGGAAAAGACTATCACCTCTCGCCCGAGGCGGTGCAAACGCTACATGACAAAAACATCAATATCCAGAATGACCCTGCGCCCGCCAAGGCGGAAGTACGTGGCAGGGAACCGCTGAATGTGGAACCGAGCCGCGATGCCGTGATGGAAGCCCAAAATAGCCTTGGGCAATTAGGCAAGGTGACTTCATGGCGTGACATGCAGGGCACGATTACGGTGGATATAGCACCCGGCAGCCCCCAAGAAAAGCTGCTCAATCATTTTGTTGATGGGCCCAATGGGGAGCGCCCCACCGCCACAAGGCAGGACTACGAACGCCTCAACGCGGCAATGGGAGGTAACACTACCCCGACATTCGCTCTCGAGAGGGATCGTAGAAACGGCCATATTACTCTCAAAACAACGCAGGACGAGATCGAAAAATATCCTCCTGGCGCACTCGACAGCGTGGCGAATGGGTTAAAACGAGAGGCGGCACAAGCACCACAAACTGTCCAGCAGCAAGGGATTGCCGATGCATCACCCACTCAAACCCGCGCTGTAAGGTTTGCTCCGCCAATCGAGGCTGACTTGAATGCTCTGGCAGCCAATGATAGGGGGCGCGGTGATGGCAAACCCGTGCCGGCTGCACCCCAGCCTTCGCCCGCACCTAAGCCTATACGAGGCAGGGACCCGCTGTATGTGGAGCCCCTTGCGGATGTGCGTGGCAGGGACCCGCTGATTATACAGGAAGCTGATCCGCTTGCGTCGCAACCAACCGCCGAGAAACCCGTCTATTTAAAGGCCAACCACTTGCCTAACGGTGAGGTAGAATTTACCCCAGTGGGCGCAACAGCGGCCAAACCCATCGTGGCCGCGCCACCTGCGCCTTCCCAAACTGAGCCACAGGCTGCGCCCGACCCTGCGCCTGCAGAACCCAAAGCCGCATCGGCTGACGATAAACCTTACGGCGCCTACAAAGGCACCAGCTACGAAGCATCGGTCGAGCCCCGCAGCAAAGTGCGCGAGGCGCAATCGTATCTCGAAACCATGGGCAAAAGCACCGGCACACGCAACCATGCGAAGCTCGGTCATCGCCCGGAAGATATGGACGGCATTCCCGGCCCAAGCACCGATGCAGCCATCCGTAAGTTCCAGGAAGAGCATAACCTTCCGGTGAACGGTAAGCTCGACGAACAAACCATGGGCGCACTGAAGACCAGCGCCGAGCAGTTAAAGACTCAACAATCAGAGCGCACTACTGCACTGGGGCGCCTTGGCCTGGAGCCACCGGCGGCACCGCCTGCACCTGCCGCAGCGCCTGCACCTGCTGTGCCCGCGCCTCCCCCCGTGCCTGCCGCCACTGCACCCCATCCTGAGGATGCTTTCGGCCAAGCCTTAGCCGCACAGGCAATCAACGCACAAAAGCAGGGCACGAGTTTTTTTACGGATTATGCAGATAAAGCATATGCAGCTACGCCCGTTGCCGCTGCACCCGCGCCCACCGCAGCGAAACCCCAAACCCCCGAACAGCTGCGCGATGCCGTGAATGCCGAAATGGCCAATGGTATCGGCAAAAATGAATCGCGCGTGGTGGAAGATTTTATCGCCAAAAATAACCCCAAAGCCACCGACCGCAATAGCGACCTCTCCATAGGCGAACAGGCTGAATTTGGCAAAGCGCTGAGCAGCAAAATGAACGCGCAGGGTTTGGGCGATCTGCAAAAACTCGTCGCCGATATGCAGGCGGCTGGGGTGAAGGATGGAACCCGTGTGGCGGCAGCGGAAACACCGTCCGCTCCTATCATCGCTTCGGTGAAAGCGCCTCAAACTGGCGCGGCGCTCGGCTAGTTTTAATACTCGAGCACGGCGCGGGCCGTGAAATCGCGCCAGCGGAATTGGTTGAGGAAACTGAGATTGATGAGGCAGGCGAAGCCCGCGACGATGTAGCCCGCTTCACTCGCCAGTTCAGCGGCGGCTTCAAGCGTGCCCCCAGTGGCAAGCACGTCATCGACAATCAGCATGCGGCCGGTGCCGTGCTGCAGTTCAAGCGTGTCTTTGCCATACTCCAGCCCATAGCTGCGCGCGACGAGCGGACCCGGTAACTTGCCCGCCTTGCGCAACGGCACAAAGCCTTTGCCCGCCGCCAGCGCCAATGCTGCACCCAGAATAAACCCCCGCGCCTCGATGCCGCCAATGACGTCGACGCCCGCCCATTCAGCGGGGCTGTACAACCCCTGCATGGCCGCAACGGTGGCGGGCAACTGCTCGCGCAGCAGCGGCGCAATGTCGCGAAATAAAATGCCGGGTTTGGGGAAATCCGGCACGTCGCGCACAAAGCTGCGTAAGGTTGTTGCCTGACTCATACCGGCGCCACTTCGCGCATTAAGCTGACGATGATCCCCTCGCGTACGCCGCGGTCGGCGATGGTGATTTTGTCGATGGGAAACGTGCGGGCAATCGCCTCGAAAATGGCGCAGCCACTCAGGATAAAATCGGTGCGGCTGGAACCGATGCAGGGGTGCGACGCACGTTGCGCCGGGCTCATGCGCATGAGGGTTTGGGTGGCGCCACGAATGTCGGAGATGCTGAGTTTTATCCCATCGATTTTTGAACGGTCGTAATGCGGCAGGTTCAGGTGAATGGCGGCGAGCGTCGTGACGGTGCCGCTGGTACTCAGCATCTGCACGTTCTCTTTCCACATGCGCGTGGCGATTTGGTTGTTCTGCTCGATAGGCATCAACAGGCTCGAGATTTTGGCGACGATTTCCTCGAAATACATTTCGGTGAAAGCGGGCCCTCCGAACTGCTCGCTCATGTTCATCACGCCGTAAGGCAGGCTCACCCAGTCCTGAATCAAATGCCGCTTGTGCGAAGTCATGGGCTGGTCGGGGTCGATTTTTACCCACATGAATTCGGTGGAACCGCCGCCAATGTCGAACGCCAGCGCGTAACTGGTGTCGCGCACCAGCAGCGAACTGCAGCCGAGGAACGCGAGACGCGCCTCCTCCTCGTTTGAAATCACGTCGATGCTGAGGCCCAATTCGTCGCGCACGCGGTTTAAAAACACTTCGGCGTTGGTGGCGCGGCGGCAGGCTTCGGTCGCTACAAATCGGTATTTAGCAATGCCATAGCGGCCGAGTTTTTGTTTACAGGTGGCGAGTGCTTTCAAGGTGCGCCGCATCGCCTCTTCCGATAATTTGCCGGTTTCCGACACCCCCTCGCCGAGGCGCACGATGCGCGAATAGGAATCGACGACTTTCAGGGTTTTATATTGATTTTGCTGCTGAAAACTGGGCCGCGCGATCAGCAGGCGGCAGTTATTGGTGCCCAAATCCAGCGCGGCATACAGCTCGCCTGCGCCGTCGGGGCGCGAAGACGTGGGCTCATCGAGCGTGGGCGCATCATCGGCGGGGGTGGAAACGGGACCTTTCATGCCCCCACTATAGGCAGAATACGGCCCGAGGCAAGCAGCGCGCGCATTTGAATAAAATGCCCGCCGTTAACCAAGTTTTAAGCACTGGCGTGCTAAAAATAAAGCATGGCAAAACCGCAAGACATGCAGCACGATCATCACGAACGTCATTTGTTCGGCCGCATCGGGCGCGCACTCGGCGATTTTTTCCGTGGCCGCGACGATTCCGCAGACCCGCTGGCCGAAAACGAACGTCATCTCTTTCAGGTAAAACACGACCTGCTGGAGCAAGTGCGCCACACGGCGCACGAAGCAGGTTTGGAGCGCCCGACACTGGAAATGTACCGTGAAGCCGCGACGGCGTTTGCCCAGACCGACGAAGGCAAAGCGATGGTGGCCGAAGGCAAATGGTCGACCGCCATCGCCGCGGATTTGCATGGGCAAAATCTGAAGCATTTTGGTATCTCCGATCCCTTCACGCCCAATGGCACCAAACGCACCACCACCGATTTACTGGACCGGGATGGCGACGGGGCGATTGCCGATTTTTACACCAACGTGAATTTCAATGAAGCCAACCTCAAGAACGCCTATGTCGACCCCGCCACTTCGTTCAACGAGGAAATCGGCAAGGCAAAGCACCTGTCGGGCCTTACCTTTAACGGCATGGAGGCGGGCGAAACCTTTACTTTTGCCGCTGGAAGCTACGACAAAATTCACATGACCAACATCAATGGCGGCACGGTGAAATTTGCCACCAGCGCCATGGTCGATGGATTGCGCCTTGAAGGCAAACAGGCCGGTGTCAGCGTCGCGGCCAATGCGCGGGTCGAGCATATCGAAGTGGGCGAGCGTTTCCGCATCGTCACGCTCGACCTCGAAAAAGGCGGCGTGATTGCCAATTCCGACCTGAAGGATGCGCTGGTCTCGCCCTCGAGCCATATTCGCGGCACGCTGCAAAACGTGCAGCTGAACGGCGATGTGCGCGAGCTGGATTTACGCGGCGCGACGCTGAAGGACGTCACGATTGACGGTCAGGCCATCACCAGCACTAAACAGCTGCAGCAAATGGGCGTTACCGTCGATGCGAGCACCACGGTGACCGCCAGCCCTGACTTCTTGCGCGAGCATCAATACAGCAAAGCGCGCGACCAGACCAATCAGGTGGTCAAGAAACTCTCGGATGCATTAAAAATGCATGGACCTCCACAACAAGCGGCTGCTGCCGCAGCATCCCCCGAATCAGCGATGACGCGGACAATCGATTTTGAAAACATAACCGCCAGAATAATTGAAGCAGCCGTTGAACTGAACCCATCAGGCACGAGGCCGGGCGATAGAGGCATGATTGCCGGGGTACGCCTTGCCGCTCAGGATTTCAGTAGTAAATACGCCGACATCATAAAAGACTCAGCTCACAATACTGCCAGTAACGATGCTATTCTTCACATGCCAAAACCTAAAGAGCTTATAAAAGATTCCGGTATGCCGCTGCCACCCCTGCCTCATAGCGTCAACGGCTAAGGCTGCGCGCGGTGCTCATGCGCAAATCCTTGCATTTGTGCGCATGCGGCGTATAAAGCGGCTTCAAAATTACGAGGCTGCAGACCATGTCCACAGTTAAATTAAACGCGACATCACAAAAAAATGGCCTGCCCGGCTCGGGCCGCCCCAGCCCCGAAGAGGCGAAGGAAGCGGTGCGTACGCTGATTCGCTGGGCGGGCGACGACCCGGCGCGCGAAGGCCTGCTCGACACGCCGCAGCGGGTGATCGACGCGTATCGCGAATTCTATGCGGGTTACGAAGAAAACCCCGACGATGTGCTCGCCAAAACCTTCGAGGAAGTCGCCGACTATGACGAAATCGTGCTGCTGAAAAACATGGCGTTCGAATCGCATTGCGAGCATCACATGGTGCCCATCATCGGCGTCGCGCATATTGCGTATCTCCCCGACAAAAAAGTCGTTGGCATCAGCAAGCTGGCGCGGCTGCTCGATGTCTTCGCCAAACGCCTGCAAACGCAGGAGCTGATGACCAAACAAATCGCCGACGCGATCGAGCATGCCCTCGCCCCCAAAGGCGTCGCCGTCATCATCGACGCGAAACACGAATGCATGACCACCCGCGGCGTGCACAAAGCCGACACCACCACCATCACCAGCCAAATGCGCGGCCGCTTCCGCAGCGATGCGAAAAGCCGGATGGAAGTGTTGCAGTTGATTGGTGGGAAGTAAGGGGTTAGGGGCTAGGGTATAGGGTATAGATATACCTATTTTTCCTACTTTTTGCTTAACTAAACCCTAAACCCTAACCCCTAAACCCTCTATGCTCCAACACGCCCCCCTCATCCTTGCCTCCGGCTCGACCATTCGCCAGCAGATGCTGAAAGCGGTGGGGCTTACTTTCAGTGTTGAACCTTCGGGTGTGGACGAAGTAGCGGTGCAGCAAACGGTTTCGCACCTGCCCATCGCCGAACAGGCGCTGGCGCTTGCTACTGCGAAAGCGGTGGCGGTGGGTGCGCGCAACCCCGCATCCTACACCATCGGCGCCGACCAGATCTGTGCGCTCGGCCCCCGCATTTTCCACAAGCCCGGTAGTTATGAAGCGGCTGAAGCGCAGCTTGCGGCACTTTCCGGCCACACGCACCAGCAACATTGTGGCACGGTGCTGGTGCACGGCCATGAAGTGATTTTCGCGATTCACGCCACGGCCAGCCTTACCATGCGCCCCCTCACCGCCGCGGAAATCCGCGCCTACGTGATGGCCGACGCGCCGCTGAATTCGTGCGGTGCATATAAGTTCGAAGCCCTCGGGCGGCATTTATTCGCAAGCGTCGAGGGCGACCAGGACGTAATTAAAGGCCTCGCGCTGCTGCCACTGCTGGCCGCACTGCACGCGCAAGGCGTGATTGCGCTGGCGTAACGCACTTAAACGCTTTGCACCCAATACCAATACGAGCTATACTATACATCTATCAAGTTCTGTGGGGGAAAATGGCTCAACCGGTCCGATGTTTCACCTACCTCACCACCGCCAAGCACGGCTTTAGTTTAGTCGAGCTTTCGATCGTGCTTGTCATCCTTGGCCTGCTCACGGGAGGCATCTTAGCTGGCCAATCGCTCATCAAGGCAGCAGAGCTCAGGAAAGTATCGGGTGATGCAACTCGTTTCCGATCGGCCGTGTATACGTTCCGCGATAAATATTTTGCTATTCCAGGGGACATGACAAATGCCTCTGCCTTTTGGGGAGCAGCCGATGGCACCACCGGCCTAACAGGTGCTTGCCTCACCTCAGCCTCGGCTGGCACTTGCAATGGTAACGGGGATGGCCAAATTACCGGGGGACCAGAAAGTTATCGCTTCTGGCAACAGTTGAACCTGGCAGGATTATTGGAAGGAAAATATACGGGAGTTCCGGGGGCCTCGCCTGTGACCAATGGTGCCACCTATATGACCGACGATACCATCGGTACGAACTTACCCAAAGCACCCCTAAATAATGCGGGCTACAACATCTATTACTCCTATTCGGATCTGGCAATAAGCTACTTTTCTACGCGCCAGAACGTCATCACCATGGCGCCGTGCTGCCATGCAACCAACAAGACACTGGAAGGCGGCGCCCTTGGCGCACAGGATATGTGGAATATCGACACTAAACTCGATGATGGAAAACCTCGCTCCGGATTTGTGCAGGTCTATGCCGCTTATGTTAACTGCGAGTCGTCAGGCGCCTATTTGCTCACCAACACCAGTAATAGCTGCCAAGCGTTTTTTGGAATGGGCTTCTAGCACGGAAGTGAATGAAGCGCGCTCGCGCGAGCGCCATCCTCGCCACAGGCGCAAAAAATCTGCCATCGCCAGCGGCTTTATGGCGGGCGTTATTAGGCAGCATTGGTGATTTTTGCTAGAGTTGCTTGATGCCCGAAGCACTCGCCTTAGTCAGAAAACTCACCCATATCGGTAACGCGCTGTCGAGTGTGCGCGACCGCGACACGCTGCTCGAGCACATCGTACTCGCAGCCCAAGAAATTTCGCATGCCGACGGCGGCACGTTGTATTTGCTCAGCCCCGAGGGCGACGTGCTGGAATACGTGATTTTCCGCACCGACTCGGTGAATGTGGCGTTCGGGGGCACCACGGGGAAAAAACCGCCCTTCAAAGTCATTCGCTTGTACGACCCTAAGAATGACGAGCCGAACATGCGCATTCAGGTGGTGAACGCGGTCATCGCTAAAAAAGCCATTAATGTTGCTGACGCTTACGCCAGCCACGAGTTCGAGTTCAGCGGCACCAAGCAGTTCGACTTGCAATATGGGTTCCGCACCCGCTCGGTGATTACCATCCCCATGATCAATTACCGCGGCGAGCCGATTGGCTGCCTGCAACTGGTCAATGCCAAAGACCCCAAAACCCAGGCGACAATTCCCTTCTCCGCCGACATGGTCGAAATTATCTCGTCGCTAGCGAGTCAGGCGGCGGTGATTGTCGACAAGGAAACCCTCATCGCCGAACAGAAAATATTGCTCGAATCGTTCATCAAAATGATGGCCGCCGCGATCGATGCCAAATCGCCTTACACCGGCTCGCATTGCGTGCGCGTGCCGGTGCTGACCGAAATGCTGGCCGAAGCCGCCTGTGACGACAAAACTGGATTTTTTGCCAAATTCACCCTGACGGACGAGGAAAAATACGAGTTGCACATTGCGGGCTGGCTGCACGACGCGGGCAAAATCGTCACGCCCGTGCACATCATGGACAAGGCGACGAAACTGGAAACCATTTACGACCGCATTCATCTGGTGCGTGCGCGCATGGAAGTGCTGAAGCACGAAACGCGTTTCAAGCAGATGGAAAACCCGCCGCCCAAAGGCGCCAAAGGCAAAGCCGTGCAGGCGATTTACGCCGCCGAAATCGCCGCGCTCGATGATGATATGAAATTCCTCGACACCATCAATTTGGGCGGCGAATTCATGGAAGACGAAAAAATCGCCCGCCTGAAAAGCATTGCCGAACGGACGGTGACCATCGCCGGCGTCACCGAACCGCTGCTGAATGAAAACGAAATCTATAACCTCAGCACTAAGCGCGGCACCATCACGCCCGAGGAGCGGCAAATCATGAACGACCACATGGTGCACACCGTGAACATGCTGGAATCGATGCCGTGGCCCAAACATTTGCGCCGCGTGCCCGAATATGCCTGTGGCCACCACGAGAAAATGGACGGTTCAGGCTACCCGCGCGGCATTCTGGCTGGCACCATGAGCGTGCCTGCGCGCATGATGGCGGTCGCCGACGTGTTCGAAGCCCTCACCGCCATCGACCGGCCTTACAAAAAAGCCAAAAAACTGTCGGAAGCGATGGCGATTATCGGCCAGTTCAAACGCAATAACCACCTCGACCCGCATGTCGTTGATTTCTTTGTTACCTCAAAAACTTACCGCCGCTTCGCCGAAATGTTTTTGAACGCCGAACAGATTGATGAGGTGGATGAAGCCGCAATTCTGGCCATCACGCCCGAGCCAATGAAAATGAAAATGGCGGCGAAAGCGTGATAAGGGATGCTAAATAACCAATTCTTAATCATTATAGGCTAATGTCATAGTCTGGATGAAGGGAATGGATGATGGCCACGGGCATAACCAATAAAGACATTCCAGGGGATAGCACGCCCCAGCCGAATTACATGAAGCTGCAACCGCGCGAGCGCGATCTGGTGGACCAGGCGATTTATGTCAAAGTCATCCAGCGCCAAGGGGATCGTTACGATTTGACGGATACAGAGAAAAACAACCTGGCTGCACAAAACTTATTTGCACCGCCAGGCAGTAAATCGACCCCGCGCACCGATCAGGTGGAACAGGACATCGAACGCATGCGGGAATATTATGCGGGCAAATTGCTGCAGCATGACCCGGTTGTTACCGCCGAACTTACCACTGCCTCGCGCAAGGCCCCTGAGGGAGCCGAAGCACGTCGGGCGTTGAATGCGATTATCAAATTCCATGGCGACGAATGCGGTTGCGGCGGCATTCCCATGACGGCAGAAATTATCAATCATGTCATCACCACCGCACAAAAATCTGGCAACGCACGATAGGAGAGAAGTTATGGGACAAGCGCAAAATGAACTTTACACCAACAGTGAAAAACAGGCGATCGCCACCGCTCTCGCGTTGAAAAAAGATTTGAATCCGGCAGATTTTAAGACCATCCGACAAAAGGCTGCAGATTTTGGCGTGCGCCAATTAGAAGATCCGGTGCCGCAAAATGGCCTCGTCGTTTTGTTCTCGAATGCGTGTATCCATTGCCAAAGCAGCTTGGCCGCGACCGATATGGCGACTACCACGAAAAATGGCACTCCGGTGAAATGGATCGACATCAATACACCCGAAGGGCAAGGGCTGTTGGGAAGCCTACCCGGCATGGAAATCAAAAATGATGCCTATACGATTGGCGGTAAGCCGTTGAAAGGTGTGCCCGCCACCGTACTGATGGAAAACGGCGTAGCGACGAAAATACTTAAAGAGGTTGCGCTTAATCCCGGCGATCTGGATATATTGGTGGCCGCGCAAGCCGCTAAATCTCCGGCGCAAGGCACTGGAAATATGGTTCCCCGTCAGAAACCGCCCGAACCTACTATTCCCGGCCGAACCTTCTAAGCCGCTTTCTTGCCCGCGTCTTCTTTCGCCGGTTCTTCAAACTCGATGACAAGTTGGCCTGCGGTGACGCTTGCAGGCGCTTTCACGTGGACGGCTTTTACCTTCGCGTCGTGGTCGGCGTAGATGATGTTTTCCATTTTCATTGCTTCAATCACGAATAGCTGCTGGCCCGCGCGTATCACGTCGCCCTCGGCCACCTGCACGGCGGAAATGAGGCCTGCAATCGGCGCGGTGATTTCAAACTGTGACACGGTGGTTTCACGCACGGGCATGTATTGCCCCAGTTCCGCGACGCGTAACGTGCGCAGCGTCGCCTTGACTTCCGCGCCCGCGAAATTCAGGCGATAGCCTTCGGCCAGCGGCGACACGCGTACGCTGACGGGTTTGCCGTTGACGGTGCCTTGGAACAATCGCCGCCCCAGCTTCCATGCCGAGCGGATGACGATCATGCCGTCGTCGTAGCTGATGTCGTAGCCATAATCTTTTTTGCGGGCGTAAATCGACACGGAGTTTCCCGCGAGCGTAATCACCCAGCGCGCACCGATGGCGGGAGAACGGCCTGGTAGCTGGCCGGAAATCTGCGCGCCGCGCTCGATGTCGCGCAAGCTGCAGAACACCGCAACCGCCATGCATACTTTTTGCGCTTCGGTGGAAAGTTCAGCCCCGGTGAACCCGGCGGGCCATTCCTGCTCGATGAAGTTCGTGGAAATGTCGCCCTTGCGGAAACGCTCGTGACTGAGCACCGCCTGCAAAAAGCCCGTATTGTGCGCGATGCCCTGAATCACAAAATCGCCCAGCTGATCGACCATTAAATCGATCGCCTGTTCGCGAGTCGGCGCATGGGTACAGTATTTAGCGATCATGGGGTCGTAAAACATGCTGACCTCACCGCCTTCGTAAATGGAGGTGTCGAGGATGGTGCCGGGCTTCGTCTCGGGTTCCTGGTATTTAATCACCCGGCCGGTCGAGGGCAAAAACCCGCGCGCGGGGTCTTCGGCGTAAATGCGGCTTTCGAATGCCCAGCCGTTAATTTTAATATCGTCCTGCGTGAACGGCAATTTCTCACCCGCCGCGATGCGGATCATTTGCTCGACAAGGTCGATGCCGGTCACCAGCTCGGTCACGCGGTGCTCAACCTGCAAACGCGTGTTCATCTCAAGGAAATAAAACTGGCCCGACTGGTCGACGATGAACTCGACCGTGCCCGCCGATTGGTAGCCGACTTGTTTGGCCAGTGCCACCGCTTGCGCGCTCATTTGCTCGCGCATTTCGGGCGTCACGAACATGCTCGGCGCTTCCTCGATCACCTTCTGGTGGCGACGCTGAATGCTGCATTCGCGCTCGCCCAGACTCACCACGTTGCCGTATTTATCGGCGATCACCTGAATCTCGATATGGCGCGGGTTGTCGAAATATTTCTCGATGAACACACGCGCGTCGTTGAAGCTCGATTTCGCTTCGCTCGTCGCCATTTTCATGCCGTCCATCAGGTCGGCGGCGGAACGCGCGATGCGCATGCCTTTGCCGCCGCCACCCGCGGCCGCCTTGATGATGACGGGATAGCCGATATTCTCAGCAATCGCCTGCGCTTCCTTGGCGCTTGAAATCGCTTCGAGCACACCCGGCACCGAACTCACCCCCGCCGCCAACGCAATTTTTTTCGACTCGATTTTATCGCCCATCAGACGAATCGCTTCAGGCGTGGGCCCCACCCATGCGGCGTTCGTGCGCTCGATCACCGCTTTGGCGAAATGCGCTTTTTCACTGAGGAATCCGTAACCCGGATGCACCGCTTCCGCCCCCGATTGGTCGATGGCGGAAATCAGGTTATCGACATTGAGGTACGAACGAATGGAGGGCGACGCGCCGATATACACCGCTTCGTCGGCATTTTTCACGTGCAGGGCGTTGGTGTCGGCCTCGGAATACACCGCAATCGTGCGCATGCCGAGCCGCTTGGCCGTGGTCATGATGCGCGAAGCAATTTCGCCGCGGTTGGCTATCAGTATGGAATGGAACATAGAGGCGTTTTGTAGAGGAAACCGTGCGCGGTGCAACCGTTTTTGTGGTGCATGTGGAGGAGTGGCACTGCCCAGAAATTTAGTGTTTAATGAGAACCTTAGGATGTTTAACCAAACAGCGCCGAATAGCATTGGCAATGTCGTTGGCGCTATTATGCGGCTTGTAGGCAAATGGTTCTAGAGATTGCCGATCGCAAAACCGTCGTGCATGGCCATGCTCAATTAAATAATCGAGCATAGTTTGATGCCCCTCCTCGAGAATTGAATCATCACAAAAAATGTAAACCGGCTTGCCGGTAGCGGTAGTTTCACAGCACATAGAAAGTGAATCGGCGGTCACTACCAGGTAATCTGCAAAGGCCAGCAGGCCGAAATAAGGATTGGGTGGCGGATCTGTTTCCGGGCTATACACATCACAGGGCACCCGCACGGCAGATCGCCACGCCGCAACATTTTCGCTCGGTGTCCGCCGCGACATCGTCGCGATAATACTTGCTCCCATATGTTGAGCGATCTGATTGAGATGCTCGCCAAACTGCGCGGCTAATGCCGGCGAAAAAAGACGGCGTTTCTCCACACCAATATGCCCACCCATACAAACGCCAATAATAGGTCCACGACTAGCTGCCGCGGCATAACGCTGCAACCATTGCTCTTTTTCATTTAAAAGAACCGATGGGGTAACGCGATTGGGAACTGTTGGGCAAAGCAGTGTTTGCGGAAACCGGGAATTATCGTGATGCGGATAGCTGCAAATAATATCCGTTGCATCAAGCTCAGCCTGACTTGCCTGAATGGGCAAGTCACGTGTCGGTGGCCGCATGGCAACAAGGAGAGATTTATCGCTCGATAGGCGCTTGATCACACGAAGATATGGTATGTAAACACTACGGCCAATAATCACATCCGGCCATAAAGGGTGGTGCCGATCAATCAGCCCTTCTACTACGAGACGATCAAACACCTGTTGATCCGTGCAATAAGTGGTGGGGATACTAAATTCTTGCCAAGTTGCACCAAGCTGCTCCGCGATACCAATGCGAGCCTGCGTATCACCTGCGGTTGCAGTTTTGGTTAACCAGACAAGTGGGGCTATCATACCATCATTCGGGCAAGAGTCCGTTTTCGTGCTCAGTCTCCCTAATGGAACTGCTCTTCTTCCGTAGAGCCCTTAAACGCCGTCGTGCTGGCTTGCCCACCGCTGATGGCTTCGGCCACCGCATCGAAATACCCCACACCTACTTCGCGCTGGTGTTTTACGGCGGTGAAGCCTTTCGCTGCATCGGCGAATTCTTTGTCTTGTAGCGTCACGTAGCCTGCCATGCCGGATTCTTTGTATTTGGTGGCGAGGTCGAACATGCCGTGGTTGAGGGCATGGAAGCCCGCGAGCGTGATGAACTGGAACTTGTAGCCCATCGCCCCCAGCTCGACCTGGAACTTCGCAATGGTCGCGTCGTCAAGGTTTTTGCGCCAGTTGAAGCTGGGCGAGCAGTTATAGGCCAGCATTTTGCCGGGGTGCACTTTGTGCATTTCTTCGGCGAATTTTTTGGCTTCCGCGAGGTCGGGCGTGCTGGTTTCGCACCACACCAAATCCGCATAGGGCGCGAACGCGATGCCACGGTTGATGGCCGCGTCAATCCCGCCATCGTAGTTGAAGAAGCCCTCGACGGTGCGGCCGGGCTTGATGAATTTGCCGTCGCGCTCGTCGACATCGGACGTCACTAAATACGAGCCGTTGGCATCGGTGCGGGCGATAATCAGGCTCGGTACGCCGCAAGTGTCGGCGGCCAAACGCGCCGCTACCAGTTTCTCGATATGTTCGCGAATCGGCACCAGCACTTTGCCGCCCATATGGCCACATTTTTTGGCGCTCGATAATTGGTCTTCCCAATGCACGCCCGCGGCACCCGCATCGATCATCATTTTCATCAGTTCAAACGCGTTGAGGTTGCCGCCGAATCCGGCTTCGGCATCCGCCACGATGGGCTGAAACCAGTCCGTGCCGGACGGGCCTTTCGTTGGCTGGCTTGCGTTTGCGGCGAGGCGTTCGCTTACTTCAATTTCATCAGCGCGCTTGAGTGTATTATTAATCCGCCGCACCACGCTCGGCACCGAATCCGCGGGGTAAAGCGACTGGTCGGGATACATCATGCCCGCCAGATTCGCATCCGCCGCCACTTGCCAGCCGGAAAGGTAAATCGCCTTCAGCCCCGCCCGCACCTGCTGCATGGCCTGATTGCCCGTGAGTGCGCCCAGCGCGTTGACATAGGGCTCGGTGCCGAGATACTTCCAAAGCTTCTCGCTGGTATGTTTGGCGATGCTGTATTCAATGGGCAAACTGCCGCGCAACTTCACCACATCCGCCCCCGAATAAGGCCGCGTCACACCCTTCCAGCGCGCGTTGGTTTTCCAGTCTTTTTCAAGTGCAGCAGCGTCGAGGAAGGTCATATTTGTCTCCAGAATATGTCATGCCGTCTTTATGACGGCATCTGCGCACTTGAGCATTATGCAAGTGCGCGGGCCCCGTCATGCGACGGGGTGACAGGTGAGTGGTTGTCGTGCCCCATAGCGTTGCCTAAAGCGTGAGCGAACCCACCCCAAAAACCAAGCAAAAACTGGATTCCCTCGCCGCCCGCACCCCCGCCGAGAACAAGTGCGGCAACTTTGCTGCAGTGCGGGAGGGGTAATTTCATCGGATTGTCATAATTTCTTAATGTATTTTTGGGTATTATGTATCCAGATAACCTCTAAGGCACCCGATGATTCCCTCTCGTCACTCACCCTATGAATTCGCTTCCGAAAAGTTAGGTGGCAGCATCCGCATTGATTTTCTTATGCCCAAATCCGTCGATGCGTATTTAGAAGTGAAAAGTAATAGTAGTAGTGCATTAATGGCTTTCACTCGTGATATAAATCGCCCTCATGCTTATGTACCCCCTCATTACTGGTCACCGCTTTGGGGAGATCCGCCGGGAACCTATTCGTTTCTGCCACCTCCAGAGGGTGAAATGTTTATCGGCATGAAACCGCGCCACAAGCATCGTTACGATGATTATGCCGACCACTACACCGGAGAAATTCAATTGCCGAGGATGACGGTTGCCCTCAACAGCATGGTCGCTGCCGGCTATATGAGCGAGGCACAAAAAGCCGAATGCATCACCCATTTGCGCACGCAGAGGGAAGCGAAGTTCGACAAGTACATTTCTAATGGCGACGCGACCGAGGAGGAAAAAACCCGGAATTTAGCGCGCCTCGATGAAGAATTTGCTTCTACGGACTTAGTGGATGATTTTCGAAGCGCAGCGCACCAAAGGTTCGGTAGAGACGCCTATCAATCATCTATCATGACACTCGGTTTTGCAGCGCGCAAAGTTGGTTGCAAAGATGCGGAACAATTCTGTGAACTTTTGTCGCAAGCGGCGAGCATCTATCCCAGATTCCCGGAAATTGATCGTACGAATCAGGTGCCGTCTATTACTCTTTTCGCATATCAAATCGAAGAGCTACGAGATGTGGCGGCGACGCTAGGTATAGAACTAAAACCCGTAAAATCTAAAATCGCACGCTAATCTAAAGCGGCAGATTATCGTGCCGCTTCGCCGTCCCATCGTCATGCTGAACTTGATTCAGCATCCATCCAAGGCGCGGTCAGCGCCGGTATGAATGTTGAAGTGACATTCGGCGAAGACTCGCCGAGATGGATTGGCTCGCTATTGCTTCTAGATCGCCTCTCTCGCTACGCTCGGGTCTGAAATAAATTCAGGATGACGACCTCGCCGACTACAGCGGCAAATTATCGTGCTTCTTCTTCGGGTTCTCTAGCTCTTTATTCCGTAGCGTTGCCAGCGCCCGGCAGATGCGCCAGCGGGTGTTTTGGGGGCGGATGACGTCGTCGAGGTAGCCTCGGCTGGCGGCCGCAAACGGTGAGGCGAAATTGTCGCGGTAGCTTTCCACGGCGGCTTCCACTTCCTCGGGGCCTTTCAGTTTGCCTTTGAACAGGATTTCCACCGCACCGGCCGGGCCCATCACGGCGATTTCGGCGGTGGGCCAGGCGTAGTTGATGTCGTTGCGCAAATGCTTGCTGCCCATCACGATATACGCGCCGCCATAGGCTTTGCGGGTGATGACGGTGATTTTCGGCACCGTGGCTTCGGCGTAAGCATACAGCAATTTCGCGCCGTGGCGGATGATGCCGTTATGCTCTTGGCTGGTGCCGGGCAGAAAGCCTGGCACATCAACGAGCGTGACGAGCGGAATACCGAATGCATCGCAGAACCGTACAAAACGTGCGGCTTTGCGGCTGGCGTCGATGTCTAAGCACCCCGCCAGTTCCATCGGCTGGTTGGCGACGAAGCCAACCGTGTGGCCTTCCATGCGGCCAAAGCCTACAAGAATATTGCGCGCAAAATCCGGTGCGATTTCGAAGAAATCTTCTTCGTCGACCACGCGGTACAGCACGTCGAACATGTCGTAGGGTTTATTGTTATTGTCGGGCACCACGTTATTGAGGGCCATTTCCACGCGGTCGGCCGGGTCCTCGGTCGGGCGCACGGGGGGACGCTCGCGGTTGGAAAGCGGCAGCAAATTCACCAAGCGGCGCACCTGCAGCAGCGCCTCGATGTCGTTGTCATACACCAAATCGGCGACGCCGGTGTGGGTGCCATGCACGTCGGCCCCACCTAAATCTTCCTGGGTCACTTCCTCGTGCGTCACGGTTTTCACCACGTCGGGTCCGGTCACGAACATGTAGCTACTGCCGCGCACCATGATAGTGAAATCGGTGAGCGCCGGGGAATACACCGCCCCGCCTGCGCACGGCCCCATGATAACGGAAATTTGCGGGATGACGCCCGAAGCCAGCACGTTGCGCTTGAAAATTTCGGCAAAGCCCGCGAGTGAGTCGACGCCTTCTTGAATGCGCGCACCACCCGAGTCGTTGAGGCCGATGATGGGTGCGCCCATTTTCATCGCCATGTCCTGCACTTTACAAATTTTACGCGCGTTCATTTCCGACAGCGAGCCGCCGAGCACGGTGAAATCCTGGCTGTACACGAACACCAAACGGCCGTTGATGGTGCCCTGGCCGGTGACGACCCCGTCGCCCGGGACCTTGTTATTCTCCATGCCGAAATTCACACAACGATGCTCCATGAACATGTCGTATTCTTCGAACGTGTCGGGATCGAGCAGCACTTCCAGCCGCTCGCGGGCGGTGAGTTTGCCCTTGTCGTGCTGCACGTTGATGCGAGATTGCCCACCGCCAAAGCGCGCCTGTTCGCGTTTGATTTCCAGTTCTTTCACAATCGCAGTCGAGTTCATGGGACCTCGGGGTTGGTTGCACAGAGCACGGGCGCTTTTACCCGTCATTCCCGCGCAGGCGGGAATCTCACCAGCCGCTTGCGCAAGCCTTGAGAGAGATCCCCGCCTGCGCGGGGATGACGTGCTTTAAGTACACGCGAAACCCGCCATCTAGCACAGCGGATGCGGCCACGCAAAGCGGCAAAATTACCACCTGTGGAACGCCAAAAACCGCCGCGTTAAATCACGGTTTTTTAAGCGTTTGTGTGTCAAGAAAAAACGCGGCGGCTTGCGTGTCGCGGCGCTTGGCGGCCCACGCTTTCGCCGCCTCTTCGTCCTCACCCCATTGCGCGGCTTGAAAATCCTCGTCGAGACGGCAGGCGATAAGGGCATCCCCCACCGTGATTTTGCATTTCCACAGCGCCAGCGTCAGCAGCGCCGAACCGAGCAGTGGCGTGAGCATGGCGAGTGCGGCAAGTTCGCCGTCCGTCGCGGCTGCAAAAAGCATACGCAGTGTGTGCAGTGATTCCGCCGACTGCGCTACGGGCATGACGCCCTCGGTGACGTGAAGGCGCACGCCCTGCCCTGCGGCCCATTCGAGGATGGGGGTGAAGCTGGCGTCCTGCTTTGCCCTTAACTCCCCCCCTGAGGGGGAGTCGAATCGCACTTGCGATTCGGTGGGGGGTACAGCGTGCGGAAAGTCCCCCCCACGGCTGTGCACGCGCACATCCCGCTCCCCCTTGAGGGGGGAGTTTGGGGTGTGTGGCGCGCGGTAGCACAGCAAATCGGTTTCGCCGTAGCGGGTGATTTCCTCGAGCCATGCATCGCGGTCGATGGCGGCGCGGTCGAGGGCGAGGTTGATTAGGCGCGTCAGCGGCATGGTGTCGGGGTCGATATGGGGGCCTTGCGCTTCCCACTCCGCAGCGATTGCTGCAGCAATTTCGGCGTGGTGCAACTGCAGCATATTGCGCCCCTGCGTGCGCAGCAATTTACCGTCAAGCGTGATGCAAAAACCATCGGCATTTTGCTGCATCTTTGCTGCAGCATAAAACCGCTTCGGAAGCGATTTTTTTTCTGGTTTTGCTTTGCTCATAGTAACCATTATCTTATCTTGCCATTGTGAGTCAGCCGTCCCCTCACCCGAAAAACATGAAGCATGTTTTTCGACCTCTCCCCGAGGAGAGGTATAGGGAGCACTGCCGTTGCCTAAGCATACCTCTCCTTTGGGGAGAGGTCGAAATCCCCCCCCCTACGCCCTCCGCTAGCGGAGGGAGTAGGAGGGGGGATTTCGGGTGAGGGGCCGGGCCGTACCGCAGGTTACGACTCCAAACTCAGCCCCAACGCATCCATGCTAGCCGCCATGTGCGGTGCCAGTGGCGCTTCGAACGTGCGTGCGTCACGGCCGAACATGGGCGGCAGCGTAATGCGCCAGGCTTGCAAATGCAGCCGCCCCGAAAGCTCGACTCCGCCCTTCACATGTGCGGCACCGCCGCCATATTTGCCGTCGCCGACGATGGGGCATTTCATTTCCGCCATATGCACGCGCAATTGGTGGGTGCGGCCGGTGATGGGCTCCAGCTCGACGAGCGCCATTTTTTTAGCGAGATGTTCGCGCGTGCGATAGACCGTGATGGCGCGTTTGCCGTCTTCATCCACGCTGCGCACCATCTCGCGCGAATCTTCGCCTTTGGCGACTTTGTCGAGGTTCGATTCGATTTCGCCTGAATACGGATTCGGCACGCCGACGACGAGGGCAAGGTAGGTTTTGCGAATGGTTTTTTGCACAAACGCGCGCTGCAATTCCGCCGCCGCTGCGCTGTGGCGGGCCAGCAGCATCACGCCCGAAGTATCTTTGTCGAGCCGGTGCACGAGGCGCGGAATCTGTTTGCCGTCGAACTGCAAGGCGGGTAACAACCCGTCGAGATGTTTGGTCACTTTGCTGCCGCCCTGAACGGCGAGGCCCGCAGGTTTGTTAATGACCAGAATGTCTTTGTCTTTATGCAGCACCCAGCTTTGGGCTTCAACCGCCAACTCTAACGTCAGCTTCATCGGCTGTTTTTCGCGCGGGGCGGATGCGCGTTCCGGCACGATGATATCGCCGCGCACTTCCACCTCGTTGCCGCCAAACACCCGCACCGAGCCGTCGGCTTTTTTGCCGTTCAGGCGAATGCGCCCGGTGCGCAGTGCCTTCTGGTACACCGAATTAGGCGCGCCGCCCAAAATGCGCTGGCACCAGCGGTCAAGCCGCGTGTTGCCGTCTACGTCGTCGACGATAAATGTTTTGCGTTCCATCATGCCGCCCTTATCGCATCTTGGCAGCCTGCTTGCAATGCGCTAAAAGCAGGGCATGCAACCGGGCTTCGTAGCATATCTCGTGGTGTTTATCGGCGGCGGCATCGGCGCGGCCCTGCGCCATGGCGCGAACCGGCTGGCGCTTGCGTGGAATACCGATTTCCCGTTTCACACCCTGTTTGTCAATGTGCTCGGCTGTTTCCTGATGGGCGCGCTGGCTTCGTGGTTTGCCTTTCGCGGCGAGGACAGTTCGCAGCATGTGCGCTTGTTGCTCACCACCGGCCTGCTCGGCGGCTTCACCACCTTCTCGGCCTTTTCGCTGGATGCGGCTTATTTGTGGCAACGCGGACAGGTTGGCTCGGCGGCGCTGTACTGCCTCACTTCCGTCGGCGGCAGCCTGCTTGCCGTGTTCGTGGGCATCGCCCTCGTGCGGGCGGTGATTAGCTAGGGTTCGCTGCCTGTAAGGCAGTACTATTTCAAAAATTTTGATAGCTGCGTTAACAGAGATTTAACCAATACCACCTATGATGAAGCTTCAGACCACTAATATTTTGGAGCTTAAAATGGGACAGTTACCAGGCGCAGGAGTAAAAATGTACACTCCCCCAAAAAAACATACACTTGCCGAGCTAGCTGAGGCACTCAATGGCACTAACGTGGAGGCGCACCCAATCACAAAACCACATTACCCTCATGCCCAAGTATCTGATGGCAAATGTGTGACGCCTTCCAATGCAAATGTTTCTGGAGATGGTGCGATGGATATAACGGGCAATGTAGTGACTACAAGTAATGGCTCGACCTGCCGGCCCCGCTAACCTTCACGTTTAGCCCGCAGCTTTCCCCAATATTCCAACCGCTTGGCGATGTCGCGTTCGAAGCCGCGTTCGACCGGTGAGTAGAATTGCTGCCGTTCCATCTCGTCGGGAAAATAATTCTGGCCGCTGAAGCCGTCCTGCGCGTCGTGGTCGTATTGGTAGCCAGCACCATAGCCCAGCTCGTCCATTAGTCTCGTCGGCGCATTCAAAATATGTTTCGGCGGCATGAGCGAGCCGTGGGTTTTGGCGGCGCGTTTGGCGGCACCGAAGGCCCTATATTGCGCGTTCGATTTGGGTGCGGTGGCGAGGTAAATCACGCTTTGGGCAATGGCCAGTTCGCCCTCGGGGCTGCCCAGCACTTCGTAGGTTTGGCGCGCGGCGAGCGCCTGCACCAGTGCCTGCGGGTCGGCCATGCCGATATCTTCCGAAGCGAAACGCACTAAGCGACGGGCGATGTACAGCGGGTCTTCGCCCCCCGCCAGCATGCGCGCGAACCAGTAGAGCGCCGCATCCACATCGCTGCCGCGCATGGATTTATGTAGTGCCGAGATGAGGTTGTAATGCGACTCCTGCGCCTTATCGTAAACGGGTGGGCGTTGCTGCAGTAATTGGCTTAAGGATTCAGGATTCAGCATTCGGGATTCAGGGATTCCCGCATTCTGGATTGCCTCCACCATGCTCAGCAAATACCGCCCATCGCCATCCGCCATCGCAATCAGTGCCGTGCGAGCCTCGGCGGTGAGCGGGAGAAGCCCTCCCCCCATCGGGAGGAGGGTTGGGAGGGGGGCTGATTCAGACTCCGCACTTTGAGGCAGCCCCCCTCCTAACCTCCTCCCGATGGGGGAAGGAATCTGTGCCTCCGCACGCATCAGCATTTTCTCAAGCGCTTCGGCCGAGAGGCGGTTTAGCACCAACACCCGCGCGCGCGACAGCAGCGCGGAATTCAGCTCGAACGAAGGGTTTTCAGTCGTGGCGCCAATCAGTACCACCGTGCCGTCCTCGACGACGGGCAGCAACACATCCTGCTGGGCGCGGTTGAAGCGGTGCACTTCATCGACAAACAACGCCGTGCGCTGGCCGGTGGCGGCACGCGCCCGCGCGGTTTCGAAATGGGCTTTCAGGTCGGCGACGCCCGATGCCACCGCCGACACTTGGCTCAACGCATACCCTGCCGCATCTGCCAGCAACCGCGCGATGGTGGTTTTGCCACAGCCCGGCGGCCCCCACAGAATGACCGACTGCAATTGCTGCGCCGCCACCATGCGGCTGAGCACACCCTCGGGGCCGGTGAGGTGCTCCTGCCCGATTACCTCATCCAGCGTTTTTGGGCGCAGTTGTTCGGCCAGCGGCGCTTGTGCCGGCGTGGCGAAAAGGGAGTTTTGGCTGGATGATTTTTTGCGGGCGGTCATGGCACATGCACTATTAACGAAATTGTCACGCAGATGTCATACACGAAGCCGGTGCGATGCGGTACTATTACCGCATATGCAGCAAATACCTTACAATGTGCCACCGCTTCCTGCCAACCGTGTTCAGTCGCCTGTGGTGCTGGAGCGGAATACGCTGCGCGCTGACCCGAAAAAAGTGGCTGGCGAACGCCAATCGCGTACTGTTTGGGGTGGGCTAGCAGGCGCTGGGTTCGGCGCATTGATCGGCCTTACACTGAACCGCAGAAATGCCAATGGCGCGGGTGCCATTGTGGCAGGCACGGCGTTGGGCGGTGCTTTGGGTGTCGCGCTGGGGCAATTTGGCAAGACCACCGAGGAGTCTTACTCGGAAATATTGACGAATGCCGCAGACAGCAAAGATTTCGTGGGCCATGTGAAGCGGGAAATGAAGCAGCGGGAAGACATGGCATTTCTTGAGGGCGCCATTATCGGGTTCCCGTACTTCTGGTAATGTAACGCACGCTGCAGACAAATAAAAAGGCCACTCGGGTAAGTGGCCTTTTCTATTTTTATCTCGCGAAGAACTTAAAAACTAAGCGCTTGCTTTCTGCTTCGACTTGGCAGGTTTTGCTGCCATCGAGGCTTTGGCTTTTTTCGCAGGCTTCGCAGCGGAAGCCGCAGCCACTTCTGCTTCCTCGCCGGTAACTTCCTGGCCGGGGCCGGAATCCTGGCCGCGGGCGGATTCATCACGGTCGATGAATTCGATGATCGCCATCGGTGTTGCGTCGCCGTAGCGGAAGCCGGCTTTCAGCACGCGAATGTAACCGCCGGGGCGGCTTTCATAGCGCTTGGAAAGCACGCTGAGCACTTTGTCGGCCATTTTGGCATCGCGCAGGCGGCTGATGAGCAGGCGGCGTGCCGCGAGGTCGTTCTTTTTGCCAGCGGTGATCAACTTCTCGACAATGGGGCGAAGGTCTTTCGCTTTCGGCAAGGTGGTGAAAATCTGCTCGTGCTTGATCAGCGCGCACGCCATGTTGGCGAACATCGCTTTACGGTGCGAGCTTGTCCGGTTCAGTTTCCGGCCGGCTACTTGGTGTCTCATGGTAGTCTCCTAAAAAGCTTAGAGCCTACAGCTTACAGCTTACAGCTTACAGCTAAAGAGCTGTCGGCTGTCGGCTGTTGGCTGTCGGCTCAGTATGGGTCCTCGAATTTACGGGCGAGTTCTTCGATATTCTCAGGCGGCCAACCGACCACTTCCATGCCGAAACGCAGACCCATGTTGCCGAGCACTTCCTTGATTTCGTTCAACGATTTGCGGCCGAAGTTCGGGGTCTTCAACATTTCCGACTCCGATTTTTGCACCAGGTCGCCGATATAGACGATGTTGTCGTTCTTGAGGCAGTTTGCCGAACGCACCGACAATTCCAGCTCGTCGACTTTCTTCAGCAAATACGGTGAGAATTTCAGTTCTTCCTCGGCCGATTTGGTGTGCACTTCGGCCACGTCTTCGAAGTTGATGAAGAGCTGCAATTGGTCTTGCAGGATGCGCGCGGCGAGTGCCACTGCATCGTCCGGCGCGATGGAGCCATCGGTCTCGAGTTCGAGGGTCAGCTTGTCGTAGTCGGTACGGTTACCGACACGGGCATTCTCGATTTTGTACGAAACTTTTTCCACCGGCGAGAACAAGGCATCGACTGGAATCAGGCCAATCGGCGCGTCGCTCGGGCGGTTTTGCGCGGCGGGCACGTAGCCTTTGCCCACTTCCACAATCATTTCCATGTTGATGCTGGCGCCCTTGTCGAGCGTGCAGATCACGAGGTCTTTGTTCAGGATTTCCACATCGGCATCGGTCTGGATCATGCCGGCGGTCACTTCGCCCGCGTGGTCGGACTTCAGCACCATGCGCTTGCGGTCGGCCGAGTGGGCTTTGATTTTCAGGTCTTTGATGTTGAGGATGATGTTTACCACATCTTCGCGCACGCCCGGGATGGCCGAGAATTCGTGCTGGACACCGTCGATTTTTACACTGGTTACGGCAGCGCCTTGCAGCGAGCTGAGCAGAATACGGCGCAGGGCCACGCCGAGTGTAATGCCAAAGCCGCGCTCGAGCGGCTCGGCCACGACGGTCGCGCGACGCGCATCGCCGGTGACCGGCTTGATGTCGAGTTTGGAGGGCTTAATCAGGTCTTTCCAGTTTTTATTGAGAAGTGCGCTCATGTAAAAATCCTCGTGAAGCGTGATGCGTGAAGCGTAATTGCGAAATTAAACGCGGCGGCGTTTGGGCGGACGGCAGCCGTTATGCGGCACCGGCGTAATGTCCTTGATGCTGGTGACGTTGAGGCCAGCGGCACCCAAGGCACGCAGGGCGCTTTCGCGACCGGCACCGGGGCCTTTTACCAGCACTTCTACCGTGCGCATGCCATGTTCCATGGCTTTTTTACCCGCCACTTCGGCGGCCACTTGCGCGGCGTACGGCGTCGATTTACGGCTGCCTTTGAAGTTGTTAGCACCCGAGCTCGACCACGCAATGGTGTTGCCGAACGGATCGGTGATGGTGATGATGGTGTTGTTGAAGCTGGCGTTCACATGCGCCACGCCGGACGGCACGTTCTTGCGGTCCTTTTTCTTGACGCCCGCGTCAGCGGCGGCTTTTTTCTTTGGTTGGGCCATAAAGTTCAGGATTCAGGATTCGGGATTCGGGATTCAGGGAACTGAACCTTATCCGTTATCGCTTTATCCTCTCCTCATCAAATTTAGTTGTTTTCCCTGAATCCGGAATCCTGAATCCCGAATCCTACTTCGTCACCATTTTCTTACCGGCAATCGCGATCGCCTTGCCTTTGCGGGTGCGCGCATTGGTATGCGTACGCTGGCCGCGAACCGGCAGTTTTTTGCGATGACGCAGGCCGCGATAGCAGGCCAGATCCATCAGGCGCTTAATGTTCATGCTGGTTTCGCGGCGCAGATCGCCTTCCACCGTGTAATCGGCGTCGATAATTTCGCGAAGGGAAATGACTTCCTGCTCGGTCAGGTCGGCGACGCGCTTGGTGTCGTTGATTTCGGCCTTGGCCAGAATCTCTTCTGCTTTCTTCCGCCCGATCCCATGGATATAGGTCAGCGCAATCACGGCGCGCTTGGCAGAAGGAATATTAACGCCGGCGATACGTGCCATGCTACACTCCTTTTTGGGTCGGAAAAAGTCCTTCGCCTGCGGCTCAGTGTACTTTTTCCGAGTGATGTTGACATCCGTTTTTCAAAAACGTGGTTTTGAAAAATGGATGAGATTTCCTTTAAACAGGGCAAAAAGCCGCCCTTTTCGCGGGAGCGGGGAATATACAGATGGTTCGGGGGCTGTCAACGGGTTATTTGGGCAAAAAGCCAGTTTCCGTTATAGATTGTGCAAAGGTATGAAAATTAGCGCGAATGCATTTACACGGCTTCGATATTACCCTTGCGCGATAAGTGCCGAAAGCGACTTGGTCACCTCACCGATATCCGCCATGCCGTCGATGGATTTTAGGATCCCTTTTTCGGCGTAATAGGGCAAAATGGGGGCGGTCATTTCGTGGTAGGCAGCTAGGCGCTTGGCGACGGTTTCGGCTTTGTCGTCGTCGCGGCGGGTGAATTCGGTGGCGCCGCAGCTGTCGCAAGTGCCGGGTTTTTGCGGGTGTTTGAAGCTGTCGTGGTAACCCGCGCCGCATTGTTTGCAGCTATAGCGCCCGGCAATGCGCGCGACGAGTGCGGCGTCTACCACATTCAGCTCAACCACGAAATCGAGCGCTTTATTTTCGTCGGCCAACATGCGGTCGAGGGCTTGGGCCTGCGCCGTGGTGCGCGGAAACCCGTCGAGGATGAAGCCGTTCGGGCAATTCGCGCCCGAGATGGCGTCGCGGATGATGGCGATCATGATGTCGTCGGACACCAGCGCGCCTGCGGCCATGATTTCTTTTGCCTTCAGGCCCACGTCAGTGCCTTTGGCCACGGCTTCGCGTAGCATGTCGCCGGTCGAGAGTTTTTTCAGATCATGCGTGTCGCGCAAATAATCGGCTTGCGTGCCTTTACCAGCGCCGGGGGGGCCGAGGAGGATGATGTTCATGCCGCGCTCCGCGCTAAATGAATTGACGAATTGAAGAAATGACGAATTGACGAAAAAAGCAAGAGAGCGTTTTGAATCATGCGAATTCTTCAATTCGCCATTTCTTCAATTCGTCAATTCCACTTACTTCCGCCCCTTCAGCCGCGCCTTTTTAATCAACGCCTCGTACTGGTGCGCGAACAAATGCGACTGCACTTGCCCGACGAAGTCGATGATCACGTTGACCACAATCAGCAGGCTGGTGCCACCCAGATAAAACGGCACCGAATATTGCGCGATCAGAAATTCCGGCACGGTGCAGACAAGGGCGAGATAGGCTGCGCCTACGACGGTCAGGCGTGTGAGCACGAAGTCGAGATAGTCGGCCGTGTTTTTGCCGGGGCGAATACCTGCAATGAAGCCGCCGTTTTTACGCAGATTATCCGCCGTCTCAACGGGGTTGAACACCACTGCGGTATAGAAGAACGAAAAGAACACGATAATGCTGACAAAAAGGACAATGTAGAGCGGCTGCCCATGCGCGAGGTAGGACGTGACGGTGCGCAACCACACAGGCCCGCCTTCGGCATTAAAACCCGCGATGGTGAGCGGGAATAACAGCAGCGAGCTGGCAAAAATCGGTGGAATGACACCAGCCGAGTTCAGCTTCAGCGGCAAATGCGTCGCCTCGCCCTGCATGATTTTATTACCGATCTGGCGCTTGGGATATTGAATGAGAATCTTGCGTTGCGCGCGCTCGATATAGACAATCAGCATAATCAAGCCGAGCACGACACTCAGGATAATCAGGATGGTCGACGTCGTGAGAATACCCTTGCGACCCATCTCGAGCGTGTTGGCGAAGCTGCTGGGCAGGTTGGCGATGATGCCGGTGAAGATGATGAGCGAAATGCCCTGACCGATGCCGCGCTGGGTGATCTGCTCGCCCAGCCACATCAGGAACATGGTGCCGCCGGTGAGAGTAATCATGGTGGTGAAACGGAAATAAAGGCCGGGGTTGATGACCGCGCTTTGGCCTGCCGCCTGCATGCCCTCAAGCCCGCCTGCAATGCCGTAGGCCTGCAGCAAACACAGCACCAGCGTGCCGTAACGCGTATACTGATTGATTTTGCGTCGCCCCGCCTCGCCTTCTTTTTTCAAGGTAGCAAGCTGCGGCACGGCCACGCTCATTAGCTGAATAATAATGCTCGCGGAAATGTAGGGCGTCACCGCGAGTGCGAAAATCGTCATGCGGCTAAGTGCGCCGCCCGAGAACATGTTGAACACGCCAAGCACACCGTTCGCGTGTTGCTTGAAAATTTCCTGCAGAATTTGCGGGTCGATGCCGGGGATGGGAATGTAGGTGCCAAGGCGATAGACAATCAGCGCCCCCAGCACAAACAGCAAGCGGCTTTTCAACTCCGTCGCGCGGCCCAGCAGGCCAAAATTCATGTTCGAAGCAAAACGTTCAGCGGCGGAGACCATAGGGGGTTTTCTTTCGTAAGGTGCGGCAGGCTTTGAGCGCCATGTCATGAAAGACACAAGGCGGGCTGTCAAGCTTCTTACTCGAGTTTTGCAACGATGGTTTGCTTGTGTTATTGAAGTTCAGTGATACAATTTAGGGATGTGCACGATACGGCCAAATATAATTGTCAAAAATACGGGGTTCAGCCTTGTCGAACTTTCTATCGTCCTTGTTATTCTAGGCCTGCTCACCGGGGGCATTCTCGCCGGGCAGTCGTTGATTCGGGCGGCACAATTACGTTCGATCAGCACCGAATATAACCGCTACGTAACTGCCGTGGGCACTTTTCGCGACAAATATTTCGCCCTCCCCGGCGATATGAATAATGCCACCGCTTTTTGGAATGCGGCGGATGGCTCGACTGGCAGCACCGCCGCCTGCTTTGGGGCCGCAGGTACCGGCACCCAGACCTGTAATGGTGATGGCTCGGGCACGATTTACCCCACTGCCAATTCCGACGAATCTCTACGTTTCTGGCAGCATTTGGCCCGAGCAGGCCTTATTGAGGGCAGTTACACGGGCATTACCCCCAGTGGCGCTTCAACCGCGTCTACCAGTTTGAACTCCCCGGTTTCCAAATTTGGCAATGCGGCGCTGTGGTGGGTGTGGTATTATGGGCCCTTAACAGGTTCATCTGTGACGTTTGATGGCACTGCCGGTAATTTCTTCCTGCTTGGGGCTACGGTCACCAATGCTCCATCCAACAGCCCCATTCTAAAGCCGGAAGAACTCTGGAATATTGATACCAAGCTGGACGATGGCAAACCCGCCACCGGCAAAGTGGCCGTCTGGGCCAATGGTGGCCTTGCCGCCTGTACCGATACTTCAACTAGCAGCAATCTCGCGGCCAGTTATCTGCTCACCAGCAGTACCGTAGGCTGCGCAGCGTATTTCCGTCAGGCGTTTTGAGCTACTAACAAGAAAAATCCCGGATTGCTCCAAGGGCTTTTATGATTTTTTGAACCTCAGTTCAGCTAGGCCTTCTTGATCGCCTTGCCGGTTTTGGGATCTTTCACCACTTTTTCGCGTTTGGCTTGTTTTACTTTTACCGTCACGCTGCCGCCGAGTTTTTCGATGGCGGCTTTCGCACCGGCAGAGGCACGCTCAATGTCTAGGCTCAGCTTGGCTTTCAGTTCGCCCTTCACCAGCAGCTTTACGCCTTCGCTGGTTTTCGGCACCACACCGTTGGCTTTCAGCGATGCGGTGGTGACCGTTTCGCCGGCTTTGAAGGTGCCGTTATCGACCAGAATTTGCAGGTCGCGCAGGGTGATCACGTCGAACTCGACGCGGGTGTAGTTGTTGAAGCCGCGTTTCGGCAGGCGACGGTGGATCGGCATCTGGCCGCCTTCGAAGCCTTTGATAGCCACGCCGGAACGCGCCGTTTGGCCTTTGCCGCCACGGCCACCGGTTTTGCCTTTGCCCGAGCCAATGCCGCGGCCAATGCGCATGCGCTTTTTATGAGCGCCGGGGTTGTTGCTGAGTTCGTTTAGTTGCATCGTCTTCACTCCGTTCAGGAGGGTCTAGGGTATAGGGTTTAGGGTATAGAAAATATTTTCTCCATACCCTAAACCCTAACCCCTAAACCCTATTTTGTTTCCACCACCGCTACCAAATGCGGCAGCTTGTTGATCATGCCGCGGACGGCTTTCGTGTCCTCAAGCGTCGATTGCTTGTGCATTTTGTTGAGGCCCAAACCCACGAGCGTTGCGCGTTGGTCTTTCGTCCGCCCGCATGGGCTGGCGATTTGTTTTACCGTGACGGTTTTTTTAGCGGTTACCATACGTTTTAGGATTCAGCATTCGGGATTCAGGATTCAGGTGGGCCTGATTCCAATGTTCCCGCTTCGCCTTTTCCTCTCCTTTTTCCTAACTTGTTATCCCTGAATCCAGAATCCTAAATCCTGAATCCTTCTACTCGGCTTCGTTATGTACGCCGGCTTCTTTCGCGCCAGCTTCCCGGCGCTCGACCACTTCGCCGACTTTCATGCTGCGGCGGGTGGCGACAAGGCGCGGGCTGTTCATTAGTTTCAGGGCCGCGAACGTGGCTTTCACCATGTTGTGCGGGTTGCTGGTGCCGGTCGATTTCGCCACCACATCATGCACGCCGAGTGCTTCGAAAATCGCACGCATCGGGCCACCGGCGATGATACCAGTACCGGCCGGTGCCGAACGCAGGATGACGCGGCCCGCACCGAAGCGGCCTTTGACATCGTGGTGCAGCGTGCGCGACTCGCGCAGCGGAATGCGGATCATCGATTTTTTTGCCGACTCGGTGGCTTTTTTCACGGCGTCCTGCACTTCTTTCGCTTTCGCGGTGCCGTAACCGATTTTGCCTTTGCCGTCGCCTGCAACTACCAGAGCTGCAAACGCGAAGCGGCGGCCGCCCTTCACGGTTTTTGCTACGCGGTTGATCGAGACCAGGTTCTCGATCATTTCACCGCGTTCTTCGCGGTCGCTATGCTGTTCGTGTGCCATGAATGTCTTCCCTATACTTAAAATGCGAGTCCGGCTTCGCGCGCGGCATCCGCCAGCGCCTTGATCCGGCCGTGGAACAGGTAACCGCCGCGGTCGAACACCACGTGGTCCACTTTAGCTTCCTTGGCGCGCTTGGCGATCAGGGTGCCCACTTCTTTGGCGGCCGCGACCGTTGCGCCGTTTTTAACGGTGATGTCCTTCTCCGCCGTCGAAGCAGCAGCCAAGGTTTTGCCTTGCGCGTCGTCGATCAGCTGGGCGTAAATATGTTTGCCCGAGCGGAATACCGACAGACGCACCCGGCCCGCCGCTTTCTTGCGGAGCTGGTAGCGAACGCGCGTTTTACGGCGGGTGAAATTGTCAACTTTTGCCATGATAACCTACTTCTTCTTGCCTTCTTTGCGACGAATGATCTCGTCGTTGTAACGAATCCCTTTGCCTTTATACGGCTCGGGCGGACGGAGGCTGCGGATTTCCGCGGCCACCTGGCCCAGTTTTTGTTTGTCGGCACCGGCAAGGTGAATCACCGTTTGCTTCTCAACCGTCACGGTGATGCCCTTCGGCACGACGTATTTAATCTCGTGGCTGAAGCCGAGCGCCAGCGTAATGATCTGGCCGGTGGCCGAGCAACGATAACCAACGCCGGTCATCTCGAGCGTTTTTTTGTAGCCGTTAGTGACGCCCTCGACGAGGTTTTTCACGTTAGCACGCACGGTGCCCCACATGGCGCGCGACTCTTGGGAATCGTTCGCGGGTTTCACCCACACTTTACCTTCGGTGATGGAAACCACCACGCGGTCGTTGGTCAGCGTGTGAAGTTCGCCTTTGGGGCCCTTCACGGTGATGCTTGTGGCACCCACATTGACCGTCACTTTATCCGGAATGGCTACCGGCAATTTACCTAAACGGGACATGATCTACTCCTTTATCCCTTCAATTAGAATACGGTGCACAGCACTTCGCCGCCGACCTGATTTTGGCGTGCCGCGAAATCGGTCATGACGCCTTTACTGGTCGATACGATGGAAATGCCAAGCCCGTTATAGTGTTTCGGCAGTGCCTTCACGCTCGAATATTTACGCAGGCCCGACTTGGACACGCGCTTGAGTTCGCGAATGGCAGGTTCACCGTCGAAATATTTCATTTCGACGACGAGGTTCTTCTTCGTGCCCTCTTCTTCCATGCGGTGAGCGCGGATGAAACCCTCCGCCTCGAGCACGACGCAAATGTCGGCGAGCAGGCGCGAATAGGGGCAGGTGACAGTGGCCAGTTGCGCTTTCGTAGCGTTACGCAGGCGGGTCAGGAAATCGGCGACGCGGTCGTTCATATGGTGCTCCCTACCAGCTGGCTTTGATGAGGCCTGGGATCATACCGAACGAGCCAAGCTCGCGCAGTTTGTTCCGGCACAGGCGGAATTTACGGTAATAGCCGCGCGGACGACCCGTCAGTTCGCAACGGTTACGCTGACGAACGCGCGCCGAGTTGCGCGGCAGTTCGGCCAGTTTTTGCGTGGCAGCAAAACGCTCCTCGATCGGCAGATCGCGGTTCATCACGATCTCTTTCAACTTGGCGCGCTTGGTGCGCACCTTGTTGTTGAGGTTTTTGCGCTTGCGGTCGCGCTCTTTCATGCAGAGTTTGGACATGAATACTCCTAGTTTTTGCGGAACGGAACGTTGAAACCCTCAAGAAGGGCACGCGCTTCGTCGTCGGTTTTGGCGGTGGTAACGATGGTGATGTCCATGCCGCGCACATTGCTTACGCGGTCATAGTTGATCTCCGGGAAAATCAGCTGCTCCTTCAGGCCCATGTTGTAGTTGCCACGGCCGTCGAAGCTTTTGGGGTTCACGCCGCGGAAGTCGCGAATGCGGGGCATGGCGATGGTCACGAAGCGGTCGAGGAATTCGTACATGCGTTGTTTACGCAGGGTCACGCGGCAACCAATTTGTAGGCCGGCGCGCAGCTTGAAGGTGGCCTCGGCTTTTTTCGCTTTCGTAATCACCGGCTTTTGGCCTGCGATCAGGGTCATTTCTTCGGCAGCCGAAATGATTTGTTTCTGGTCGGCTACTGCTTCACCCACGCCCATGTTGATGACGATTTTAGTGAGGCGCGGCACTTGCATCACGTTTTTGTAGCCGAACTTCTCTTTCAGCGCAGGCACGATTTCGCGGTCATACACCAGCTGCAGGCGCGGCTGTTTGGCGTTGCCTTCGAGCACCACCGTCGATTTTACTTTGGTGACAGTCTCTTTTGGCGCGGCCTTTGCGTCGGCTTTCTTGTCTGCCGATTTAGCCGACTCACTCGCTTTCGCGTTAGCAGCCTTGTGGGCAGCGCCTTTCGCTTTATCCGCAGCTTTATCAGCAGACTTATCCGCTTTGGGAGCCGTGTCTTTTTTATCCGCTTTGGGCGCGGCCGATTTTGCGGCCTTTGCAGCGGGTTTTTTCTCGGTTGCCATGACTTCTACTTTCCTTGTTATGCGCTGATCACTTCGCCTGAACGTTTGGCGATACGTTGTTTTTTACCGTCGGTGCCGATTTTGAAACCAACGCGGGTTGCCTTGCCGTCTTTCGGATCGATGAGCGCCACGTTGCTGACATGAATCGGCGCTTCTTTGGTGATGATGCCGCCGTTACCTGCCGCACCCGGCTTGGTGTGGCGTTTCACGGTGTTGATGCCGGTGACGAGAACTTTATTCTCGGCCACGAACATTTTGGTCACTTCGCCCGATTTGCCTTTGTCGCGGCCGGTGCGGATGATGACAGTGTCACCTTTTTTGATTTTAGCAGCCATGACTACAGAACCTCCGGCGCGAGCGAAACGATTTTCATGAATTTCTTGGAACGCAATTCGCGGGCAACCGGCCCGAAAATACGGGTGCCGATGGGCTCGCCTTGCTTGGAAATCAGCACGGCCGCGTTGCGGTCGAAGCGGATGGCCGAGCCGTCCTGGCGTTTGGTCACGAAGCGGGTGCGCACGATGACGGCACGGTGCACGTCACCTTTTTTCACCTTGCCACGCGGAATGGCGTCTTTCACCGACACCACCACGATGTCGCCAATCGAAGCCGTCTTGCGGTGTGAACCGCCGAGGACCTTGATGCACATCACTTCACGTGCGCCGGAATTGTCGGCCACGTCCATGCGGGTTTGCATTTGAATCATAAAATTCTCCTAAGCCCCGCGTTACGCTACGCTCGGTGCGTCGGCGACTTTTTCGACGACAGCCCAGCGTTTGGTTTTCGAAATCGGCGCCGACTCGATGATGCGAACCACATCACCGACTTTGCAGCCGGACTCATCGTGCGCAGCGTATTTTTTGCTGCGACGGATAATTTTGTTATAGAGCGGGTGGCGGATTTTGCGCTCGACCTTGACGGTCACGGTTTTGGCGCATTTATCGCTGACCACAGTTCCTTGTAAGATACGTTTTGGCATTGCTCTTCTTCCCTATGATGCAGCTTTTTTATTCTGACGCAGATGCGTCAGGATGCGGGCGATTTCACGCTTGGCTTCGCGGAAACGCGCCGTATTGCTCAGCTCGCCCGACGCTTTTTGAAAGCGCAGGTTGAACAGTTCTTTTTTCAGGTCGGCGACGGAGGATTTCAGCTCGTCCGGCGTTTTGCCTTTATAGTGCTCTGCAGTTGCCATGATTATGCCTCCACGCGGCGGATAAATTTCGTTTTCACCGGCAGCTTGGCCGAAGCGCGGTCGAACGCTTCACGCGCGACGGCTTCCGATACGCCGTCGATCTCGAACATGATGCGGCCGGCTTCAACGCGGGCTACCCAATACTCGACCGACCCCTTACCGGAGCCCATCCGTACTTCGGCGGGTTTGCGCGTTACCGGCACATCCGGGAAAATACGGATCCACATCCGGCCGACGCGCTTGACGTGGCGCGAAATGGCACGGCGCGCGGCTTCAATCTGGCGGGCGGTGATGCGCTCGGGCGTCATCGCCTTCAGACCGTACTGGCCGAAGTTCAAAGAATATCCACCCTTGGCGGCGCCCGATACCCGGCCTTTGTGGGCCTTACGGTATTTGGTCTTTTTTGGCTGCATCATAACTTTTACTCGTGGTTCTTTCTTTATTCTTACATTACTTCAAAACACCGTTTCGAAGCAGCCTATGACGCCTGCGCGAAACTGCTCGCGGTGCCTGGCATACGTTGTTTTTCCTCGTCTTTTCTGATCTCACCTTTGAAGACCCAGACCTTCACGCCGATGATCCCATAGGTCGTGAGGGCGGTCGCAATACCATAGTCCACATCGGCACGCAAGGTGTGAAGTGGCACGCGGCCTTCGCGGTACCATTCCATGCGGCTAATCTCGGCGCCGCCCAGGCGGCCCGATACGTTGATACGGATGCCTTCGGCGCCCATACGCAGGGCCGACTGCACTGCGCGCTTCATGGCACGGCGGAACGCCACGCGACGCTCGAGCTGGTCGGCAACACCTTCAGCGATCAGGGTCGAATCGAGCTCGGGCTTGCGCACTTCGATGATGTTCACGCTGACATCGGCCTTGGTGAATTTCTGGATGTCTTTTTTGATTTTGTCGATGTCGGCGCCTTTTTTACCGATGATCGAACCCGGGCGCGGCGAGTGAATCGACACGTTGCATTTCTTGTTCGGGCGCTCGATGATGACTTTCGACACACCGGCTTTCGATTCCTTCAGCGTCTTTTTCACATAGGCGCGGATTTTGAAATCTTCGTGCAGTTTGTCGGCATAGTCGGCGTCGCCGAACCAGCGCGAGTCCCAGGTTTTATTGATCCCGAGGCGGAGGCTAATTGGATTGATCTTCTGACCCATAATCTACGCTCCTTCAGCTTCGCGCACGACGATCGTCAGGTGCGAGTAGGGTTTCAAAATTTTTGCACCACGGCCGCGGGCGCGGGCATGGAAACGTTTCAGCACCATGCTCTTGCCGACCCAGGCTTCCTTCACCACTAACGTATCCACGTTGAGGTTGTGGTTGTTCTCGGCGTTGGCGATGGCCGACTGCAGCACTTTGCGCACATCGTTCGCGATGCGCTTATTGCTGAAATGCAGCTGCGTCAGCGCTTCCGACGCTTTCATGCCGCGGATCATTTCCGCGACCAGGTTCAGCTTGTAGGGGCTGGTACGAAGGTTGCGCAAAATGGCGCGGGCTTCGTTGGCCTCCAGACTGCGTTCACGTTTTGGCTTGCTCATGACGTCCTCTATTTCTTCTCGGCGGTTTTCTTCTCGTTGCCACCATGCGCGACGAACGTGCGGGTGGGCGAGAATTCACCAAATTTGTGACCGATCATTTCCTCGGTAACACTCACCGGGATATGTTTGCGGCCATTGTAAACCCCAAAGGTGAGGCCCACAAATTGCGGCAGGATCGTGCTGCGGCGCGACCAGATTTGAATAATCGTATTGCGGCTCGAATTACGCGCAACATCGGCTTTCTTCAGCAGATATGCGTCGATGAACGGACCTTTCCAGACGGAACGTGCCATAACTTCTCCTATTTACCCCGGCCCTTCGCCTGGTGGCGAGTGCGGATGATGAGTTTGTTTTTCTTTTTCGGGTTGCGGGTTTTGTAGCCCTTGGTCGGCTGGCCCCACGGCGTCACCGGATGGCGACCGCCCGAGGTTTTACCTTCACCACCACCATGCGGGTGATCGACCGGGTTCATGGCCACACCACGTACGTGCGGACGTTTGCCCTTCCAGCGGTTACGACCGGCTTTACCGATCACTTCGTTCTGGTGGTCGGGGTTCGATACGGCGCCGATGGTGGCCATGCAAGTGCTGGGCACCATGCGCAGTTCACCCGAGCGCAGCTTCAGCTGAGCGTAGCCGGAATCTTTACCTACGAGTTGAACGTAAGCGCCAGCCGAACGGCCGATCTGGCCGCCTTTGCCGGGCTTCATTTCCACGTTGTGCACAATGGTCCCGATCGGGATGCTCGACAATGGCATAGCGTTGCCCGGTTTAATGTCGGCGCGCTCACTCGCGATCACCATGTCGCCCTGATTCAGGCGCTGCGGTGCCAGGATGTAGCTCTGCGTGCCGTCTTCGTACTGGATGAGCGCAATGAACGCCGAACGGTTCGGGTCGTATTCCAGGCGCTCAACGCGCGCGGGCATGTCGAACTTGCGACGCTTGAAATCGATCACGCGGTAAGCCTTCTTCACCCCGCCGCCTTTTTGGAAGCTGGTGATGCGGCCCGCATTGTTGCGACCACCGGTGCCGGATTTGCTCTCAACGAGCGTCTTCACCGGCTTGCCTTTATACAGCTCGCTACGATCGATCAACACCAGCTGGCGCTGGCTTGGGGTCGTCGGTTTAAAATGTTTCAGTGCCATAAGTTCTCCTTGAAGGATTCGGGATTCAGCATTCGGGATTCGGGGAAGTAACCGCGACATCCTTATTCATCATCTTTCAAATCCTTTTCCTTTCTTACCTGAATCCTGAATGCCGAATCCTAAATCCTACTTCACTGCCGATTGCAAATCGATCGACTGGCCGGCTGCCAACGTTACGATGGCCTTGCGGACATCGCTGCGCTGACCATCACGGCCCTTGAATTTCTTCATTTTGCCTTCGGTATTGATGGTGTTCACTTTCAACACCGATACTTTGAAAATCGCTTCCACTGCCGCTTTCACGTCATTCTTGGTGGCGGTCGGCGAGATTTTGAAGGTCACTTTATTGTGCTCGCTGGCGGCGGTCGATTTCTCGGTAATCACCGGGCGTTGAAGCACGTCGTAATGACGCCCGTCGAGCGACACGACCGATTTTTTGGCCGAGGCTTTTTTCGCCGGTGCTTTTTTCACAGAAGTTTCTTTTTTAGCAGTCGCGATCATTTGAGCCTCTCTTGCAGTGCGGCCACTGCGTCTTTGGTCAGCACCAGTTCCTTGTGGCGCAGAATATCCACCACGTTGGCACCGGCCACTTTCAGGATGTTGACATGTTTCACGTTGCGCGCGGCAAGTGCAAAGCTGGCATCCACCTCACCCGCGATGAACAAAGGTTTCTTGAAGCCGAGGCCCGCGAAGTTTTTGGCGACCGTCGCGCTCTTGTCGCCTTTCAGCGCGTCGAGAATGAACAGTTGGCCTGCGGCTTGTTTCGCGCTCAGGGCGTGTTTCAGGCCCAGTGCGCGAACTTTTTTCGGCAGTTTATATTCATGGCTACGCACCACGGGACCATGAGCGCGCCCACCGCCTTCCTGGTGTGGCCCGCGCAAGGTGCCCTGACGTGCGCCGCCGGTACCCTTCTGCTTGAACGGCTTTTTGCCGGTGCCGGAAACTTCGGCACGGGTTTTAGTTTTATGCGTACCGGCGCGGGCTTTCGCACGCTGCCATTCCACCACGCGCTGGAGAATATCCTTGCGCGGAGTGAGGCCGAACACGTCGTCGTTGAGCTCGAGCTCACCGGCGGCCTTGTTCTCCAGAGTGATGACGTTGATTTTCATGATGCTTACTCCGCCGCTTTCTCAGCCGGTGCTTCTGCCGCAGGCGCTTCCGTTACCGGGGCCTGCGTTTTCGCTTCGGTCTTCGTTTCTACTTTCACTGCCGGGTACGGCGCATCGGCCGGACGGGCACGTTTTTGCGCGTCAAGCACTTGCACCAGCGAGTTATCGACGCCCGGGACGGAACCTTTCACGAGGATCAGGTTACGCTCGGCATCGACACGCACGATCTCGAGGTTTTCCATCGTGATGCGCTCGGTACCCAAATGACCCGCCATTTTCTTGTTCTTGAACACGCGACCCGGATCCTGACGCTGACCGGTCGAACCGTGCGAACGGTGCGAAACCGATACCCCGTGCGATGCTTCCAAACCGGCAAAGTTCCAGCGCTTCATCACGCCCGCGAAACCTTTACCTTTGGTGACACCCACGACGTCCACGAACTGGCCTGCCACATAATGGTCGGCGCGAATTTCCTGACCGACGGGCAGAATCGCATCGTCCGCCACGCGGAACTCGACGAGTTTTTTCTTCGGCTCAATGTTGGCTTTCGCGAACTGGCCGCGAACTGCCTTGTTGACGCGTTTCACCTTGGCAGTGCCGTGCCCCAGCTGAACGGCGCTATAGCCATGCTTTTCCTTGGTGCGCTGAGCGACAACTTGTAAATTGTCGAGCTTCAGCACGGTGACGGCCACGGTTTGCCCGAACTCGTCGAACACCCGGGTCATCCCGATTTTTTCTGCAATTACTCCGGTACGTGCACGCATGATACTTCTCCCTACGCCGCAGCCAGAACGGTGATTTCCACATCGACACCCGAAGCGAGGTCGAGTTTACCGAGCGCGTCGACCGTTTGCGGGGTCGGCTCGACGATGTCGATCAGGCGTTTGTGGGTGCGGATTTCGAACTGCTCGCGCGACTTTTTGTCGATGTGCGGCGAACGGTTCACCGTGAAACGCTCTATACGGCGCGGCAGCGGAACGGGGCCGAGCACTTGTGCGCCGGTGCGCTTCGCAGTGTTGACAATCTCGCGCGCCGAATGATCGAGCACCGCGTGATCGTACGCCTGCAGGCGGATCCGGATTTTCTGGTTTTGCATGGTGGCCATTGTTTACTCCTTAAAGGATTCGGGATTCAGGATTCGGGATTCAGGGGGAAATTCCCCTCTGTCCTTACCGTATTATCTCAAACCCATTTCCTTTCTTTTTTACTGAATCCTGAATGCTGAATCCCGAATCCTGTTTACGCCAATACCTTCGCCACAACCCCAGCGCCGACGGTGCGGCCGCCTTCGCGGATGGCGAAACGCAGGCCCTGGTCCATCGCGATCGGGGCGATGAGTTCCACGGTCATTTTCACGTTGTCGCCGGGCA